>NZ_CP159486.1:0-689215 GCF_041902845.1 Limibacterium fermenti
AAAAGTATTATTTTTTTTTCTCGTTTTTTTTTCCAAACTTTGCACTTCTAAAGGAAAGTAAGAAAGAATATAATTGAATTAAAAGAATTGATAAGAAGTAATGGAAACTGATTGCCGAAATTTATGGAACAACTGTTTGAATGTGATTCGGGACAATATCTCCGAGCCGGCATTCAATACGTGGTTTGCACCTATCCTCCCGCTCAAGTACGAGGAGAATGTGCTCACCGTGCAAGTTCCCAGTCAGTTTTTTTATGAATATCTTGAAGATAAATATCTCGATCTTATTCAACAAACGCTTTATCGTGAAATAGGGGAAGGAACCATTCTCAACTATCGGATCCTTGTGGAAACCCAGAGCAATACCGCGGTGGAATTGCGTGGCGAATCGAAATATGTTGCAGGTAACAATGCGTTGCCGAAGAAAATTTCGGCAAAGGTTCCCAGTCCTTTCGACCGGGTTGAAACGGCCGAGTTCGATTCGCAGATTAATAACAAGTATACTTTTGCGAACTTCTTTGAAGGTGAGAGCAACCGGTTGGCGCGTACGGCCGCTGAAGCGGTCGCTGCAAATCCTGCCAAGACGGCTTTCAATCCTCTTTTTGTACACGGGCATTCGGGCGTGGGTAAAACGCACCTTTGCCATGCTATCGGTTCGAAGATAAAACAACTCTATCCCGATAAGAAATTATTATATATTTCGGCTCATCTTTTTAAAGTGCAGTTCACCGATGCCCGCCGCTTTAATACGATTAATGATTTCATTAATTTTTACCAAAGCATTGATGTCCTCATTATCGATGATATACAGGAATTGTCGGGATTAGGCAAAACGCAAAATACTTTCTTCCATATCTTTAATCATTTGCATCAAAATAATAAGCAATTGGTGATGACGTCCGATTGCGCTCCGATGGATATGCAGGGAATGGAAGAACGGTTATTGACCCGTTTCCGTTGGGGATTAACGACGCAACTCGACCGTCCGGACAAGGAACTTCGAAAGAAAATCCTGCAACAAAAAATATTAGCTGACGGGCTATCTATTCCCGATAACGTGATAGAGTATATCGCCGAAAACGTGACGGAGAATGTACGCGATCTCGAAGGTATTGTCGTTTCTCTCATGGCGCATTCCATTATTAATAATCGCGATATCGATATGAGTCTCGCGCGTCGCGTATTGGAACAAAGTATTAAATTCGAGAAAAAACGCATCACTGTAGAGAAGATACAAGACACCGTGTCGGATTTCTTCAATGTAAAGAAAGATCTGATTCAGTCAAAATCACGTAAACGCGAAATCGTACAGGCGCGTCAGGTCACGATGTTTTTTATTAAAAAACACACCGAATTGTCGCTTTCCCAGATTGGCGTGCATGTCGGCAACCGTAATCATGCTACCGTATTGCATGCATGCAGTACCGTGAAAGATCTGGCGGAAGTCGACCGGGGATTCCGTTCGGATATCGAAGAGATTGAACGCCTTTTACAATCCTGACGCTTCGATTGCCGATTCCGGCTTTTACTCGTCACGCAAACGTACTTGATATCTCCCATTCTTTGCGCCATCAGCGAGAGAATCACCGGTGCGGAACATAAAATCTCCTTCGAAATCATCGCAAATGAATCGTTTAAACCATAAGATTGCAATCCTCATTTTGTTCGTGTGGGGAATGTCCCTGTTGCAGGCATATGCACAGGTACCCGGCGGCTATTACAAGATGGCCGAGGGAAAGAAAGGGCATATACTGAAAACGGCCTTATTTCATAGTATAAAAAATCCCCGGGTTATTTCTTATTCCGCCTTATGGGGCGCTTTTAAAAGGACGGATATGCGCCCGGACGGCAGGGTGTGGGATATCTATTCGACGCAGGAAGGCGGAAAAGCGCCTTATTCTTTTGATTTCGATACGAACCGTTGCGGCCGATATCACCGCGAAGGTGACTGTTATAATCGCGAACACAGTGTCCCTAAGAGTTGGTTTAAAGAAGCGCCTCCCATGTTTTCCGATTTGTTTCACGTGTATCCTACGGACGGTTATGTCAACGGCCGGAGGGGCAACTTGCCGTATGGTGAGGTGGGTATCACTTCGTGGGTATCGGCCAACGGTTCGAAGGTCGGGCAGAATACCTTCGGCGGTTATACGAAAAGAGTATTCGAACCCATTGATGAGTATAAAGGCGATCTGGCCCGTACGTATTTTTATATGGCGACCGCTTATGAAGATAAACTGTCCAATTGGAAATCCGATCAAATCGGGGGTAACCGTTACCCGGGTTTCAGTCAGTGGTCGTTGGAGCTGCTTCTCAAATGGCATCGGGAAGATCCGGTGAGTGAAAAAGAAATCCGCCGAAATGAAGCCGTTTACGCAATTCAGCAGAACCGTAATCCGTATATCGATTATCCCGAATTGGCCGAATATGTATGGGGCAAGCGGAAAGAACAATCGTTTTCCTTTTCCAAAGCCAAAAATGCGAATACCCGCCAAGGCGACGATAGTGTCCGGCGCCCCTCTCCGCCGCTCAAGATGGCGGTCATTACCGATACCCATTATCTCTCCTCCGCGTTGTCTATCGGAGGTCCTGCACTCGAGGCCTATCAAAATGCCACGGGCCGGAATGTTGCCGATTTGCATGCCGTCTTCGATGACGTGTTGACGGATATCGAGCGGGAGCAAACGGATATATTGCTTATTTGCGGAGATATCACCAACCACGGCGAGCGTCGCAGTCATTTGGATTTTATCGGCAAGATCCGCCCTCTTCAGAAAAAAGGCATGCGTGTCTTTGTCATCCCGGGGAATCATGATATCGCCGTTCCCGATGCAAAAGCCTATATCGGGAATACGGCAACCGTTACCGAAAGCATTACTCCGGATGAATTCGCCCAACTATATGCCTCTTTCGGTTACGCTTCTGCGCTGAAAAGGGATCCGGCTTCGCTGAGTTATTTGGCGGAAATCAATGAGCATACCTGGTTGCTATGTTTCGATACCAACCGTTACCGGGAACATACCACTTCTTCGATCACTTCGGGGCGCATTCATCCCGAAACCTTACAATGGGCTTTCCGTATACTGGACGAAGCGAAACAAAAAGGCATTACCGTATTGGGGATGATGCACCACGGATTGGTGGAACATATGCCTTATCAAGCAGTGTTTTTCGGAGATTATTTGGTGGACGGATGGCAAGATGCGGCGCAGCAGTTAGCCGATCGCGGATTGAAAGTCGTTTTTACCGGTCATTTTCACTCGAATGATGTCAGTTCGTTTACGTCTTCCTCTGGAAATACGCTGTACGATGTGGAAACGGCAAGCCTTTCGCAGTATCCGTTTGCCTATCGTTTTGTGGAGCTTCATCAGGACCGGTTATCGATCGATACGCGCTTTGTCGATTCGATTCCGGGCAAGCCTTTCCTTCAAAAAGAATATAAGTCGAAGTTCGAAAAACTATCGCGTCGCGTGGCGGCAAACCGATTGAAGCAAATCGGCTTCCCGCTTCCTCAAGAGACTCTGGACGCATTGACGGAGTTGCTTGTGAAAATGGCCGTTTTACATGCCGCCGGCGATGAGAAAACGGATGCGGAAATGACGAAAGCGGTGGAAACGTTGCAGCATATTTTAGGCGGGGAAAACGCCGGTATCGAATCGTTCCAGATGGATTTTCCTCCGGCCGATAACCGATTGGTTATTGCCTTATGAGCCGGGTAGCTAAATCACTTCCTCATCTGGCTTCCTGCATGCGGGCCGGCTGTCTGGAAGCCGGCTGCGATGAAGCCGGACGAGGTTGTCTGGCGGGACCGGTTTTTGCTGCGGCCGTACTATTACCGGAAGATTTTCATTGCGAGACTTTAAATGACTCGAAACAACTAACGGAAAAAGAAAGGAACTCTTTACGTTTGATGATTGAACAGGAGGCTTTGGCATTTGCCGTGGCCACGTGTTCGCCCGAAGAGATCGACCGGCTCAACATCCTTTGGGCTTCGGTACGGGCCATGCACAAAGCCTTGGCGGCATTGTCGCTTCGTCCGGCCCATATTCTGGTCGATGGGAATCGGTTTCGTCCTTTTGAAGATATTCCCTACGCGTGTGTGGTAAAAGGCGACGGTAAGTATCGGTCTATTGCCGCCGCATCGGTTTTGGCTAAAACGTATCGCGATGAATATATGAAGAATCTTGCCGCCGAACATCCCGTTTACGGTTGGGAGAAAAATAAAGGTTACCCCACGCGAAGCCATCGATTAGCGATTCAACAATACGGTATAACGGTGCATCATCGCAAGAGTTTTCGTTTACTGGAAGAGCCACCGGATTCAATTTGTAATAACTCGTGTGAACAAAATTAAAAACAGGTTGTTTAATAAATGTAAATTGAGGCGGATTCTGAAAAGCCTTATAAAAGAGTAAGAGATTTATTTAAACAAAACCACAATAGAAATGAAAAAAATTTTATTAAGCACTATTATTGTTTTCGCATGTTCTTTAGGAATAGCGAATGCACAACTTCAAAAAGGGAGCACTTTGGTAGGAGGAAGTATTGGTCAAATCGATTTCGGAATCGGTAGTGGAAGTAAATTTAACATTGGCATTACCCCGCGTATCGGATACTTTATTCAAGATAACATCGCTCTTGGAGGAAAAGTCGATTTAGGGTATACCAGTCAAGAGAATAATGATACTTTTAACTATGGCTTGAATGCTTTCGGACGCTATTATTTTGGAGAAAATGAATTCGAAACACTCCTCAAACAAGGACGTTGGTTCTTGGAAGCAGGTGCCGGTCTTGCCGGTCATACAGGAAATGAAGTCGGTTTTAATGTAAATTTCGGACCGGGATATGCTTATTTTCTTAGCGATAATGTAGCGGTTGAAGCTTTGTTGTTATATAATACGACATTAGGAAAAGGGAGCACGAATGGACTTGTTCTGAACGTCGGTTTCCAGATTTATTTCCCGACTTCTACTTATAAAAGTGCCCGATAATATATGATTTTATTTCCTGCTCGAAACAGCGGGGGAAATAAAACGGTTCTTAACGGAACAATTTGATTAAAAAATATAGGCGAAAGTGAAAGAAGATGACGTTGCAAACAACACATCTTCTTTTTTTATGACTCTTCAGCCGGAGCAGCACCTGAAGGTCGATGGTTTATCCGTAGTTTCGGCACTCTCTTTTCGGGATACCGCGCATTGATTTTCTTCTTGGGCTTTTCTTCATTGGATGCGCTTTGCGTAGAAGGCTTATAGGGCCTGGGCTTCGCTTTATCTTCACTTCTTGAACGGTCGTAGCGTTTACCCGCAAATAGTTCATAGTGGCGCATTTCGCATTCCAATGCCCCGTTGAAAAGAAAATAGCGCTTGGATGGCTTCAGCCCGATATGATCGAAACACTCTTTGCGGTAGCTCAGTATGTAAGCCGAATAACCGGTGAAGGCATGTTTGAGCCGTTCGCCGATCATCGAATAAAGTCCTTCCAAATCATCCGGTTTCATGCGTTCGCCGTAAGGCGGGTTGGTCATCAGCACGCCGGCGGGTTTCGGTGCCTCGGTATAGTTTTGAAAGGGTTTTGTTTCGAGATCGATATATTTTTTAAGTCCGGCGTTCGCAATGTTTTTGCCGGCAATAGCGATCATTTGGGAAGAAATATCGGATCCGATGATGCGAAAGTGGAAATCGCGCGAACCGGAATCGTCGTTATATATGTCGCTGAAAAGCTCTTT
Source organism: Limibacterium fermenti (assembly GCF_041902845.1). Lineage (GTDB taxonomy): Bacteria > Bacteroidota > Bacteroidia > Bacteroidales > Dysgonomonadaceae > Limibacterium > Limibacterium fermenti. Next base: position 5,726 of record NZ_CP159486.1, read on the forward strand.
GTCGAAATCGTTCCATTTCTCAAATGCAAATTGAGGGCGGTGAATGCCGGGAGGAATATTCAGCGCAATCATTGCGGCTTCGATTAATAGGGTGCCCGAGCCGCACATCGGATCGATAAACGTGCTGTCCCCTTTCCAACCAGACTTCAGAATCATGCCGGCGGCAAGCACTTCGCTTAGCGGCGCCTCGCCCTGACCGATGCGGTAACCGCGTTTATGGAGCGACTCACCCGAACTGTCGAGCGAAAGCGTGCATTGGTTGTGAGCGATATGGATATTGAGCGCTATATCGGGGTTGGTTACGCTCACGGAAGGACGTTTGTGATATCGTTCCATAAACCAGTCGGCAATCGCATCTTTCACTTTATAAGCGACGAATTTCGAATGGCTGAAAATATGCGAATAAACAACGGCATCGATAGCGAAAGTTTTGTCCAACGATAAATAGTGCTCCCAGTCTATTTTCTTTATCGCCTCATATACATCGTCGGGATTATCGGCTTTGAAGGAATGAATGGGTTTCAGGATGCGCAAAGCCGTCCGGCAATGCAGATTAGCCTTATACATCAGAGCTTTGTCGCCCGAAAAGGAAACCATTCGTTTGCCGATTTGCACCTCGTCCGCTCCCAGGTTGATCAATTCTTCCGCTAATACATCCTCTAATTCGGCCATGGTTTTGGCGATCATGGGAAATCGTTCTGTTGCTATCATTTTATCTGCTTTACTGTTGGAAGCCGCAAAGATACACTTTTTCTAAAGATATGCATGAATGTTGGGTCGATATGTCGGTTCATTTATGCGACTATAACTTCACTTTGATCGTCGCCGGTTTGCTTTCGTTGTGAAAAGCATCCAATGCCGTAACAACATACGTGTAGGAGCTTTTTCCACTTTCGTAAGGAAGGACAAAGAAATTATCGGGCGTGATTTTAACGATGTTTTCGGCTCGGGAGATATCCACGCGTTCGCCTTTCCGAAACCGATATACCACAAAACGTTGGGCCGTTTCGGGATTGCGCGGCTGGTTAGGATGTTCCCAAGTGAGGAAGTGCATATCTTCCGTAAACACGTCGGCAAGCTTTTTCACCTTTGCCGGACGGCCTTTATGCATGTGGGTATAAGCCGGAATGAGCGACTTGGCGCGATGCGTTTGCGAACGCAAATGGTCATACACTTCGCGGTAGTTGTCGAGCATCAGATAGCCGTACCAGTAACAATTGCCCTGCACGAACGACATTTCGCGCGACTGGCGGATTTTTACATCCAGCTCGTTCTTGTCGACGCTTCGCTTTAAGTCCTGCCCGATGTAAAGCGGTTGTTCGAAATTATTCGCATTCCACCAATGCAGCAGGGTGGTGTAGTCTGCCGCCTTATGGCCTATTTCCCAATACAATTGCGGCAAATTATAATCGACCCATCCTTTTTCCACCCAAAGCTTGATGTCGGCGTATAAGTCGTCATAATTCTGTAAGCCGTTGGTTTCGCTGCCAGAGCCGTCGGGAGTGCTTCGCTTGTTGCGGTAAATGCCGAAAGGGCTGACTCCGAAGCGCACCCATGGTTTTTCGGCTGCGATGGTATATTTGATTTGCTGAATAAGCAAGTTGACGTTATTTCGTCGCCAATCGCCGCGTTGGGTGGACGAGAATCCCTGCGAAGCGGCGTAACGGCTGAAACTGCGATCGTCGTGAAACGGAGTGCCTGCAATAGGATAGGGATAGAAATAATCATCCATATGGATAGCGTCCACGTCGTAACGAGCAACGATGTCGTGCACCACGTTGCAGATGAATCCCCGGTTTTCGGGTAAGCCCGGATCGAAGAACAGTTGGTTGCCGTACTGAACGAAACGTTCGGGATAACGGTCATAAATATGATTGGAAGCAAGTTCGTTCGACAGGTTGGTTTTTACCCGGTACGGGTTGAGCCATGCATGCAGTTCCATGCCTCGTTTATGGCACTCGTCGATGATGAACGCCAACGGATCGAACGAAGGGTCGTCGGGCGCTTTGCCCTGTTCTCCGGTCAGGAAGCGGCTCCAAGGCTCCAAGTCCGATTTATAAAAAGCATCCGCTTCGGGACGCACCTGAAAGATGACGGCATTGATGCCCGCCTCGTCGAACTGACGCACCATTTCGGAGAGGTAATGCTTCATGGCGGCGCTGTTCATCTGGCGGTAGCGCGACTGTCCCACGGTTTGCACCCACACACCGCGGAATTCGTGCTTGGGCGTCGTTTCCGCAACACGTGTGAGCGACTGCTTAGACGATCCGCAGCCGAAAAGGATCATACTTAACAAGAAAATACCGGTTATCCGGCAATAAGTCTGCCTATTCATTCGTATTCGTTTTGAAGAGTTCGTTGCAAAGATAACGTACGCGGACCAATTTGGCGCAATCTTTGTTGAACAAATTTTATCCTGCGTCCCGTCTAAGGGCCTCATATCTGTGAATGGTTTTTTCGGAAACGATCAATTCCTTTTTCATCGAATAATCGGAAAGACTGTAAGGTAACCTCTTTCCGCTACTTAATTCTGTCAAGCCCTTCCTTATTGCTTTCTTTTATTGCATAACTCTTCACGGGTTTCCCGAATTTGTATTTGACGGAAAGCGTGACGGAGGAAGCATCGTATCTCGACTTATATATAAAATTCACGTCACCCAATTGCGTCCAAGCGTCTTGCCGGTTCTGCTTAAAAACGTCCTCCGCCCTCAGCGATAAGATCAGGTTACCGGCTAAAAACGATTTGAAAATACGGGGAAGGAGGACGAAGAACAGGGTGGTGGCGAAAACCGCGAGCACGGCCATGACGATGAGCGTGCTCAGGATAACGATGTTCCAAGGCTTGTCGTCGATCGGGGCGGGACTTTTAAAATAGGCCGAAAGTTTCCTCATACAATAATGCTGTTGAAATGAAATACAAAAATAAGCATTAATCTGATGATTATTCGCCTTACCCCCCCTTCTAACTTCCTCAAAAGAATGAAGAACTGCGGGCTGAGTAGTATTCGTTGCCGCCCGTCACTCTTTCCGTTGCTAAAGGGGCATGCGCATCCCTTTCATCGACACAAAAATATTCGTATCTTTGCACCTTATAAAACAACTATGAGTGATTCCAAATACATTGAAATAAAGGGTGCTCGCGTCAACAATCTCAAAAATATAGACGTAAACATCCCCCGAAATACCTTCACCGTGATTACCGGACTTTCCGGATCGGGCAAGTCGTCCCTCGCCTTCGACACGCTGTATGCCGAAGGCCAGCGGCGCTATGTGGAAAGCTTGTCGGCCTATGCGCGACAGTTCCTCGGGCGCATGAACAAGCCCGAGTGCGACTACATCAAAGGCATCCCGCCGGCCATCGCCATCGAGCAAAAGGTGAATACGCGCAATCCCCGTTCGACGGTCGGTACCTCCACCGAAATATACGAATATCTGCGCTTGCTGTATGCCCGCATCGGCAGGACCATTTCGCCCGTGTCGGGCGCCGAAGTCAAGCGCCATTACGTGCACGATGTGGTGGAGAAGATGTTGCAATACCGCGAAGGGACGCGTTTGGCCGTGTTGTCGGCCGTGCAGTTGCGGAACGGACGGAATCTGCGGGAGCAATTGGAGATTTTGCAGAAAGAAGGTTTCACGCGGGTCGATGTCGACGGGCAGTTTTACCGTATCGATGAGCTGTTGCAGCAGAAGAACATCCCGTCGGAGGAGGAAGTGCTTATCGTCATCGACCGTTTGTCGTGCTCTTCGGATAAGTCGACGGTCAACCGCCTTTCCGATTCGGTGGAAACCGCCTTTCTGGAAGGCGACGGGGAGTGTGTCATCCGTTTCTGGACGCCTGACGGGACGGAATCGTTTACCTTTTCCAACCGCTTTGAAGCCGACGGCATTACGTTTGAAGAGCCGACGCCTTTGATGTTCAGTTTCAATAGTCCCGTGGGCGCGTGCCCCGTGTGCGAAGGTTTCGGAAAAGTCATCGGCATCGATGAAAACCTGGTTATCCCCGACAAGAGCCTGTCGGTGCAGGAAGAGTGCGTGCAATGTTGGAAGGGAGAGAAGATGAGCGAGTGGCGGCGCGAGTTTGTGGCCAACGCCTACAAAGCCGACTTCCCCATTCACCGGGCTTATTACGACCTGAACGATACCGAACGCGATATCCTTTGGAACGGGCGCCCCGATCTGGGCATTTACGGCATTAACGATTTTTTCCAAATGCTGGAGCAGAATCTTTATAAGATCCAGTACCGTGTCATGCTGGCCCGGTACCGTGGAAAGACGGTTTGTCCGGCATGCAAGGGCGCGCGGCTGAAACCCGAAGCGTTTTATGTGAAAGTAGGCGGCCGGTCGATAGGAGATTTGGTAATGCTGCCGGTGTCGGAGTTGAAAACGTTTTTTGATGAGCTGCAACTCGACGAGACTGACGCCGGCATCGCCAAACGCCTGCTCATCGAGATCCATAACCGCCTTCAGTTTTTGCTCGATGTAGGATTGGGATATCTTACGCTCAACCGGTTGTCGAATACGCTGTCGGGGGGCGAAAGCCAACGCATCAACCTGGCCTCGTCGCTGGGCAGCAGCCTTGTCGGTTCGCTGTATATCCTCGACGAGCCGAGCATCGGGTTGCATTCGCGCGATACGCATTTGCTCATCAAGGTGCTGCGCGACCTGCAAAAGCTCGGCAATACGGTAGTGGTGGTGGAACACGATGAAGACATCATCCGAGCGGCCGATTATATTATCGACATCGGCCCCAAGGCGGGGCGGCTCGGCGGAGAAGTGCTTTATCAGGGCGAAGTGGCGCATCTGATGACTAATACCGACAGTTATACGGTGAAGTATCTTACCGGCGAGGAGCGCATCGAGGTGCCTGCCGTACGCCGCAAGTGGAACAATTATATAGAGGTGAAAGGCGCGCGGCAAAACAATCTGAAAAATATCAACGTCAAGTTCCCGCTCAATGTCATGACGGTCGTCACCGGAGTGAGCGGCTCGGGCAAATCGTCGCTGGTGAACGATGTGTTTTATAATGGGCTGTTGCATCATTATCAGGGATCTTCGTTGCAGCAAGCCGAGTTCAACGGGTTGGCGGGCGACCTGAAACTGGTGAAAAACGTGGAGTATGTCGATCAGAATCCCATCGGTAAATCGTCGCGCTCCAATCCGGTTACGTATTTAAAGGTGTATGACGAAATCCGGAAGCTGTATGCCGCCCAGCCGCTTGCCAAGCAGATGGGTTTCAAGCCGGCCTATTTTTCGTTTAATGTCGAAGGCGGACGGTGTGAAGAGTGCAAGGGCGAGGGAACCATCACGGTGGAAATGCAGTTTATGGCCGACATCAAGCTGGTGTGTGAATCGTGCCACGGCAAACGTTTTTCTCCCGAAGTGCTCGAAGTGGAATACCAGGGACTGAACATTTACGATATTCTGGAGATGACGGTCGACCAAGCCATCGAATTCTTTGGCGCACAAAAAGGCGCTACGGAGAAGAAGATCGCCAAAAAGATGCAACCGCTGCAAGATGTGGGACTCGGATACATCAAGCTCGGACAGTCGTCTTCCACCTTGTCGGGAGGAGAAAACCAGCGGGTGAAGCTGGCGTATTACCTCGGGGAAGAAAAAGCCGACCCCACGTTGTTTATCTTCGACGAACCCACCACGGGGCTTCACTTCCACGATATCAAGACGCTGCTGAAGGCGTTTAACGCGCTCATCGACCGGGGGCATACCGTGCTGATTATCGAGCACAATATGGAGGTGATTAAAACGGCCGATTATGTAATCGATATAGGTCCCGAAGGAGGAAAAGAGGGCGGATATGTGGTGGCTACGGGGACGCCGGAAGAAATCGCCGCTTGCGAGGCATCGTATACCGGACGGTTTCTGAAGGAAAAATTAGCTAATTAGCTAATTAGCAGATTAGCAGATTAGCGAATGAGCGAATGTGCAAATGAGCGAATAAAGTCAAAGGTCTAAAGACCGGCGACCGGCAGACCGGCGACTGAAGACTGGAGACCGAAGACTGGCGACCGAAGACTAAGCGGAGCGTCAGAGGATGTTTCGCAGAATCCAGAAGGCCACGATGACCACTAACACGACGATTGCGGCCGTGGCGCCATAGAGCGTGCGGGCTATGCGGGGAAAACGCCGCTTCCCCCCCAGGTATTCCAGATAAATGCCCAGGAAAATATACGGCAGCGCCAGCAACATAAATGCGTTGTGGCGGAAAGCCGATCGGATGCGCAGGTGAAGCAGGTCGTGAACGGCCCGCTGCGAACCGCAACCGGGGCACTCATAGCCGGTTGCCGACAGAAAGAAACATTTGGGAAACAACGCCGTCTCGGCCGGATCGAAGCGGTAAAAAATAACCGCTGCGGCCAGTAAAAACAGGCAGGCCGCAGCAATTAACACGATCTTTTTACCGATGGTCGACAAGGAAGCGGTTAGTAGTTGTAAATGCTCGAATTATCTTGCATGATGCTCTCGAACGTGGCGCTGTAATCGCCCATCATAAAAGCAGTCATCGCCGCGATAAAGATGACAATCCCACATACAATCCCGACGATAGCCCATGTTTTAGCCCTTTTCGCCATGCGTTGGGCATCCGCGTACTTTCCCTGATCGTAAAACGAGTTCACCTGTACTGCGTTGACAATGCCGATGATGCCGAACAGCCGCGAGCAGAGGATGGTTACCACAATCGACTGCCACAGCCACGAGTTGGGCCTCATAGGCGGAATATCTTCCTCGCCTTGTGAATAAAAGCCGGTCTGTTCGTAGGCCGGATTCACGGGCGGGGGCGGCGGAGGCGTCGCGGGCCCGTTTGTTTCCCGGTTTTCCTGATCGTTCCACGCATCTCCGGGCGTGTGATCGCTCTCTTGGCGGTAGTCGTTATCTTCTTCTATCATTTTATAGGACTGTTTTAGGTTATGCCGACAAAGCGTCGCTCAATCCGGGCAAAGCGGTCAACGAACCGAAGAATACAATAATAAGGATGATGGCGATGATGAGGAGTATGATCCATGCAATGGCAATCCAGAAGGTGATTTTGGTCCATTTGGCAGCCGATTGCGAAGAGTTCAGCGCGGCCGCATAATCGCCGCGGTTGTAAAACGATTCGACTTGCGCGGCATAGACGATGGCGATAATCCCGAGCAAGCTGATAATGTTGCTGCAAAGGATAAAAGGCAGAATCGTCACCAGAATCGATTCGATGAGCCATGTCTTGGGCATCGGCTGCATTTGGGCGGCCGATCCGGGGGCATACTGCGGTGCCGATGCTTGCGGATAGGCGGTTTGCGGCGCCGAAACGGGCGTTTCGACAGGGCGCGCTTCGGTAAAGAGGAACCGCAACTCGGCAACCGCCTCGGCACGTTCCCATTGTTCCATTCCCTGCGTCCAGACTAAAGTATCTTTGCGTACGTTTTCGAGACGCAGTTCTTCGGGCGAGAAAGTACCTTTCTGTTTCCCTTCGTGATCGATGTAAAAATATCGGTTCATAGTGACTGTTTTAATTTATTGATAATCTTGTGGTGTAATCGTAATTGTTTGAATGATGTGCTGCAACGAGTCGCTGTAGATATACTCGATGGAGACTTTGTTTTGGGTGAAAATGCGCAGGTCGGGATGGGTGGTGAACATCCCTTTCATGCGGTCTTTCATTCCGGGGAGCATTGCCGTGACGGTTGAATCCGGGTCGGACGTATGCAACACCGTGTAATGGTAGCGGAAAATATTGTCTCGGGTGACCGACGCGCTGTCGAAACGCGTATTGGCGTCGAGCATCGTCGGCGTCGACACATTGAGGTTCGCGGCCATGTCCGCCAGCTTTTTGTGCAAAGCTTTATTATCGGATTGGCATTGAACGAATACGAGCGCCAGTGCCAAAAGGCAGCCAAGGAAATATAACTTTCTGAACATATCCGTTTTATTCATACGCAAAGTTAAAAAAGTTTGCATATGTCCCGAAATATTTCGCCTGATTTTTTAAACGAATGCTGTTTTTTCTTTTGAAAGAGAATAAAGGGAGCGCTGGATGAAAATTGCGAACGGGTTTCCAGCGATCGAGGGCACTTGGTTTAACGCAACGCCTATAAACGGTTATTTGTCTTCAGAATAAGCCCGATGATGAAATATCAGGATGAATCGGGGTCGTTAGAAACAAAATTGAAAGGGCATATTGCTTTCGGATTTTTGATGAATTTCGTATCTTTGCTTTCCAATCCTATTAAAAGGTCAAAAATTAGAATATTCACATGAATTTTGCGAAGATTGTTATAGCATTTTTTCTCTCCGGTGTTATGGCCGGAACTCTTTCAGCATCGGGTGCATCCCTCATCTTTCATTCCGCCCCTTCATCGGCCGGCCTTATTGCGCCGCCGCCGGCTCAAGGCGGAAAAATTGTGGAAAATCCGGATATTCCTCCGGTTTTTACGGGCGGAACGGCCGAGATGCACCGTTTTATCTCCAGCAACCTCAGCTATCCGGACGAAGCCGTGGCGCAAAATCTCCAGGGATTAGTGGTGTATACGTTTGTGGTGGAGGAAGATGGCACCCTAACCGACTTCGACTTGATTCATCACGCCGACCCGCTTCTCAACGAAGAGGCGTTACGCATCCTGAAGGCGATGCCGGCGTGGCGTCCCGGTAAATATAAAGACCGGATTGTGCGCACGAAATCGTACGTGCCCATGTACTTCCGCTTGAATAAGAATGCGGCCAGAGCGAGGCGTTCGGCGCCGGTCAATACGGCGAAAACCGACGTCGATATCGCGCAATCGGAAGTCTTTTCGATTGTCGACAAGATGCCCGAATACACCTACGGGCAAAAAGGGCTGACGCAGTTTATCGAGCATCAGATGCGCTATCCCGTCGAGGCGCGCCAGCAGGGCATCGAGGGGCGCATTCTTTGTTCGTTTATCGTGGCGGCCGACGGGACCATTTCGAACATCGAAGTGGTGCAGGGCATCCATCCGTTGCTCGACAAGGAGGCGGTACGCGTGCTGAGCCTGATGCCGCGCTGGAATCCGGGGGAAAACGATGGGGAGAAAGTGAACGTGAAATGCCTCTTACCGATCGATTTTACCATCGACGAGGAACCGATCCCGCCTTTGGTACAACAATAACGCTTCCTGCCGGGGGCGCTTTGCTTCAAGCGCCTCCGGGAATAAAAATTATTTTTCGTGATTTATTTTGATATTTGCTTTTTTCCTCCTAATTTTGCCGGGTAAATACGATTAAAAAAAGAAGTTGATGATGTGCAACGATAATCCGCCGTACCGATACGGCGCCTGCTACTGCAAACAGGCGTAACCAGACACTCAAACACCGGAGCCTTTTATCATGACCCCGCCTGCGTCCCTTCATGCAGGGAGATCCGTCCGTTCGAATCGCAAAGAGACCTCGAAAAGCGACCTTTTACATCGTTACATTACTTGCATATCCGGAAAGGAATATCCGTTTTTTTGCATGAAAAAAGTTTTTTGAGGTGTTTTAAGCTCGATTTTATACATTAAACTTTTTGGAAATCCTGTTTAAAGGTCATTTTAGGCCTTAAAACTTTTGGAAAGTCCTTTTTAAGGGTTAAAATAGTATTTCCAAAATTTGGGAAGCCTTGTTTAAAGGTTTGTTTATCACTTCCAAATTTTTGGACGCGCTATTTTAGGGTTAACTCCACACTTCCCAAATTTTTTCAACGGTAAAAAACGTCTTGATTATTCTCTTTCAGGTGTATCAGGTATCGACAACCGGAAAAAAGAACTCCGCAAAAAAGTTTTGTTCCTGCTTTAAGCGGTTTTTCGGTCCGGATGAAAGAATAGCAGGGACATCAGAAAAATGTTCATATAAAAAAAAGAAAGATGAAGCTTAAATTAGTGAGTTTATCGTATCTTACCCGTTGGCAAGTATTTCAGTTGCTGACGGATGTGCTTCAGTATGTACAGCTTTTACCGGCAGAAATACTGGAATTGCTGAAAGTGTTCAGGGAAAAGTTGCAAGCATCCTTGAAAGTACTGGACGAAGTGTTGGCGCAAGAGCGCAAGATAACGCCGGAGGCCTTGTTCGAAGCCGAAGAAGGGCGGGATTATGGTATCCGGAAACTGTGGAATCTGGTAAAGGAATATTCCGATTACGAGATGGATAAGACGAAAGAGACGGCAGCGAAAGAGTTGCTGAATTTGTTTAGCCTTTATGGACGGGGCTATGAAATAGCCGATATGCCGCAGGATGATGAAAGTGCGGCTTTAGACAATCTGCTGCGCGATATGTTGAGTGAGGCATACCTTCCGCATGTAACGTCGGTAGGGCTGTTAGATTTGGTGAATTATACAAAGGGGCATAACGATGTTTTTGTCGGTAATCAGCAAACGCGTACGACGAGCGAATCGAAACGCATCAACGGAGAAGCGCGTGCCGCCCGTTTACAAGCGGAGACCGATTTCCGCGCCCTTTGCGAGCAAATCAATGCCCTGGCACTTATCAACGGCAGTGCGCCGTATGACGAAACCATCGCAAAGATGAATACAGCCATGGATAATTATGTCGATACGGCCCGTCAGCGGCGCAAAAACAAAAATAAAAAGCCCGCAGACAAAAAATAAACATGTTCCCAAAATGATTTTTTACCGGGGGTGGCGCGTGTAGCATCGCCTCCGGTTGTGTCTTACGTCTCTGGTTATTAAATGTATTGAAAGCAATGAAAAAAAACCGCTTATTGTTTTTCCTGTTTATTCCATACTATTTGCATAAGAAGGGATATTGTTGTTGCATCGCTTGTTTTACCGATTCATGGGTATAGACTTTTCCTGCATCATCATCAGAAAGCGATTGTTCTATCCGTTGAAACAGTTCTTCCCGGGTGTACGGTTTCAACGTGGCATCGTTATCCCGGCGCAAATTGCGTAACAAACGAACCGCTTCCTCCAATAATTCGTCATTATCGATAATTTTACTTGCTTCCTTCAAAAAAGCTTCTCTTAAAGTTGTTGTCATACGCTATTCCTTCCCTGTTGTTTTAGAAACTGTTTAAATTTCTTGCGAAAGGCTTTCGTTCAATTATTCTTCGCCTTCAAAAAGTTTCTTTTTTGTATTCTTCTTCCTCTTATTTGGCTCAAATAGCCCGCTATTATCGCCAAAACGAGAAAGAACACTGCTAAAAAATAATTCTTTTTGAATCGCGAAAGAAATTTAAACAGTTTCTAAATCTTGCATCGACAAAGATAATAAATTTCACTATTTGTTTCGGCCCTTACGTGAAAGTATTTTAGCGCCTTATTCCGACGGCAGCACAAACTCCATGGTGCGCAGACCTTCGTCGGTGTAAATAATCAGCCGGAAAGGGACGGCCTCTTCTTCGTGCCCCGCCGTGCGCAGTTCGCTCAAGCGGAACGATGCATACATCTTTTTGGGATATCCCGCGGGGTCGTCCGCCCGCGAATGACTGAAATAAAGGTCGTTGGTTTCCGACGAAGGGTCGCGCAACAAGGCAATGACATGCGACTTGCTATGGTATTCCACCTCCAAAATCATATTCAGGTAGCCGCCGCCCACCCAAATGCTTTGTATCTTCACCGGATCGCGCGCCCAACGCTCGGGATAGCCGTCGGGGCGGATGCCGTCGGTGAAAATCGCTCCTACCTGCCTTATCTTTACGCTGTCGCCATGCAAAGGCGTGTAGCTGATTACGACCCGTTGGCCGTCTTTTCCCGTGTAGTCGCTCGGCGGCGAAGGGGTCAGCAGGCGGTTGTTGTCGAGAAGGAATTTTACGGCGTCGTTTTCCCGGACGACCGTGGCGAAGTCGGCCACATAGTCCTCCATCCGCTCTGTTTCTTTCTCACACGCGACCGCTGTCAACAGCAACAAGGAGATACAAAATAAAAATCGTTTCCTCATGAATCCTCACTCTGTTTTTCATTGGCAAGAAGGCGGTTTTTTACAGTATTCCCATACATTTCAATGATTTTTCCGCGTAAGAAAGCCTCGTCTTTATGCTCGATATCGATCTTGCCGACTTGTTTATCGAGATAAGCCTCGAAGTTCCTTTTGTCTTCGGCGGTATATTCCGATACAAAACGGTCGCTTCCCGACAGCAGGTCGTAAGCAATATAATTAAAGGGGAAAAACGAATAGTTGCGGTAAATTTCTCGGTCGATAAGGTCGGCCGTGGCAGTCACTACCGCTTCCCGGTCGAGGGACGCGGATAATTGTCCGAGCCGCGGATTGATCGGTTGCCCGAAGCGGAACATCACCCGTCCCTTATAGCCGGTAATGCCCGTCAGCATATTTTCGATGTCGTCGGCCGTCGTTTTTTTGTAGGAGGCATCGTCCCTCTTGAGCTGATACTCTTTCGCTTTCAGATAGTCGCACGGGTCGAATTCATACGAAATGGCGAGCGGGGCGATGCGCAACGCTTTCAGCGCCTCGAGGGGCTGCGAACGGTTATAGAGGGTGAACATTTTCAGCAGGCTGTGCTGGGTTTTGTCGTTCGAATCTTTCGCCCGTCCTTCGCGCTGGGCGATCCACACCGACTGTTCGCGGCGTTGTACCGTATCGTACACGTATTCCGACAAGTGTTTCGACACGTCGAGTATCTGCCGTACCGACACGCCCCGTTTTACGATAAAACTCTTATTCATCCGAACCACATTCCGGATCCAGGGATAAATAAGGAGGTTGTCGCCGATAGCGATTTCGGTGGTGTCGAATCCTTTTCGGAAGAATAAGATATTTAATAAGCCCGCGTCGAGCACGATGTCGCGGTGATTGGATATGAACAGATGGCTTTGCCGGTCGCTGATCTTCTCCCATCCCTCAGCCAGGCAGCCGTCGGTGGTCGTATCGATCAATCCGGTAAACAGCGGATGCACAATAGAACGTTGTATATCTTCGATGGTGCGGCATTGTTGCAGGGTGTGGGTGAACTGCGCCCATGTTATGGGCCGGATAAATCCTTCTAACGCGCGGCGGAAAGCATCGTCCGAGAGAAGACTTTCGACGGCTTCCGGAATCTCCGCATCGCGAAAGGGGCGGAGATCGTCAAACATATTGTATTCAGTTGTTTCCATCGTTTTTTTTCTTACATAAAAAAGGCGTTATCATTTACATTCTACCTCTTACCATTCTCTATTCTCTATTCACCACTCATCGTCTTTTATCATATTCCGTCTCGATAATATCCGAAAGGACATCCGTCATCGACAATCCCGCGGCGTGCACCTGTTGGGGGATAAAGCTCGTTTGCGTCATGCCCGGCGTCGTGTTTACTTCGAGCAATACCGGTTGTCCTTCCGAAACGATATAGTCGGCCCGGATAATGCCTTTTGCCCCGAGGCGGAAATAAATATCCCTCGTCGTTTGCCCTATTTCGCGAGCCACGCGCTCGTCGATGCGGGCGGGAGTGATCTCTTGCACCTGCCCGTTGTACTTGGCATCGTAGTCGAAAAACTCGTTATCCGTCACCACCTCCGTAAGCGGCAGCACGGTGAAGCCTTTCGCCGTTTCGAAGCATCCGCACGTCACCTCCGTGCCGGCTACGTACTTCTCGATAATCACCTCCGGCGCTTCGCCGAAAGCCTTCGATACAGCCTGCACGAGTTCGCCGGCTTTCTTCACTTTCGTCACGGCGAAACTCGATCCGCCGAGGTTGGGTTTCACAAACAGCGGCAGCCCGAGCATTTTTATAATCTCCTCCCCGTCATACGTATCTCCCGACCGTACACATACCGAAGGGGCGATACGTACGCCGGAGCCTTTCAAAAAGTGATTGCACACGTACTTGTTAAAGCTCAGCGACGAGGCTAATACCCCGCAATTGGAATAGGGGATTTGAAGCATGTCGAAATATCCCTGCAACAGGCCGTCTTCGCCCGGCGTGCCGTGGATGGTGATGTAGGCGAAATCGAAGACGATTCGCTTTTCCCCGGTGGTAAAGCTAAAGTCGTTTTTGTCCACCGGGTAGGCCGTACCCTCATGTTCCGCCTCCCATGACGAGCGGTCTATCTTCACTTTATATGCGTGATAGCGGTCTTTGTCGATAAACGAATAGATACCGGCAGCGCTTCGTTCCGATACTTCTTTTTCCGACGAATACCCTCCCCAAATAATGGCGATGTTTTTTTTCATATTCGATGATTACTGATCCGAATCCGGATCATTTCTTAGTTCCGGATGATTCTTTAATTTTATTTCCCGGGCGCTGGTGTAGATGCGCCATTTTTGTATCACCTCTTGCATGTCGGCCGGCAACTCGCTTTGGAAAAACATTTCCTCGCCCGTCACCGGATGTATAAAGCCCAACGTTTCGGCATGCAGGCATTGGCGCGGGCAGGCCACAAAACAATTATATATAAACTGCTTATACCGTACGTGGCGAATGCCGCGCAATATTTCGTCGCCGCCGTAGCGCTTATCGTTGAAGAGGGTATGCCCGATATATTTCATATGCACGCGTATCTGGTGCGTGCGGCCTGTTTCGAGGCGGCATTGCACGAGCGTCACATAGCCGAAGCGTTCCAGCACCTTGTAGTGTGTGACGGCCGGTTTTCCCATATCGCCATCCGGAAACACCCGCATCATCATGCGGTCTTTCGGGTCGCGCCCCACGTTTCCTTCAATGCGCCCTTCGTTTTCTTTCAGGTCTCCCCATACCAATGCCACATACTGCCGCCGGGTGGTTTTATGATAAAATTGCAACGACAGGTTGCTTTTGGCTTGCTCCGTTTTCGCAATCACCAGCAGGCCCGACGTATCTTTGTCGATACGGTGTACCAATCCCAGTCGCGGGTCGTCCATCGTGATACCCTGCTCGTAATTCAGATAATAGGCAATGGCATTGAGCAGCGTGCCGGTGTAATTGCCGTGGCCGGGATGTACCACCATTCCGGGCGGTTTGTTGACGACCATCACCGAATCGTCTTCGTATACGATATTCAGCGGAATGTCCTCGGGGATGATTTCAAACTCCCTTCGGGGGCGGTCCATGACGATCGAGATGACGTCATCCGGTTTAACGCGGTAACTGGCCTTCACCGGAATATCGTTTACCAGAATGCATTCGGCATCGGCGGCTTGTTGTATACGGTTTCGGGAGATGTTCTCTATACGGACAGACAAAAACTTATCGATACGCAGCAGATTTTGTCCTTTATCCGCTACGAACCGGTAATGTTCGTACTTTTCATCCTCGCTGACGGAGTGATCCATCAGGTCGTCATCCTCTTCCGGGGTATCTTGTATGTCGTAAAGATCGTCTTCTTTCACTTATCGTACTCCAATCGTTTAAAAAAATGATTCGTCTACCCCCTTTTTCTCTTCTCCGCCATTCTGAGGGGTTGTCTCGGGCGGCAAGGCGCTTCCGTCCTCCCGGCTGATCGTATCGCTGCTCATCCCGCTGCCGACAATGAGCTTTAGCGTAGCTCCCGCCGGGATTTTTTCGTCCGTAGTCAATTGCCGTCCTCTGTATTCGACGCCCAAAACCAATCCGCTGTATTGCGACGGCACTTCCTCGATCTCCAAATTCGTAAAACCCAGGGAATTGAGGAGCGCAATGGCCTGTCGTGAAGAATAATCGACTAATTGAGGGATCGCTATTTGCTGAGGATTTTTTGAATAAACCGTTAGATAAATCGCACGGCCGGCTTTCACTTTGTTGTCGGGCTTAGGCGTTTGATCGACGATTGCTCCCGGCACGGCATCCATTTGATAGATCGAATCGACCACTTCGCCATGAAGTCCTTTGTTCTTGAGTAGCACGTTTGCTTCGCCCACTTGAAGTCCTTCGAGTTTAGGCACGATGATGTTTTGCCCGTGGCGGGTGTATGCCCTCAGGAAGAGGAGGGTCAGCACCACTAATACGATGGCGGTGACAACGATAATCACTATATTCTTTAGGATACTGTTGCCGAAAATGCTATGTTGAGATTGTTTTTTATTCATAGATAATGCAATAGGGTCTGTTTCTCCAAAAAGGACTTTTATATGACTACAAAAATAACAAAAAAATGCTTGCCGGATACATCCTCATCGAAAAAGAGTTTGTACGAACGACAAAAAGCCGGTATTACCGGCTTACTTTAAAGCAAGAATGATGCGTAATTCATTTCATGCCTCTTTTATGGAGTCTTATCGGACGCTAGTTAATACTCATCCGATACGGATAGCTTTGTGCGACCTTTGGCACGACGAGCGGCAAGCACTCTCCGGCCGTTTTTAGTTGCCATTCTGGAACGAAATCCGTGTTTGTTCTTTCGTTTCGTGTTCGAGGGTTGATACGTTCTTTTCATTATATATTTATTTTATATCTGTTTTCTATTTCGGGCTGCAAAAATAATCAAAAAATTCGGATTAACCAATTTCCCGATAGTATTTAATGGAATCTGCCGGACAGAATTTCGGGAGGTGTTAAGAAGTAATGATCAAATTCGCGGGCAGGATGCGGTGTATATAAACAATTTTGTCATGTACGGTATAGATAATTGCCATTTTCTTGTAATTGATTCGGCGAATATTTGCTCCAAAACGAACGATAAGTATTTCGTTATTAAAAAAAGGAAAAACTTCCGCATTCCGATGTAGTTGCTCAATACTGTCTTTCAATCCTTGAATATAACGAAAAGCCGTAAGTGGAGCTTTATATTTATATAGGATAGCATCGGTTAAATCGTCCATATCGCGGTCGGCTTGTCGTGAATAGACGATGCGGAATTTGTTCATTTTAATTTATAGTTGGTACCATAATGATCGTTTAGTTTCTTTTCTGCTTTTGCAAATATTTCTTCATGTGTCAGTACATTTTCGATATCTTCAGGAAGCGGGTACTCGAGTTTTACGCCTCTTTTGTTTTGCAGGTCCCGCACGATTTTATGCCCGCAAGGATGAGTGACGTCAATAGTTGCTATTACTTTGTTGGTCATATTTTTTTTCTACAAATATACCCTATTTTATTTGGAATAAAAAGGAAATCATTTGTTTCTTTTCATTTTGGTAGCATCCTGTTTTCGTAAAAAATGGACGAAATGTTTTGAAGTTAAAAAAAAACATTCTATATTTGCACCCGCAATTTGAGGAACGAGGATATTTTTCAATGAAAATATGCGTCCTGAATGGCCCATTCGTCTATCGGTTAGGACGCAAGATTTTCATTCTTGAAAGAGGGGTTCGATTCCCCTATGGGCTACAATAAATAATATATTAATACATATAAGTCACTAAGAGATGGCCAATCACAAATCAGCAGAAAAAAGAATTAGACAAATAAAGACCCGCCGTTTATCAAACCGCTATGTTTCACGCACAGTCAGGAACTCGGTTCGTAAAATGCGCTCCCTCACGTCTAAGGATGAAGCTCAAAAAATGTATCCTGAAGTGTGCTCCATGTTGGATAAACTGGCTAAGAAGAAGGTAATTCATCAAAATAAAGCCAATAATTTGAAATCCAAACTTGCCGCTCACGTCAATAGTTTGTAAGCTTTTCTATTCATTCAAAACAATATTGAAATGCCGGATTATGTCCGGCTTTTTTTGTATTTTAGCCGCCGAATACGTTAAAGAAACTGTTTAAATTTCTTACGAAAGGCTCTAATGAAACGATTCTTCGCCTTCAAAAAGTTTCTTTTTTGTATTCTTCTTCCTCTTATTTGGCTCAAATAGCCCGCTATTATCGCCAAAACGAGAAAGAACACTGCTAAAAAATAATTCTTTTTGAATCGCGAAAGAAATTTAAACAGTCTCTAAAGAAGAAAAGATATGATTAAACATCTTGTTTTATTTAAGCTCGCCGATCAGGCCGAAGGCAATACCAAAGAGCGGAATGCTCTCATCATTAAAGAGCGTATCGAGGCGCTTACCTCCGTTATTCCCGTTATTCGCGACATCCATGTCTGGCTGAATCATCCCGATGCGCCTGCCGGGAATTATGACATTGTCTTAGATGCCCTTTTTGATTCGTTGGACGATTTGCATACCTACGCCGTACACCCCGAACATTTGAAGGTGGTAGCGTTTATCGGTAAAGTCAAAACGGAGCGGGTGGCGATCGATTACGAACGGTAAGCGGATGCGTTTCGTGTGGGAGAAATAAGGCGGATGTATTATCCGCTTTTCTTGTTTTGCACGAATGCGAATCCCCTTGCTAAAAAATCAAAAACAATTGGTTAAGACCATTATTTTTTGTATATTTGTTCACTTTTTGACAGCCCTTCCGGACTGTTTGAAGAGAAAAAAACAGATACTGATAGAAAGAAAAATAGAATGACAGACGAAGAAAAGAATTTAGCCAGCGGTGATTATTCGGCTCAAAATATTCAAGTCCTCGAAGGACTCGAAGCGGTGCGCAAACGCCCGGCCATGTATATTGGCGATATCGGGGAGAAGGGATTGCACCATCTTGTGTACGAGGTGGTCGACAACTCTATCGACGAAGCGCTCGCCGGATATTGTACCGATATAGACGTCATTATTAATGAAGATAACTCCGTTACCGTTAAGGATGATGGGCGCGGTATTCCCGTCGATTATCACGAAAAGGAGAAAAAATCGGCCTTAGAGGTTGTGCTGACGGTACTCCATGCCGGTGGTAAATTCGATAAAGGCACCTATAAGGTGTCCGGAGGGCTCCACGGTGTGGGCGTTTCGTGTGTGAATGCCTTGTCGGTTTATTTAAAGGCTGAAGTGCATCGCGGCGGAAAGATTTATGTGCAGGAGTACTCGCGGGGTAAGCCTTATGCCGATATAAAGGTGGTTGGAGACACTACCGGCACCGGTACGATTATTACCTTTAAACCGGATGATACGATCTTTCCTTTGATCGAATATCGTTATGACATTCTTGCGACCCGTTTGCGCGAACTGGCCTTTCTGAATGCCGGTATTACGCTTAATCTGACCGATAAAAGGGTCGTGAAAGACGATGGCACTTACAAAGGCGAGCGGTTTTATTCCGAAACGGGGCTGAAAGAGTTCGTCCGTTATATCGATAAGAATAAAGAGTCCATCATTCCCGATGCGATTCATATCATTACCGAAAAACAGGGCGTTCCCATTGAGATCGCCATGACTTACAACGACACCTACAACGAGAATGTATTCTCGTATGTCAACAATATCAACACCATCGAGGGCGGAACCCATCTCACCGGATTCCGCAGAGGTCTTTCGCGCACGTTGAAGAAGTATGCGGAGGATTCTAAAATGCTCGATAAGGTGAAGCTCGAAATCAGTGGGGATGATTTCCGCGAAGGTCTTACTGCCGTATTGTCGGTGAAGGTTGCCGAACCTCAATTCGAGGGACAGACGAAAACGAAGCTGGGTAACAGCGAGGTGATGGGGGCTGTCGATCAGGCTATCGGCGAAGCGCTCGGAAATTATTTGGAAGAGAATCCCCGCGAAGCGAAGATCATTGTCGAAAAAGTAATCTTGGCCGCAACGGCACGTCATGCTGCCCGTAAGGCTCGCGAAATGATACAGCGCAAATCGCCTCTGTCGGGTGCCGGCCTTCCCGGAAAACTGGCGGATTGTTCCGACAAGGATGCTGAAAAGTGCGAGATATTCCTGGTCGAGGGTGACTCCGCCGGCGGAACGGCTAAGCAGGGCCGCGACCGGATGTATCAGGCGATTCTTCCTTTGCGCGGTAAGATTTTGAATGTCGAAAAGGCCATGCCGCACAAAGTTTTGGAAAGCGATGAAATTCGCAATATCTATACGGCCCTCGGTGTGACCATCGGTACGGATGAGGATTCGAAAGCGCTGAACATCGACAAGCTGCGGTATCATAAGATTATTCTGATGACGGATGCCGACGTCGACGGAAGCCATATCGACACGTTGATCCTGACCTTCTTCTTCCGCTATATGCGCCCGCTTATCGAAAACGGGTACGTGTATATCGCCACGCCTCCTCTTTATTTATGTAAGAAAGGAAAAGTGGAACAGTATTGCTACAACGATCAACAACGCCGTGAGTTTATCGATAAATACGGTGACGGAAACGAGAACGCTATCCATACGCAACGCTATAAAGGATTGGGAGAAATGAACGCCGAACAGCTTTGGACGACGACGATGAATCCCGAACACCGTACGTTGAAACAGGTGACCATTGAAAATGCCGCCGATGCCGATGTCATTTTCTCCATGTTGATGGGCGAAGATGTTGCGCCCCGCCGTGAGTTTATCGAAGAGAATGCGACGTACGCCAACATCGATGCCTAACTTTCGGATATCTACTGGGATACTGTAATGAAACGTCCGCCGGCACTTCAGTTCAATGATAAAGCGGTTATTCTTTCGCCCGCAGGAAAAATAGAGGAGGGCATCGTGAATGATGCCGCCGCTGTTTTGCGTAAGTGGGGATTGACGGTCTCTATCGCCGCAAATGCCCTGCGCGAGACGGGGCGTTTCAGCGGATTTGTGGAGCAACGGCTCGATGACCTGCAACAAGCGTTGGATGATCCTGAGGTGAAGCTTGTCTTTTGCTCCCGGGGGGGATACGGCGTGGTGCATCTATTGGATAAGTTGGATTTTACGCACGTGAAGCTCACGCCCAAATGGGTTGTGGGCTTTAGCGATATCACCGCGTTGCATGCCGCCTTGCAGACGAATGGCATTCAATCGATCCACGGGCCGATGGCGAAGCATTTTGCCGATGAAGGCGACGAGGATGTTGCCGTGCGGTATACCAAAAGTATCCTGGCAGGGCAACCGGTTCGGTATAAGATTCCGGTGAACAAAAATGTCTTTCTCAACCGGAAGGGACGTGCTTCGGGAAGGCTTTTCGGAGGCAACTTATCGGTGTTCTGCGGATTATTGGGTTCGCGGATAGCAATGATTCCCTCGAATGGTATTTTGTTTATCGAGGATGTCGGCGAAGCGCCTTATCGTGTCGACCGGATGATATATCAATTGAAGCTCGCGGGTGTTTTCGATAAAATAAGCGGCCTGATTGTAGGACAATTTACCGATTATGAGGAGGACAATTCGATGTACGCCACCTTGAACGAATCGATCCGTATGGCGGTGAACGAATATACGTTTCCGATTGCCTTCGATTTTCCCGCAGGGCATGTGAAGTTGAATTTCCCGTTGATTATGGGCGCTAAAACATCATTGACGGTAACCGATACCGCCGTGTCGTTCCATCAATAGTTGGGCAACCGGAGACCTCGGTAAATAGAATGAATAAGATGAAGCATCGGACGGTCATCTATTGGATTATCGCTGTGTGTGCGGCGGCAATCGTCTTTTACTTGTCCTGTAACTCATACAGGACAAAGCCGGCGACTGCGGCAGTCTCTGCTTATGAGGCTTACTCCAAAGTCTCTCCTGATTTTGATGCCGACAGCGCTTATGCTTTTATCGAACGGCAGGTTTCTTTCGGCCCGAGAGTGCCGAATACTCCCGAACACAGCGCCTGCGGTGATTACTTGTCGGTTACATTGAAAGCTTTCGGTGCAGAAGTGACGGAGCAGACGGCCGACATCGTCCATTACAACGGAGAAATGTTCTCTATCCGCAATATCATCGGCTCGTTTCAGCCGGAGAAAGAGAAACGGATCATGCTCTTTGCCCATTGGGACACGCGTCCTTTTGCCGACCGTGAAACGGATCCTCAAAAGCAACGGCAACCTATTGCGGGCGCCGATGACGGTGCCAGCGGCGTGGGGGTATTGCTCGAAATCGCCCGCCAATTGCAGCAAAAGCCCGCTGCGGTGGGGGTGGATCTCTTTTTCTTCGATCTGGAAGATTGGGGGCACCCCGAGTTTGAGGCTTCCTCGGTGTCGGGCGACTGGTGGTGCGTCGGTTCCCGTTATTGGTCGGAGAATCCTCATCGTTCCGATTATCGCGCCGCCTATGGAATCCTTCTCGATATGGTAGGAGGGAAAGGGGCGGCCTTTCCTCGGGAAGGCTATTCGGTGCAATATGCTTCAAACGTAGTGGAGAAGGTCTGGAGTACGGCGACTAAGTTGGGATACGGATCTTATTTTATTCAAAAAAACGGCTCGTATATCACTGATGATCATGTCCCGGTAAACAAAATCAGGCATATTCCCTGTGTGGATATTATCCATCTGCAAGATTCCCCCACGGGGTTCGCACCTCATTGGCATACCCACGCCGATAACTTGTCCGTTATTGACCGTGCGACATTGAAAGCTGCCGGACAAACCGTAATGGAAGTAATTTATGCTGAAAATGATTAAAGAACTGTAAGTTCTGAATTATATATAATAATGAAAACGACTGATCAGATACAACAAGAAATTATCGATGAGTTCCGTCTTTTTGATGACTGGATGGATAAATATGCGATGATTATTGAACAGGGAAACTCGCTGAAGCCTCTTGATGAGATATATAAAACGCCTGATAATATCATTCAGGGGTGCCAAAGTCGTGTGTGGCTGCAAACCGATTACCGTGACGGACGGTTGTTCTTTCAGGCCGAAAGCGATGCCTTAATCGTGAAAGGTTTGCTCGCTTTGGTATTGCGGATATTCAATGACCGTACCCCCGACGAAATCCTGGCGACCGATTTGCATTTTATGAAAGAGATCGGACTGACCGAACATCTTTCTCCTACCCGGGCCAACGGCCTTCTTGCCGTTATCAAGCAAATTCGCTTTTATGCCATGGCGTATAAAGCCAAAGAAGTGGCAAAATAAATCCGGCTTTACTCAATCACTTTTATCAATTCGGCATCCGTCAGCAGGTACATTAAGTGAAACGGGTCGTCGCGATTGATTTTGAAGATTCCTTTCAATTGGATATATCGATCGGTGCGAACTCGAGTGAGTTTTTTGTGCCCTTTCTTCACCATAATCTCCATGACCGACTCCACCCCTCCGACTCCGCAGAAAAAGCAGGCGTTCGACGGCGTTTCCGACAAGGCGAATATCGAACCGTCTACATCTATCGGCATATAAAATCCTTCAATTGTGATCTCTTTATTATCCATACGCTCGATATTTTTGCCGAAAGAGGGCATCTGGTAATATCCCGACATCTTGGCCACATATTTACGCGACCAGGTAACATCTTTCAACGATTTCCAATGAACCGCTTGTTGCGCCTGCAAGGCTACGCTCGCGGCAAAGACCGCGCATACTATGGATAGGATTCGCTTATTCATTCGCTCAATGTTTTTGAAATAGGGGTTTGCATGGCTTTTAGGGCCGGTATCAACGCCGATAACAATCCGATGCCGAGGGAGACGATCAGCAGGTATGCATCATTGGCGGTAACCCATTCGCGAAGGGCGTAATGATAATTGCTTTCGGTATATCGCGAGAGCATCCATACGGCCGTACGGCTCAATAGAAACCCTAATACATATCCGGCAACGGCAATGCTCAATCCCTCCAATAGAATCAAAGAGAACAGTTTTCCTCGGCTGCCTCCCATCGCCCGGATAAGGGCCAATTCATATTTGCGTTCTTTCAGCGAATTGATGAGGGATATAAAAATGCTGAAAGCCGAGATGATAATAATAAACGCGGCAATCACATTGAGGCTCTGTACGCCCACGCCCATTAATGCATAGAGGCGGTTTATCTCCATGGCCGGAGCCGCCGCCTGCATGTTGGTCGAAGAATTGATTAAACGGGGTAAGGTCATCGCTCCCATCGGATTGGTATATTGCAGCAACATCAATGTGATTTCTTTACCTCCTCCTGGGCCGTGTGCCTCATCGTGCTCATGCTCGTGCTCGTGGCCATCGTGTTCGAGAGCCTCGGCTTCATGTTCATGATGATCATGCCCGGCCTCTTCCCCGTCATGCGAGTGCGAGTCATCGTCGTGCTCATCGCCATGATGGTGATGCGCATGAATCTCCCATACACTTTCTATGTTTGTCAGAATTAATTGATCGAGCACCGTACCGGTAGGTTCGAATATGCCGGTCACACGATACGTATGATCATTGTGCGCATGCCCCCCTTGTTCGATAAAGCCATGGACGCCGGCGAAAGTGTCGCCTATTTTCAAGCCCGCTTTTTCGGCCACTTTCTGTCCGATGGCTGCTTCGAAATTGCCTTTCCATAAATCTCCTTCCTGTAGGTTCCCTTTGTACAAATCGACGTATGAATGTTCCGTTCCGATAATGCGGAATCCTTTGAAATTATCGCCCAAAGCAAGCGGTACCGCCCGTTTGATCAATGGATTTTCGGTAAGTTTCAATGCTTCGGAGTAATCGATATTCCCGGTAGGGTTATCGACGTGATACAATCCCGAAAGCACGAGTTGTAAGGGACTCCCTTTGGCGCCTACCACCAAATCGACCCCCGCCGCATTCTTGTTCATTTGCTTCTCCAAATTCGAGGATACCAGGAAGATAAACGAAATGACCGTAATTCCTCCCGCAAATAACAGGACATTGAAGAAGAACGACAAGAACTTCGCTTTTATATGTTTATTGTTTAACTGTACGATATTCATACCGGTGAAAGGATTCGTTTTATAAGAATAAGATGTTTGAGAAATGATCGAGGAGCCGTTTGTCGTGGGTGACGATCAAAAGCATGGCTCCGACGGCCGCCGCCTGCTCTTTCAGAATACCGATCGCCTTCTCACAATTGACGTCGTCGAGGCTCGATGTGGGTTCGTCCGCCAATATCAGCGCCGGTTTATTGACCATCGCTCGGGCGATGGATAATCGTTGCAACTCACCCTGGCTCAGTTGCGCCGGTTTGGAAGTGTCTTTACCTTCCAATTGCAGGGACGCCAGCAACCCCAGTATTTCAGGTCGGATTGCTTCCTTGTTGTTCAGGTAACAAGCGATCTGCACATTTTCATAAGCCGTGAGCCAAGGAATGAAAAGCGGTTTCTGAAAGACAATCCCGATATGGCGTCCCCGGAACGCATCCGTTTGTCCGCTCGACAATCCGGTGAGGTTTGTTTCGTCTATGATGATGTCTCCCGAACGCGGTTTTAATAGCCCGGCGATCAGATGCAAGAGCGTGGTCTTCCCGCAGCCCGACGGGCCCATAAGGATACAATGTCCTCCCGGATCACACGTGATGTCGGGGAACGTAAACAGGCGGGAATCCTCATACGAAAAGGTCAAACGATTTGTTACTAAACCTTTATTGTCCATTTTATTGTTTCAATTCTTTTTCTTCCGGACAAATGTACGAAAAAATAGATGAAACGTTGTTGCATTTGATATTTTTTGTACATTTGTATCTCTTAAAGAATTCAAAGAAAAAGGGAGAAAGGCAAAAAGAAGGCGGACTTCCCTTTCTGCGATTCATCAACAACTAAAAAAACGAATATGGAAGATTCCAGAATACCGGTTACGATTATAACCGGTTTTTTAGGCGCGGGGAAAACCACTTTCATCAACCATCTGATCGGGCAATATCCCGAAAAGAAGTTTGCCATCATCGAAAACGAGGTCGGTGAAGTGCCCCTCGACGGCAGTTTGATTGTGGGGACGGACGAAACGATTTTCGAACTCTCGAACGGCTGTATCTGCTGCTCGTTGAACACGGAATTTTATCAGGTAATCCGTCATTTATTGGATGGAGATTATGTGTTTAACCATCTGTTGATCGAGACGACCGGCATTGCCGACCCGACTTCCGTTATCAATGCTTTCCTCTCCGATTATGAAATCATCGATCAGTTCGCCATCGACTCCGTGATATGCCTGGCCGATGCGATGAACCTCGAAGAGTTGATCGATTCGGAGCCGGAGGCGCGAAAACAGTTGGCGATGGCCGATATCGTCCTTCTCAACAAGACGGATCAAGTGAGGGACGGATATGCCGACGAATTACGGTCGAAAATAGCAGACATCAATCCGTTATCGGAAGTCTATCCTGTGGTAAAAGCCGATGTGTCGGGTGTCGAGATTCTCGATGTCTTCCGGTACTCCGGGAAACAGATCGAAAAATCGGTTTCATCCTTCCGCAACCTGACTTTTCTACGGAATAACAACTTCAAGCACGACATCCGATCCGAAGGGATCGCCTTTCCCGGAAGCATGGATTGGGAAAAATTCCGTTTCTGGTTCGAAACGGTGCTTATCTTCGCCAAATACAGGCCTTACCGGGTGAAAGGCATTTTAAGTTTTGAGGACGTCGCCGAAAAATGCATTCTGCATGCCATCAAAGATAATTATGTGTTTGAGAAGGGCGCCGTTTGGCAATCGGATGACGAGCGCTACTGCAAAATGGTCTTTATCGGCCGCGATATCGATAAATTAAAGATTCAGGAAAATATCGAAAAAGTAAGAATTAAATAAATGAACATACGAAACAACATTCCTAAAATACCGGTAACCGTTTTAAGCGGTTTCTTAGGGTCCGGCAAAACGACCGTGTTGAATCATATCCTCAACAACCGGGATGCGATGAAAGTCGCTGTCATTGTCAATGATATGAGCGAAGTAAACATCGATGCGCAATTGGTGGAAAAGGGCGCCGCACTGTCGCGCACCGAAGAAAAACTGGTACAATTGACGAACGGTTGCATCTGCTGCACGTTGCGGGAGGATTTGGTGAAAGAAGTCACGCGTTTGGTTGCCGGCGGACGGTTCGATTACTTGTTGATCGAGGGTACCGGCATTGCAGAACCCATGCCGATCGCTCAATCGTTCAGTTATGCTTTTGATGAGTTGGGCGTCGACCTTACCCGAATCTCCCGTCTTGACACGATGGTTACCGTGGTCGACGGCTTTAATTTTTATAAAGATTTCGGTTCCGCCGATACGGTTGCGCAACGCGATCCTACCGGCACGGCAAGCGATCGTTCGATTGTCGACCTGCTGGTGGAACAGATCGAGTTCGCCAATGTCATCGTCTTGAATAAAATCGATTTGATTACCCCGTATCAAGTGGAAGAATTAAGCCATATTATTCGCAAATTAAACCCGGAAGCCAAGATTATTCCGGCGGATCATGGACGGGTCGATCCGAAAGAAATACTCAACACCCGGTCGTTTGATTTCGTGAAATCCGCACAAAGTTCCGGATGGCAAAAAGAATTGGAGAATAAGCATACCCCCGAAACGGACGAATACGGCATCGGGTCGTTTGTGTTTCGCGAACACCGGCCTTTTCATCCCGCACGGTTTAAGGAATATCTCGATAAGCATTGGGACAGCGGCGTTATTCGCAGTAAAGGGTTTTTCTGGCTCGCAAATCGTAAAGACGAAGCGATGCTGCTTAGCCAGGCGGGGGGATCGATTGTGGTTGAGCGGATCGGTGTGTGGTGGGCTTCGTTCCCGCTGAAAGACCGTAACCGTAATCCGACTTTCCAGGCGAACGAAGAATACATTATGGGCCGTTGGGATAACCAATGGGGCGACCGCATCAACGAAATCGTATTTATAGGGCAGGAAATGAACGAGCAACAGATTCGCGCCGACTTGGCGCATTGCCTCTGCACCGACATCGAATTCAACGCCTTTGAGCGAGGACTGTTGACCAACCATAGTTGGAATTTTTTATAAAGATACAATAAACAAGATAATTAATCAGTAAAAGAATGAACAATTGTTTTCTTATACCTCTATCGATTTTTCTCCTCCTTTTTTGGAGCGGAGGCCGTGCAATTGCCCAAAGGGCAAGCGCGGGAGACATCGAAACGTATCGTATTTACGGCTATGTCTATGAGCAGGACAAAGATCATAAGCAACCTTTGACGTATGCGGTTATCAATATCCCTGAAAATGGGCTGTCGGCTGTTGCAAATGAACAAGGCCGATACGATATCGGGGGAGTCGCGGAGGGGAAAGTCAGGATTACCGTTTCTTTTTTGGGTAAGATTCCGGTAGATACGGTAATCTCTTTGACTCGCGACACACAGGTGGATTTTATGATGCAGGAAGATAACTTCCGCATCAAGGGCATCGTTGTGACTGCAGAGCATCGCCAGTCCGGCCAATCGACTGCATCTCTGATTACCCGAACCGCGATGGATCACATGCAGGCGACCAGTTTAGCAGATGTCATGAGATTGTTGCCGGGGGAATTATCGCGCAATCCGAGTCTTAGCGAATCTCAGCAATTGACGCTTCGCACGGTGACGAACCAAAATGTCCTCGGACTGGGAACGGCTATCATCATGGATGATGCCCCTTTATCGAATAATGCCAATATGCAAACAATGCACCCTTCTGTCGTAGGATCTGTCTCCAGTTTGTATAAAGGAGCCACGCCTTCCGGTGGACCGGATGCGCGACAAGTGTCGACCGATAATATCGAATCGGTGGAAGTGATAAGGGGAATCCCTTCGGTGCAATATGGCGAACTTACTTCGGGTGCGGTCGTTATTCGTTCGAAGGCGGGACGGGAACCCTTGCGTGTCCGGTTAAAGGCTAACCCCAATGTATATCAGTTTTCTGTCGGAAAAGGGTTCCTCCTTGGCGAAAAAAAAGGTGCCCTTAATCTTAGCGCTGATTATGCGAATAATAAAAACTCAACTGTCCAGTCTTATAATTATTATGAACGGACGACTGCAAAGGCGCAGTATTCAAATGAATTGTTTCATAACAAATGGAGCACCCATACCAACCTGAGGTTTTTCTACGGGAATGATACCCGTAAGTTGAATCCAGATGATGAACAGATGAAACGCTCTTCACAAGGCAAAGACGTCGGAATGGGGCTCAACACGAACGGTACTCTCCGACTGAATCTCGGTCTGTTAAAAAATATAACCTACAGCCTTTCGGGAACCTATACAACAAAAGACAGTTACCATAGTGAACTGTATACGTCGGCCAATGCTCCTTTTTCGATGAGTATCACCGACGGAGCTATCCTTTCGAACAAACCGGGCGTAGATGTTTTTGATACGGAGGGAAATAAACTCACGAATATTCCGGAGACAGACCGCTCGAAATTCGCCAGCTACCTGCCCGCTTCGTATCAGGGACGCGAAGAAATCTTCGGACGCGAATTAAACTTGTTTTATAAGGTTAACGCCACATTGTTTAAGAGTATCGGGAACACTCATCACCGTATTATGGTAGGGTCTGACGGCCGAGTCGATAAAAATTACGGCCGGGGGAAGGTCTTCAGCCAAGAAGCTCCTCCCTACCGCGAGCTTCAGGCGATGAATGCTACTTTCCGGCCTCGTTCTTACCGTGATATTCCCGCGGTAAAACAACTCGGATTGTATGCCGAAGAGAACTTTCAATACAGTTTTGCCGGACGCGAACTCCACTTGCAGGCAGGTATTCGCTACGACGATTATTCGGTGGTGAAGGGCTTGTTTACCACTCGCGTCAACGGTTCGCTCAACGTCCTTCCCGATGTGTTGACCCTTCGCGGAGGTTTCGGCCAAATGGCTAAAGGTCCCGTGCAACTATTTCTCTATCCGGAGAGGGCTTATTTCGAATATGTGAATATCAACGAGATGTCCAATGACCGTATTCCCGAAGAAGAACGAGTATATATGACGACCACGAAAGTATTCGACACGCAGAATAAAGACTTGGAGGTAGCCAAGAATACACGTAAAGAGATCGGTTTCGACTTGACACTCGGTAAAACACGTTTGTCTGTAACCGCTTTCGATGATAAATTGAACAACGGATACTCGATGTCCAGAACGGTCAACACTTTCCGCCCTTTCACGTTTAATGAATATAAAAGAGCAGGAGATGGTTCGGCACCGGTCTTTGAATTGGACGCGAGTAATCCTGTTCTGGCAAGTTATTATACTCCTACCAATAACCGGGTCATTCAAACAAAAGGACTTGAATATGATTTCGATTTGGGACGTATCGATGCCCTCCGAACATCTTTCAACCTGAACGGTGCATGGATGAGAGGGCTCACTTATAATAAGGATTATTATTTCTTCGACAACTACAGTACCATAGGGGCTGAAGACCGCACTCATGTGGGTTTATATGAAAAAGGAATGGAAAAACAATATAACGAAACGCACATTAGTGCGCTGAGGATTACCCATAATATCCCGGAAATAGGCTTCGTTATTACGTTGACCACAGAGGCTATTTGGAAAGACGATAAATGGTTTAGTTTCGGCAATGATTCCATTCCTGTGCAATATATCTCGAAAGTAGACGGACAAGTCTATCCTTTTGAACCTTCCAAAAAAGACGATGATGAATTTACCGATATTGTCCGTCCGGTTGATCAAAAAGATAAAATTAAAGAATACTTTTCCAAGCCGGTATTTTGTTTTAACCTGCATCTGACGAAAGAAATCGGAGAGGCCATGCGCCTATCTTTCTTCGCCAATAATTTGTTCAGCAGTTACCCGCAACGGGAATCTAAAAGATACCCGAGACAATATACGGTCTACAATAAAGATTTTTTCTTCGGATTGGAATTATCGATCAAGCTATAAATATCAAAAGAAATGACAATAAAACAGAATGTTATCTATATATTGATTGCCGTTTTATGGACGGCTGTGTTTACCAGTTGTGAATCCTTTTCTGACGCTGACGGTGTTACGGATATTCGGTATCTGAGTGCGCAGGTGACGATTTCTTCCGATACGTATGAGACCACCGGTGAAGGACTCACGCTTTCTTTAACCGATGTGGATAAGGGCACGGTGATCGAAAAAGCTTTGACGGGATCAACCATTGCGCTTGATGAAATTCTCCCCGGCATTTATAATTTGTCGGTTTACGGATCGACAAAAGATGCGGAAGGTCGCGATATTTACCTAAATGGCGAACATACCAACTATCCGATTGTCGAGAATAATAAAAAGATCGAAGTGGAAATGAAAGGCTCGTTATTGGGACCGGTCATCTTTAAAGAAATCTTCTTTTCAGGAACGGCCAATTTCTATTTCCGGAATCAGTTTTACGAGGTGTATAATAATTCCGATGAAACCGTTTATCTCGATGGCTTGTATTTCGCTAATTTATATCCTACGACGGCTTCGACCTTCCGTCCGATATGGCGGGAAGAAGACAAAGGCGATTATGTCTATGCCGACCGGATCTGGAAGTTCCCGGGCAACGGCACCGATTACCCTTTGGCTCCGGGTGAGTCGTGCGTCATTTCACAATTTGCCGCCAACCACAAACTCCCGCAATACAACCCTAATTCGCCTGTCGACGGTACTTCGTCGGAGTTCGAATTCAATATGAATAATCCAAATTACCCCGATCAACCGGCTCCCGACATGGTGCATGTGTTTTACGACGGAAAAGCAGGTAAGGGAGGATCTCCGCAATATCTCACGTCGGTATTCGGCGGAGCGTTTGTATTGTTCAAGCCGTTGGATGAAAACTATGATCCCGTAAACGATAAAAAGTGGCAAGCGATAGACCAAGATGATTATTATGAACAGATACTTGCTAAAATCCCTTACAGTTATATCTGGGATGCGGTGGAAGCCGGGCCTAACGAATCCATGCTCAAAGGTAAGCGGGTACCCGGCGTGTTGGATGCGGGTATGACCTATGTCGGTGACATTTACAATTCGTTGGGTGTGGCGCGCAAAAAGATCGGCGAGAGAGCCGACGGTACTCCCCGCTTGCAGGATTCGAATAACAGCACAAATGACTTCGAGCATGGTGTTACACCGCAATTCCGCCGTTACGGAGCGAAGATGCCTGCATGGAATCATACTTTAACAGGAAAATAACGAAGAAGAAAATGAACGTAAAAATAACTCTACGATATTATAGTGTAACATGCGCCTTGCTTTTATTACTCTCGATGGGGGTCGCGGCGCAAGAAGCGGACAACGGACTTTCTCCCGCCGCGCTCGAATGGATGAAAATAAACGGATTGTGGAGGCAGACGCCTAACGCGGCTGGAATGCTGCTCGGCGATACGGCAGTGTACAGTGAACTGAGTGCCGGATTCGATACTTATCGCGGATCATTCCGGCGTCCTGAACAGGGCGATCAGGAAAATAATCTGACTTTTTCGGCCGAAGGGGCGGAGAAGTTAAAGAAGACCTATGTCTGGGGACGATTCGATTACTCTCGACAAACCCTGCGCGGCGCTCTTTATAATGCTTCATTGGTGGATCCTTTTCGCGGTATGCCATATTATGTTATCGACCAAAATGCCAGCGACTGGAACAACCAGCGCTATGACCTTGCTTTTAAAGCCGCCTATCCTGCTTCGTCTAAAATCCTGTTCGGAATTGAAAGCTCCTACAAAGCATGGATTGGCGCTAAACAACGCGATATTCGCGTGGATTCCCGCTTTTACACTACCGATGTGAAACCTTCTGTGGTTTATTCCGTCACTCCCCGCCATCATATTGGCTTCAACTTGCATTATTACAATTTGAAAGAATACTCGGAGATGAGTGTCGTGAATCTGTATATCCTTCAGGATGCGTATGAAATGTACGGCTTGGGCAATGCCCGTAAGAATGCCGGCATCAATAACGGGCGTGAAGGTGTATATATCGGCAACAATGTGGGTTTCGGTATCCAGTACGCGTATGATGGCGCGGTACGATTCCTGTTGGCTTCGGACTTTGACAAGAAAGTCGAAGACGCGCAGATAGGGCAGATGACTCCGCGTGACGAAGGTACGGTTAAGGATGTGCAATGGCGCACGCGCTTGCAGGCTCTGTATAAAGGACAAACTTGGTCGCATGCATTCACGCTCGAATACGATTACCGTCATATCGACGGAATAGAATATGTTACGATGTTGAACGATTCTACGGGATGGGATAAGCTGCACAGCGATGTCCGATCGAAATACCGTACACAACGAATAGGTGGAGGATATACACTGTTTGGTAACGGTTCCGACGGATACCGTAAGCAGATCGGCTTGGACATGATGTATACCAAGAAACAAGACGACTATCTATTACCCGCTTCCCGGTTGGATTATGAAAATCTTCTCCTTACTGTGCAGGCCAAAAGAAATTATCTTTTATCGGCCCGTCTCCAAAAGCGGCTGTTGGTGGGTGCTTCGGTTTCTTATAACTTTAATTTGTCGGGAAATTACCGGTATGACGGAAACTATCCAGACTATCCTAGTGTTATAGGATTGATGCAGTCCGATATTGACTATCTTTCGGCCGATTATTCTTTGGGAAGTATTTCCGCTACTTATTCCCAGCGGGTCAACACTCATTCCGGCGCAACGGCTTTTGCTAAGGCCACTTTTACGTATTCGCGCGCCGAAGAAGAGGTATTAGGCAGTCGTACTTATCTACAGCTTAGTATAGGATGTAATTTTTAAATAATGATAGAATGAAACGTACCTCGTCCATTTTTCTTTTATCCCTGATTCTCCTGGGGGGATGCGGCGCTCCACGGCAAGCAGTCCTTCTGCAAACGGCCGGAATGCAAAATGCTTATGAACGGTATTTCATCGATTCCATCCTGCAATACGGGCTTGACCATGAAGCGTTATATACGATGCTCGGGTCGGTAAAACCGATGAGTTCCCTGGTCTCTTTCTCTTTTCCTGTGGCGAATACCGACACGGTATCGTCGGTGAAGGCCGATGTCGTGGATCGAAAACAGCAGGGAGCTTCGCTCGACCGATTGTTTGTCATTCAGCAAGCATTGAATAAAATAGATCTTCCCGATCTGCGTTTCGTGATGCTTCCTTATCGTGCATCGTATGAAGGCGATCGCATTATGCAGATCAATGTCGTCCGCGTGAGCGCCCTCGACAGTTTGCTGAAGGTGCGGGAAAGTTTCTTCGGCCAGTTCGGGCTGGTGCCGGGCGCCGACCCTGCGGTCGTGGTGAATACCCTCGAGTTTAACGACCGATACGAACGCCTGCGCGGATACGGTTACCTCTTCGGGTATCCCGATTATGCCGTCGATTTCTTTGTGAAGGCTTTTCAAGAAGATGATGTAACCGGGAACTTCGTGGAGAGAAACTTTTTCCAGATTCCTACTCAAACCCGCGAAGACGGGTATTTTGTGTATGCCTATCCAAAAGGTCATACGCCTACAGTGGAACCGGATTCGGCTATTTACTATAAAGCTCAACGGATTTTAAACCGGTACCGCGATATTCGCGACAATTATTTGAATGCCGACAGCACGTTGCAAGCATATAACCTTCTCCGGGATCATGCCGCACCTGCCCGACGCTAGCAGCCGCTCGGCTAAGATCGGAACCGTTACGGCACTTGCACTGATCATTGCCAATATGATCGGTACGGGGGCTTTTACCTCTTTGGGTTTTCAATTGAAAGAAACAGGCCGCCCGGCCGTGGTGCTCGCGCTGTGGATTGTGGGCGGGGTCGTGGCCTTGTCGGGCGCGTTTAGTTATGCGGAGGTGGGGACGGCCATTAAGAAATCGGGCGGTGAATATACGTTTCTATCCCGTATCTATCATCCGTTGGCCGGATACCTGTCGGGCTGGATTTCTTTGACGGTAGGCTTTGCCGCGCCTATTGCGTTATCGGCGATGGCAGCGGTTGCCTATTTTCCCTTATCTACGGGAAGCGGCAAGTGGATAGCCGTCGGACTGATTTTCCTCGTCACGCTCATCCATACCCGGGGCGTTAGATCGGGTGCACGCTTTCAACGAATCGCCACCTTACTGAAAGTGATTGTTATGGTGACCTTGATCGCTGTGGGGTTGGCATTGCCGTCGGAACAGTCACCCGCAACGGTCTTCCCCCGGCCTTGGTTCTCGGGTGTCGATCCGGTAGCCTTTGCCGTGCTCCTTATTTATGTAAGTTATTCTTATTCGGGATGGAATGCCGTCACGTATATCACGGATGAGGTGCGCCGCCCTTCCCGTACACTTCCGGTAAGTCTGGTTGGCGGCGCGTTGATTGTGACGGTGTTATACACCTTACTGCAATATGTATTTCTGAAGCATGTGCCGGTTGGAGAGTTGAGCGGCGTGTTGGATGTCGGTAATGTCGCTGTGCAACGGATGCTGGGTGATGGCGCCGGCCGATGGTTTGGTGTTGCACTCTCATTATTGCTGGTCTCGGGCATTAGCGCTATGGTGTGGGTCGGCCCGCGCGTGACATCGGGGATGGGCGCCGATTATCCGATGTGGCGTTATTTCCGCTCGCAACCCGGAGAAGTACCGGTGCACGCTTTATGGCTTCAGTTTTTTATAGCTTCGGCATTGTTGTTGACCGGAACGTTCGAGCAGATTATGATCTATTGCGGGGTGTTGCTGTCTGTTTCCACCATGATGACGGTTTTCGGGACGTTTATTTTGCGGCGGAAGCCTGCCTTGGGAGATGGAAAACAGTATAAAAGTCCGTTGTTCCCGTTGTTTCCGCTCATCTTTTTGTTTTTTTCCGTCTGGATGATTGTATTTGTGGTGATTCGCAACCCTCTGGAGACCCTTATCGGCTTGGGCAATTTGATGGTGGGCGCCGCGACTTGGTTTTGGGGTAAAAAAAGATAAAAAATCGGGTTCGGGAGAAATTTACCTCACGAAGTTTGTCACATCTCTATATTATAAAGGTGGATTTTATTGTATAACGTCTTGCGATCGATTTGAAGAAGGCGAGCGGCAAGCGATTTATTCCCGTTCGACTTCTCCAGCGCCGTAAGGATGCGTTGTTTTTCATCTTCGGGGGCGGCATGTAACGGCTGAGGGGCGGTGTCGGCGTCATTTCCGCTTCTTTCCGGCAATAGCGGCAAGCTTTCGGGGGTAATCGCCTCGTCTTTGGCAAAAAGTACCGAGCGGCGAATCACATTACGCAATTCGCGCAGGTTCCCCGGCCACGGGTAGCGTTCGAGTTTTTTTAAAGCATCGGGAGAGATACGTGTCACGTTCCTGTCGAGTTCGATGTTGGCTTCCGATAAAAAGAATTCGGCATACAGGCGTATGTCCGCTACACTCTCACGCAGGGGCGGCACCTTGATCATAAACTCGTTGAGCCGGTGATAAAGATCTTCGCGGAAGGTTCCCCCGGCAATGGCTTTTTCCAAGTTTTCATTGGTGGCGGTAAGGATGCGGACATCGACTTCGAGGTCGTTTGCCGTACCTACGGGCCTTATTTTCTTTTCTTGGAGGGCGCGAAGCAGTTGCATTTGTACACCATACGGAAGGTTTCCCACTTCGTCGAGAAAGAGCGTACCGCCGTTTGCTTCCCAAAAGAAGCCTGTTTTGTCCTCGATAGCCGAGGTGAAAGAGCCTTTTTTATGGCCGAAGAGCTCGCTGGGCGCCAGTTCCATCGACAAAGCCCCGCAATCTACGGCGATAAACGGTCCGTCTGCCCGGGCGCTCTTTTCGTGAATAAGGCGCGCCACATGCTCTTTGCCCGTACCGCTTTCGCCGGTAATCATCACCGCCATTTGCGTCGGCGCCACTAAATCGATATGACTGTACATCTGTTCGAGGGACGGGCTTTTACCCCTGACGGTCGCTCGGCTGGGCTTCAAAAGCTTTTTAGCCTGTTTCGGGGCCTTTTTCTGTGATGAAGAGGAAGAGGCAAACGCCGATTCAATCTTTTGCTTCAGCACCGTGGGGTTGACAGGCTTTTCCAAAAAGTCGGAAGCGCCCAACTTGATGGCGGCCACCGCCGTTTGCACCTCGCCGTAACCGGTCATGATGATAACCGGAATATCCAATGCTTGTTGTTTCAGCCATTCGAGCAGCAGGATGCCGTCGCCATCGGGTAAACGAAGATCGGACAGGATGATGTCGATCTTATCCGATACAATGTATTGCTGAGCGGCGCTCATGCTTGAAGACAGATGCACGGAAAACTCGTTCCGTTCGAACCACTTATGCAACATGGTTCCGAAACTTACATCGTCTTCTATAATTAAAATTCTTCCGTTCATTCGTTCATTGA
Organism: Limibacterium fermenti; assembly: GCF_041902845.1. GTDB lineage: Bacteria > Bacteroidota > Bacteroidia > Bacteroidales > Dysgonomonadaceae > Limibacterium > Limibacterium fermenti. Next base: position 42,422 of record NZ_CP159486.1, read on the forward strand.
CTTTCCTTTAACGCGAGGTAAAGTTAATTCATTTATCCATAATAAGCTATTATTCGCCCTGTGGATTTATGAAACCTAACATTTCATTCCCCCCGATTAAGTTTTTTTACCGATATAGTTGGTTTCTCATGAACAAAAAGTTACTCCGAGGTTGCACAGAGAATTTTTAAGAGCAAATTGTGTTTTTTTACTCTGGAAACTCCGGGAACCTCCGTGCATCTGGGGGGAACAGTTTTTTTTGCAGATAATGTAATGATGAAATTTGTCCAACAATGATTGGGTAAAATCGGTTAGTAGTGGTTATATTTGAAGAAAATTTGACGATTTATGATGATAGAGGAGCGAGAAATCGAATTTGAGTCACGTATAAAACGTGTGCAGCAAATAATTAACGACAAACAAGCGGATGCTTGTATCGTGGTAACGGGAGTCAATCATTATTACCTGACGGGGCGTATCGTAGACGGATATCTGTATATTCCGGGCGAAGGCAAGCCGCTGTTGTTTGTGAAGCGGCCGTTGGGCATTGAAGGCGATGGGGTCGCCTACATCCGCAAACCGGAACAAATACCCGATTTGTTAAGGCGAGATAACCGCTTTTTACCCAAAAGGTTGCTTCTCGAAAGCGAGGTGGTGTCTTTTGCTACGGCTTTGCGCTTGCAAGCGGCATTGGGAATGCCTGAAATAGGGAATGTATCGTCCGACTTGCGGCGTATCCGCAGTGTGAAGTCGGCCGAGGAACTCGATGAGATGCGGGCGTGCGCACGGATCCATGCGTCGGTGTACCGCCAAATTCCATCGATCTACCAAAAAGGAATGACCGATATCGATTTTCAAATCGAATTGGAACATGCGATGCGTCGGGCCGGTTCGCTCGGCATTTTCCGATCGTATGGCGAAAATATGGATATTTTTATGGGAAGCATTCTTGCCGGTGATAATGCCGCCGCAGGTTCGCCTTACGATTTTGCGCTGGGCGGACGGGGGGCAAGTGCGTCGCTACCTCTCGGGGCGAGCGGTGTGGCGTTGACGCCCGGGCTTACCCTGATGGTGGATATGGCAGGTAATTACCGCCCGGTGATGAGCGATATGACGCGGACGTTTGTTATCGAACGGGTCGCCGACGAAGCCTACCGCGCACATCAGGTGTCCATCGATATCCACACGGCCATCATGGGAATGGCCAAAGCGGGCGTTCCCTGCGCAGAACTTTATCTGCTGGCGGAACAAATGGTGAAAGAAAACGGACTGGAAGCTTATTTTATGGGAACCAAGCAACAGGCTAAGTTCATCGGGCATGGAGTGGGGTTGGAAATCAATGAGCCGCCGGTACTTACCGCCCGTTCGAAAGAGGTGTTACAACCCGGTATGGCTATTGCCGTGGAGCCTAAGTTCGTCTTGCCGGGTATCGGGGCCGTAGGAGTCGAAAACACCTACATTGTGCATGAGAAGGAGTTGGAAAAGATTACCCTTTGCGAAGAATCGTTGGTCGTTTTATAAAACACGGTGCGGGATACGTATCTTTCGTCTCTTGTCTTTCCTCTTTGTTCTTGATTTCAAAATAAAATCGTACTTTTGTACCGCAAATTCAGGGACACACAAAAAATATGAAGAGGAATTCGGTCGTTTTTTCGGTTTGGATCGTCGTGATAGGAGCCTTACTCTTCACGACGGGTCTTGGCCGTGTACATTTGTTCGATTGGGACGAAATTAACTTTGCCGAGTCGGCTCGTGAGATGCTGGTGAGCGGAGATTATTTGGACGTGCAGATCAACTTCGAAACATTTTGGGAGAAACCGCCGCTCTTTATCTGGATGCAGGCGTTTTCCATGAAACTGTTCGGCGTGAATGAATTCGCCGCCCGTTTTCCGAATGCCTTGGCGGGCATCATCACCCTGCTGGTGCTGTTCTTTATCGGTAAACGGTTGCGTGACGAGTCGTTCGGCCTGCTTTGGAGCTTATTGTATGCCTGTTCGTTTCTGCCGTTCTTCTATTTTAAATCGGGCATTATCGACCCGTGGTTCAACTTGTTTATCTTCTTGGGAATTTATTTCATGATCCGCTACACTTTGCCGGAACATAATGACCGGCAAGGTCTTCACGCGGTACTGTCGGCGTTTTTTCTGGGACTGGCCACACTGACGAAAGGGCCGGTAGGATTTTTGATTTTCGCCTTGTGCTTCTTTGTGTTCCTCGTGCTGCGCCGCTTCCGGATCGACTTCCGCTGGAAGCATGTGCTGGCGTTTATCGGCGTCTTCGCCATTGTGGGCGGGCTATGGTTTATCTTGCAGATAGCGAACGGTCACCTTTCCATCATCCAAGACTTTATTGTGTATCAAATACGCTTGTTCCGCACCGAAGATGCGGGGCATGGCGGCTTCCCCTTCTATCATTTTATTATCCTCTTTTTTGGCGTATTCCCGGCATCGATCTTTGCCGTGGCGACTTTCCGAAAAGGCGTTCTGCGCATCGAAGAGAATACCGGTATGGCGCACTTTTTCCGTTGGATGATGATTACGTTGTGGGTGGTACTCATTCTCTTCAGTATCGTGCAGACGAAAATTGTGCATTATTCGTCGATGTGCTACTTTCCCATTACGTTTTTGGCGGCGTGGTATATCGATAAATGGACGAATGGCGATGTGAAAATAGGAAAAGGAATTATTATCCCCTTGATGATCGTAGGAATCGTTGTCGGATTGGCTGCTTTCGCCATTCCTTTTATCGACGCATGGAAAAGCTTGCTCATTCCGTATATCGGGGACGAATTTACGCGGGGCAACCTGCAGGCTATGTCGAGCTGGATAGGTTTTGAATGGCTCTTTGGTGTTGTGCTGATAGCCGCCGTCATTCTTTTTGCAGTATTCCTGAGGAACCGGCCGAAGGCGATCTTTACCTTATTGGCGGGATGCTTGGTTTTCATCTATGGCGGCGTGTTTTTTATCACCCCGCAAGTGGAGAAGTACAGCCAGCATGCTGCCATCGAATTTTATCAGAGGAAACGCGGCGAAGATTGTTATATTTTGCCGCTGCATAAGAGCTATGCGCATTATTTTTACAGCGACCGGCAACCCCAAAACACCAATACCGACCGCGAATTCCTGCAACGCGGGGCAATCGACAAGCCGGCGTATTTCGTGCTGAGGAATCAGCAGCGTGAAGTGGACGGTTTTGTGTCGCAAACGGTCGATGCGATGAAGCTGTATGATAAAAACGGATTCGCCTTTTACGCCCGTTATCCCAAATAGATTTTTATTCGATGAGACAAAACGACAAGAACTTTCTTTATTTCGGTATTCCCTATGCTCTGTTCTTTTTCGGAGTGCTCGCTCTGACACTGGCTTACAGCAAATCGGAATTACACATGGCGCTCACCGCGAACTACTCGCCGGCCATGGATTTGTTTTTCCGCTATTTTACCGAGATGGGGGCCAGCATACCGTATGTGATGGTGGGTGTACTTCTTCTATATCGTTTCAGGGCTTCGTTGTACTTATTGGGATCTTTGTTGATCGGCGCATTGATTACGAACGGGTTGAAGCGGATATTTAGTATTCCGCGCCCCAAAACATACTTTTCGGGCAACTTCCCCGATGTGGTATTGCATCAGGTCGAGGGAGTAGGGGTGCATGCGTGGAACAGTTTCCCTTCGGGGCATACCACGGCGGCTTTTGCCATGATGGCGTGCATCGCGTTAATGGCGAACAATAAATACGTGTCGATGCTATGCATTGTGTTGGCAGTGTTGGCGGGATATTCGCGCATCTATCTGTCGCAGCATTTTGCCGAAGATGTGCTCGCCGGATCGTTTGTGGGCTTCACTTGCGCCCTGGCGCTTTATCCGATGTTCCGGAAAATGAATGTGCCCGGCGGTTGGGCGGATGAATCGTTGCGCAGTGTGGTGAGAAGAAACGAAAATCATCAAAACTAACAGAACATGATAAACGGAAAGAAAATCGTGGTGGTCATGCCGGCTTACAATGCCGAAAAGACATTAGAACAAACGTATAATGAGATTCCTTTCGATATTGTCGATGACGTGATCCTGACGGATGACTTCAGTAAGGACCAAACAGTGCAAAAAGCGCGCGAATTGGGTATCCGAGAAGTGATTATCCATCAAAAAAACAAGGGATACGGAGGGAATCAGAAATCGTGTTATAACCGAGCATTGGAACTGGGCGCCGATATCGTTGTGATGGTGCATCCCGACTACCAATACACGCCCCTGTTAATTCATTCCATGGCTTACATGCTGGCCAACAACGTTTATCCGGTGGCGTTGGCTTCGCGCATCTTGGGCAAGGGCGCGTTACGTGGGGGGATGCCTCTCATTAAATATATTTCGAACCGGTTTCTGACTTTTTTCGAGAATCTGCTGCTCAACCAAAAACTGTCGGAATATCACACGGGCTTCCGTGCTTTTTCGGCCGACGTGCTGCGGCGGATTAACTACAATGTTAACTCGGACGATTTTATCTTCGACAACGAGATGCTGGCGCAAATATTCTACTCGGGCTATGAAATCGGTGAGATGACCTGTCCGACGAAGTATTTTAAGGAAGCCTCGTCTATCAACTTGCGACGCAGTACCAAGTATGGCTTCGGTGTGCTGGGCGTGGCCGTCAAGTACCGCTTGTGCAAGTGGGGATTGATGAAGTCGCGGTTGTTTTCGTAGGATTTTTGTAAGTCGGCCGTCGTTTCGAAGAAATCCGAAGGAACGTTTATCCGGTATTTAGCCGATTAATAAGCCATTCATTTTAGGGCTTAAAACCGATAGGAGAAGGTTTCGAAGTACCCGCAACCGTTTCAGACATATCTGCAATTATTTTGAAAGGGCCATCTGCTTTTTTTGATGCGTTTACAAACTTTTTTGAGATGCCGTTCAACATTTTTACAGGATCTGGAGGCATTTCGGAAAATTTAATTGCTTTTTTATTATAGTCGATTAACAAGAAAAGTGATATGGAAGACGCAGATGTATATGGACTGCTATATTTCATCCTATACGCAGTTGCTCCGCAAGACTGGAAATGGAAATCCGGCCCTTCAAGCCTTTCAATAAATACAAAATACCCGATTAAAAAATAAGCCTGCACGACAATGATGAAAAATTGTGAATAATCCTAAATCGTATATACACTTTCAAGAGATAGTCTCCATAAAACAGAAAATAAGATATGTTTTTAAAGAAAAGCATCAACTTGAAGTATTTTGGTGCCTTTTTCAATCAAAAATACCATAATCGAGGTATTTCTCTATTAAAATTAAATCTTAACTTTGCGATCGTTTAATGTTTAAAAGATCATTATTACTATGTATAGAAGATAAAGAGACTATAATAATTTATCGGTACTACATCTTTACAGATAATAAAATAGAAATATTACATCATAAAGCAACTTAAAACAATGCGTCCATTAAATTCTTTGTAGTTTAAAAGCATCGCTATAAGTAAGCTAATCATTATTTTCGAATGGCATTAGAGATTGATTTAGGAGGAGAAAGTATTTTTGCAAAGCGTATAGAAAGGCGTAACGAATCAATATACATTAAATTATTTGATGAGTATTACAAGTCTTTGACGGCAGTTGCTTTCAATTATGTGTTGGATAGAGATGTAGCCGATGATATAGTGCAGGAGACATTTATCCATTTATTTTATAATATTGAAAAAATAAGTGACGTAAAGAATTTAAAAGGTTACCTTCGTGTTTCAGTTCGCAATAGGTGTATAAGTTATTTAAAACAATTGGATATTGAAGATACCCATAAAATTTTGTATCAAAGAGAAATGGAATTAATTGGAGATGACGATTCCGATACGGAAGAATTGAGTGTAGTCGTAAATCAATTACTGGAAGTGCTTCCAAGATCATGCAAGCAAATTTGTAAGCTCAGATTTTTAGACGGATACAAAATAGAAGAAATATCAAAAAAATTGTCCTTATCTAAGAATACTATTAAAGTTCAAATTCACAGAGGAATATCAAAAATTAAAAACGGTGTGCCTGACGGAGTTACTTTATACGATTGGGTTTCTAAAAAAGTATGAGGCTATTCTTCTTTTAATCTAAATAGGAATGAAAATAGATATTAGTATCCTTCTCGAAAAAATAAATGAGAACCTTGATGAAAATGAAGAAGTCATGTTTCAGAATTGGTTGGCTGCTGATGAAAGGCATCGGGATTATTTTGAAAACTTAAAAAAGAACATGGCTCAATCTTCTCAGAAGGAAATAAAATTAAGGAAAAAGGACAAACAAAGGTATCGCAAACAGTTCATTAACCGGCTTCGACTCGCTGGTAGAAAAGAGGAAAAATCTAAATCTTTAACTTTTAAAGTTCTTTTTAGAGTGACTGTAGCCGCTTCGTTAGTTTTACTTATTGTAAGCATTCCTTTTTTTATAGGAAAAGGAGAAAAAGAAGCCCCTCTATTTTCATCGGTTATTGAATCCTTAGAGAGTCCTATTGATCTTGAAAAAGAAAGTTCACTTCCTATTGAAAAGAAACATAAAGTTTCAAATAAGCGTGTACGATTAATTACGGCAAAAGGTGAACAACTGTCTCTAGAAGAAATGGAATCGAGCAAATCGTTAGCACCCCAATCCTTTAAACTTAACAGAGATAAAAAAGGATTGACCTATTCGAAAAAGAATATATTAAATAAAGAATCGACGTTAAATACATTGGTAGTCGAACGGGGAGCCGAATTTCATATTACCCTAAGTGATGGAACAAAAATACATCTTAATTCGGATTCGCGATTGAAGTATCCCACCTCGTTTAATGAAAAAGAGCGGAGAGTTTACCTCGAAGGCGAAGCTTATTTTGAGGTTGCGAAAAATGTAAACAAACCTTTTATTGTGTGCTCCGGTTTAACCGAGGTCGAAGTTGTGGGAACCCAATTCAATGTGAATTCTCGTAATCCTGAATCTATTAAAACAACTCTTGTTTTAGGATCCGTTATTGTAAAATCTGAAAAAATAGAACCGGTACAATTAAAACCCGGATTTACGGCTGTTTTGAATCCAATTGAGGGGATATTAGATGTTGGGAATAAAGATATTCGATGCTATATAGGCTGGAAAACAGGAGATTATTTATTCGAAAGCACTCCCTTATCGGATATCTTGAATGAATTGGCAATTTGGTATGACTTAACGATTGATTACCAAACAAATGAAGCTGATAACGAAATATTTACCGGTAGCCTTTCTCGAAATCTTCCGATTGCCAATCTGATCCAATTAATCGAACAAACAAATTATTTGAATATAGAGTTAAAAAACAAGACTCTCATCGTCAAAAACAGAACTATTTAAAATACTATTTCGTCTAGAGTATCCGTTAGTGGCTTCCGGTAAATAGCTACTCATACACAATTCTGTTGCCCTATAAGAGGCTCTCTCGAAAGTAGAGATAGGACTGATCTTATTTACAATTTATAAATTATCTCGTGCCGATTAGATATTTTTTCGGAAAATTTGTTGCTTAAAGAATAAATGTTTTCTCCTTTTGTAAACCTTTTCGAGGGGAAAATTCGTCCTAATAGTATATTAGGCAACTCTGACATCTATTAAGAAAATGTAAGGTTATCAATTCTTGTAAACGTATCTATAGGATATTGAAATCGTATAACGAATAATTTATATTAAGCAACGACAACAAAGATGAAATTGTTAAACAATCGTTTTATGAAGAAAATTAGTGTATTTGTCTTTTTGTTTGTTTTTGGGTTATCCTCTTCGATTTTTGCCCAAAAGCAAACCGGGCCGGAAGAAAAAAGAGTGACACTTTCTCTTAAAAATCAGAGTGTCGTTGAGGTATTTAAGGCAATTCAGGTGTCAACCGGATTGAATTTTATTTATAACGACAAAGATTTTAGTGATGTGAAGGAATTAAATGTGGAAGCGAAGAATGAAAAAGTGAAAGATCTATTGAAAAGATTATTCTCCCAAAAACAGATCACTTTTGAATTTACGGATAATACAGTAGTCGTACGTTCTGCAAATATCGTTTCAATAACAGGAATTGTGAGGGACAAAAACACTAAAGAAGTATTGCCGGGTGCTAACGTTTTGATTGTCGGAACGTCAAAAGGAACTCAAACAAATATTGACGGAACTTTTACCCTGTCTTTCGCCAGGATGAAGAATAATAAAATAGCCATTAGTTTTTTAGGATATGCGACCAAAGAGGTTGATGTTAACAAAGATGGATATTATGCAATTGAATTACTTGAAGATGCTCAGTCATTGTCGGACATTGTCATAACCGGAATTTTCAAAAAGTCTAGAGAAAGCTATACGGGCGCTATCAGCACCATTACAGCAGATGAAATTATTTCATATCGAGGACAGAATCTGCTTCAAACCCTGAAAAATATTGATCCGGCTTTCAATATAGCAGAGAACAATCTATTGGGAAGCAATCCTAACAGGCTACCCGATATTACCATACGCGGCAACTCATCGATGTCGACAAGTGTAGAAGAATTCAATGCGGGGAACAAGAATAATCTGAATACTCCGCTGATTATCATGGATGGATTTGAAATTTCGCTGACAAAATTAATGGATTATAACGATGAAGAGATTGAATCGATCAACATACTGAAAGATGCAGCAGCTACGGCTATCTATGGTTCACGAGGCGCTAACGGCGTCGTGGTTATTGTATCGAAACAACCGCAGGCAGGAAAACTAAAAGTGTATGCACAAATAGGCTCTATCGCGGAAATCCCCGACCTATCTTCTTATAATTTGATGAATGCAACTGAAAAGTTAAAACTTGAATGGGAAGCGGGACTGTATAACGCCGAAAATCCGGAAAGGGATATTCTTTTTAAAGAAGCTTATTATAAACGCTTAAAATCCACTTTAGAAGGTGTCGATACCTATTGGCTAAATCATCCTTTACATACCGGTATCGGACAGAATTACAATCTGCGTTTCGAAGGAGGCGGTAAGGAGTTTCGCTGGTCTGCTTCCCTTGGTTACAAAGATATACAAGGAGCTATGATTGGCTCTGAGCGTAAAACATTTAATGGGGGCATTACCCTGTCATATACGTATGAGAATTTTATTTTCCGCAATTATACAAGCATTGGACGCAATAAAAGCAAGGAAAGCCCATACGGAAGTTTCAGCAGTTATGTGGAACAACAGCCCTATAATACACCTTATGATGCCGAAGGAAAGATAATCCGCTATTTTGATGATTGGGACGCTTGGAGCGGACAAATTCAGAATCCGTTATATGATGCTACATTGGTTAATAAGGAAGAAAGCAGATATACCGAGATTATCAATAACTCGTCCGTCGAATGGAAAATACTCCCCGAGTTAACGCTTCGTGGACAATTTGGCATTCTTCACAACGACAACACCTATGATAAATATCTCTCTCCGAAAAGTTCCGCCTTTATTAACTACGAAGGAGACCGGGTGTTACGCAGAGGGTCTTATGCATTTACAACGGGTAAGGATAACACATTTGAGGGAAACCTGACATTGAGTTATTCTAAAATATTGAAGAAAAAGCATTCGTTATATACAGGTATAGACGGATCTGCCGCTCAAAGCGATGGATATTCTTATTATTTTAATGTAGAAGGATTTCCCAATGACAAACCGTTCATAGGTAATGCTCTTCATTACCCACAAAACGGAACCCCCTCAGCGGTAGAGAGTAAAATACGGCGTGTTGGGTTGGTCGGAAATCTTAATTATGTTTATGATAACCGTTATTATACCGATTTTTCATTGCGGACAGATGGAAGTTCTCAGTTCGGAGCCAAAAACCGGTTTGCTACTTTCTGGAGTACCGGTGTCGGATGGAATATTCACCGTGAAACCTTTTTTAAAGAAAATGAATTTATCAACAATCTACGGTTACGTTTATCGTACGGTCAGACAGGATCTCAAAAATTCCAACCTTGGCAAGCGCTTTCAACATTTGAATATTATACGGATAAAAAATATGGCATACGAAGCGGAGCATATTTGAAGGGATTAGGAAACGAGAACTTAAAATGGCAAATAACTTCACAATATAATACAGGATTGGAATTTGCCATCTTGAATAATCGAATTAAAGGTAATTTTGATTATTATTCTAAGGAAACAAATAATTTACTCTCTTCCATGAGCTTACCATATTCTACCGGTTTTTCTTCTTATATGGAAAATATCGGAGTGGTAAGAAATACCGGCTATGAAATTTCGCTAAACGGATATTTGATCCGAGATGAGCAAAAAGACATTGTATTGATATTATCAACGAAATTAGCATATAATAAAAATAAAATCATCCGGTTATCGGATGATATAAAGCGACAAACCGCCGAATATCTAAAACAAGACAAAGATATTGCTTATTTATTTTATGAAGGCCGTTCGCAGAACGCTCTCTACGCAGTACGGTCATTAGGAATTGATCCGAGTAGCGGGACAGAAATATTTTTGGATAAAGAGGGAAATTCCACCTATGAATGGAATCCTTCGGATAAAGTTTATTTAGGTGTAAACGAACCTCTTTATAATGGGAATGCCGGACTGATGTTTTCATGGAAAGATTTGACTATCAATCTTTCGTTCGGATATCATTGGGGTGGAAAACAATATAATGCTACATTGTTAGATAAAGTAGAATTGACGGCAAATGCAATCAGGAGTAGGAATGTGGATAGGCGCGTACTCTCGGATCGGTGGCTGCATGAAGGCGATATTGCATTTTTCAAAGGGATTTCAGATACGGAAACCCGGGCAACCTCCCGTTTTGTTATGAGTGATAATGTATTCGAGATGCAAGCAGCCAGTTTACAGTATAAATGGAAAGCCCTATACTTCCGGAAAATAGGAGTACAGATTGTAACTTTGGGTGTGAATGCGTCCGATCTATTTTATATTTCTTCGGTGAAACGAGAACGTGGGACTGCCTATCCGTTTACACGGACGGTAGGAGCGAATATTTCTTTGTTGTTTTAAATTTCTAATAAAATTTGATATGAAAAAATATATTATTCATAATTTGTTTATTCTTCTCTGTTTCTTATTATCTGCCTGCAATGACTGGTTGGACGTAAAGCCTAATTCTCAGACGGAATTAGACGAGATGTTTAGTTCTTACGATGGATTTAAAAGCGCCTTGACAGGTTGTTATATTAAATTGAAAGATCGTTCGTTATACGGTGAAAATCTAACAATGTCCCACATAGAATCCCTCGCACAATTATGGGCGCTACAGGAAAATTCACAGCGTCAGGCAGATTTATCGTTATCAAAGTATGATTATCAAAGCATATATGCTAAAGAAGCAATCACCGAAATTTATTCAGGATTTTATAATGTAATTGTACAGGCGAATACAATCATCGAACATATAGAAACTAACGGAAGTCATATCAATGATTCGGTTTCGTTTGCCCTTATTAAAGGAGAAACTTATGCCATCCGCGCTCTTTGCCATCTTGATATCCTTCGGATTTTCGGACAAATGCCGGAAAATCCGATACGGAAAGTACGGTTGCCTTATGCTGAAGAAGTATCTATAAAAAATCATCCTGCTTATTATGACTATGATACGTTTTGTGCAAAAATTGAAAAGGATTTATCCTTTGCCGAAACGGCACTCGAAAAGAAGGATCCCGTCATAAAACAAGGAATTACATATAATAATAACGAAGATGATCTGCATAATTATCGAGGGTTGGATTTAAATTATTACGCTGTAAAAGCATTGCAATCTCGTTTTTACTTATATACAAATCAACCGGATAAAGCATATGCCGCCGCCCGTGTGATTTATGATGCAATGCCTGTAAAATTAAGTGGGCTGGAGGATCTTAACAAAGGATACAATGCTTTACCTTCCGAATGTTTATTTGCTTTAAGTAATAACGAACTAATCGACTATTCTATTGATGTATTGGGATACGGCTCCCAACAATTACAACCCTCCCAGCTTTATATAACATCGGATATGCTTTCCAAACTATATCAAGGAGTGGACATAAGTTCTCACAACCGTTATGCTCTTTCGTGGAACAAAACGACCCCTGACATTTTGGGAGAGAACCGGCCCGTAGTAACTAAATATTATTATAACACATCAACATCCTATGCACCGGAAGTGTATCTTACAAAATTACAACTTGTTCCGATAATCCGGATGAGCGAAATATATCTTATTTTAATGGAGACCACCCGCGACTTGGAAGAGGCAAATGCTCTATATACAGATTATATGATGTCGCATAATGTAGGGAAAATAGATCAATTCACATCGTTGGAAAAAGTGAAAACTTTTGTTATTGACGAGATTCGTAGAGAATTTTACGCAGAGGGACAGATGTTCTATACGTATAAACGTCATGGAATACGCCGAATGCTATTTGCTAACGAGGATATAGGAGAGGAGCAATTTATTGTTCCGTTACCTGACACAGAATATAATCCTGCCGAATTGAATCGATAATTTATAAAAATTTGAGACGGATATGAAAAATCATTTTTTTCAATTTATAGAGGGTATCATTATAGGATTTCTGGTTTTGACAAGTTGTGAAGAAAAACTGGTTCCCTATAGTAATGAAATATGCTGGTTACGCTTTAATGTATCCCCAGCTGATACCTCACAATCTTATTCTTTTGTTTATGAGGGAGAAAACAGGATACGAGATACCCTTTGGATTAAGGTGAAAACCATCGGTAATGTCACAAACCATGACAGAAAAGTAACCTTTACACAAATCATCACAGATACGATAAATGCAGAACCGAATCTACATTATGTTGATTTTGATAATTCGGAATTAGCCGATTTGTACGTAATTCCGGCGAATAAAACGGAATCTCAAATTCCGGTTATACTTAAACGGGACAAATCATTGCAGCGCCAAAATGTTTTGCTTAAATTCTCAATCGGAGAAAATAGCGACTTTAAACCCGGATTTGTTCTTCCCGAAAAATTGGAAATATGGATTACGGATCAAGTTATTAAACCTGCCAATTGGAGTGAATTTGTCGATTGGTATATAGGGCCTTACGATAAGGCGTTGCATCAGTTTTTAATTGAGGCTAGTGGTGAAAAATGGGATTACGATTATTTAAATGAATTGGGTCTAATAGTTCCCGAATTCGAGGATGACTGGCCTATATATACCAATGATAATTATGATGAAGCCTATTTTACCTATCTCATCTGGACATTGCAAAAAGCCTTGAAAGAAGAAAACGAAAGGCGTGCGGCTACTGGGTTAGGCCCTTTGATGAGGGACGACAATACCGTAATGACTATTGGAGATTAGTAATTTTAAATGCAAACGAATATGAATATAATAAAATATATGTTCTCGATTTCATGTATCTTATACACTTTGGCAAGTTGCTCTGATGATAACGAGAATTTTTCCCATATGGAGATATCGGACATTGAAATCCTTGGTGTAGAAGAAAGCTACCGGAAATATAGCATGCAGGATTCATTGATCATACCGATAACAATCAGAAGCGGTTATGATGAAGAGGATTTAAAATATGCCTGGTTTATTTATAAAAAGAATGATAAGGAATCGGTAGATACGATCAGTAGGGAAAAAGATTTGAAGTATCCAATAACTGAGGAGCCCAGCGAATATTCGGTTGCAGTAAAGGTTCAACATGCGGTTAATCATTATGCGGTATACGCAAAAACAACATTAAATGTGGAAACTGCTTTTTCCCGTGGATTCTATATATTAAAATCTACTCCTGAAGGCAACACGGATATCGATTTCAGAGCGGAAGACGGGAAGCCCGGTTACGATCTATTGTCTAAATCGTTGGGGGCGCCCTTAAACGGATATCCGCAAACATTGGCACAAATGATCAATTATCCTTTTGTGAATAAAGAAACAAATAAAAGAGTCTATGGATATGCACTCGGCATTACAACGGAAAAAGACCTTTGCCTAATGGAAGTGAAAAATATGTCGTTGATTCACGATCGTAATACGCTTTTTTTTGGAGGAGAAAATGAAAATAGAGGAAAACCTGGCCGTTTTGCACGAGGATATCTAAATGAACATTATATTTCCGCCGACGGTTGCTATTCTATCTCTGCAGGGAAGAATCTATTCGGAACAAATTTAAGTACAGGACGCTTTCCTCAACCCGACCCAACACAAGGAGGAAGTAAATGGATTGCATTTCACAATGCTCCCTATAATTGGGGGTTTCTTTATTGGGATGAAATAAACAGGCGTTTCCTGTCTCTTGATTTTTATGGAAATGTTTCGACTTTTGCAGGAGATGAAGCAGAATATCAGCCGAATAATATTAATGGTAAGGTTGTATTTATGGGGACGACTCACTTTGCTGAAGCAAATGATATATATGCCGTACTACAAACCCCCGGTAATGAAAAACGGAGCGTCTATCAACTGTCTTATACAAGGGATGACAATCCGATTAAGAAAGTAACCATTATGGAAGCTGATTCGAAATTTAGCCAGGCTGACCATTATGCTATTTGTGTTCATTCCGCACCCATTCTTTATTATATAGCGGATAATCAGCTTTATTATTATTCATTTGTTACAGAAACAGAGGCCCCTATTACAACATTACAGGGATTACCTGTTGGAGAGAAAATTAATTACGTATCCAATCGTTTCTGGAAAGCTTTACGCGATGTTTCTTTTGATTATCTGGTAGTGGGAACGACTGCCGGTAACGGAAATTATACGCTTAGCATGTATAATATGATCGGAGGCCAACCAAATGGCAATCCCGTAATACAATTTCGGGGCGTCGGAAAAATAGCCGATGTGCAGTATGTTTCGCCTCTTTTTAATGAGATCTGGGATTGGGACTCATCCGGCTATGGCTTAAGTTATTGATAGTGTATTATTATTTGGCCGGGAAAATTTTTAATATATTAAAAATGTAATTATCCAATAATGAATAATTTCCACTCGTTATATAATTTATAAATGAAAAAAATATCTTTAATATTCAGTATTCTTCTATTTTCTTTATCCATTTTATCTCAAACAAATTTTCGCAATATATCCTACGACGAAGCGTTGGCTATTGCAAAGGCTGAAAAAAAATTCGTATTTATCGATTTTTACACTGTTTGGTGTGGTCCTTGTAAAATGATGGATAAACAGGTGTTTCCACAAAAAAAAGTAGGGGATTTCCTTGACAAATATTTCATTTGCATCAAATTGGATGCGGAAAAAGAAGGCGCTGAATTAGCCGCTATTCATAAACTTAAAAGCTATCCTACTTATATAGGAGTTGATACGGACGAAAATGTAATGGTGACCAAGATAGGAGCATCAGACGCCGATGAATTGATTGCATCTATCGAGCGTCAGATTAATCCGGAAAAGAGTTCTGAGCGCTTGAAGGAACGTTACCGGTCTGGAGAGCGTTCGGCCGAATTGATTGTGGCTTACGTAAGCATGAAAATCGAGGAATTGTGGAACGAAGAAAGCAATCCGACTAAGGAAAAACAAGAAGCTGTTTTCGATATTGTTCGGGATTATTTTACAGGATTAAATGATACTGAACGACTGTCTGAAGAAAATGTGTTTGTATATAATTATATTACCTCCCCGACAGACGCCATGGCACAATATATGATTGCCAATCGGAACCGGTTTGCCTTGTCGATAAAAAATCAAATCGAAAATCGGATCAATCAAATGCTTAATGAGCAGCTAATTGATTATTTGACTGCGACAGTTCCTTATGACGAAAGTATCTACCAATTCATTAAAAAGAATATCCTTGATTCAGGCCTAAATAAAGAAAATACCTATACAGCAGCCTTTCGTTTGATTGAAAGTCATGCAAAAAAGGATTTGAATGCTTATTTGGCCCTTTGTGAAGAAATATTTTCCGATTTACCTAAAAGGCAACAAGCTTCTCTATTAACACACTTCTCTTCCAACATTGACACCGAAGACGAATTTATCCGGAAGAGGGCATCAAAGTTTATACGCAGTCAATTACATACTTTAGAGGCAAATATGATTTATTTTGTAGCAATGGATTTAATTAAAATAGAAGAAGGCATTGACAAGCAAGAATAAATTATAAAAGAAGAAACGAATCCTTGCCAATTTTGCCAATTAACTTCCCCTCTTTTTTCGAAGAGGGGAAGTTAATTGTTTTCTCTTCCATACACTAATCATTAAAAGATATTTATACCTATGAAATCATGGGTTTACTCTGCAAAATTAGAAACTCCTTTTGAAAGAAACAATAATAAAATGGAATTCTTTTCATTTTTTATGGTTAAAAAAATCGCAGAAACCCTCAAAAGTGCCATTTTGCCGGCCGGAGATTTTCATATCATTGAAGTTTGCCTTCTTTCAAGTTTATGACTCCGATCTTTTCATAAAAATGGCCCAAATCACCTTGTATGATAACGCTTTTACCCAATCGTTCGGGATGATTCTTTATCGTTAAGTTATTCCGGATATCACTCTTAGGCAATTGTACCGGAATAACGCACTCTACGTCCGGCCCTGTGGGAGTCAACCCAAGAAGAATATTCGTCTCTTTTGCATCTGATACGTCATCGGGCATGATGAAATAGTTTTTATCGCTTTTTGCATATCCGACGATATATCCTTTCACCCATACATCGTTTTCTCCGTCATGTTCTTTTACTTGCAGCACCGTATAGGGATTTTCCTGCGTGCCGTCGCCGGGCGTTTCGTTGCCGGGAAGTAGGGTGAAATCTTCGGAAGACTGGGTAATCCACTTGCCGATGTTTGAATTTGCGATGGCTGCTGTCTGTGTACCCGATTGCAATATTATATTGTAGGTGTACAACCGCATTTTCTCGAAAGTCGCTCCCTCTTTTAACCGGCTGGTATAATGATTGTCCTCACCCAATGAAAAACTCAGTTCGCAGCCCGACAGGTCTGCGCTCGGGAGTAAGATAGCTTCTGCCGTTTTGCCGTCCGTACTGACCTTAAAAGGAATATCTCCTATCTCATTTTGTCCCGTAAGCGTACTGTCTTTCAGGGAAAAATTCGCTTTCTTTTCCCTATTGCTGATTTTGACGTTTATTCGGCTTAAGTCCGTCGAAGGATTATCGGAAGAGATGTTCAGGACTACCTTAGATAGTTGATGGCGGAAAAACAGATTTACTTCCGTATCTCCCGATTTCAATCCAATGGCATTGTTGGAAAACAACAGGTCGATGGCTGCCTGATCGGTTTGATCGCTCACATCCACCGGTACCGTTAAATCCGTTGCGATATCCTTTGTATACGGATAATAACTGATAAAATCTACTTTCGATCCGTCGGAGGGAAATTCGATGGCGTTTGCCTCATTTTTTGGTAAGAACTTCGTATCACCCACATTTACATATTGAATGTTGCTGATTAAAGCGTCGGCGAAAAGTGAGCCGCCGGATTTCATCATATAAATACCAATCGAATCTCCGCTACTCCACATGTCGTTCGTCATCCTTGATTTGAGATCGAGGACAGTCGCGTTAATCTGTGGATTGTTTTCAGCGACAGACTCATCGGCTTTGTCGCCTTTGCATGATGCCAGCAAAAAAAATGCCGGCAACCAAAAAATAAAATACTTTTTCATATTATTGATTTTATCGAATGAATAAAAACATCCGCTTCTGTGTGCCGTTAGATGTGTACATAGAGGTGTGACTTAGAGTTACAAAGGTATAAAGAAGAAAAACTAAAAAGAAAAATTTTGACGAAAAAATGAGTTTTCCCGCTGAAGTCGTATTCTTTATTCCGGTTTATGATGATTATCCGTTATTTATCATATAGGGATATTGCAGGGTGCAATGAAATGTGTTTTCCGTCACGACACACATAATTATTTAAATAAATATGATTTAGTCAGTTTCTTGATAAAAAGGGATCTACAGTTCAAGTGAAAATCCATTAAAAAAGTCTGCCAAAGAGATATCCATATACTTGCAAATTTTATATAAAGTACTAATTGTTATATTTGATTTGCCTGACTCAATTCTCCCTATATTAATATTCGTATCAAAAGTAAAGACTTCTTGGGTAATAGATCTTTCTTCGCGAAATTGCTTTATCCGAAGTGCGATAGCCGATAGTAATATGTCATTTGTTTTTTGCTCTATCATTTGAGAACAAAAATCGGACATTAAATCAATATTTATAACTACATATATGTATGCGCGTATGAAAATTATTTTATACCTTTCCTCTAAAAATCCCCATGACAACCCTTAATAATAACCCGTATACTCATTTAATATACAGAACCTTACTTATGTCTTTATTTCATGGGCAGGCACGGGAAAACCACCCGTCTTTATTTTTAAAGACCGGAATAATGGAATAATAATATACTTTCCTCTACGAGCTTTCCTGTCTCACACGCGCTTTCATTGCCGGCAAAGCCTGTCGATCATTTTGAGAACACGGGATCATGTTTTTCAACATGTCGCCACAAAGGTAGGGAACTGAGGTGATGCCGGAAGAAACCATCCGGTGGGAAGGTTTCTCAACCAGGCGTTACCGCCTGTAAATTTCTGTTGGCATCAAAGGGTTGCCCTGTTTTCAACACGTTAAAAATGATTACCAGTATTTTACGTGTTATAGCCATTAACGCCTTCTGCGATTTCATCCGTCTGGAGAGCTGATTGTACTTTTTACCCAAAAACGACCTTTTCGAACGGGCTGCCGACCAGGAAACTTGAATAAGCGACTTTCTAAGATACTTGTTCCCGTGAAGGGTTTTACGGGACTGTATCTTGCCCGCCGACTCATCGTTCCTGGGGCGTAGCCCGGCCCAGCCCACTAACTGGGAAGCCGAACCGAAGGCGCCCATGTCATTGCCGATTTCAGAGAGGATACACATCGCGCTGTATTTTTGGATGCCCGGTATGGTACACAGCAATGAGATTTCCCTTGCATAATATTTATCCGCAAGTTCTTCTAAATGGTTAAGGCAAGCAGCCTGCTGTTTTTCAAACAAATCCAGTTGTTCCATACATTGTTTGAGCAATTCAATGTCAGTTGGGCACAGTACTCCGTCCAGGGAATCGCCAATGACCTGGTCCCCGTGCTTGTTCCTGATACGTCCGTGAACCAGCCGGGCAAGTTTGCCGCGGTCGCGTTCCCCCTGTATGAGGGCATTAATGATCTTGCGTAGCGAGACATTGTTCCCCTGGTTCGAGACATAGTTGCTGAACCGGATGTTACAGCGCTGCAACTGGTTGTCCAGTTGTTGTTCAAGACGGACCCGGTTTTTGGTGAGACGGAAGCATTGCCTGCCGTATTGACGCATTTCCTGTAATACCCCCTCGGGTACGAAGCTGCCTTTTATTAAACCCTTCTGGAGGCATTGGGCTATCCAATGAGCGTCCTTCACGTCACTTTTACGGCCGGGCAATTGCCTGATGAAATAAGGGTTGGCCAGTTTTAGCGAAAAATCAGACGCCAGGACATGCCACACAGGCATCCAATAGATGCTGGTACTCTCCATGGCGACTCTGCCACAGCCATGCGACACCAAGGTGTCACGCAGGGAGGTTAGCTCGGGGGTGAGTGTCCCGAAACGCTTCTCGAAAATTTTATTGCCTTGCTCGTCCAGAATACAAGCAAATACACTATCTTTGTGAACGTCAAGGCCACAAGCTTTTTCCATAAATTGCCGGAATTTAATTGTTAGACAATTAGTTAATTTTATTGGTCAAAGAACCAACTTTCAAAGGTAACATTTGTGCTTCGAGCACGGTACGGTAAGCCTGAAAAAGTTCAAGTGGCCTTGATTTTTATTTCACGCGCTTGGAAATACCCTAATTTTCATGTAATTTTGACAGAAATATACATATCATTTTTATTTTGCATATTCCATAAGTCTTTGTATGAATAAGAAAATTAAAGCTATTTGCCTCTTTTTTTTAATACTGTTTCTTGCTTGTTGCGAAGACAGTAATAAGAAAACCTATACCATAGGATTTTCCCAATGTATGTTGGATGATGTGTGGAGGCAAGCCATGAAAATCGAAATGAATATCGAAGTGTCCAATTATGACAATATCGAGATTATCGTGAAAGATGCGGAAGAAGATAATCAAAAACAAATACAGCAAATAAGAGAACTGATTAATAAAAAAGTAGACGTTCTGATTATTTCTCCCAATGAACCGAACAGTGTTACGCCTATTGCCGTGGAAGCCTATCGAAAAGGAATCCCGACGATTATCGCAGACCGTAAGATAAATTCCGATGAGTACACAAGCTACGTCGGCGGCGACAGTTACCAAATAGGAAAAATGGCCGGAGAACATGCAAGTGGCTTATTGCCTGACCCTGCTACTATTCTTGAAGTATGGGGGACTACTACGACTTCCCCGGCCATAGAACGCCATCAGGGATTTATAGACGGGCTGGACAAATCAAAAAAAATATCCATTATCCCTATAAATGGGAAATGGCGGCGAGAGATTGCTAAACAAGAGACTAAAAAACTGAAACACTATTCGGATATCGGCCTCATTTACGCCCACAACGATGTGATGGCGATCGGCGCAAGGGAGGCTATTGCTGAGCTCGACTCGACGCAGTTGGAACGACTGAAGATATTGGGCGCAGACGGTTCTTTCGGTAAAGATGCCGGATTGGAAGCGGTAGTAGACGGGCGGCTGGATGGTTCGTTTCTTTATCCCACCGGAGGCGATCAGATTATTAAGGTGGCGATGAAGATATTGAAAGGGCAACCGGTCGAAAAAAAATACATTCTGAATACAGCGAAAATCGATAAATCTACAGCACAAACCTTATTATTACAGTCCGACCAATTGGTCAGTTATCAGAACCGGATAGAGCAGCAGCGGAAAAATCTGGATGCTATTCTGAATAAATTCAGTATTTTACGCCATTCGCTTATCGTCATTGTATCTCTTATGTTAGTGCTCTTGCTATTTTCAATCTATGTGTATTATATCAATCGAAAAATCAATAAACGCAATATCGAACTCCGCTCGAAAAATAAAGAGATCGAAGAACAAAAGCAGCAATTATTGGTCTTAAATGAAAAAATAAAGGAAGTAAACGAGCAGAAGATCCGTTTATTTATGAATGTCTCTCACGAGATAAGAACTCCTTTAACTCTCATTGCAAGTCCTCTGGATAAATGGTTGAAGAACGCGCAGACGCCACCGCCGCTTACGGATATGATACGGATGAAGAAGAATGTCGACCGATTGACACGGATCATCAATCAACTTTTGGATTTTCAGGGTATCGAAAACAACGAGTCGCAGTTAACTGTCGGCCAGAAAGATATCGTTTCTTTTGCCGAATCGGTAAAGTCTCTCTTTGACGAGTTAGCCGAATCGAAACAAATCCGGTATGTTTTTACGTCCGATAAACCGTCTGCATTATTATGGTTCGATTCTGATAAAATGGAGAAGATATTGGCGAACTTATTATCGAATGCGTTCAAATTCACGCCGGAAAACGGGGAGATCGCGTTAGCCATCCATTCTACAGAGGAGAAAGTGTCGATTGTGGTGGAGGATAACGGATGCGGGATAAAACAAGAAAAACTTCCTTATATATTCGACCGCTTTTACACCGATGGTTCTGAAGAGAATACCGGTAACGGTATCGGCCTTCATTTGACACAAGAGTTTGTGAAGATGCACGGAGCAACAATACGGGTTGAAAGCGTTCCCTCACAAAGAACCGCTTTTATCGTCGATATCCCTACGGGAAAAGATCATTTGCCGGAATTCAGCATATTCGAGGCGGAGAATAACCCTCTTGCATCGGGAAAAATGCTTATCGATACTGAGATAACAAAAGAACTGATAGATAAAAAATATCCTTATACGGTGTTGATCGTAGAAGACGATGTCGAAATCAGGGAGTATCTCTCGGAAGAATTGTCCGAAAACTTCCATATCCTTACCGCCGGAAACGGACTGGAGGCAATCCGGGTGCTGAATGAGCCGGGCAACCATGTAACTCTTGTGATAAGCGACATACTTATGCCGTCGATGAATGGTTTCGAGTTATGTAAAAAGATTAAAACGTCGCCTGAATTGTCCGATATTCCCGTTATTTTATTAACCGCCTTAGGTGATATTGATCACCGCATGTACGGTATTGCCGAAGGGGCCGACGATTATATACAGAAACCGTTCAACACCGATTATGTAAAGATAAAAATCATCCGCTTATTAGAAGAACGCCAGCGGCTACAAAAAAGGTTCATGCGGATTATGCAAGCAGGAGGTATTCCTATGATCGCCGGGGAAGAACAGATGGACGATAGCGATAAGATCTTTATATCGAAATTTGTATCGTTGTTGGAATCTTCATACGCGAAAGACGATATGTCGGTAGAGAAACTCAGTAGGGAAATGAATGTGTCAAGGGTGCAATTATATCGAAAGATAAAAGAAATCACCGGATTTACACCTGTCGATTATCTGCGCAATTACAGGCTGACCAAAGCGGTGGAATTATTACAAAAACGTCGCTTTTCCATTAGCGAAGTAGCCTTTCAAACCGGGTTTTCCTCACCGGCGTATTTCACAAAATGTTTTAGAGATGCATTTAATATGACCCCGACCGAATATCTCGATAAGAATTAATCTATCCATAGTCACATACCGGATATCCCTCTCCGGAAAAATATTTCATTTTTGTTTCATTCTCGTATCATTTTTGTAATCAAGTGTGTTAATCATGCTCGAGATTACAAATTTGATAGCTTTCGTAACGTTTTTTATTGTTTATTCTTATTCCTTTCCATATCATTGCATTCGAATATGTAGAAAAATCTATGAAGAAGACTGTTAATTATGAATTACAATGAAGAATTTTATTTTTAAACCAGCAATGAAGATTATGCTAAAAAAACTATTTATCTTAGCGTGCGTACTAGCTTTACCTTTTCTGTCTCAAGGTCAAAGCCAAACTACTAGAGGAACAGTCATTTCCGAGGCTGATAAGCATCCGATTATTGGAGCAAATATTCAGGTGAAAGGAAAAACTGTAGGGACAATAACGGATCTCGACGGAAACTTCAGCTTGGACGCAAGTGAAACCGATGTGTTGATCGTTTCGTATATCGGGTTTAAGACAGTAGAAGTACCGGTTGAAGGGAAACTGCAGTTTAATATCGAATTATTCGAAGATAATCAACTGCTTAACGAAGTGATAACTGTCGGATATACGACACAGCGTAAAGTCGATCTTACCGGAGCTGTAGGTGTTGTTAAAATGAGTGATGTCGAGGATACGAGTTCTGGAAATGTCATGCAGGCCCTGAAAGGTCGTGTCGCAGGGATGCAGATCAGCACGAGTGGTGCACCAGATGGCGGCTCAACAATAAGGATACGCGGAATAGGTACTTTAGGAAATAACGATCCGCTATATATAATAGATGGCGTGCCGAGTAAACGATCAATGAATGAGTTGAACTCTAATGATATTGAGTCGATCCAAGTGCTTAAAGATGCTTCGTCGGCAAGTATTTACGGGTCACGTGCAGCAAATGGGGTTATTATTATTACAACCAAAAAAGGTAAAGCAGGTGAAACGAAAGTCGATTTCCGGGCTTCCCTTACTGCTCAGAATTATGCAAGATCGCTTAATCTGCTGAATGCAAAAGAACGGGCGGCTGTGCAATGGCGCGCGGCACTTAATGACGGTGTAGACCCTAATTTTGGTGTTTATAATTTTAAGTGGCATAGAGAGAATGAAGCTGATATATTGGACGACGTTATTTTCCCAGAATATCTGGATAGTAAAAAAACAATGCGTCCTGCCGATACCGACTGGCAAAAAGAGGTGGGAAGAACTGGCATTATCCAGAACTATAATATGACCTTGACGTCAGGAACCGAAAGAGGTCATGCTTTATTCTCTCTTGACTATTATGGAAATGATGGTATAGTGAAAGGAACCGACTTTAGCCGGATTTCCACCCGTATCAATTCAGACTATTATCTGGTGGGCAAAATGATAAAAATAGGAGAGAACTTGTCTTTGTCAAAAATCAGAAAATCTGTTGTCGATCCGGGGTGGATACTAAATTTGACACATGAGGTATGGCCTATCGTCCCCGTTCATACTATTGACGGATCAGGTTGGGGAGGCCCCGTAAGCGGAATGGGTGACCGCCATAATCCGGTAAGGATTATCCAAGATAATAAACAAAATCATGAAGACTTCTTGCGCTTGTTCGGAGATGTATATATTGATATTGAACCTGTCAAAAACCTTCATTTGCAATCAAAGTTCGGTATAGACTATACCGGTTTCTGGAAACGCAATACACAGTTGAAATACGTCTCGGGCTTTATGTCAGAAAACACGAACAGGGTAGATAACAATGCTAATTATGGGGGTAACTGGATTTGGAGTAATACAGTTAATTACAAATTTGACATAGGAAAACAGAATTTCGATTTACTTGCCGGTCAGGAGTTGATAAAATACAGTTATGAAGAGTTTTCGGCAGGTAGAAACGATTTCGCTATTGAGACTCCGGAATATATGTACCTAAATGTGGGTACAGGAGATATGCGTGTAGGGGGATGGGCAACGAGCTATGCTTTGGCATCATTTTTTGGTAAACTGAATTATAACTACGATAATCGCTATTTGTTATCTACTACTTTGCGTTACGATGGATCTTCGCGTTTTGGCAAAAACAACCGATGGGGTACATTTCCGGCATTTTCTTTGGGGTGGAGAGTCAGTCAAGAACAATTTTTCACAGAAGTACTCTCGGTTGTCTCTGATCTGAAATTTCGTTACGGGTGGGGCAGAACAGGGAATCAAGAAATTGGAGATTATGCTTCTTATGGTATTTATCAAGCACTTTACGGCTCTCGTCCTGTCGATGAACCCGATTACGGTACAGCCTATGATATATATGGCAATGGAAGCGGCTCTTTGCCCTCGGGTTTCAGGCGTACGCAAATGGCTAATCCTAATCTGAAATGGGAAGGCACAACACAAAATAATATGGGTGTTGATATGGGATTTTTCGATCAAAAGATTACATTCTCATTTGATTATTTTCATAAACTTACGAAAGACATCTTAGTCAACCCTCCTTTCATAGGAACTATCGGAGAGGGCGGAGACCGTTGGGTAAATGGAGCTTCTATGAAGAATACGGGTTTTGAAGCTGTGGCTACCTACTATGGAAAAGTCGGCGAGGTAGAATACTCTGTTGCTGCTAATGCTTCACATTATAGTAACAAGATAACAAAATTACCAGAGGATGTAATCGGTTCGTATGCCGGAAACGGGAACGATCAGACAATACTCGGCCGTCCCTTAAGTTCCATGTATGGTTACCTTGCAGATGGGCTCTTTCGTACACAAGCCGAAGTGGATTCCCATGTCGCACAGACAGGAAAGGGGCTCGGACGTATCCGCTATGCCAACACAAATAATGACGACAAGATTGACGATGACGACCGGATATGGCTGGGGGATAAAGACCCTGAATTATTGTATGGAATAAATATTTCTGCAAAATGGAGAAATTTAGATTTCAGTATGTTCTGGAATGGTGTTTACGGATTGAAAGTAGATAATGGCGTAAAACGCTATTCCGATTTTATCGGTTTCTTTAGTGGACATAATTATGGCGACAGGACACTGGATGCTTGGACACCTCAGAATCCTGATTCTACCATACCGGCTTTGTCTCTGAACGATCTCAATAACGAACAGCGCTTTTCTTCTTATTTTGTTGAAAATGCATCTTATCTGAAGTTAGCCAATCTCGAGCTAGGATACACACTTCCCCCAATGGAAAATGCCAAATTCCTGAAGAACGTACGCTTTTATTTTATAGGCCAAAACATAGCCACTCTAAAAAGTAAAAACTTTACTGGGATTGACCCTGAGGTGCCTAACCTGACTTATCCTATTCCTTTTTCTTTAACTTTCGGTACTAACTTAACATTTTAAAAGACGTATGAAATATAATATATTAATTATCCTATCCGCATTGCTGATGATCAGCTTCACATCATGCGACGATTTCTTGAACGAAACACCTAAGGGCTCTGTATTCGAAGAGCAATTGGAGACACCTGAAAATATAGAAAAACTGGTTATAACAACTTATTCGGCTTTAGGCAATGAGCATTTCCAACAACCGCTGAGTCCATGGCCCTATGGTGATTTGCGTGCGGGGGATGCCTATAAAGGAGGGGCCGGAACAGGAGATATGGGCGATTTTCATCTGTTCGAAACCTTTGTTTATTTGAGAGATAATGTTGGAATGCTCGATAGAAGATGGTATCAAGGATATAAAGCTATTTCTCGCGCAAATACGGCGCTGGAAAAGTTAAATGCTATATCGAGCAGCGAAATGCCGACACGTGATTTGCGTATTGCCGAAGTTCGTTTTCTGAGAGCTCACTTTTATTTCGATCTTAAGATTTTATTCAAGTATATACCTTATGTAGATGAAACGATCCCCGTAGAAGAATATAAAAATATTTCAAATAGAGCGTTGACTGATAAACAAGGCTGGGAATATATTATTCAGGAATTCAGATATGCGGCTGATAACCTCACCGATCCCACAGGTGAACTGGGGCGGATAAATAAATGGATGGCAAAAGCTTATCTGGCAAAAGCTCTGTTGTATGCTGCTTACGAGCAGGATGAAAAAAACAATGTGATTTCTATCGATCAGAAAAAATTGAAAGAAGTTGTTTCTATTACCGATGAAATTATAGCATCGGGCAGATATGGCTTGGCGGATGACTTTGCCGATAATTTTCTGTGGGAAACTCAAAACGGTAAAGAATCTATTTTTGCTATTCAGTACTCGGTAAATGACGGTACAATGTTTGGACGCCTTGATTTTGGGGCGATGCTGAACTATCCGATGAATTCCGAATATGGATGTTGCGGATTCCATGCTCCTTCTCAAAATCTAGTCAATTCTTTCAAAACGGATAATAACGGATTACCTTTGTTTGATAGTTTCAATACGACCAGCATAAGTACGCCGGAAAATTTGCAAAATAACAATATAGATCCTCGTTTATTGCACTCTGTAGCCATACCGGGTATGCCGTATAAATATAAACCGGACTTTATATTCGAAGAGTCGTGGACAAGACAACCTGAAACCTACGGCGCGTTTATGTCGCTGAAAGAGGTCGTTCTACCTGATTGCCCTTGCTTTAAAAAACTACTGCCGTTTATGTCCAGTTCTAAGAACAGAGATATTATCAGGTATGATGATATGTTGCTGTGGCGTGCTGAAGCGCTGATCGAACAGGATCGCGAAGCCGAAGCATTACCTATTATAAACAGTATCAGGCAACGTGCGGCAAAAAGCACCACACTTCTGGTCGATATACAGGGGAAGAAAACCGGCAAATTTGTTGTGGAAGAATATAAGCCGGGAGCTAATTGCCCTGCATGGGATAAGACGTTTGCAACTAAATCTTTGCGATGGGAGCGCCGTTTGGAAATGGCGCTTGAAGGTTCGCGCTTTTTCGATTTGGTGCGCTGGGGGATAGCGGCCGAAACAATAAACAATTACTTTTCTGTAGAGAAAAATCGACGCCCATATCTTAACGAGGCAAAATTTACGAAGAATCGTGACGAATATTTTCCTATCCCTAAAGCACAAATAGATTTCAGTAAAAAATTGTATCAACAGAACTCTGGTTGGTAAAGTCCTCTAAAAAGTATATCTTGCACTGTTTTTATTTAGGGGCAAGATATACTCTAATATTTTTGAATAGTAATAATTAAATAATGTCGTATGAATTATTCTTTAATCCGAAAAATTGCAGTATTGAGTGTTTTCCTCTTTGTCGGGTTTTCCCTCTCGGCGAGAGAAATAAAAATGAAGATCAGTAAGAAGTACCTGAATTTCCCCGTTTCGAACGCGCAAAGCCGGAGTAAGATGACCTTCAAAGTAGAGGGGCAACCTGACTTGTCGGTAGTGATCCGTCTTGCTCCGGGTGAGGCAGACTACTGGGTATTTAAAGATGTTTCCAATCTGGAAGGGAAAATTCTAACCATCGGTTATGATGGAGATAGCGAAGGATTGAACCAAATATTTCAGGATGATCTGATTGTGGGGCAAGACAGTTTGTATAACGAAAAGAACCGCCCACAATTCCATTTCACCACACGCCGCGGATGGATCAATGATCCGAATGGCCTTATATACTACGAAGGGGAATATCATTTGTTTTACCAACATAATCCGTATGAGCGCGATTGGGAAAATATGCACTGGGGACATGCGGTGAGTCCAGATCTTGTCCATTGGGAAGAGTTACCCGATGCTCTATTCCCAGACGAGCTGGGTACGATGTTTTCGGGTTCTGCAGTGATCGATTACGAGAATACTGCCGGATACAATAAAGGAGAAACTCCTGCGATGGTCGCATTTTATACAGCCGATAGTCCGACAAAGCAAGTGCAATGTATGGCATACAGTCTTGATAAGGGCCGTTCCTGGACAAAATACGATAAGAATCCTCTGATTGATTCAAAACATATCTGGAACAGTAAAGATACGCGCGACCCCAAAGTGTTTTGGTACGCACCGGGCAATCATTGGACGATGGTACTTCATGAGCGAGATGGACATTCTATCTATACCTCTTCTGACCTGAAAGACTGGAAATATCAAAGCCATGTCACCGGATTCTGGGAATGCCCTGAGTTATTCGAACTTCCTGTGGATGGAAATCCGGAAAACACGAAATGGGTAATGTACGGAGCTTCGGGCACTTACATGCTTGGCTCTTTTGACGGAAAAGTGTTCACCCCCGAGAAAGGTAAATATCAGTATTCCTCAGGAGCTATCTATGCCGCACAGACTTACACGAATATGCCGGATGGAAGACGGATTCAGGTGGGATGGGGACGTATCACCCATCCGGAGATGCCTTTCAACGGGATGATGCTGTTGCCTACTGAACTGACACTGCGCACCACAAAAGATGGCCCCCGGCTGTTTAATGTACCTGTAAAAGAAACCGAAATGCTTTTTACTCCTGTTCATCGTTGGCAAAATCTTACTTCCGATAAAGCAAATGAGCTCTTGAAAGAGTTTTATGATATCGATTGCCTGCGTATCAAAACCGCCATTAAGTTATCGCATGCTACAGATGCCGGCTTTAATTTATTCGGCCAACGTTTGGTGGGTTACGATATGAATTTTAATACGATTAATGGCGTGTTCTATTCTCCTGAAGATATGACAAGCATGGAACTTTCTGCCGATATATATATTGACCGTACTTCGATTGAAGTATTCATCGATGGGGGAGCATATTCTTATTCTATGGAGAGAAAACCTGACAGTAATAACTCCGAAGGGTTTCATTTCTGGGGAAATAATATTGAAGTGAAAGACTTACAGGTTTTTTCCGTAAAGTCGATTTGGAACTAGCATAAAGCTCAGGTGAAATAGACTGTTTGCAATTACCGTCATGTTCGATATTGAAAATTGCCGGTCATTTTTAGTAGAAATATGGATAAAAGTATGAATTTACAGAAGCAAGAAAAAACAGTTTTGAAAATCATCCCCGTGATGCTGGCGTTTTTCGCCATGGGATTCGTCGATTTGGTCGGTATCGCGACGAATTATGTAAAGGCCGACTTCGACTTATCCGATACGGTGGCAAACCTTTTTCCGTCGATGGTCTTCTTCTGGTTCCTCATCTTTTCCGTCCCTACGGGGATGTTGATGAACCGCATCGGGCGCCGCAAAACGGTGCTGTTAAGTCTAGCCGTCACGGTGGCGGCGTTACTGATTCCCGTTTTGAACTACTCGTTTGTGTCGATGCTCCTCTCATTTTCTTTGCTGGGCATCGGAAACACCTTGATGCAAGTGTCTATCAATCCGTTATTGTCCAACATCATTAAAGGCGACAAGCTGGCAAGCTCGCTGACCCTCGGACAGTTCGTAAAGGCCATCGCCTCCTTCATCGCACCGTTTATCGCGGCATGGGCGGCGGCAAATTTAGGCGACTGGAAATACCTCTTCCCCATATTTATGGTTGTGGCCGTACTGGCAACTCTTTTACTGGGCTTTACACACATAAAAGAAGAAGACATGGCGGCAGGCAGAACCTCTTCGACATTCTTGCAATGTTTCTCGTTATTGGGCGATAAGGTCATATTGCTCTCTTTTCTGGGGATTATGTGTCATGTGGGGATAGACGTGGGGGTAAATGTGACCGCCCCCAAAATATTAATGGAGCGCTTGGACATGCCGCTTGCCGATGCGGGCTTTGCCACGAGCCTCTACTTCCTGTTCCGTACAATAGGATGCTTCACGGGAGCTTTCGTATTGGCGCGTTTCTCCTCAAAGAAGTTCTTTGCCGTCAGTGTCGTGCTGATGGTCCTTTCGATGGCCGGGTTATTGATTTTCGACAGCCTGACGCTTATTTATATTTCCATTGCCTTGGTCGGATTGGGTAATTCGAATATTTTCCCCATCATTTTGTCGAAGGCGATGTTATACAAACCCGAAAAGAAGAATGAAGTATCGGCATTGATGATAATGGGACTTTTCGGAGGAACCGTTTTCCCGTTGCTGATGGGCGTCGTGACTGATGCCATGTCCTCGCAAACAGGGGCGTTAATCGTATTGAGTGTAGGTGTGGTTTATCTGATATTTCTTTCGTTCAAATTGAAAGAAGATAACTCCTAAAAAAACGAATTTAATTTTGTGATTTTTAATCGATTATATGGATAAAATAATAGTAGGTCTCGGGGAAATACTTTGGGATGTATTCCCCGAGCGTAAAATATTGGGCGGAGCGCCGGCTAATTTCGCTTATCATGTTTCTCAATTCGGATTTAACGGGTATGCGCTCAGCGCTATCGGAAACGACTTGCTGGGGAAGGAAGTTCTCCGTTCTTTGGAAGAGAAGAACCTGAATTATCTTATCGAGACGACCGATTATCCGACGGGCACCGTACAAGTGACTCTCTCGGATAAAGGGGTTCCGGAATATGAAATCTGCGAAAATGTCGCATGGGATAATATTCCGTTTACCAACCGCACCGAAAATCTGGCAAAAAACACTTCGGCGGTATGTTTCGGCTCTTTGGCGCAACGCAGCACAAAATCGCGCGAAACCATCCGGAAGTTCCTGAAGACGGTTCCGTCCGGCTGCTTGAAAATCTTCGATATCAATCTGCGCCAACAATTTTATACGAAGAGTGTGGTTGAAGAGTCGTTGCAATTGGCCAATGTGTTGAAAATAAATGACGATGAGATAAAAATCATCGGCGAGTTATTCGATTGGGAGTCGTTCAATGAGCAGGAGATAGGGCGTAAATTATTAACGCAATACGATTTTGAAATCGTGATCCTCACCAAAGGTACCGAAGGCAGTTTTGTTTTTGACCCCGAAGGCGTTTCGTACTGTCCCACGCCTCAAGTGGCTGTGGCCGATACGGTGGGGGCGGGCGATTCGTTCACGGCCGCGTTTGTAGCCGCCTATCTGCACGGAAAGCCCATTGCCGAAGCGCATCAGTTGGCCGTCGAAGTGTCGGCTTATGTCTGTCGGCAACATGGTGCGATGCCCAAACTGGCCGATGCGCACACCGAATTGTTTCGCAAAATGCCTTAGGTATCTCAAGCATCCGCTGCATCGCCGCAAGCAGTCGGTGTTCTGTTTGAAAAGGCCGCTGCAAGGATATAAAAGGCCGGTGCAGGACTGAAATATACCGGTGAACGACTAAAAGATACCATTGCACGACCTAAAGATGCCAATGCACGACCTAAAGATGCCAATGAAGCATCCAAAGCTGCCATTGAGGCAGCTTGAGATGTCATTGCATGACCTAAAGCTGTCAATGTTTCATCTAAAACTGCCATTGAGGCAGTTTCAAACGTCATTGAATCACCGTAAACTGCCATTGAGGCAGTCGCAATCATCAATGAAGCAGTCGCAGCCATTGTCGAACCACCGAAGAATACCCGTTCATTTTGCCCTAAGGGCAGTGAATGGGTACCTTTTTTATATTTCTTATCACGAGTGTAAGGTTCTATACATTTTCGGGCTTATTCCATATTTCCGTTTAAAAGCATTCGTAAAATGCGAGGGATATTCATACCCGCATCCGTCTGCAATTTCAGCAATCGGTTTGTCGGTATCGAGCAACATCTTACGGGCCAACTCCATTTTATATTCAAACAAACACTCATATACCGTTTGATTGAATACCTCTTTAAATCCCGATTTCAGCTTATAATCGTTAATACCGACTTTTCTCGACAGCTCTATGATGGTGGGAGGCGTTTTAAACTCAGAGAGTAATATCCTTCGAGCCTCGTGTATTTTATCGATATCCCTTTTTCGTTTGCAACACCACTGGTTGCACAGGCTTCGTTCCGGATATTCTTCTTGATAAAGCAACAAAGTCAATAACTCCAGCACTTTAGCTTCTACGTACATCTCCGCGATGTTTCCCATGAGTTGCGCATTCTTAATTTGTGAAATTACAGCATTCATGTGGCAGGAAGTCGCATGTCGTTCTTTCCCGTTAAATTCCCAAAAGTTCCCTTTTTGATATCGCCTGTACAAACCGGTCAGCAAGTCGGGGTATCTATTCGTTAGTTTCTCAAGATAACGGTCTTCTATCCCGATTTCAAATGACGAATAAAGGGCGCTTTTTCGATATGAAGCGCTACCGGACAGGAATTGCGGAATAGCCCACATATAATTTTCCCCTCCTTTTTGGTTGATGGTTTTATTTTGGGCGCTATATTGCAAAATCCCCTGCTGCATAAATTGTAAATTCAGAACGGAGTTTAAAGAGTATTCCATTTCTACCGCGATATCTCTATTGAAGAGGCTTTGCCACTCTTGAATTCTAAACCCGTCGAATAAGGCGACCTTGTGCGAATGGAAGCCCAACTGTTCATCCGTTTTGAAATCATGGGAAGTCCGGAACAATTTATCGCAGTGGACTATTTGTCCCGATGCGGCAAGCTCGAACAGGTCATTCCCCGTAACTCTTATCGTATTATCTGTCATCTTTTTCTTCTTCTTACAAAACAAAAGTAAAGATATCGATTTTATCCGTCAGATTTAATTTTTACTCCCGAATATTTAAGTTCCAAAGGAAGTCTTCGAGCTACCTTTGTCTCCGTTTACAGGTAATGATAATTAAAAGAGTCAGATGAGAAGGACGGTCTTTATCCTTGTGTGTTTTCTGCTTGCATGCCTATACGCGGAAGCGCAGCAAACAACCAGACTTAACGGAAAAGTGACAGACAAAAGCAACGGGCATCCCCTTGTTGGGGCGGATGTTTACATTCAAACGCTGCAAAAGGGAACCGCCAGCGCTGCAAATGGAACGTATTCCCTCGAAATTCCGGACGGAATATACGAAATTTCTATTTCTTATGTCGGATATAAAACGCAAAAGAAGCGGATTCAACTCAACGGTAAAGAGCGATACCTGAATGTCCAACTCACGGCAATATCGGAACATCTGAATGAAGTGACAATTATCGGCAAATCCAAAACACAGGCGCTTCGGGAAAATGCAATGCCTGTTTCCGTAATAAATATGGAGCAATTGCAAGGTATGGTGGGGAATATAAGCGATATTTTGTCGAAAACGTCCGGAATGCAAGTCCGCATGTCCGGTGCGGCAGGCAGTAACGCACGCCTTTCGGTGCGCGGGCTGGAGGGAAAAAGAATCGGCTACTTCATGGACGACCTGGCAATGAACGACAACAATGAATTTCTGGATATCAACGATATTCCCATCGACTTTATCGAGCGCATCGAAATTTATAAAGGCATTGTTCCGGCCCGGCTCGGCGGAAGTTCCATAGGCGGAGCCGTGAATTTCGTTATGAAAGAGTTTCCGGCCCGGTATGCAGATGCCAGCTATTCGTTCGGTTCTTTCAACACCCACAAGGCGAATTTCACTTTCCGGCGCAACAAAAATGGATACAAAGCCGGCATCGGAGGTTACTATACGTTTGCCGACAATGATTATGAAATGGAACTCTCGCTACAGCCCGGCCGTTACATCCGGCGAGACCACGACGGTTTTGAGAAACTGACTGTCGGCGGGTCGTTCACGTCCACCCGCTGGTGGTTCGATGAAGTCGAGTTGGAAGGGATTTATATTACTTCTAAAAAGGAAATCCAGGGTATCGAATATAATATTCAACAAGCCGGAAACCACAGCCGGGTGTGGGTCTTGAACAATCATATCGAGAAAAGAGATTTCCTTCTTGAGGGGCTGAATCTGGATATCAACAATGCCGTGACGTATTCTTTATATGAATTCAGGGATACCGCGATGACGCGCTACGATTGGGATGGGACGCCTTACGCGCCCGTCAGCGCTTATGGTGGCGAAATCAAAGGATACGACACCCGCAATAAAGCTGTCAACACGTTTCAACGCACCAATTTAGAATACTCCATCGACAAACGGCACCGTATAAACTTCAGTTCGCAGTACCGGTTTGTCCGGGGTGTCCCTAACGATTCGTTACGCGACAAGATTGTCGGCTATCAAACTGCATTCAATAGTACGATGCACAATTGGGTTACCGGGCTTTCTTACGAATACAATACCGATAACCAAAAAATAACCAATGTATTCACGGGCCGGTTTTACTATTATAAGATGCAAACCAAATTGATTCCCGCTTTTGCCGTCATAAAAGATACGCCCGAAGATATTACGAACGAAAAAAGCGATTTCGGCATCAGCGAGGCTATCCGTTATCGACTGACGGACCAATCCCTGATAAAAGCATCGGCGGCCTATGACGTCCGATTGCCTTCCGGCGAAGAACTAGTGGGCGACGGTTTTCTGATAGAACCCGCCGGCAACCTGAATCCCGAACGGAATGCCAGTTTTAACGCCGGTTTTATGTATGATAGCCGTTACAACGGACGCAACCGGTTCCAGTGGGAGATAAATGGGTTTATGATGTTTCTGAAAGATATGATTCGGCTTACGGGCGGGTCTTTACAATCCAAGTACGAAAACTTCGGTCAGATGCGGACGTTGGGCGTTGAACTGGAAACGAAGTGGGATGCCACCCCATGGTTGTACTTATGGGGAAACTTGACTTATCAGGATTTGCGCGACACACGCAAGTACCAACCCGGCTCTATGGTTGCCAATCCGACAAAAGGCGACCGCATACCCAACATCCCCTATTTCTTTACCAATATTGGGGCGGAGTTGCATCGCGAAAATTTCTTCGGGGGCAAAGGACAAAATACCCGTTTATTCGTTGACTGTTCATTTGTGGAAGAATACTTTTACAACTTTGAACAAAGTATTCATCAGGAACGGCGTATTCCGCGTGCAGAGACCGTTAATGCCGGTCTGGAACATAGTTTTCGCGACCGCACTATCTTCTTGAAGTTTCAAATGAATAACGTAACCGACAAGCAAGTCTTTTCCGAATTCAATCGTCCTTTACCGGGACGCAACTTTTCTGTAAAACTTCGATATATATGGAAGTAATATAAATCAATCATTTTTTAATAATAAGAAGAATATGAACAATAAATTGAGTTTTTTATCCCTGGTCATTTTGCTTGCTGTTTTGACTGCATGCCATAAGGATGACCCCACGCCGAATCCTGAAAATACCCGTAATATTTTATTTTCGGTACGTATCCCCGACGCTTCGGGAATGTCGGGGAGTGTGTACACGCTGCTCATCGATAACATCGACGCAGCCACTTACGATAATAAAACAGCGATCCCCACGGCATACGCCACGCCGCCCGTCATAATAGACGATTACGTGTTCGACCTCCCCGGTTTGACCACCGAGACCGATATCATCAAAAAATATGTCCGTGTGAACGGCCAGCTTGTCTTCGAAAAATCCTTCACTTGTCCGGCCGGTTCAGGTGCTATTTCATTGGTGACGAAAGGCGACAAGGCGTATGTTGCCTTGCGCGGATTGGGATTGATTTTGATTCTGAATCACAAGACAATGGCGGAAATCGGGCGGATAGACCTGTCGGAGTATGGCGTAGGAGACCGCAACCCCGACCCTGCCATGATGCTTATTCGTGACAATTTACTCTATGTCGGGCTAAACCAAATTGTAGGTGGAATGACGCCTGATCCCAAACGCGCCAAATCCGACGTGGTAATTATCGACACAAATACGGATGCTGTACAGAAGATGATTACCGACGAACGGGGATATTCCATGCCGACCAATATCATGGGCGACATTCAGTCTATCTTTATGGATGAAAACAAAGATATTTACATTAATTGCATGGCCGGCCTCGGTTATATCGGGCACAAAGGAGGACTGCTTCGTATTAAAGCAGGTGAAACGGTTTTCGATAATAGTTATGAGTTTTGCGTAACCGACAAAACGATCGAAGGAATAGATTATCCCCTGGATTGTCTGCGCGACATGGTATACACGGGCAACGGAAAACTCTATGCTTGCGCGAGTGTCAGCGGTTACTATAGCCCCACACCCGATTATTCGGCCGACCGGGTCGTCGTGTCTCTTGAAATTGATATTAAAAACAAGACCGTCAAAAAATTGGATATTCCCCGGGGAAATATCTTTGCCACGGCAGTAGGGCGGTATGGCGACAATATCCTGTTTGGTCTTGCCACGCAAACAGGCAACGGGTTTTACACGTATAATCAAAAGACGAAAGCCATTAGTGAGTCGCCGGTGATAAACACCGCCGGATTCCCTTTTTGCTTTAAGGTCTTTAAGGACTAATCCGTTTGCCGGTATTGGATAGAATTAATGAACAACCGTTCACGGGGAGGTGCTGCCTGTCAACGGTTGTTCCTTTTAGGATAGTCTCACCTTAGAAGGCTTGCGCCACCTCGTCGATCATGGCGTTGACGGACGTGATTCCGCCTCCGGCCAGATACCACATCTCGGGATTCAGATAGAATATCTTTCCGTTTTTGTAGGCATTGGTTTGGCGGACAAGCTGGTTTTCCACCTCGCTCTTATCCAGGCGGTCGTTAGCCACCACCGCGCTGCGGTCTACGATAAAGAGGATGTCGGGATTGACTTTGCCGATGAACTCGCTCGATATGGGATTGCCGTGAATGTGCGTTCCCAATCCTTCGGCGGCTTCGGGCACGCCCAGCACATCGTGGATGATGCCGAAGCGGGAGCCGCTGCCGTAAGCGCTGAAACGTCCTTTGTTATGCAACACGATGAGCGCTTTCTCGTTCGATGCGGCGACCTTTTGGCGTACCGTGTCGATTTTCGCCCGGATATCGGCGTATGCCGTCTCCACATCGTCCTGCCGCTCGAAAATCTTTCCAAGATCGTCGAGATTACGCTCGAAAGCCGTCAGGAAATCGCCGGCATCATACACCGACGGGTAAATCACGGGGGCGATTTTGGACAAGTCGTCGTAAAAATCCCTGAGCCGCCCGCCGAGGATGATCAGGTCGGGTTGCACTTCGTTGATTTTCTCCAGATTAATTTCCACAATGCTGCCTGCATCGGCGATCGACGCGTCGTCTTTATACCGGCTCAAATGGCTCGGTATTCCCGATTTGGGAACAGCGACCGGTTTGATGCCCAGATAATCGAGGTTTTCGAGCGCCGAGAAGTCCAGCACCACCACCCGTTGCGGATTTACGGGCACCTCCACCGTATCCAGAGTATGTACGATCGTAACGGTTTGCCCTTCGGCGCCCGCTCTTTTTTGCTGTCCCCCGCCGCACGAAGCAAAGGCGACAGCCAATATAACGAAATAAACAGTTGTTCTCATAATTCTTTAGTTATAATGAATAGTCTCCAGTCGAATGTCTGTCGAACGTCTTTAGACTTCATTTGCCATTT
Organism: Limibacterium fermenti; assembly: GCF_041902845.1. GTDB lineage: Bacteria > Bacteroidota > Bacteroidia > Bacteroidales > Dysgonomonadaceae > Limibacterium > Limibacterium fermenti. The sequence goes on from NZ_CP159486.1 coordinate 80,269, forward strand.
GTAATTAGTCATTTGTAATTAGTCATTAGTAATTTGTAATTAGTCATTTGTCATTTACCATTTGTCCCTCAATTAAAGTAATTGCATATTTTTTTGTCGTTGAACTCTATGATCGAAATCGGTATTCCGAAGATATCTTCCAACACCCGTTCGTTCATTATGCGCTCGGTCGTGTCGTAGTAGCGCACCTTTCCGTCTTTCAGCGCAAGGATATAATCGGAATAATGCGACGCAAAATTGATATCGTGCAGCACAATGATAATCGTCTTGCCGAGCTCGTTTGCCAGTCTCCGCAGGGTTTTCATTATCTGCACCGAATGTTTCATGTCGAGATTATTCAGCGGCTCGTCGAGCAGCAGATAGTCGGTATCCTGCGCCACCACCATAGCCATGTAGGCCCGCTGCTTTTGTCCGCCGCTCAACTCGTCGATATACATGTTCTCGATATCTTGTAAGTCAAGAAACCGGATGGCCGTATCGACTTTCTGCCGGTCGTGAGCGGTCAGGTTGTCTTGCGAATAGGGAAAACGTCCGAACGACACCAGTTCCCTCACCGTCAACTTCAGCCGGACATGATTGGATTGCTTGAGGATGGAAAGCCGCTGCGACAACACGTTGTTTTTGTACGCATGAATATCTTTTTCGTCCACCCTTACCACGCCCTTGTCCTGAGCCAGCAGGCGGCTGATCACCGACAGCAACGTGCTTTTGCCCGCCCCGTTACTGCCGATAAGCGAGGTGATTTTCCCTTTTGGAAATTGCACGTCGATGCCGTCGAGCACCACTTTTTTTCCGAATTGCTTCGATAGTTCTTTTACTTCAATCATATTTTGCGAACACGTAAGAGTAAATACATAAAATAAAGCCCGCCCGCAAAGTTGATGATGGCGCTTACGGGAATGGATAAATTGAACAGGCGTTCCATCACGAACTGTCCGCCCAGTAGCGTAATGCCCGTGACGAGGCAGCACGCCGTAATCAGGGCGCGGTGGCGGTATGTCCTGAACAGCTCGTAAGTGAGATTGGTCACCAGCAGTCCCAGAAAGGTAATGGGGCCGATGAGCGCCGTCGACACCGATACCAGTACGGCGATAAGCGCCAGGAATAGCTGCACCATGCGGTTGTAGTTCAGTCCCAGATTGATGGCCTGATCGCGTCCTAATGCCAGCACATCGAGGTAGCGGGCCAATCGCATGCCGATATAGAGCGTTACGAGCATGATGACGGAGGCGATCCCGAGCAGGTTGCGGTTGATTTTATTGAACGACGCGAACATCTTCCCTTGCACAATGAAAAAATCGTTGGGATCGATGAGCAGTTGCATAAACGAACTGAGACTGTTGAACAAAATGCCTGTCACCACTCCTACTAACAGCAGCAGGTAGAGATTGTCTTTTCCTCGCTTATAAATGAGCAGGTAAAGCAGGAAGGCGAAACCGACCATGCCGATGATTGATATCGCAAAATTGCCCCAATCGCTCAGTACGCGGTAGGTGTTATCGCCGTAGACAAACACCACGATGGTTTGGATGAGCAGGTACACCGACTCGAAACCCATGATCGACGGCGTGAGGATGCGGTTGTGGGTGATGGTTTGAAAAGCCACCGACGAGTAGGCCACGCAACATGCCACAACCAGTATGGCGAGTACTTTTACATAGCGCAGGTTGAGGGCGAACTGCCAACTGCCGCCCATTTGCCAGAACAGGTATAACGCAATCACCGCGACCAGCGCCCCGGCGGCTATCCACAATTTTGCCTTGTCGCCCGTCACTTTTTCCATAAGATGAATGCTAAAAAGATGATCGCGCCAAGAATGCTGACCGTCACCCCGATGGGTATTTCATACGGATAGACGGCCACACGCCCCAGAATATCGCACAGTAAAAGGAAAATGCTTCCGCACAATGCCACATACGGCAGTGTTTTCTTTAAATTGTCGCCAAACAGCAAGCTCACGACATTCGGGACGATCAGCCCCAGGAAGGGAATCACCCCGGCCGTGATGACCACCGCACTGACGGTGAGCGACACGCAAAACAATCCGATATTCATTATCGCAGGGTAGTTCAACCCCAGGTTCTTCGAAAAATCTTCGCCCATCCCGATGACCGTGAATTTGTTGGCGTAGAAATACGTGAGCAGCGTGGCGGGCAGGCTCAGGTAAATCAATTCGTAACGGCCTTGCAGCACGCCCGAGAAATCGCCCATCATCCAGGCATTCGTGTCTTGCACGATATTCAGCTTCACGGCAAAGAACGTCGAGATCGACCCGATGATGCCGCCGAATATCAAGCCGACCAACGGCACGAAAATCACGTTGCGGAACCGTATTTTCCGGACAATCGTCAAAAAGACGATGCTGGCTCCGAAAGTAAAGGCAAAGGCGAACAGCATCTTCCACAAGGTCCCTGCCGAGGGCAAAAGAATCATGAATGCCAGCAGCCCCATCTTCGCTGCTTCCAGGGTTCCGGCAGTCGTAGGGGCTACAAACTTGTTTTGCGTCATTTGCTGCATCACCACTCCCGAGATGCTCATGCCCGCACCGGCCAATAAAAGCGCCATCGTGCGGGGGATGCGGCTGATGGATACCAACGACCATGCTTCCGGATGCCCGCTTAATAAATCGGACAGCGTGATGTCCGCCACCCCTATAAACAACGAAGCCGCCGCACAGACACCTAAAACAAGTATGAATATAATTATTTTCAAAATAATTTCAACAAACAGAGACAAAAGACCCCTTAATCGTGTGGGTTCTGCCCGCGCAAAGTTGGAATTTGCACCTTTCAGAAACCGAAAGGCAAAGATAAACGAGTATTAGGTTTTCAGCAATACCTAAAAGTAGGTATTCTTTCGGCCTTTTTGAGATCGTTACTCCCCGAAAGTAGGTATTCTTTACAGGTTATAAACCTATTAAATCCGCCAGATTGATATTCAATGTCCCAAATAAGCTGATACCTTTCTGCGGCAACTGCAAAGAACTATCCGATGCTTTGTCCTTAAAGTTGAACAAATTGTCAACACCGCAATTCAAAGTGATGCCTCTCGGTAAAGTCATCCCGACATTGAGCGTGCACATGGTGCGCGCATCATACGTGACCCACTGGTATGCACCGGAAGTGAGAAACGAATAGGTATCCAGTTTGGAAGTCCATTGCCCGTTGAGGGAGAAATGGGTCCCGATTTTACCGAATTTGCGTGCATACAGGGCATTAAAGGTAATGCTATGAGGACGGACATCCGAGGTATTCCTTCCATTCACTTCCTGATAATCATCCACATAAGCATACGATCCGGTTACCGTCAGTCCGAAGTCCATCCGCATTTGCAGGATCGCTTCTACACCCGTTGTCTTCGCGTTTTCCGCATTCACATATTGCATGTCTTGTGAGCCGTCCCCTAATGAGGCATACGCAATTTTGTTCTTGAAACGGTTATGATAACCGGAGACGGAAAAGTTCAATCCATTTTTCGTAAACTCCGCCGACAAAGTGTATTGGTTGCTCGTTTCAGGTTTCAGATCCGGATTCCCATAGAGCATCAGAATACCCAATCCTCCCATATCATACTCCTGATACAATTCCTTCAACGAAGGAGAACGGAACCCCTGGGAATATCCGGCACGTAGGGTGACTGTTTCCCAAGGACGATACATCGCAGAGATTTTAGGGGTCACATGTAAATGGTAGACATGATGATAATCTCCCCGTAGGCTGGCAATGACATTCAGTCGCGGAGTAATTTTCCAGTCTTCCTGCAGATAGGCGGAGTAGGTTTCAACGCTGGCATCGGCGCTGTCCTTTATCATATAGTGTTTCAGGTATTCGAAGTTGCCTTCTATCCCCCCACTCAGGGTATGCGAGCCGAAAGTTCCGGCGTAATCCGCCCGTGCCGTCTGTGTCCGGTTACGATAATCCGTACGGGTGAACCCGGCCACAAAATAATCCTTATCCTTCTTATAAGTATCGTGTATATAGGATACGCTTAGCTGCTGGTTTTCATCTATCAGGTATTTCATTTTTCCACTCACTGTATAGTCGATGAAAAAATCCTGGTATTTATTACTCCCCCGGATATCACGCTTATTATGATAGAATGTGCCTTTGAGGTCAGCGCTCAATTTATCGGTAAACGCGTACCCGAACTTTTGGGATGCATCCCATATCTCATATCCGTAAACCGTCGTCGTACTGGCGTTCGCCTTCTCTTCAATCGTTGTTCCGTCAGGGTCGACGGTGGTCGTCGCTTTGCCTTCGGAATCGCCTATGGTATAAGCATCCCGCGTACGGTAAGTGACACTTGACAGGGACGAAAATTTATTTTGTTTTGTTCCGGCGGAAACGGTGTATCTTTGTCCGTTGGTTCCGGCATAGCGTATACTTGCATTGCCCGTAAACGGACGGGCGGCATTCTTGGTGATGATATTGATCACGCCACCCAACGCATTCGATCCGTACACCGCGGACTGCGACCCCCTTATAACCTCAACACGTTCGATATCATCCATATTGAAACGAGTAAAGTCTACATTATGGTCGGCTCCTTCGCCACTGACTCGCTCGCCGTCAATAAGGAATAATAGATACTCGCCTTCCATCCCTTGATATTTAATCTCGGGTAACTGGCTCATGGAGTTATAGACAATCTGTAATCCCGGAAGCTCATATTGCAAGAGCGTTTCTATGCTCATCGGGTTTAGGGCCTGGATATCTTTCTGCGAAATAATGCGCGTCAGAACCGGCTCATCCTTCAACGGCCGCTCGATCCGCGCACCGGTCACAACAATCTCATTCAATTCATTCGGTGCCGGCTGCAATTGAATTCGGGGCGATAAATCCGGTTTTGTCTTCAGGTTTACGCTCATTTCCACAGGTTGATATCCCGTAAAAGAAATACGTAAAACCTGCTCCTTGTCGTCACGCAGTTGGATAGAGAATTCTCCTTTCGCATTGGTACCGGCGCCAATAGTCGTTCCAACAGCCAACACAGACGCACCGGGAAGCGGTTCGCCATTTTCATCGACCACGATCCCTTTTACTGTCCGACGGTCCGCATCATGGTCGTTTTCGGCAAAAACGGTGACCATAGTCACCGTTAACAGCAGAAAGATTATAGTCCATGTTCTTTTCATGCCCTATCGTTATTTCACGTACTCGTAAGCGAAAGTCACATGGCCCGTTGTTCCTTCGGCATTGCTATGGTCTGTGAATTTCAGTTTAGCATAACTACCGTCTGCAAATTTTACGACATAAACCTTACCGGACAAGGTGTAAACAAAAGCTCCCATAGAACCGCTTCTTGTGACCCAATTGCCGAGGACTTCATTGAGAGTACCCGATGAAGCATAACCCACATTGCCCGACATCATTTTGGACAAATCGGTAATCACTTTACTATCGGTCGTTATCTCTACATCGGTCGTATAACCTGAAGAAGGGATGGTCGTAAGATCGGACAGTGCCGTTGCCGAAGTTTCAACAGCGCCTCCTTTATTTGTTTTCACATTAAAACGATGAATGGCAATATGCCAGTCTATTGTAATATCCGACTCTTTCGCCTGAGCTTCGGCATAAGTCTTGTCGCCTGCATAATACCACTTACTGTAATCCTTCACCACTTGGGTGGCGCCCGTTTCTAAATTAATGTAAGTCCAATCGGAATAACTTGTCGCATCAATAGTTTTCTCATCTTCAGTTATTTTTGGTGTCGGTTCATCATCATCACCACACGCTACTGCACAAAGGGCGATAACCGCCATTACCAGATATTTTTTCATTTTCTCTGTATTTTAATTTAATTAATTGTAGAATAAATAGAAATACAAAGTTATAGGGATAGGGGAAAGATTGCAATCCTCATTTATAATGATTTTTCAGGCTAAATATACTTATTTATGAGGATGACATGTTAACAAACAAAAGGATGCAACCCCTTAAGATTGCATCCTTTCTTTGATTGGGAAAAACGAGATGTTATTTTTTTTCTTCTACAGCCTTTTTCGGCAACATAATCACCGTAGCTTCATTTCCTTGCGAAAGGAAGGTTTTGGCGAATTCCTGCACGTGCTGGGGTGTAATTGTATTGAGAATCGTCAGATAATCGCTGTGGCGATCTTGTCCGTAGAAATATTTACTCTGCAATTGTCCCAGCCAATAACCGTTTTCTTTATTGTCTTCGTCATATTTTTTTACCATGTGTTCTTTTACTTTGGTAAAATCTTCCTGACGCGGGCCTTGTTCCGCCACCGCTTTCAATTCTTTTTCAACAATCTCGTTGAGATGATTTGCTTTATCGGGATCGGTATCGAAACTGATTTCCAGCAACGTTTGTCCTTCCGGATACCGGGCAATCGATCCGTTGGTGCCGACACCGTAAGTGCCTCCTTCGTCTTCGCGAACCTTTTCGGTGTAAACGATACGAAGGATTTGCTCGAACATGCTCATCAGAATACTATTCTTCAGGTTGAATTCGGTCTTGCCGCTGTAGACGTTGTAAACCGATCCTTTCGGATTTTGCATTTCCCGTTCGAAAGACGATTTCTGACGGCCTTTTGTCACATCCAGCGGCACTTGAATAAACGTGTTCTGTGCGTACTTTCCTTTCAGAGATCCTAAATACTGAAGAATAACCGGCTTAACGGCGTCTTCATCGATATTGCCGACGAAAGAGAACACGAAGCTCCCGGGATTGACGAAACTTTGTTTGTACATCTCCATGATGCGCGGGTAGTCTATTTTCTTCAAATCTTCCGCTTTCATTCGTTTTGTAATCGGGTTATCGCCGTAGATTGTTTTTAGGATGGAATCCTGAAAAGCCACCGACGGTTCCGCTTCGATATTTTTCATTTGTATTTCAGCGCGTTGCAGAAATGACGCAAACGCTTCCTGATCGGTGCGGGGCGCCGTGAAGTAAAGATATACGAGCTGAAGCATCGTTTCAAAGTCTTTGATAGACGAAGAGCCTGCGAAGCCCTGCGTCGTCATCGATATAATCGGGCGTGCCGAAGCGGTTTTGCCCGCCAGCACTTTGGGCAGTTCGGTGGTGCTGAAATTTCCCACGCCGCCCAGCGTCATCACTTGACCGGCCATTTTGGCGTTCACCGGATCTTGAACCACATATTGCGAAGTGCCGCCGTAACTGAATGCCATCATGCGGATTTCATCGTCTTTAAAATCGGTGTCTTTCAAGACGACCGTCACTCCGTTCGATAGTTTCCAAACGGTTGTGCCGAAAGCCTCGTCTTTCTTCACCTCGGCAATTGTTCCCGGAGCAGGCGGTTCGGCGATTAACGGTTCATCGGATACTTCTTCGGCATACGGTTCTATCTCTTCCGCCTTCACCGAAGCCAACGCGCCCAGTAACTCGTCCTTGCCCGGATAGGTCAGTCCTTCTTTCTCGGGGCCGGTCACGGCTACGACGATATTCTTTTCACCGATCAGTTGTTGAATGGTTTGATTGATGGCCTCGACCGGTATTTGGGGCGCGACTGACTGTAATAGTTGATATTCGTATTCGATGCCGGGGATTGGCTCGCCGTCGGTAAAGCTACGGACATATTCTTCGGCATAAGCGTTGTTTTTTTGTTTGTCGCGATTGTTATACGCGTTTTCCACACTTTGTAACAAATTGGTCCGCGCACGTTCATATTCCGATGCCGTAAAACCATGCTTCTTCACCCGTTCCGTTTCGCGTACGATAGCGGCCAACGCCTCGTCCACCTTATCTTCGGCCGATCCGGCGACTACCGTCCAGGCATCTTTGGTTTTGGCGACGAAGTAATCGGAATTGTATGCCTGTGCAAATGTAAAGGGGGCATTCGGCTTTTGGGTGATTTCGTTAAAACGATCATTGAACATGATCGCCGCCACATTGGTGACATAATTCATCATGTAACCGGCCTGTGTATTCAGCATTTCGCGGGGAACGGCATCGTGTTTGTAAAACAAGCGGATCAGCGTATTGCGTGCTTCCTTGTCGGTCGCTATGGCTACGATGGGTTCGTCGTTGTCGGGAACAGGGAAATAGACTCTTTCTGCCCGGTTCTCGTCGAGTTTGATTCCCGAAAAGAGGTTTTTTACTTTCTTCTCGGTTTCATCAACATTGACGTCTCCTACAATGATGATCCCCTGCAAGTCGGGGCGGTACCACTTGTGGTAATAAGCGCGGATTTCTTCCGGCTTGAAGTTGTTGATTACGTCGATGCTGCCGATGGGCATGCGGTTGGCGTATTTGCTGCCGGGATATAACGCCGGCAACAATTTATCCGTTAATCGTTGTTGCGATCCGCCGCGTGTGCGCCACTCTTCGCGGATGACGCCGCGTTCCTTATCGAGTTCTTCCTCTTCGAGGGCGATGCCGCACGACCAATCGTACAGAACCAGAATACACGAGTCGACCAGATTCTTATTGTCAGCCGGGACATTGCTGATATAGTATACGGTCTGGTCGAAAGACGTATAGGCGTTGATGTTGCCGCCGAATTGTATGCCGTTGTCTTGAAGATAATTCAGCATGCTTTTTCCGGGGAAGTGCGTGGTGCCGTTAAACGCCATGTGCTCGAGGAAATGGGCCAGTCCGGCTTGAGGATCTTCCTCTTGCATCGATCCTACATTTTGAGCGATATAGAAGTCGACTCTGTTTTCAGGCGTTTTGTTCTGCCGGATATAGTAGGTCAAGCCGTTTTCCAGCTTTCCGGTCCTCACTGCCGGATCGGTCGGTAAAACCGGATTTTGTTGCGCCATCAAGCAAACGCTTGCCATCAGGAGCAATAATGATAATACTCTTTTCATCTGTTTATTGTCTTGTAATTTACGAATTATTGATTTACTAAAAGAATGAAGTTCAGATCCGTTCAAGGACTATTTTCATCAAGTCTTCGATGGAACCGGTATAATCGGTATTCGACTCCAAAGCTACCCGGTTGGCGATGATGGCGCAAACCGTCATGGCTTTGTGTCCCATCAAACGGCTGAGTCCCGCAATGGCGGAGCTCTCCATTTCGTAATTGGTTACCTGGTGGTCATTGTACCGGAAAGAGGCGATGCGCGTGTTCAGATCCGGATCGGCCAACGGCAATCGTACATACCGTCCTTGCGGCCCATAAAACCCGATAGCTGAAATGGTCACGCCGCGGATCATATCATGCCCGATGCGATCGACTAACTCTTCATCCGCATCGACAACGTAGGGCGAGCAGTGATAGGGCGACCAATGGACATGCTTTTGAAAAGCTTCTTCGAATTCTTCGTCTCGGAACTTTTTCGAGTCGGCATAGTAATGGATAAGGCCGTCGAAGCCGATGGACTTTTCCGACACCACATACGAGCCTACGGGGCAATGCGGTTGCAATCCCCCCGATGTGCCTACACGTACCATGGTGAGTTGTTTGAATTCGGGTTTGACGGTGCGCGTTTCGAAATCGATATTGGCCAAGGCATCGAGTTCCGTTACGACGATATCGATATTATCGGTTCCGATACCATGCGAAACGAGCGAAATGCGCTTGCCCTTATACGTACCGGTGATAGTATGGAATTCGCGGCTCTGCACATCACACTCCACAGTGTCTAAAAACGAAGCCGCCAGGGTAACCCGCCCTGGATCTCCCATCATCACGATCTTGTCCGATAGCTGTTCGGGACGAAGATGAAGATGAAAGGCGCTCCCATCGGGATTGATAATGAGTTCTGACTCCGGTATGATTCTCATAATTATTTGTTTGTGATAGTTCCTTGTGATTTAGCGTCGGCTCCTCCTTGCGGCTTGGCAATGGCGTCGCGCATGTCGGTATCGGCTTTTATATTCTGAAGACGATAATAATCCATGATGCCGAAGTTGCCGTTGCGGAATGCTTCGGCCATGGCGATAGGTATTTCGGCTTCCGCCTCGATCACTTTCGCCCGGGCTTCCTGCGCTTTGGCCTTCATTTCCTGCTCCAACGCAATGGCCATGGCGCGGCGTTCTTCGGCACGGGCTTGCGCAATGTTTTTGTCAGCTTGCGCCTGATCCATTTGCAGCACGGCGCCGATGTTCTTGCCGATATCGATATCGGCAATATCGATGGATAATATTTCGAAAGCGGTTCCGGCATCCAACCCTTTTTTTAACACGAGTTTGGAGATCGAATCGGGATTCTCCAGCACCGATTTATGCGATGCGGCGGAACCGATAGATGACACGATACCTTCTCCCACACGGGCGAGAATGGTTTCTTCGCCCGCACCGCCCACTAATTGTTTGATATTGGCGCGTACGGTTACCCTCGCTTTCGCGATCAATTGGATTCCGTCGATGGCTACAGCCGTAACGGGCGGCGTGTCGATCACTTTCGGATTCACCGACATTTGCACGGCTTCCAATACGTCGCGTCCTGCGAGGTCGATAGCGGTACCCATTTGGAACGATAAGTCGATATTGGCTTTCGAAGCCGATACCAGTGCGTGCACGACTTTTTCGACGTGCCCGCCTGCCAGATAATGCGCTTCGAGGTTGTCGCGGGTGATATTTTTCAATCCCGCTTTATGGGCTTCGATCATCGCATACACGATGGTGTGCGGCGGTACACGACGCAACCGCATCAGAAAGAGTTGAACCAACGATATGTTGACGCCTGCCGAGAGGGCATTGATCCAAAGAAAAAACGGCACGTAATGAAAGAATATCAATACGAATATGACAATGACTGCGATAATAAGAATTAAACCGAATGACATAGGCTTTTATTATAAGTATGAATTATGATGTATGAATTATGAATTATGATGTATGATGTATGAATTATAAATTTTCTTGACTCTTTGTTCTTCTCACCAGCACATTATAGGTATCGACTTTAACGACTTCGATTTCGGTGTCTTCCTCGATAAATTCGCCGTCGAACGACTTTCCTTCGACAATTACTTCTCGGATTATCACCTTGCCGATAGGATTCAGTCTCGACATCGTAACCCCTATATCGCCTTTTTGGATTTGCTTCAGGTCGCTGTTGTCGACCGTTTCTTTAATATCGGTATTTAAAGCGATGCGCCGTAGCGATTTCGATTTGACTAAGCCGACAAATGCAATGCCTAACACGAGTAACGATGTCGCTAACGTGATATTTCCCGATGTACTGCCGAGAAAGAGATAGGCATAGACGATGCCGCCGATCAGAAAAATTCCGCCGGCCGCTCCGGCAATACTGATTCCCGGCAATAAAAAGATCTCAATCAGCAGAAAGAGAATACCTAATGCGACTACGGTAATTACGATGATAACATTAAAAGTCATAAGCGTTTGTGTGCAAGAGTTTATTGATAAGTTGTCCGGATTTCTTCGTTGCGGGCCTGAACTTCCAATTGGGCTATTTCCTGGCGAATGGATTCCGTTTCTTTTTCCAAAGCAAGAATCGACGAGCGTACCGTTCCGCTTTCATTCCCGTTCGCAAACTGATCACGCCGAGCCGATAACTCGTCTTGCAAGCGTTTCTGCTCTTGTTTCAGTTGTATCGCTTTCGAGAGAAGCGCTCGTGCCGAAGCGTTTTTAAAGTCCTCCAACCGATGATAGGTTACGGCATCGTTAATCACAAAAGAAAAATCGGACTTCTGTCCTTGTCCTTGCTCGGCCGTGTTTTGTTCTTTCGCTTTTGCCCTCAACGACGCATAATCGACACCCTCTTTCCAGGTGTCCGCGATAGAAGTGATTTTAGCCCGTTGCGACACATACGCCTCATCGTCACTCTCCACAAGTTTCACTTCCTTTAGAGGAACGAATGTGTAAATGCATACCGAATCGGGAGACTGGAAGCGGTCGGTGGCAAACCATCCGATTTCTTTCTCCTCATCGATCGCCATCATATAATCGTTGAACGGCGAATTGAAGGGTACATTCAATTGATTGGGATTCAGATACGAATCCGATGCTGTGTTATAGCGCGTGATATATAAGTCATATCCCCCCAATGACTCATGTCCGGTGGAAGCGAAATAGAGCGTCACCCCGTCGGGCATGACAAACGGATACGCTTGATTGCCATCGGCATTGACCGAAGCCGGCAATTTTTTTTCATTGCCAAAAGAGTTCAGCAGCTTTTCCATCGAATACAAATCGTAACCGGTCGAGTCGTTTCCCGCCGCATAATAGACTTTGTCTTGCCGTTCGTTCATATACAATGTTTGCCCGCCGTCGGGCGAAGCGTCTTTGAAAAAATCCTTCATCGGCATGATGGAGCCCGACGAAGCGCTTAAGTAGTAGGCCGATAAAAAATCACGTTTGGGAACCATAAGGCTGTCTATGACCGGAATATCTTCCGTGCGGCGGACGGCGCGTCTTAACTTATCCGCATATTCGATTTTTTCTTCCAGAAGAGCAATCGCTTCGTTGTTGCGGCGTTGGGCGCGCCGATATTTCTCGAACTCCTTCTCAGCCTCTTCAAAACGATAGGTCTTTGCGTATAAGTCTCCCAAATAAAGAGATGCGTCGGTACGCTTTTTTTGCGCTGCAAAGGCGAGGTGTTTTTCGGCCGACAGCAAGTCGCCTGTTTTAAAAAGGCTTATGCCGAGCCATTCATTCAACGAAGCATCATTCGGGGCATTTTCGTATTCGGCTTTAAAAACCGGCAGAGCCTCTGCATAACGGCCTTCCTGATACAGGCTTTTTGCGTCGTCAAATGTTTGTCCTTTCAAACCAATGCAAAAGGAGCATAAAACGATAATAAAGAAAAAGCGAAAGATTTTCATATTTGCTGCTAATTTCTATCGTTCAAAGGTAGTAATAAAGTTTAAAATTTATCCCCAAAACCCGACAATATCTTTGAAGAATATGTTTTTAAGCAGGTTTTCATCGAAGTATTCTCCTCAATCCGTCTCTTTCGTTCTTTTTACCGGCCAGGCCGACAAAGGAGGAATATGCATTTTATCCTTTCTATTGAAATATTATTTTTTACCTTTACGCGAGAAAACGGTTTAAATTTGTTATAAATAAGACGGAATGGCGTGTTCGCACGGATATCGCCCGGAGCGGGACTTCCCGTTGTTAAAACGAAAGTAAAGCCGAAAAGAGGGCATGAGAAAAAAGTGTATTGTATTCTTATTCATTTCTATCACGGTAGCGGTCGGTTGCCGTCGGGACTCTTTGCGTTCAAGCGGTGAAAACGTATCCGACAGCATTTTTACAGCGGATTATATTAATGGCCTCAGTATTACACAGCCTGAACGGGCGCTCGCCTTACTCGACACGGCAGAGCAACGGGGCTTGCTTTCCCCGATTGACCGGAACGGACTTCGCGCCGTAATCTATAATAACGGGCTCGAGCAGCCTAATGTCGCTCTTACGTATAGCTTCCGGATCTATCATGATCCGGAGATCCGCAATGCCCCCGAAAAACTTCTGAAGTGTCTTAAAATCATATCGCACCAATATTATAAGAACGGCGACTATACACAAAGTGTCCGTTATGCCCTCGAAGGCATAGAGGTGTCGCGCAAAACCGGTTCAAAGCGAGACGAAGCTCTTTTCCAGCTACATGTAGGCCTTTCCAAGGCGGCTGCGGGAATTTCAGAAGATGCCTATCCTTTTTTCGACCGCAGTATCGGTTTATATCGTCAGGAGATGGGCGGAAGTCCGGCATGGAGCGAGGTGGATGAGTTCCTGTATGCGCTGATGGAAAAGGTAAACGCGTTACAGAACGATAAGATGTATCGGGACGCGATCGATATGCTGCCTCTTTGCGAAAAAACTTTGCAGCATCTGAATACCTGTCCCGGCCTGCCGGAAGGTATTTACGACTTGCGCTGCGCCAACCTGTATACCCTTTATGCCCTGATTTTTTATTTGAACGGTGATAAAATGAAGGCGGAAAATTACTATGATAAATTACTCCGTACACAGTATGTTCACACACTTGGAGGCAACGCCCTGACGGCTCCTTATCAGATTGTTTCTCACCGCTATGAGGATGCGCTCCGGAGCCTTCAAAAAGAAAAAGAATATTTCCGTACGGGCAGGGATACCGTCAACGCTTATTATGTGGAGACGTTGCTTCCTAACGAGATGAAGGCTTACGACGGGTTGGGCGATTACCGTTCGGCTGCCCGTGTCGCTCATTCCATTGTTGCGCTTACCGATAGTTTACGCATGCGGGAGAAACGTAAAAGCGCCATAGAACTCGCCACTATTTACGAAACAAAGGAAAAGGAAGCTCTTTTGCAAGAACAGTCGGCGCAACTCAAGCGGCGCAATATTGTACTTGCAAGCGTCCTTTTGATTTTAGCGCTTTCCGCAGGATTTATTTTTAAGATGATTCGCTTTAATCGCACCATCAGCAGGAAAAACAAAGCCGCCGTCAAGACGATTCACGAGTTGCTGGGTTTCCGGGATAGGTTGTTTCGTGTAAATGAAGAGAATATGGCGTTACAGCAGAGATTGCAGGAAGCAATGAAGCCGGGCGGCTACCTGCCCCTGACGGATACGTATCCGGTTGTTTCCGGAAAAGACGTTTCCCCGGCGGATAATGCCGCTAACGGAAACGGGTTCTCTTCCTGCGACTATGACCGTATGCTGTTCGATAAAGTGGAGCACGAAATCATCAGCGGACAACTCTTCCTGCAACCCCGATTTTCGAGAGACGATTTGACAAAAACAATCTATATCCCCAAAAATAAGTTTGCGCAACTCTTTAAACAATATGCGGGGAAAAACTTTATCTCCTATATTAATGACTTACGGTTGGAATATGCTGCCCGGATATTAAAAGAATATCCCGTATATACCATCGACGCCGTCGCCAAGCAATGCGGCATGTCTCCACAATCTTTTTATCGCCTTTTTTCCGGAAAATTCGGCGTTACTCCCATGGAATATCAATCCGCAGCCTCTCAAATAACCGATGTTCCTTGTCCGGACGATACGGATGATTGATTTTTATAAAATAAACCGGTTATTTCTCCAATGTGATTTTTTGAGAGACCTTATGTGACTTTTTGAGAGAACAACCGCCCTGTTTTCCTTTGGGTTGAAATCGCTTCTCCTTACCTTCGCAGACGAATAAATCATCGGCGCGCTACTTTATTATCAGACATCTCGAATTTCCGGAATATAAATTATGGATAAAATAAATATAGAATCAGTATGAAAATGAAATCTTTATTCAAACACGCCTTTTGCCTCGCGGCGACAGGTTTTCTTATGACCGCCTTCTCATCATGCGGTAACGATAACGAACCGGAGACGCCTCAGCCGGTCGATTTACAGAGCGTAACCACCGCCCAGGCTTCCTATTCGCTCTCCGAAGCGGGTACGGTGACCATCGACTTTACCGCCAAGCCTGTCGATGCCGATGTCTCGAAAGTTTTGTTGAAGCAATCTCCCATGGAAAGCGACCCTGAATTGCTTACCGTAACTTCCCTGAAAGCCGGTGCATCAAAAGGTGCCTGGCGCCTCGAGGCCAAGGCGTCCGATTTCTCCCGGATAGTCGCCTCCCAAACCGTACACCTGATGGCTTATTCCAAAAGCGGCGCGACGCACGTAACTGCAAGCGCAACCTTGGCTGACCCGTATTCCATCATCGACCGTTACAAG
The DNA here is from genome assembly GCF_041902845.1 of Limibacterium fermenti. Lineage (GTDB taxonomy): Bacteria > Bacteroidota > Bacteroidia > Bacteroidales > Dysgonomonadaceae > Limibacterium > Limibacterium fermenti. Next base: position 95,827 of record NZ_CP159486.1, read on the forward strand.
CTGGAGCATCCTTTTTCGGCCGGTTACCGCGATGCGGTGGAAAAGGACCGGTGGATTTCGCTGCCGGTGTTCGTCACGGCTACCGGCGAAGCCGATCCGGCCGATATCACCGATATGGAAGTGCAACTTCATCCGTCGAATTCTTCGGTGAAGGCTGAAGATTTCATTGTGAAGGAAATGGAAGACGCATCCGGATTTACCGTGCAACTGAATCCTACGGCGGAAAGCAAACTGGCCGCAGAGGAACGGATCATGACCGGGCTTATCGTAACGGTAACCGATAAAAACGGACGTACGGCCATGCTGGGCGATGTGGGTTTTGTACTGTCCCCGCCTGTTGTGACCGTCGCCGCATCGGCGGAGTTGACTTTTTCGCTGGCCGACCTTCGCAATCCGACCTTTAAAAAGGATTTCGAGGTGGACTATACGGAAAAGCTGAAGCATTTGGGCTTGACGGAAAAACAATCCGAGACGTTCGATTTCGGCGGAGTGACCTGGCAGGTAAACGGATTGTACGACGCCAACGGACAACTCATTAATGACGACCCCGATTTTCTTATTTTTTCTTCGCTGACCTATAAGGGGGACATCATGGTAGCGGGTGACCCTGTGTTGCAACTCGAGCCGGGAACGTACTATTATGTGTCGCATTACAGTGCGGACTGGAAACATGGCGGGAAGGCGTATCCCCGCATTCGGGGACTTCTGCGGCTGACGGTAACACTGACGGAAAAATGAATAAAAAACGAACCGACAAAATCATCTTGGCCGCCCTTGCCGGTTGCTTATTGATGCCGGCCGCCTCGTGCACGAAGGAGAATACCTATATCACTCCCGTTTCGGAGGATTATTCTTCCGAAGACTGGATTGAGGAAGTAAGCAGCCGGAACTATTTCTACGCCGTTACTCCCTTCACCGGCGACCTTTGCCCTTCCTTTATCCTGCAAGCCGATGGATTGAAGAAATTGTATGCGGACAGCCGCTTTGTGCAGGACTTTACGACGGCTGACTTGTTGATGAAAATACGAAATCCCGGAGCCGGCGTAAAAATGACCGTCAGCATGCAGCCCGGCGAAATCAACGGAGCCTACAATTACACGGCGGCTGTGCCCGAAGAACTGAAGGATTCGGCATTTATATATGTTTACCTGCCTGTGAACTGGAACTATCGGGCGTTGAGCCAATGGCAGGCCAGCCGGCTGGTCAACTTGTTGTGGAACATAAGTTTCGACGGTCAACCGGTGGAGACTTACCAACAGGCGTTTATCTGCCGGACGGTACACGATGTGGCGTTCGATTGCAGCTTGAACGAGTTGGAAGACGAGGCGTTTTTCCAACTCATACAAGCCTATATGAAGGATATGGGCAGCTTCCCCGCATGGTTTACCGAGAAGAATGAATTTTCTTATACCGCCAATGCGCTCGCCGCCGGATATATCGACGAGCATTCGCCGTTGGTGGACCGCCTAAAACAGGAAGTCATCGCCGACGGATATGTAAGCAACCTCATCAGCATCGCTTCAAAAACCGATGAGCCTTATATCGAGTCGATTAAAGCATTCTCTTACCTGATGCAAAAATACGGTCTCCGGTACACGATACACTTCAGTCACGATCTGCAGTATATCCGTACGATTGACGATGTGTTCGCTTGCCGGCAGGGCTATTGTGCGGAGTTGTCGTGCGCTTTCGCTTCATGGTGCCTCAATCAGGCGATTCGCGTCAAACTGTTTTTTATCCCCGGGCATGTTTATCCTTTCATCGAACTGCCTTCGGGCGCCCTTTATCCGTGGGACCCTACCCAGATGTGCCATACCGAGGAATATCCGGACTTTACACAATCGCGGGATGAGCTTTTTGCGGAAACAGACCGAAACTTCGAGCAAGTGGAAAAGGTATCGATGGAAAGATTTCAATCCCATTATGCCGCCCTGCAAGCCGGAGAACCGGGATATAGCGTGCTGGATGTAGCGGCCGTCCGCAAATACCTGCCCTCGTTCAACATCCACGAAGGCTATCGGAATTCGCAGACCCGAGCAGCGCAAGACCGTCCTATACGGTTTGTTGCCGCCCCGAAATAATAATTTCAAAATAGTTTGATCCGGATTTCAAGTTAAAGGTTGATTAAATGAAAACAATTGCTTTTTTCGCTATCCGCTTATTAATGGCGGTTTTATTACTGGAAACAGTTTCCCTGCTCACATCGTGCCGCCATCATGAAGAAGAGATTCAGGAAATAGAAGACCCCGACACCGAGCCCCTGAACACGACGGTATGGCCTACGGATGATGAAGTGAAAACCACCGTGGGCAAACCGATAGCGGTAATAGGAGACCATTTTGATGAAGTAACCGCTTTGCTGCTGAAGCGCAGCACCGGCAAGCGCTATAACCTTTCCGCCGGCGCCACATCCGTCCCCGCCGACGTGCAAGTGGTGTATATCGATACCGAATCGTTGGAAAAAATGGACCGCCCCTTGGTCATGGCTATTAAGGAGGTCTTCCAAAACGGAGCCGTGATTTATCTCCACAAACCCAACGCGGTGGGAGCTTTGTTCTTCTGGATCGCCCTGTTCGACGATATCGACAAAGCCTTTAAAGAAACGGTTGAGTCCCGAAGTGTTTCCGCAGCGAACGGCGCCTCTTTGTATCCCTACGACTTCTTCGCCATGCGCCGCAATCAGAGTTTTCTTGTGGCAACCGACATTTACGCTTCCGGCGTTTCTTATGAAGTCGAGCAGTTCAATCCCGAAACAAACGAAACGGAAACCGTTACGGTAACTCCCGGCGAACCGAGCGCTTACGAGTACGGGCTCTTTGCCGAAGATGCCGCCGAGTGGTTGAACGAGGACGAGGACATTACCCGCGCTTTGGGAGAAACCGCCTTGAAATCGACCCGGGCCGGCGATGAGCCGTTGAATCAGTTGGACCAGATACCAAGTCACAAAATACTGGTGCCGTGTATCGCCACATATACGAAAGATGACAACCGCTATATTAATGCGATTGTCCGTCTCTGGACATTCTCCCTCTATTCGTTCGATTGCGACGAAGACTACTACCATGTGGTGATGGAACAAGAATTTGACGCCTCAAAAATATACCGGGGAAAGTATTATGAGAAAAAAAGCTGGGGATATAAATTTAAAATAGCCGGATATACTTATAGAGGCCCGGACGTGTTTGTGCGATGGAGCGAAACGGCGTACCCGCTAAAAGACCTGTTGAACCCGCAACCCCGCAACGAAGGGATAACCACCACAAAGGAAACGGTATCGGGCTGGACTACCGGCGCAAATGTAGGATGTAACAACGGATTGGTCGTCGGACTATCGGGAAGCTACAACTTTCAGGAAACCGTACAACAGCAAAAAAAGGAAATAAGGATAAGCATGGGTATAAACCAAAACTGCGACATAAGATATACCTCCTCATCCGACAACGAATATATCGACCGTTTGAAGCAATATCAGGATTGGATGAAATGGGACTATGATATGGACGGTATTTACTTTAAGGGAAAAAGCGGTAACGGCGAGGGCGTATATCCCCGGGGAGGCTCGCCTATGGTCAGCCTGTGCTATACCCGCCAGTCGTGGAATTGGATTGTCGGCGACACCCGTAAGCGGGGTAATGAACCCTTCAGGTTCATGGCTAAAATTAATTTCATCGCCCAGAGTGCCGCCAGCGAAGGGGATCTTATAACCAGGAATTCCGTCAAAATCGTGCAGACCAACACAAACAAAACAGACCCTCTTTCCATAGAACTTCCTGTGCCCAACCGTTTCCGTAAATCCTACACGGCCACCTGCACCGATATTGCCGATCTGGTGGAATGGGGACTTGTTTATAACGAATTGCAACACAGCAGCACCCGTTTCAAGGATGTAACGTCCGTAACCCGTTGCGCCCCTACCGAGCAGTTGCTCGACAACGAACTCGTAAAGGAATGGAATGCTGCTGTACAGGAACTCCTCAACAAGGACCTGAAAATATCCGGGCTGCAACACACCTATATCGTACAACTGAAAGATCAGAACGGAAAAGCGATGGGACGCCAACTGACCGTTTCGGCTCAAGGATTGAAATAATAATATCGTCATGGAATGGAAACGAAGTGGAGATAATGGACACCAACGGGAAGAATGAAAAATAAATCCGGCTGGAATTCCATCAATGGTAAGTTTAACAAAAGTAAATAACTTGTCTTCTACGTTTAACTTTTTCTAAAATAGCGGTTTTTCAGGTTCAAAAGTTGTTTTTGAAAAATAACGTATTCCCTCTTTTCGTACTTTTATACCGTTATAACCTTTTAAACAAAAAGAATATGAGTATAAAAAGAATTTATCGGGGTAGAGACGTCGAAATGCTCACTGTCTGCGATATCATGATCGACAATGCCATTGCCGACCAGGTTTTTCTATCTTCCAAGCGCAAAACATGGACCATAGAGTTTTTTACAGGTATCAAAACAGGCATCTCAAGCGCCTTTCGACTTATAAATGATAATAAAAGCCATTTACCCCAAAACATTCCATCTCTTCGTCTTTCTCCATTCCTGCCTCTTATTCGGCAATAGCTTCCGGAATCGGGGGCGGGGTAACTTCAACCTTTTTGTTCATAATACGGAAATCCCATTTATAACGCCGTTTGAAAAACAGCACGGTAATGATGGCGGCTATTATCAACCAGAAGGTATCGGTTTCGGGATGTACATCGATGGTCTTGAAAACCGCATCGGTTTGCAACACCGACGATTCGTATGTGAGGAATAAAGCGGAGAAGGCGTTATTCGCGAAATGAATGCCGAGGGCAAGCTCGATCCCGTCGTCAAGGATGGAGATAAGTCCCAAAAGAAGCCCCATGATAATATATTGCGGCATGCTCAGCCAAAACCCGAATTCTTTCACTTCGGGATTCGCGACATGCATCAATCCGAAGAGCAAGGCGATAATGACGAGTGTCCACCACCGGCTCTTTGTCCATGCGGCCACGCCTTGCGAAAGATACCCCCGGAAAAATATTTCTTCGAAAGAAGTCTGAAAAGGCATGACGATGACTGTAATTAGGACAAGAGGAATGAAGGCGCCGGGATTAAACTGGTATTGGTATTCTTCGGGAGACGTTAGCAAGCCGATGATGAGCATAATGGCCGAAATAACTCCCCACACAAGGATTCCAGCCCCTATCCGGTCTTTACGGATATACGCCCGTCCGTTGATGGTTTCGTTAAGCGTCCTTTTGTGAAAAGGTTTCACGAGCCATTTAAATGCGAAAAATGTCGCTACAAAAGCAAGAAGCATTAAAAAATAGGACAGATTGTTCGAGATCCCCAACCATGAAAGATTCATCATGTTCGAAACCGAAGAAGGATCCAGTGATCCTCCCTTCATCACCCACTTTATTACCATTACCATCATCAGCGGAATAGATCCGATGGTCGAGGCGCCTAAGAAAATAATGAGCGTCATCGCCACATATTTTCCGAATTTGTTTTGCCCGTCCAGGGCCCGTTCCAAGTGTTTCATTTTTTATTTATTTAAAATTCATACTTCATAGCTCATACTTCATAATTCCCCTTCCCTCCATTCCAAAATATCTCCGGGCTGACAGTCCAGTACTTTGCAAATAGCCTCCAGTGTGCTGAACCGGATGGCTTTTGCTTTACCGGTTTTTAATATCGATAAATTTGCCGGAGTAATATCGACTCTTTCGGAAAGGTCGTTCAACGATATCTTCCGTTTCGCCATCATCACATCAAGGTTTACTATTATAGGCATGAATCCGACTCCTTTCTTTTAAATGGTGAGGTCTTGATCTTGCTGCATGCCGATGCCGATCTTGAAGATAAGAGCGAAAAATATAAAAGATAATCCTACTAATAACAATAAGCTACTGGCTGCGCCCGGATTTTCTATCGTAGAGAAAAAGTGAGAGAAAAGATAAGATATGCTTCCCAATGCAAGGATGATGCTTCCAAATATCATTAATAACAATTCATTTCCTCTGGTAAAAATTTTCCCTTTTGCAGCTTGAAGAGCCAAAATGAAAAATGCGATGCAACTACAGATAATGCCCAATGCTTGTATTCCTTGAAGGAGAAAGTACCAAACAAAATCATCGGTGTCATCTTTTCCCATTTCATAACTTAATCTCAGAATCTTCCAATATTCCGACACGCCCATTGCAGCAGTTATACCGCTGATGACATAACAAATATGTACTAATGCTTTTGGTTTCATCTTTCTTAATCCTTAAATTGTTAATTCCTGCTCCTCTTTTAGGAGGATGGCTCGCCTCGTAGGAGGATGGCTCGCCTCGGCCGATCATTCCTCCATAAACCGCTATCGCAAGGATGGAAAGAATGGCGAATTCCGTTTTTTTATTCTTCCGTTTCATTTACTTGTCGAGTAAAAAGTTTAACGATGCAAAGATAGAATAGTTTTTTCAAATAGCAATATATTTTTATCGAAAAACAATAAATAAATTCCTTCCATCAATATGTAAAAGCGGATTAGTATCACGAGCGATACCTTTTGCAACATTTCTGTGGCGTCTTTTGCCTTTTCTCTTTTGTCTTTTTGCGTATCTTTGTGGTTCAAAAAAACAAATAAGAGTATGCACGAAAAAATAATCATCCTCGACTTCGGATCCCAAACGACTCAACTTATCGGTCGTCGTGTCAGAGAGCTAAACACCTATTGCGAAATTATCCCTTACAATAAATTTCCTTTCGGCGATACCGATGTGAAAGGCGTTATCCTTTCCGGAAGCCCTTTCTCGGTGAACGACAAAGAAGCTTTCAAAACCGATTTGAGCCAAATCCGTAAGAAGTATCCCGTATTGGGAATCTGCTACGGAGCGCAATTCATGGCTTATTCCTCAGGCGGTGAAGTGACGCGAAGCAATACGCGCGAATACGGGCGCGCCCGTTTGCATGTGAAGGATGTTTCCGATGAATTGCTGGGAAACATTGCCGAACAATCGCAGGTATGGATGTCTCATGGCGATAGCATCTTGTCCGTTCCTGCTGATTTCAAGGCGGTTGCTTCTACCGAAGATGTTCCGATTGCTGCATATAAGGTGGCTGGCGAAAAAACATGGGGGGTGCAGTTTCATCCCGAAGTATTCCACACACAGGAAGGTACCCGGATATTGGATAATTTCCTCTCTATCTGCGGATGCAAAAAAGATTGGACGCCGGCTTCTTTCATCGAAACAACCGTGCAACAATTGAAAGAACAACTTGGCGATGATAAGGTGATCCTTGCGCTTTCCGGCGGAGTGGATTCATCCGTAACGGCCGTCCTGCTGAACAGGGCCATCGGAAAGAACCTGACCTGCATCTTTGTAGATCATGGTTTGTTGCGGAAAAACGAATTCGAGACAGTCCTTCAGAACTACGAACATCTGGGACTTAACGTGATCGGAATCGATGCCAAAGACCGGTTTTACAAAGAATTATCGGGTGTGACCGATCCCGAAAGAAAACGGAAAATCATCGGCAAAAACTTCATCGATGTATTCGACGAGGAAGCGCATAAACTAACACACATCAAATGGTTGGCACAAGGAACCATTTATCCCGACATCATCGAATCGCTTTCCATAACCGGGACCACCATTAAAAGCCATCATAATGTAGGGGGGCTGCCCGAAAAGATGAATCTGAAACTGTGCGAGCCGCTACGCTTGCTGTTCAAAGACGAAGTGCGCAAAATAGGATTGGAATTGGGTATGAAACCCGACCTGATCTTCCGTCATCCTTTCCCGGGCCCCGGATTGGGTATCCGTATCCTTGGCGACATCACTCCCGAAAAGGTACGCATTGCACAAGAAGCCGATCATATTTTCATCTCGCATTTACGGACAGTCGGTTTGTATGACAAAGTTTGGCAGGCGGGAGCCATCTTGCTGCCCGTGCAGTCGGTCGGCGTAATGGGCGACGAGCGTACGTACGAAAATACCGTTGCCTTGCGCGCCGTCACTTCTACCGATGCCATGACGGCCGATTGGGCTCATTTGCCGTATGAATTCCTGGCGAAAGTATCGAATGAGATCATCAATAAAGTAAAAGGGGTGAATAGGGTGGTATACGACATTTCTTCCAAACCGCCTGCTACCATCGAATGGGAATAAATTCCGATCATAATCTGACAAAATATGAAGAAAGCCGTTGTTTTATTTTTATCGATTTTGACTTTTATGGGTTGTCGTCAACAGAAAACAGAAGAAGGATATTCCATCACGGGCACTGTCCCTGACGGAATCGAAGGGTGGATATATCTACAGGAATATAAAGACCGGGAATATAGGAATATCGATTCTTCCCATATCGTCGATCGGAAGTTCTCTTTTTCGGGCTCTGTTCCCGAGCCTCGCGTATATGCGCTACATTCGTCCCAAAAAGCACAGCGCGCCCAGATATTCTTGGAGAATGCTCCCACGGAAGTCCTTTTCAACAACGAATGGGAAATCGAGAGCATAAAAGGCTCGGAAAATACGGAACTGTTCCAGTTGCTTTTACCGGAAAGCCGAAAGGGAACATTGAACGCCGACAGTCTGATAGTAACCAATCCATCATCGCCGGTAGCCGTTTATTTTCTCACCCGCGAGATATATAAATATGATTTTGACGAATTGAAAATCCTTCGAAATACGATTTCCGACTCCTTAAGCGGCCATTCTTATGTAAAAGAAATAGATGAAACGCTGACGGGGTTGGAAAGAGTCCAACCGGGAAAGGAGGCACCCGATTTTACGCTTGAAACAGTGAACGGGGATTCGTTGAGTTTGCAGTCATTAAGAGGTCAATATGTATTGATTGATTTCTGGGCTTCCTGGTGTCCCGATTGCCGTAAATCGAATCCGCATCTGGTAAAGCTTTACAACCAATTTAAAACTCATAACTTTACAATCTTAGGCGTTTCCATTGACGAAGACAAAGACCGGTGGAAAGACGCTATCGAGAAAGATGGATTGGCCTGGCCGCAGTTAATCACCCCCGGCGGATGGCACAGTGATGTTGTGAAAACCTATGCCCTTCGATGGATTCCTACCGGCGTGCTCGTCGATCCCGAAGGAACGATTATTGCCAGGAGCATTCAGCCCGAGACGCTGGAAAGTTATTTAAAAACAAGCCTTCGCCCTTAAGCAAGGATAAAAATAAATCACGGGAATATCGCCGGATACCGATTCACTCAGATGAATTTCCTGCGGGACAATCTTTTATTCTAAAAAGATACAAAGATCCGCACATCGTCAAAACGGTTCTTGTCTTTTAGAATCTGTTTAAATTTGTTTCTCGGTTCAAAACGTTTTTTTTGAATTGCGAAGAATACGTTAGGAACCTCCTTTCGTAAGGAATTTAAACAGTTTCTTAGCCTTTTTGCAATTAAAATGGAAAATATTGCGACATTTCCCCCTAAATACACAGCGAAAAACTCAAAAATAACACAATGAAGACTAAAAATACCACATTATTGGTATTGGGGGTTTGAAAAAGAGGCTCTACTTTTGTATTTCAGAATTTATCAAAACAGTTTTTAGTAAAAAGCAATATGGATAATTATTTAAAACGGAATCATCGAAAACAAACCCGAAAGGATTTGTTCAGGATAGATCACGACCGGGTGAAAGGCATAAGATCCGGCCGGTTTGTTTCTTTCGTACCTTCTTTTACCATCTACTCGACTCTTTTCTCTTCCTGTTGCGTCATGCGAATGTGCATGTGCCGCTAATTCTTCCTTTCTTTTTCTTTATTTAAAAATTTATTAAACGGTTCCGGTTACCGGAACAATACGATAATCTGTATTTTACAGATTAAGTACGATATACTTTAATACGTCCGCAAGAAAGATAAAATTCTCTCATTTATGCGGCTATGTGTTAAAACAACGCTTTTACCCTATAAAAGGGCGAAGCGTATGGCTAAAAATGAATTTCAATATGAATAATAGAGCGATTTTTTCACAAGTGAAAAATATCTTATCCGTAAACAAAAAAGGTATCGGCCCTTTGTTAGGGTTCTTACTCCTATCTCTTGGCCTGTATTCGCAGACGTCCTTGCAAGGTGTTGTCGTCGATAACTCCGGCGCACCCGTAATCGGTGCGACCGTTGTCGTACAATCTACGGCGAATGGGGCTCTCACAGACGAGAACGGAGCGTTCCGGTTTACAGTAAATCAATCGTTTCCGATAATATTGTCTGTCAGTTTTATCGGTTATGAAACGCAGCAAGTGGAAGTGAAAGAAGCACAATCGCCTATCCGTATTCTACTGTTAGAAGCGGTGAATGACTTGGAGGAAGTGGTGGTTGTCGGCTATGGCACGCAACGCCGCAAAGAGTTAACGGGAGCGGTGGCGTCCGTTTCCCGCAAACATCTGGAATATAACACCTCTCCTTCGGTCGACGCCTTGCTCAGCGGCGCCCTGGCAGGAGTGAATGTTACTCAGAGTTCCGGACAACCGGGCGCTTCGTCGAGCGTGCGTATTCGTGGCGGAAACTCCATCAATGCAAGCAACGATCCGCTCTATGTGATCGATGGGTTTCCGTATTTCAGCGATAACTCATCGACGAAAGTCGGCTTCGGGGGAATCGAAGGAGAATCCAATCCGCTGAATTTATTGAATCCTTCCGATATCGAATCCATTGAAGTATTGAAAGATGTATCGGCAACGGCTATTTACGGATCGAGAGGATCCAATGGAGTCATTCTTATCAACACCAAAAAAGGGCAAAAGGGAAAAAGTGCCGTCAATTACCAATATTCTTTGGGCCAAAGCCAATCGGCAAAAGAATTGAATCTGCTCAATGCCTCGCAATGGGCTCGTATGCAAAAGGATTACTTTCTCAACAAGCCGGGATACAGTGATGCCGAGATCGAGCAATTGGGGGACGGATATGATTGGCAGAATGCCGTTTTGCAGACCGGCGTGACACAAAATCATTCCGTTTCGATTAGTGGAGGAGATGAAAAATCGAGCTATTTTTTATCGGGAGGAAACTTGTCGCAAGATGGAATTATCTTGAAATCAGGATTCGACCGCTTTATCGGAAGGATAAATTATGACCGCAACGTGTTTTCCAACTTCTCCGTAGGCGTTAACTTAACGGCCACCAAAAGTACCCAAAACAGCCTGACGACTTTTGAAGGCGTTAATTATAACAGTTCTCCTTATTCCAAAGGGATTGCCAACTCTTTGACGTATGCCCTGTATATTCCTCCGGTCGTTCCTTTTTATAATGCCGACGGATCTTACAATTATAACAATCCTTTCGAATATGCTTACCTGCGGGAAGGGAGCAAGACGGCAAACCCGATATCCGATCTTAAGAACAGTACCGCCGAAACGATTAATACGGTGGTGCTCGGCAATTTTTATGCGAAGTATTCTCCCATTGATGGGTTGACCGCTAAGATAAATCTCGGAAGCAATATCAGTCATACGACGCAAAATTATTTTTCGCCTTCTTATACCGCTTTGGGATTAGAACCCGACGGCATAGGAGGGATCGGAAACAAGCGGGTGGAAATCTTGCTTTCGGAATTTACGCTATCGTATGCAAAAAAGATCAAGGATATTCATTCCTTTGATGCATTAGGGGGATTTACCTATCAGGATACGAAGATGAATCTTCTTACCACGATGAGTGCCGGTTTTACCAATGAAGATCTGGGCGTAGACAATTTGCAAGATGGAAAGCCTTACGGCAGCACCCCTATTTTGAGCGGAGCAACGCGTAGTAAACTCTATTCGCTGCTGGGAAGAATCAACTATTCCCTATTAGACCGCTACCATTTAACGACGAATTTTCGCAGCGATTATTCCACCCGTTTTGCCAAAAACCATAAATGGGGCATTTTCCCTTCTTTAGGATTGTCTTGGAATATAAACGACGAAGCTTTTTTGCGGGATGCCAAGACACTCAATAATCTGAAACTCCGCCTGAGTGCGGGAAGTGTGGGTAATCAGGAAATAGGGGATTATGAGTATCTGCAATTACTCGAAGCTGTTTATTACGGAGGAAATGTTGCTTACCGGGTTGGAAACAGCGGCAATGAAAACTTGAAATGGGAAACCACCACTCAATACAATATAGGGGTCGATGCCGGATTTCTGAACAGCCGTATCTCGTTGACGGCCGATGCTTATTACAAAAAAACCTCTGATTTGCTGTTAAGTATTCCTCCCAAATTAGGTGAAGAGAACAATCAATTGGTCAACGTCGGGAATGTTGTCAATAAAGGAGTAGAATTAACGGTAAACGCTATCGCCGTCGATCGTCCCGGCTTCCAGTGGTCGCTTACAGGCAATATTGCCCGCAACCATAACGAAATAACAAAATTGAATGATAACGGAGATATTATAGACGGAGTCGAAATTTTACGAGTGGGAGAATCGCTCGGTTCATTCTATGGTTTGGTATTCGAAGGCGTCGTACAAACAGGGGAGGATGTTTCAAAACTTCCGACGTCTCCGGCTTATACGACGTTACAGCCGGGCGATCCTAAATTCAAAGATGCCCATAACGATAATCATATCGACAAAAATGACCGGGTAGTATTGGGAAGTCGCCAACCGGATTTTACCTATGGGTTTTCGAGTACGCTCAATTATCGGAATTTCGATTTGTTTGTCCTGCTGCAAGGATCACAGGGGAATCAAGTGTATAATCTTTTGCGGCGTTATCTGGAAAGCCCGAATGATGCGTACAATGCTTCGGACGTTTTATTGGACAGTTGGACTCAAACCAATCCTTCTACGACCGTCCCGCGTATTACGAATGTGCCTCTTTCGAGTGAATTGGACAGCCGGTATATAGAAGATGCCTCTTACTTGCGGCTTAAGACCCTGACCGTAGGATATACCCTTGTGAAGCTTCCGTTTGCCTCCAAAAACATTCCTTTTAAGCTCCGGTTTTTCGGAACGGCTCAAAACCTGTTTACCCTTACCGGCTACAAAGGTTATGATCCCGAAATCGCAAAAGGAATTGATTTGGGCACTTACCCCGTAGCCAGGACATTTACTATCGGGGCGAGTATAACATTTTAACGGTAATCATGGACGGCAAAGAATAATATCGAATAAAAAGTACATCCCTCTAAGGAGTGTAAAGAAATAAATCATTCTTAAATTATCAACATCTAAAATTATCAGGTTATGAAAAAAAAGTCTTTAAATTTGGCAGCTCTTGCAGCCATACTAATCAGTAGTCTTGTATTCTATTCGTGCGAAAACGAATCGGATCCGCCGAGTGTCGTTACCGAGGAATCGGTGTGGAAGTCAGATCAGGAAGCATTGGCGACCGTAAATGCCGTTTATCCTCCTCTGCAACGCTTAAGTTCGTCTTATTCTTTTTTATTGGAGTCGGCAACCGAAAATACTATCAGTTTTGAAGGAGCCGATGATGAAGCCGGGCCATTGGTCAGTCTTTTTCAAACAGATATCAACAATTGGTATCCGACAAAAGTATTCAATTATCTGTATGTAAGCATCAATGAAGCAAATCGTACGGTGGCTAAGGCCGATTCCAGCTACGCAGGCGGAAATTTATCTCAGGATGTGATCAAGCTTGCAAGAGCCCGAGCCAAATTCGTTCGCGGTCTGGATTATCTCTACTTAACTCAACTTTGGGGGGAAGTCCCTCTTATTTTAAGCACAACTTCTTCGAAAAAGGAACAAACCGAACGTCAGTCCATTGATAAGGTTTACGAACAAATCGTTCAAGACTTGACGGAAGCGGAAGCTGACTTGCCGCCTTTTGACCAGACTCGCTCCAATCCCAGCAAAGGGGCTGCTAATGCCATCCTTGCCCGGGCTTATTTGACTTGGGCGAGCAAACCTCTTTCGCAAAACGAAGTAGGAGCCATATCCGGTAGCAAAACGGATCCTTCTGCTGTTACTTGGGATACGAAAAAATTGGAGAAAGCGGTAGAATATGCCGATAGAGTCATTAATAGCGGTAATTACAAATTGGAAAACGATTTTGAAGATAACTTCGGCGTGCCTGCGGAGAACCGTTCACCCGAACATATCTTTACGATCCATCACGATGGCGACGGACAGGGAGATGCTCAAGGAAACCATCAAACGCATTGCCCGTTTACTTTCCGTTTCGATTTATATCAGGATAACCATATTGGCCCGGCGGATGTTACGCTTCTTGACCGCTTTTCCGATAAAGATAAACGAAAAAGATTCTCTCTCCTTACACGTTTATATAATCAAGATGAACCCCTCGTGAACAGTCCGCAAAGCGCAAGCGATTATAAAGAGTATCATTATGTATATCCTATCACTTCTCCCCGTGTCGGGAAATACATTCATCGCAACTCCAAATATCCCGAAGTGGCGCCGGGAACAGAGGCTGGCCAACCGAATAACATCAACCGTATTGAAATTCGTTATGCGGAAGTTTTATTAATCAAAGCTGAGGCTTTACTCAATCTGGGAAAAGCAACTGAAGCCGCTGGCGTGATCAATGAACTGCGAAAAAGAGCCGGCTTGAGCGATTTAGCGACGCTCACTCAAAAAGATCTGGAAAATGAATGGTATCTGGAACTTTTCTTTGAGCAAAAGCACTGGTTGAATCTGGTACGCTGGCGTAAATTGGTAAACACCGTGCTGACGGAAACGCCGAAATTCGAGTATTATAAAGAAGATTATAAATCCGTAGAATCACAAGTGGCTAAATTCGGCCCCGAGAATGATGGCACCCAGGCAGGAAAGGTGAAAACCAACTATCCGTTCTTTGCCAAAGTGTATAAGCATCTTCATTCCAAAACGACGAATGTAAGCGGTAGGTTTTATCGTTTCCCCATTCCGAAAGGATTATCGGGCAATGATCTGGGTATAGAGCAAAATCCGGGTTATTAATGTTGTTTTTGCTTTACCGGGGGTGTCGATTCAAGCGGCGCCCCCGGTTCCATAAATCATAGAATAATATATATGAAGAAATTCTTTTCAAACAACAGTGTCCGTTTATTTTTGGCGGCGGTTGCCGGATTATTGATAGGGGAATATGCAACGGAAGGGGTTATCCGTGTTATTCTTCCTATAAAACATGTATTGGGACAGATTATCTTTTTTCTGATACCGCTCCTTATTTTCGGTTTCATCACCCCTTCCATTACACGCCTGAAAGATCATGCCTCGAAGTTTCTGGGCATATCCGTCGCGTTGGCTTATCTGTCGTGTGTGGGAAGCGCCACGTTGGGCGCGGTTGCCGGATACAACCTTATACCGCTTATCGATATCACGCCGGTGGAGGGGGCGCAAAAAGAGCTTCCCGAACTATTCTTCCGGCTGGATATTCCGCCTGTGATAGGAGTCTTAAGCGCGTTGGTATTGTCGTTTTTCCTGGGATTATCCATTCTTTGGACGAAGGCGAAGAGAATAGAAAATGCGTTATATGAATTCCAGGGCATTGTCTTTGTAATGGTGAAAAAATTCCTGATACCCATTCTTCCGTTCTTTGTCCTCACGAATTTCAGTGTTTTTTCTTATCAGGGAATTATACAATCACGATTAGTCGTTTTTCTGGCCATTCTGCTTATTACGCTTCTTTGCCATATCCTTTGGCTCACGTTTTTGTACGGGTCGGCCGGAATATATTCAAAGAAAAATCCATGGCAGGTCCTTAAATATTACGGACCCGTTGCATTGACCTCGTTGGGCACGCAATCTTCGGCTGCCAGTTTGGGGATCGCTATCGAAGAAACGCGGAAAAGCCCCGTTTTGAAACCCGAAGTACGCGATTTTGCGATTCCTCTCTTCAGCACCATTCATTTCCCCGGTTCTATACTCGATGTCTCTTTTCTGGCATTGGCCGTGTCGCAAATATTATACGGAACGATGCCGGCTATCGAACAGATTATTCTCTTTATTCCCCTTCTCGGTATTTTTGCCGTAGCAGCGCCCGGATTACCCGGAGGCACGCTTTTCATTTCGTTAGGACTGATACATGCTGTTTTGGGATTGGATGAAGCCGCGACCGCTTTAATGATCACCATTTTTGCCTTATTGGACAGTTTTGGAACGACCCATAATATAACCAGCGCCGGAGCTTTGTCGTTGATATTGTCCGGATATGCAGAAAAGAAAGAAGCTAAATCTTCTTCCCGGGCCGAAGCAGAAAAACCGATTCTTTAACTTTCGGCTCCATATCCTATTGTATACGGGCCGTTTATGGACGGGTAGAAAATCGTCGGCGATGACGATATTTGAAACAGCAAGAAGAAATTAATCTTCTTGTTCTTCTTTTGTCAGATCTAACTTTTCGTCATCCTTGCTACGGTCAAAAAACATTTTCCGCAGAGGATTCGCATGAGCCTCATCGTAAGCCGACCGATTCCTGATAACGTCCAGAGCCAGATAAATAGCTTGGTGAAACGATTCATCCGAAGCGATGCCTTTCCCGGCTATATCATAAGCCGTGCCATGATCGGGAGAAGTGCGTACAATGTCGAGTCCCGCAGTATAGTTTACGCCGGCCTCCATCGCTAACGTCTTAAATGGAATAAGTCCCTGATCATGATACATCGCTAAAATAGCATCGAATTCTTTAAACCTGCCGGAGCCGAAAAAGCCGTCCGAAGGAAAAGGTCCGGCGCAAAGAATTGTTTGTTTTTGCGCCTCAGCCACAGCCGGGATGATCACGTCCATTTCTTCTTTTCCCAAAAGGCCGTTCTCTCCCGCATGCGGATTTAATCCCAAAACTGCAATACGGGGATTTTCCAAATTGAAATCGCGTACTAAAGATGTCTGTAACGTCCGTATTCTTTCGAGAATCAGTTCTTTCGAAATTGTATCGGGAACGTCACGGACAGGTATGTGGGCCGTAACCAATGCCACGCGCAGATTATTGCAAACCATCATCATTAATGCCTTTTTTCCCTTGCCAAAACGTTCTTGAAGAAATTCGGTATGACCGGGAAAAGAAAAATGATCGTTTTGGATGGTATCTTTATGGATAGGCAACGTTACCAGAGCATCTATAAGGCCGTTTTTAAGATCTTGAGATGCTCTGTCGAGAGCCATATAGGCCGCTTCTCCGGCATCGGGACTCGGCGACCCCAAGTCTATTTTTATTTCATCTTTTATGCAATTGATAAGATTCAATTTCCCGTCGTTGTAATCTTCAGCCTTGGTTATCGTATAAAAATTGATTGGCTTGTAGTTCAAGACTTTTCTATGATAAGATGCCGATTTGGCCGATCCGTAAATGATCGGAGTGAAAAATTCGGTTAAGCGAATATCGGAGAATGTTTTCAAAAGAATCTCATATCCGATTCCGTTGATATCTCCATGGGTAATACCTATTTTTAGTAATTCTGACATAGTCTATATATCGGTTTATAGATGAGTTTAATTATTATTTGTTTCGATTTTGTTGACCTGCGCCATCTCTTCGCTACGGTTGCCGTTCGATTGTTTCTCCGTAGAAAGCATGCCGCAAGCCGCAAAGATATCCTCGCCCCGGGAAGCGCGTATGGTACAAATAAACCCTTTAGAGGACAAGAAATCCCGAAAACGAATCATTGTGCCGTCAGAAGCCGGTTTCAGTTCACTTTGTGGGATGACATGAAACCGGATTAAATTGATGCGGCAGTCGAGTCCCGAGAGCAGCTTTGCCAATTCCCTTGCATAGATCAGCGAGTCATTGATGCCGTCAAACATAATATATTCAAACGACAAACGACGTTGGCGACTCCAATCGTATGGCCGAAGTAACTCGATTACATCATTCATCGGGTAAGCTTTCTCGACCGGCATGAATGTTTGCCGTTGAACCGATAAAGGACTATGCAGGCTGACGGCCAAATGGCAGGTGCTTTCGTCGAGGAAGCGTTTCAATTTCGGAACGATACCGATGGTGGACAACGTAATGCGCTTCGGGCTCCACGCCAATCCGTAATCGGCCGTAAGCAATTCGATCGCTTTCATTACGTTATCGTAATTATCGAGAGGTTCGCCCATTCCCATGAAAACGATGTTCGTGAGTTTATCGGCGTTGGGTACGGAATATATTTGATTCAATATTTCATTCGTCGATAAGTTCCCTTTAAATCCCATTTTGCCGGTCATGCAGAAATCGCAATTCATTTTACACCCTATCTGGGAAGATACGCACAGCGTCAACCGGTCATCTTCCGGAATATTCACCGATTCAATAAATGCTCCGGAAACTGTTTGGAAAAGCATCTTCTGTGTCCCGTCGACCGATGTTTGAATATCAACCGGCTGCACACGCCCTACCTGAAAATGTTTTTTGAGCACATCCCTGTTTCGTAACGAGATATTCGTCATTCCGTCAATGGAGTCGACTCGTTTTATGTATACCCAATCGGCAATTTGTTTAGCCGTAAATTTAGGCAATCCGAAAGAAAGAATGGCTTCCGTTATTTCAGCCAATGTCATGCCGAGTAAATAGTGTTTTGAAATCATCAACGTCTCTTGTTCTTGAGGAGACAAAGATAGTCAGTATTTGTGAAATACATTCCATCAACTAAAAAATCCGCACATTCATGAGTTCTAACGGGAAATACTATTTATCCCCATAGTGTCCCCATGCACTGATTACGACCACCGTTATGATATCTTCATAGATTTGATAAATAAGCCGGTGTTTGCCCGTTATTCTTCTTGACCATTGTCCTTTTCTGGCTCCTATTAATGGTTCCGGGTTTCCTGTTCCTGTTGTAGGATGTTCTCGGAGCTCCTTTATAAGATTCGTAATTTTTGCTAATATTGCTTTCTGGCCCGACTTCTTATGAGTCCGGACATCATCGATAAATTGTTGTTTATATTTTATTATATAGTGTTTTTCATCCGTTTTCATAAACTAAAAAGAGCATTTTCCTCTTCTTTAGACAAGGTTAGCGTTTGTCCTTGACGGGCTTTATCAAGGTGTTCGAGATTTCGCGTATCTGCAAAAAATAAATCTCCTGAAGGACTTACGTCAAAAGGATTAACCCTATATTTAGAAGGGATAGACATAAATTCTTTAATCCAATCCTCACTTAGTAATATTTTGTCAGGTTCGTCTGTTACAACCAACTGAACATATTTGCGCCCTCTTTTAACAGCAACTTTTTCTTTTTCAGCTAAATCAAAATAGGTCTTTGTTTTTCTTACTATTTCTCTCGTTGTTATTATCTTCATATTTTCTGTTTTTGATACATACAAATGTATGTACGATTTCCTGTATATACAAATTATTCTATTCTTTTCCGTATATTTGTCATTCAAAATCATTCAATCAATCATTTTTCTTATGAAAAAGTATCTGTTTTTATCAATCTGTTCCCTATATACATTCATGGCGATGGCACAACAAACACCTATCGTATTATTTCCTGACGGAGCCCCGGGAGAAACACGGAAACTTACTCAAAAAGACGACTTGAGCGGCGATAAGGTTGCCGGATGCCCGGTACTTCGTATCAGCGACGTGAGCGAACCCACCCTTACCTTCTATCCGGCGCCAGCGGATAATAACACCGGTGCAACCATTATTGTAAACCCCGGAGGCGGGTACAATATATTGGCTTACAATCTCGAAGGAAGCGAAATTTGTAAACGTTTCAACAGTCACGGCCTCAACTGCGTATTGGTAAAATACCGTGTGCCCCGCCGCGAAGGGAAGGAAAAACACGAAGCTCCTTTGCAGGACTTGCAACGAGCCATTGCCTATACGCGCTCACATGCTACAGAGTGGAAAATCGATCCCGGCCGCATCGGCGTCATGGGATTCTCTGCCGGAGCGCATTTAGCGGCTGTTGCCAGCAACCATTATTCGCAAGCGACTTATCCTAAAGTGGATCGGTATGACGAAACCAGCCTGCGCCCTGAT
Organism: Limibacterium fermenti; assembly: GCF_041902845.1. Lineage (GTDB taxonomy): Bacteria > Bacteroidota > Bacteroidia > Bacteroidales > Dysgonomonadaceae > Limibacterium > Limibacterium fermenti. Next base: position 115,684 of record NZ_CP159486.1, read on the forward strand.
TTTTGCATATTGATTTATCCGGCTTATCTCGACGGGCCGAATTTCAGCATTGCTCCCGAACTGAAAGTCACCGAAAATACTCCACCGACAATCCTTGTACAAACGCAAGACGACCACCGTCTGCTAAACAGCAGTCTGTTTTACTATTATGCTCTTAAGGAGGCCGGCGTACCGGTTGCCATGCATCTTTACCCTTCCGGCGGACACGGGTACGGCCTCCGGAATACCGGCGATTTGGTCAACGAATGGCCTTATCGTGTACTGAATTGGTTGCAGGATATCGGAATGACGCGGTAATCAGCAGCCGTCTTCCATTGCACAATCTTCTCCGGCGGTTTCGAACTCAATCGTGACATGCTGAATGTCATGTTCCGCTAATTTTCTGCGGATCGAATCTTTTAAAGAGTGAAGGGCGGTCATTGGCAAGGGTTCATTCAGTACCACATGGACGGTCATTACGTTATATTCGCCATCGGCCGACCATAGATGCACATCATGTACACTCTGTATTTCAGGATACGATTCGATCATTTTCATGATTTCATCGGTATCGATACGGCTCGGGCTGCCTTGCAAAATAATCCTCCAACTTTCTTTCATATTCCGGAATACATTATAGAGTATGAATACCGCAATGGCAATGGATAATATGGGGTCAATGACGGGCAGATCGGTAAAATGCATTATTCCCGCTCCGATAAGTACGGCAACCCATCCCAACACATCCTCCAGCATGTGTAGCGAAACGACTCTTTCGTTGATCGAATGCCCTTTCCGTAAGCGGAGCACGGCCGCGCCATTCACGATTACGCCGAATACAGCGAGCAAAAGCATGCCGCCGGTGTCGGGTTGTTGAGGCGAAAATAAACGAGGCAAGGCATGAACAAGGATCAATACGCTACCGACGATTAAGACAATAGAATTAATGACGGCTCCCATCAACGAAAACCGTTTATAGCCATAGGTGTAAATTTTATTGCTTTTCTTCTTAGCCAATTTTTGAAAGTACCATGCAAGCCCAAGCGAAAAACTATCGCCCAGATCATGTACGGCATCCGATAGAATAGCCATGCTATTCGTCAATATTCCCCCGATAAATTCTATCAATGTGAAAGACAAGTTCAGGAAGAACGCCGTTTTAATATTCTTTACATCTTCGTGATGATCGTGATGATGAGTATGCATTGTCCTATGAATAAAAATATAAGGATTATAACGTTATAGTAAAAAGAATGTTCTTGTTTTGACTTTTCTATCGATTTTCAAAAATATCCGGAAGAGCAACTGGAAAAAAAGAGAAAGCTTAGGCAATAATTTGTTTTTAACCTCCTTATATTGCATTTAAATATCTACTTTTGTATTACAAATATTAAGAAGTTATTTTTATAAAATTAAAAACAATGAAACATCTGAGTTATCTGTCGTTGTGCATAGCGGCATGGATGATGTTCGCATGCACCTCTTCGAGAAAAGAAACAACAATGTTGAATCAATCTGATTATCCCGCACCTCCTGTCGCGGAAATGAAGCCCGATACGTTTAAGAATTTCGGGCAAGTACGTATCGACAATTATTTTTGGTTGAAAGATAAAAACAATCCTGCGGTGATTGACTATTTGAATGCCGAGAATACCTATACCGATACGGTGATGGCTTCGACCAAACAATTGCAACAAGCCATTTATGACGAAATCCTCGGCCGGATGAAGGAAGATGATGAAAGCTATCCTTCGTTTAGTGACGGATATTACTATTACAGTCGTACCGAAAAAGGAAAACAATACCGCACCTATTGTCGAAAAAAAGGCTCCCTGCAAGCTTCGGAAGAAATCATTTTCGACGTTAACAAGATGGCCGAAAACAAGTCCGCTTTTATCTTTGCCGGTTATTCCGTTAGTCCGGACAATAGCAAAGCGGCTTATTTCTACAATGAAACGGGGTCTTATGCCGAATTTACGATGAAAGTAAGAGACCTTGCTTCCGGAGACGATATTGGATTCGCTATCGAGGGGGCAAGCTCTTCTGCCTGGTCGACCGACAACAAGACTTTATTTTATGGGGTTGTCGACAATACGTTACGTTCCTATCAGATACATCGGCGTCAACTCGATGCGCCCCAAAGCGCCGTGGTATATGAGGAAAAAGACCCTAAATTCAGTGTCTACGTATCGGGCGACAAAAACGACCAATTCATTTTTATTTCCAGTGGCAGTTCTACTACATCGGAAGAGCGTTTTATTCCGGCGGATCAACCTCTTGCCGCCTTCAACCTATTTGCCCCGCGCGTACAAGATGTCGATTATTCCGTATATCCCCATAAGGAAAAATTCTTTATTCGCTATAAGGATAAAGAAAATCTGAACGGTAAGATTTATGAGGCTCCCTTTACCGGTTATGAAGACAAGAAGACCTGGAAAGAATTCGTGCCGCACAATCCGGATGTACGCATCGAAGGGTTAGATATCTTGAAAGATTACGTCGCGCTCGAATTTCGTAAGAACGGCCTGGCGGAAATTGAATTGAAACCGGTCGCCGGAGGCGAATCGAAATATATTACTTTCCCCGAACCGGTGTATACGGCTTCGTTGGGAGGAAATCCCGAATATGACTCGACCACTGTGCGCTATTCCTATACCTCCCTCAACCGCCCCAACACATTATATGAATATGATATTCCGACGGGTGAAAGCAAGGTGTTGAAAACTCAGGAAATTCCGTCCGGTTTTAATCCCGACGACTACATTGTCGAACGGCTATGGGCAACCGCTCCCGATAGCGTGCAAGTGCCGATGGCCATCGTTTATAAAAAAGGATTGAAGAAAAACGGACAAAATCCGGCGCTGCTGTATTCTTACGGTAGTTATGGGATGAGTTCGGATGTGTTTTTCAGTACCAGTTTTTATAGTCTGATCGACCGGGGATTTATTTTCGCGATCGCTCAAATACGTGGCGGAAGCGACTTAGGCGAACAGTGGTATGAAGACGGCAAACTCCTGAAAAAGAAAAATACCTTCACCGATTTTATCGCCTGTAGCGAGAAACTCATAGCCGATAAATACACTTCGCCTCATAAATTGGCCGCCATGGGTGGCAGCGCCGGAGGATTGCTGATGGGCGCCGTTGCCAATATGCGGCCCGACCTGTATCAAACCATCGTCGCGCAAGTGCCTTTTGTGGATGTAATCAACACGATGCTGGATGATACCTTGCCCCTCACAACGGGCGAATATGAAGAGTGGGGCGATCCCAATGTACAGGAATATTATGATTATATGCTTTCTTACTCGCCGTATGATAACATCAAAGCGCAAAATTATCCCAATATGTTGGTTACCGGCGGGCTGAACGACTCACAGGTGCTTTTCCACGAACCGACTAAGTACGTAGCTAAGTTGCGTGCGCACAAAACCGATGATAACTTATTGCTGCTACATATAAATATGGATTCGGGGCATGGTGGAGCCACCGGCCGTTATGATGGCATTAAGGATACGGCATTCGAGTTCTCGTTCATCTTGAACCGGGTCGGAATAAATGAGTAGTTTTTAATTGACAATAAAAATTCAAATCATTTTAAGGAAGTTCTCCGTGAGGAAAGCTTCCTTATCTTTTTTACGGATGGCTAACGGAGGCTTTTTCGCAAAGTGTCGGTTGTTTCATCGCTTGTTTATCTATATCCATCACGACAAGCGAGGCGATGGTCATGCCGAACATGGCGGGTATATAGGAACTCGTTCCATTAATGCGGGCTTTCTGGCTGCACCATTCATGGTTTGCCAAATCCGGATCGCCGGGGCCTTCCACAGCTTTCGGACATAAACATTTTTCCGTACCGCAGGAAGTGTTTTGTCCCTTGTTCTGCAATAATTCATCGCTGTACACACAAAGGAATTCCTTGTTCAATCCGCCTTCTCTACGGATCCGTTTGCGTAAGACGGCGCCGAGAGGACATCCCTTCACTTGCATAAATTCAGCGACACGGATGCGGGTAGGATCTATTTTCAGGGCCGCCCCCATCGACGAGAAGAAAGTCGCATGGGTTTTAACCGCTTCGCGAATGAGATGTATTTTGTTCGAAAGGCTGTCGATGGCATCAATGATGTAATCGTACGAGTCGAGACGGAAAGAATCGTGCGTTTCGGGGCTATAAATCTTCTGCAACGCCACGATCTCCGCGCGCGGATTAATCTCCAACAGCCGGTCCCTTAATATCTCGACTTTTACTTTTCCGATGGTTTTTGTGGTGGCGATTAACTGGCGGTTCACATTGGTGATGCAAATGCGGTCGGAATCGACTAATGTCAAGTGCTTTATTCCTGAACGGATCAGGCTTTCGGCACACCAACTGCCGACGCCTCCTATGCCGAATATAATGACTCTTTTATCTGCCGCATGCTGCATAAAGCCTTCGCCCATGAGCAATTCGGTTCGCTGGAACAGTGCTTTTTCGATTCCCATAAAAACGCTTTATTCAAAAAACGGCGCAAAGATAGGAATTAGATTTGTTATTCCCCAATCCTGCACGAATCACTTCACTCGCGTTTTTGTATCGCCCTTCTGCAATTCTATTTTGCACGAATTCTTCAAAATAGTTTCCCAAAGAAACGGATGTATTACGTCCCATAGTCTTTTATTTTATAATTAAACTGCAAACAAAGTTCCCAAAAATAGGTACTAAAACAAGGAGGAAATGAATTTTTAATGATAAATTGCTACATTTGTAATCCGATTACAAATAAAATTTTCTATAATGTTCACAACTTCTCAAAAAAATACGATTCTGCTGAAGTTGGCGGAAAAATTGGAGCAACGCTCCGGAGAGATTATCGCGGCAAACGGGCGTGACCGGGAGGCGTATCCCAACATGGACACTTCCGTGAAAGACCGATTGACAACGGACGAACGGAAAATCGCATCCATGGCCGAATCGTTACGGCAGGTGGCGGCTTTGCCCGATCCGGAGGGAAAAGTGCTGTATGCGTTTACCCGTGAAGACGGATTGCGCATCGAAAACCGTACGGTTCCGTTCGGTACCATCCTCATTATTTACGAATCCCGTCCCGATGTGACCATCGAAGCTGCGGCAACCGCCTTTAAAGCCGGCAATCGCATTTTGCTGAAAGGAGGAAAAGAAGCGAGACATACGAACCTTCAGCTTGCCGCATTGTGGCGGGAAGCGCTTGTCGAAGAGCATATCGATGAGAATTATATCACGTATCTCGATCTGTCGCATGACGAAACGCAACGCCTTATACGCGAAAACAGCCGGCATATCGATCTCATTATTCCGCGAGGTGGAGAAGGTTTGATCCGCTTTGTACGTGAAAATACGTCGATTCCGTTACTCATCAGCGGCAGGGGGAATAACTTTCTCTTTGCCGACCGGGATTGTGATTGGAGGATGGTCATTGATATTGTCCTGAACGGGAAGAGCCGCGTAAGCGTTTGCAATGCATTGGACAAAGTGTTGATTGATGAACAACTGCCGGATATAAGCGCCAAACTCGCCACCCTGATGGATGCCCTCACGGAAAAAGGCATTCACGTTACCGGAGATGCCGCCGTTCACCGCCTTTATCCGGCCATTACGCAGGAGACGGATGCCGGGGTGTTGTCGCAGGAGTTTTTATCGCCCCGATTGTATATCGCCACCGCTTCCGACACACAGGATGCGATCGAAACCATCAACCGGTATTCGGGCGGGCATTCGGCAGCCATCGTTACCAACCGTGGGGAACAAGCCGACGCGTTCATGCAGCAAGTCGATTGTGCGGCGGTATATCAGAATGCTTCCACGCGCTTTACCGACGGCGGACAGTTCGGCGTGGGGGCCGAAATCGCCATCAGCACACAGAAACTGCACTTCCGGGGCCCTCTCGGCGCTCAGGAATTGGTCACCAATAAATGGTTCGTGTACGGCAACGGACATACGAGGATTTAATGGACAATGCACAATTGATAATGGACAATCTTGAATGAAAAAGAAACTCGTTATAAAAATAGGGACATCGACACTTACGGCCGGGACAAACCGTATCTCATTCGCCGTGATCGAAAGTCTGGCGCGGCAGATCGTTGCCCTGAGACAAACATACGACATCGTAATCGTCTCGTCCGGAGCCATCGCTACCGCGCGCCAATTTGTGGAAATCAACGGTTTCAGTAAGAAGGTCGAATCCAAGCAGGCTATGTCGGCTATCGGACAGACCAAGCTCATGGAGATATACGATACCGTGTTCGGGACATTCGGGCTGAACATCGCACAGATATTAATGACTTACCGTGATTTCGAGAACGATATGGCTAACAGGAATACGCGTAACACCATCCGAAAACTGTGGGAGGTGGGCTATATCCCCGTCGTCAACGAAAACGATACGGTGGCTGTCGAAGAGATTGTGCTCGGCGATAACGACCGTTTGTCGTCGCTCGTATCGGTCATCATCGAAGCCGATTTGTTGATTCTCGTATCGGATATCGACGGCATATTCGACCACAATCCGCATCTCTTTTCCGAAGCCCGTCTTATCGAGGAGGTTTCCGATACCCATTCGGTGAAAGATTATATCGAAGAAAAACATTCGACCTTGGGCACCGGCGGCATGGCCTCGAAAATCCATGCGGCGGAGACCTGCCTGGCGCATGGCGTGGAAATGTGGATTGTGAACGGCCAACGCGCCGACTATCTGGTCAATGCCCTTAAAGGCGACATTCCGTTTACTAAATTCAAAAGAAAATGAATCACGGATTTATCGGTTTCGGCCATCTGGCAAACGCTATTTACGAAGGATTGAGAGAGGAGGAAGACCTGCGCTTCGGCTATTTCGCCCGCAACGATAAACAGTCCGGCCTCCCTTTTTTCGCCCGACTCGAAGATTTGCTCGCATTTTCCGATGTCATCTGGCTGACCATTAAGCCTCAGGATTTATCGGGCATATTGCAACAATTGCAATCCTTTCCTTACACCGACAAAGTCTTTGTTTCGCCGGTAGCCGGCAAAAGCATCGCATTTATCGAACGGTATTTAGACAAGAGTGCAACTCTTGTACGCATCATGCCCAATATGGCGGTGGCTTACCGCAAGTCGGTGACGGCTTTTGCCACTAATCGGCCTGACGACGAAAAGGTGCAAGCCGTGTACCATACACTCGCCTCGTTAGGAAAAGTCGTCCGGCTGGAAGAGCCCCAATTCGACTTGTTTACGGCCGTATTCGGTAGCGGCCCGGCATTCATTTTAGCCTATCTTAAAGCCTTTAAAGATAAAATACGTGCCTTCGATTTGCCGGAAACCGTACTCGATGCGTTAGTGTTGGAATTATCCGAAGGAACGCTGCGCTATTATTCCGAAGGATGCCGGTCGCAGACCCTCGAAGAACTTATCGGCGCTATCAGCAGCAAAGGCGGAACGACTCAAGCGGGACTCGACTATTTCCGTGACCACCGTCTCGCGGAAACGGCTGATGAAATGCTGGAAGCCGCGCGAAAACGATCGGAAGAAATGGGCCGGGGATAGGGCTCCGCGATAACACGCCTTCGGCAATAGCTACCTTCGGAACGATAGGCTTGCACCGATAGATTCTTTCGGAATGATAGGGCTTCGCCCGATATTATCGAAGAGCGTTGAAAAAGTCCCAAATGACAATGCCCGCAGTAACGGACACATTGAGGGAATGTTTGGTTCCGAACTGGGGAATTTCGAGACAACCGTCGGAAGCATCGATCACTTCCTGCTGCACGCCGTGCACCTCATGCCCGAGCACAATCGCATAGAAATGCTCTTTTTGGGGAACAAATGTGTCCAATGAGACACTGTTTTGCGCCTGCTCGATGCTCCATACCTCATATCCCTGCTCCTTTAACTCGTGCACAGCCGATAACGTATCCCCGGCATACCGCCAACCGACCGAGTCTTCGGCCCCTAAGGCGGTTTTATGTATTTCGGGATCCGGCGGAGTGCCGGTTATGCCGCAAAGGACGATCTCCTTCACGCGAAAAGCGTCGGACGTACGGAAAACCGAACCGATATTATTGCGGCTGCGGACGTTGTCGAGCACTACGACGAGCGGAATCTTTCCGGCTGAGCGAAATGCGTCAATGCTCAACCGATTTAATTCTTCAATTTTTAACTTGCGTCTATTCAAGGGTTTTTATTTTATTGATAATTTCTTCGAAAGCGACTTTTTGTCCGGGTACAACTTTTGTTTGAGAATGGAGGCGGACAATAATGAATACATCCTCCAATGATGCCATATAAAAGTCGGAACCTGAATGGCTTTATTCCTTTTCCCTGAAACAGGCAACCGTTGGGGCCTATTTTTCCGGATGGATAACAGCCCTTATCATAAACCAAATATGATGCAATAGGGTGGAGGCATGCCCGTAATGCCGCGCCATGATGCGGTAACGCTCCCGAAGAGAAGCTTTTCGGTTGCGAGTCGTCATCCCCTCGTTTAAATAATTGATGAGCGTCTTGCGGGTGTTATAAATAACGGTGGATTTCTTCATCATGCGGATGCACCAATCCACATCGGCCGAAAAACGATACCCCAAATCGTACGGTTCGAAAAGCGAGCGCTTCACCATAAACGCCTGATGGCAAACCAGCATCCCCTGTTTAAAACTTTTCCAGGTGAGCTTGCCTGGCGCTTTTAAACGCCGCATGTGCAAAAACGCACCTTGGTCGTCCACAATAGCCGTTTCGCCATATAGGATATCGGGCGAAGTGTTCTGTACCGTCGGGCTCATCATTCTTTCGACCGTATCGGAAGAGAAAAAAGCGTCGCCCGCATTCAGGAAACACAGATAGTCGCCCGAAGCCATAGCCGCCCCTTTATTCATCGCATCATAGAGACCGTTGTCGGGTTCGCTCACCCATCGCATGCGGGGATTGTCGTAGCGACGGATGAGGTCGAGAGTGCCGTCTTTCGAGCCGCCGTCGACCAAAATGTGCTCGATAGGCGGATACGTTTGTTCGCCGACACTTCGCAAGGTGCGTTCCAACGTCGCTTCGGCATTGTAGGTAACGGTAATGACGGATAATGATTTCATTTGTCCAATAATTGTTGATATAACGAGATGTATGTTTGGGCGACGACCGGCCGGTCGTACTCCTTGAGCACTTTGCGGCGGGCATTCTGTTGCAATTGAGCATAATCGGCCTCAAAGAGCACCCACCGGATACCTTCGGCAAAGTCGGCCGCGTTGCGGTAATCGGCTACATATCCGTTTTGGCGGTGATCGATCATTTCGGGAATGCCGCCGATGCGGAATCCCACACAAGGCGTACCGCAAGCCATGGACTCCATCAGCGTATTCGGCAGGTTTTCCTGCAAGGAAGGCGTGATGAACACATCCGCCGCATTATAGATGCCGGGCATTTGATGCGGCGGCACGAATCCGGTGCTTTTTGCCGGAAAGGGTAACTGCCGCTCGATTTCGCCGCCGTCATTGCCGGCAATCAAAAAGAAAAGTTGCTCCTTGTATTCTTGTGCCAGCAACCGGCTCGCTTCGAGCAAATAATCGGTGCCTTTGCGTTTGTCGGATGTTTTTACGGCGGCGAACAATACGATCTTCTTATCGTGGGGTAAGCCCCATTGTTGGCGTATTTCCGCCTTGTTTTCCGGACTATAAGCAGCCGTATCAATTGCGTTCGGAATGGAAAGGACGGTATGCCCGCGGGTGAGGGGGCTTTTTCCGGCCAATGCGGCGAGCCATTGGCTGCAAGCCGCAAAAGCGAGGTCTCCTGAAGCATACGCCTTTGTTTTACGGCGGAATACGCGATGCGAAACATCCTGCCGTCCCCGGCACTGTAAGTAAGGACAGTCGCCGCACCCCGCCTCATAACGGCGACAGTCGCGCGCGTGGTGGCAGATGCCGGTGAAAGGCCACATATCGTGCATCGTCCAGACGACCTTTTTGCCGGAAGCCAGGATGCGCCCGATTTCCCTTACCGACAACATCCCCTGGTTAATCCAATGCAAATGGATGACGTCGGCTTGTGCAAACGCCGGTAGTTTTGTAACCGAAACGCCGGTAGTCGCTGTGGACACATCAAACAGGTATCGCTTTGAAAGGCGGTTATGCAGATAAATGCCCCCGCGTTCGGCGGCGAAATTCCACTTATTGCCGAGCGCGCTGCCGAGCGGCGTCACGCGGTTGTTGCCGGAACGTTTATCGCGCACCAACATGCGTGCATCGACACCTTCGCCGATGAGAGCGTCCATCAGTCTCGAAGCCGCAATGGCTGCTCCGCCGTAGGTGTCGTATGTGCTTATCAGAAGGACTTTCATCTTTTCAAATAGCGCTTTAACCGCCTTTTTACTTTTGCCCAAAAAGAGTTCGTCTTGATATAATACCGTTCGAACGCACGCCGTGCGGATTCGTCTTCGCGGATGGAAGGAATGCGGATGATCGGTTTGCCGGCATATAAGTCGGTCTTATACACGTTGTCGCCGCCGCTGTGCGTGCCGCTGCCATCCAATCCGATATTCTGTACCAGCGACTTGCCGGCATTCAGCGAAAGGATTCCTTTCAGAAAGAGCGATGCGTTCCAGCGAATCGCCCACGAGTCGTTTTCTCCGTTTACCTGCCGCCGGAGCATGCGGGTGTACGGGTACGTCCCGTTAAAGTCGAAGGTGCGTGCCAAGCCGCGGCTTTCGATCTGCTGCAATAAAAACCGGCCGTCGGGATTAAAATGCTGCCAGGCCCTTTTCCATGTGGCCCATCCCCAACTGCCCGTCCATCGGATAAGGAACGCATCGGGCAAGGCGGGCAGCGGATAGCAATATCCCTGTATGTGGCCGATTTGCTCCTCTTCTTCGAAGCGGTCGAGCGCTTCGTTCATAAAAGAAAGGAAGTAAGGCGACGTAATCAGGTCGTCTTCCAATACAATCACCTTTCCGTAGTCGTTGACCACGCGAGTGACGCCGTCGATAATGTTCGCCGCAAGGCCTTTGTTCCGGTCGTTTTCGAGTAGGTGTACTTGCCCGGCTCCGTCGAACCCGAGGATAATGCGCCGCACCTCTTCCACATCCGCCTTGTCCTCTTCGCCCTTATAACCGTCCGAAAAAATAAATAATTCGCTCTCGTTGCATAGCCTGTTATTGCGTAAGGCTTCGAGTGTGCGTTGCGTATGCAGGGGGCGGTTATAGGTGAAGAGCAAAACAGGTGCAGGCATAAGGCAGTCGATTAAAAATCTATTTTAGACGATAATATATTCCGGCGTAATACCTGTAGCGAGACCTGCTTGCCCACCTCGATACCTTTGGAAGTGAGATTGTCGAAAACGGTTTGATAAGCCACGTCGGGATTGTTGTTGTCGCCGCTGAGGTGGCAAAGCCAGATGTTGCGCAGATGCGCTCCGTAGTTGTTGGCGAGGAACTCGGCTGTCTGTCGGTTGCTCAAATGTCCCGTACCGGAGGTGATGCGGCGCTTGAGTTCGTAGGGATAGCGGCCGTTGCGCAGCATGGTTTCGTCGTAATTGCTTTCGATGATGAGATGGTTTGCCTTACATATATAATAGGCCACCTCATCGGTAATCGCCCCCACGTCGGTCGCAAGAGTCAGGGCGTGGTTGCCGAACTCAAAATAATAGCCCACGTTTTCGGTGCTGTCGTGCGGCACGCTGAAAGGGGTGATCCTGAAATCCTCGATGCGGAAGACCTTTCCTTTTTCGATATATCTTCTCGACCCGTTGAGGAAAGGTTTCACGAACGTGTTATTGGCGATGCCCCGGTGCACTTTACGGGTGGCATAGACGGGGATATGCAGTTTCTCGCCCAGATATCCGGCCGATTTAATATGGTCGAAATGATCGTGAGTGATAAGTAGCGCCCGGATAGAGGACAAATCGACTCCATATTCGGCCAGTCGTTTTTTAATCACACGGGGGCCGATACCGGCATCGAGCAGCAATCCGTAATGGGAATTGCCTAAATAATAACAGTTGCCGCAACTACCGCTACTGAGGCTGAAAAATGAAAATCGTTCCGTCTGAAAAAGTTCATATTGCATACAAGCACAAAGATAAAGCAAATATCATAAAAGAGGTTCTATTCCCTTTCCTTTTTCTTTAGCATACCTATACGAGTCGATCCAATATCCGGAATCGGTTCATCCAGGTGTGTTCGTTTTCAGCTCTTTTTCGGGCCTGTCTCTTCATGGCGGATACAATCTTTTCGTTTCTTTTTTCCAAATAAAATTTTGTTTTGGAAATAAGTTCGTCCATCGACCGATAGAAGACGATTTCTTCTCCGTCTTCGAAATATGTCGCTAATTCCGGAGTATAAGGTGTAATGGCGAGTCCGCCAGACATAGGAATTTCAAACGTCCGCAAATGCAATTTATAAACGGGGGTTTTTAGTAAGAATGTGTCCGCTAATTCGGTGATATTTAAAGAAAGCGTGTGATTGGAATAAAGCGAGACCATTTGTTCGAAAGGCACAGATTTTTCTTTTATTAAATAGTCATGATCGGAAAAATAAGTCTCGATCTTAGCATGGCGGTTGAGAATTTTATTTTTCCATCCGCTAATCAAGACTTTTCTGCCGATATCAAATCGAATCTGTTTATTCATCATTATACACTTTTTTCTAAAACTCAACCGGGCAGGGGGGGCCACAGATTCTGAACTCGCGAAAGCATTGGAGTAGACAGCACAGTATATTTGTGCGTCCATTAAGCGGGAGAGTATGATTTTACGGCTTCCATAAGGAGTGCCCACAAACCCGACTGTAGGGATGGGCTTCTCCCATACCGGGCGGAAAATAAATGGATTCGCCGCATAAGGTTGAAATACAATATTTCGACATCCCCATTGTTCAAACATCTTTTTTGTTTCGCTCGAAGTGATCCAAACAAGATCAAAATGCGAAGCGATCTTTTTATGCATATAGGGAGCTTGCAAATTATCAAAGCAAATGAGCAAGGTCGGTATTCCTATTTCTCTGATTCGCTCGATGGTTTCTATCTCAAATTCCGTATCGCCGGCAGCGGTCATAAACACATCATACCGGAAAACTCCTTTTTTAGCGACGTCTATTAATTTTTCATTGGCCTGTGAGATCGATTCGTAGAGAGAGGGGTTGAAAATAGAGATATGTATGTTATGCCGCGAAAGTTCGTCAAAAATATGAACCCGTTGCCATTGCGTCATATACGTATTATCTTCTCTAAAATGATATAAGATATTCATTTGTATAATCGATTTTCTTTTCCTTTTTATATATTTTTCTTCAAAAATAGAAAAAATATCCGGAAGATAAATGATATTTTGCAGAGCTTGATGTCGGAACAAGACTTACGTATAAAAAGATTACTATGATTAAGGTTATCCAAGGGGCGATTTTAACTCTTGAGGTTATAAAAAAATGGCAGAATGTCATCGCGACACCCTGCCAGACTTGTTAACCTTAAATCTAATACTATTATGAAAAAACCACGTCGCAAATATAAAAAAAGAAATCCAAATACACCAAATAGTTTTAAATAAAAAACAATAAATATTTTTTTTCGACCTTTTCGAGGCCCTTTTCAGGTGATCGGGAGTCCCATTCCTGTAATTTTTCGATATAAATCCAATGCATAGACATCCGTCATGCCCGACACATAGTCGAGGACGGATTGCACTTTGCCGTACAAATCCGGAGCATCGGTTTCGTATTGTTCCGGAATGCGTTCCAACAAAAGCCTCGAGTATGCGTGCGAGGGGTTGAGGATAGCGTCGGTAAATATTTCGAGCAGAAAACCGATAATGCGGTATCCGGCAATTTCCACGTCGAGCACATCCCGCGAGCGGTAAATGTGCTTGACGGCAAAATCGGAACACGTGTTGTAGGCGATGCGCGTTTTTTCCGACAATCGCTTGATGAGTGTTCCCCGGAACGTTCCCGCCAAAATGGCTTCTTCTTCACGGAGGAAAATTTGGGCGCATTCGTCCACCAACATCCCGATCACACTCGCCCGCAGATAAGCGATTTGTTCATTGATGTCGCTCACCAAGGAAAGGTTTTTCGTGCGGCGGTCGCGTCGTTCCCCGTCGAAAAAGCCCAACAGCAACTCGATGGCTTTATCGGTCGTAATCAAATGCAGTTTGTGCGCATCTTCTATGTCCATCACCTGATAACAGATATCGTCGGCGGCCTCCACTAAATAAACGAGCGGATGGCGGGCGAACCGGCGGGGATTTTCGTTCAGGAGGGGAATGCCCAGCTCGTGCGCAATGAGGCTATAATCGGTTTCTTCGGAAGCGAAAAAGCCGAACTTGTTCTTTCCCCCGCTTAGTTCCGACGAATAGGGATATTTGACGATCGAAGCGAGCGTGGAGTAGGTCATGACGAAGCCGCCTTCGCGTCGTCCGCGGAAACGGTGCATCAGCAGGCGCAAGGCATTGGCGTTGCCTTCGAAGCAGGTGAAGTCCGACCACCGGGCGCCGCTTTCTTTTATATCCTGCTCCAGGACTTTTCCCTTGCCTTCAGAGAAAAAAGTGGAGATGGCGGTTTCGCCGGAGTGTCCGAAGGGCGGGTTGCCCATGTCGTGCGCGAGACAAGCGGCCGACACAATCGCGCCTATTTCACTGACGTGCGCTTTCGATGCCGGATGCCTGCGCCGGAGTTCGCGCCCCACACTTTCGCCTAACGAACGTCCTACGCTCGATACTTCGAGGGTATGGGTCAGCCGGTTATGTACAAATACGCTTCCGGGAAGAGGAAAAACCTGTGTTTTGTTCTGCATGCGCCGGAAAGGCGACGAAAAAATCAGCCGGTCGTAATCCCGTTGGTATTCGGTGCGCTCCTGTTTTTGAGCGCCTTGATATTTTTCCAACCCGAGTCGTTGCGTGGAAAGTAACTGTTCCCAATTCATCATTTCATTTATTGTTTTCGCGATATGCAAAGATAATGTCTGCGGACCGATTTTCCTCCATCTTCTTCCATCTTCTTCATCCCGTGGCATTGGAAGTCCTACGGAAAACGCATCGGGTGCGGAAAATGCCCTTACGGATGATGCGAACGCCCCGCAGCGTCTGGAAAAGAGGTCACCGGCTTATGCCGTGGGCTTATAGCGTAATGCGGAACGCCCAAAGAGCGTGGAAAATGACTTGCCGGCCGATGCGGAACGATGAGTGGGTGCGGAAGTCCTGTTGTCGGCTATGGAAATGGATGGGATGGGTGCGGAAACAAACTCGCCGAGTCCGGAAATTCGATCGTCGAGTCCGGAAATCCGCTTGTCGGGAGTGGAAATGGGTGCGGAGGATGCGGAAATTCGTTTTCAGGGTGCGGAAAACTCTTTGATGCGCTCGGAAAACCACTTGTCAAAGGCGGAAAGCCGTTGGTCGTGAAAGGAATGCTTTTGGTTGCGATCGGAATGCTCTTGGGAGGAGGCGGAAATCGACTTGTCTCCGGTGGAAATCGATCAAACAACTCAAAAAAATTCTCATCGGAGTGAGAAAAAAGCCTTTTAACAAGTTTAAAATAGTTCAATAAATAAGCCCATAACCTCCTCGTAATCATAAATAGGGCTAAACATACCCGGGCACGGCTAAATTAGTTAAAAATGAGGATTTTTTTATTTTGTAGATAAAAAAAGAGTTTCGTAACTTTCGGTCGCAAAACAATTCATAAATAAAATATCTAAAGAAATGAAAATAGTTGATCGAAATTTTTTAAACATGATTGGTGTGGCTCGTCGCACTTTACACAACCACCAATCCGAATGGGAAAAGAACGTACGCATGACGCAGGAAGTGACCAACCTCGATACGACCGCCGAACGGGCAGATACGCTTTCAACCGAAGTCACCACGGATATAACCGGATCGACCACCGACAAGATTAACGCCCGCCAGAAGGTTATCGCGGAAATCGTCAAGCTGGTCAAACCCGCCAGCGTGATCGGCCTCGATACCAATGATATGCTCCTTCACCGTCAGTTGAGTGTAAGCAAGGGGATGATGAATAAAATGAAATACGGCGACTTGGCCGACTTGTTGGACAATCTCTATGCTTTATTGGTGAAGCATCAGGAAAAGCTCGTCGATTATGACATAACCCTTGAAAATGTGACTGCTGCGAAAACCTTTATCGATGCGTACAAGGCCACGCTGTCCGAACCGCGTGAACTGGTCGTGGAACGGAAAACGACCAAAGAAGCGCTCTCCGAGTGCCTCGCCGACTTGCGCGGAATCGTTTACGTCCTCGATAACCTGATGAAACGCTATGACGGGACGCCTTTTTATTCCGAATACAAAAACGCCCGCATCATCGTCGACCTCGGGACACATAAAAAGAAAGAAGACAAGAAATAGAAATAATTAGCATATCCCATAAGCGGGGATGCCGTTTGAAGCCGGTGTCCTCGCTTTTTTTTCCTTCCTCATCTGTCTATTCTAATAGATTCAAATTTCGCAAATCAGATAATTTAGTTGCATACATTCTAATTTTACATGCGAAAGTTGAGTGAATAGACAACGATAGTTCCTCAAAGAGGATAATTCTAATTTTACGAAAATGTTTTGGAGAAAAAATAAGTATGTGGCGGACATTGAAGAAGATAAATGTGTGAATTGTGGCTTATGTGTCCGGATTTGTCCGCATAACGCATTAGAAACAGCGGTTATTCAGGGCAAAAAAATGACCTTTATCAATCGTCCCGAAAACTGCATGGGATGTGCAAGATGTGTCAATATTTGTCCAACCGGGGCAATAAAACTGATAGATCGATATTGTTAAATAAGTAAATGAAATAAAGATGAAAAGAAGAGAATCTTATTGGGGAAAGACGATAGCGGCAACGTTCATCATAGCTGGCTTTAGCTTCGCCGTTATGCTATTGTGGAATTGGTTAATGCCGGCTGTTTTCGGATTACCGCCCGTGAATTTCTGGCAAGCATTGGGACTGTTATTGCTTTCCCGGATATTTTTTGGAAGAAGAGTAGGAATGATGAGAAATTCCGGCAATCCTATTCATCAACGATGGATGAGAATGACACCCGGCGAACGAAAAGAGTTTATCGGAAAGTGGCGTTCCGGGCATGACCATAGATGGGGTTTTCCTTATGAAAACAAAACCGACGATTAGCAAGGCGCCGCCCACATCAAGCCGTTGTAATGTAGGCGACTTATTCACAAAATACCAAAAACGGCTCAAATTATTCATACGAGGACGAGGGGTAAACAAGTACGATGTTGAAGATATTTTGCAAGATGTTTTTTATCAGTTGGCCAAAACGGCCGATGATTCCATTGACTCCATTGAGCACATGTCGGCATGGCTCTACCGGGTTACTCGCAATAGAATCGTCAACTATTATTCCAAAAAGCGTGAAACCGGATTGCCCTTTTATACGGATAATGAAGAAAATGATAAAATAGCATCCGACTTTTCGGATATCTTATTCGATGGTGAGGAAGAAGCCAACCCTTCGCCCGAAACGCAGTACTTACGCTCCCTCGTGTGGGTTGAATTGGAAAATGCGCTTTCCGAATTACCTGCGGAACAACGGCAAGTATTTATATTGACGGAACTGGAAGGCATTCCGGTTAAGGAAATATCGAAGAATACAGGAGTACCCGTCAATACCTTATTATCCCGCAAGCATTATGCCGTGGTTCATCTCAGAAAACGGTTCCATGAATTGTATAACGATCTAATGAAGGATTAAAAGCGGGGACAAGACGGCTTCCCATCCACTCTCCATCGTTCATCCTTCCTCGCTCCTCCTTCATTTTTTATTTTTTAATCCCGAACATAGCGGATTTTTCTATAAATAGGATTAAATTTGCACCTTAATTACAGAAGATGACAGATAACATTAAGCATGAATGCGGTATCGCGTTGATCCGCTTACTAAAACCCCTCGATTATTATTTCCGCAAATACGGTACGTGGCAATACGGACTCGATAAACTGTATTTATTGATGGAGAAACAACATAACCGCGGACAGGAAGGCGCCGGACTGGCGGCCGTAAAATTAAACGCGGCGCCCGGCAACGAATTTATCTTCCGTGAAAGGGCCGAAGGGTCGGGGGCTATCTCCGAAATCTTCGAAGCGGTGCATGATGCCTTCAAGCCTTATTCTGCCGAACAACTCCATGACCCGGACTTTGCGGAGAAGTCCGTTCCTTTCGCCGCCGAATTGCTGCTCGGGCACTTGCGCTACAGTACTACCGGCAAGCGGGGATTGAAATACGTCCATCCGTTATTGAGGCGCAACAACTGGGCCTCGCGCAGCTTGGCGCTTGCCGGAAACTTCAATATGACCAATGTCGATGAAATGTTCGAGCAACTGGTGCGCGAAGGGCAGCATCCCCGCGATTTCGCCGATACGTTTGTCATGTTGGAATCGTTAGGGCATTACCTCGATCGCGAGGTGCAATATCAATACGATCATCTCGAGCAAACCGATATGGACGGGCACGAAAAGAGCCTGCTCATCGAAGACCGCCTTGATATTCCTTTCCTGCTTCGGCGTGCCGCCAAAGGCTGGGACGGAGGTTATGCGCTGTGCGGAATTATTGGTTCCGGCGACGCTTTCACAATGCGTGACCCGTGGGGTATCCGTTCGGCTTTTTATTATGCCGACGACGAAATTGCCGTGGTGGCTTCCGAACGGCCCGTCATCCAAACCGCTTTCAATTTGAAGAAGGACGAGGTCCATGAGTTGGAACCGGGTCAGGCGCTTATCGTAAAGAAAAACGGCACCGTCTCGACCGCCCAAATCCTCGAAAAGAAGCCCAAGATCACTCCTTGTTCGTTCGAGCGCATTTATTTTTCCCGAGGCTCGGACGAAGATATTTATACCGAACGCAAAAAACTCGGCGAGTTGCTGGTGCCTAAAATCCTCGGCGCCATCGACGGTGATCTCGACAACACCGTCTTCTCGTTTATCCCCAACACGGCCGAAGTCGCTTATTTCGGCATGTTGGAAGGTCTCGAAAGCCATTTCAACCGCCAAAAGGCGGCGCTTCTTTTTGAAAAAGGAAATCGGTTGAATCAAGAAGAAATAGAGCGAATCCTGTCGAAAAGGGTGCGCTCGGAGAAGGTGGCCATCAAAGATATCAAGCTGCGCACGTTCATCGCCGAAGGTAATTCGCGCAACGATCTGGCGGCGCACGTGTACGATGTAACGTACGGCTCGCTCCGCCCTAAAAAAGACAATCTGGTCATCATCGACGATAGCATTGTCAGGGGAACGACTTTGAAGCAAAGCATCATCAAAATTCTTTCCCGCCTCGAACCCAAAAAGATCATCGTCGTCTCTTCGTCGCCTCAAATACGCTACCCCGACTGTTACGGCATCGACATGTCGCGCATGAGTGAGTTTATCGCTTTCAGGGCAGCCATTGCCTTGTTGCAGGAACGGGGCCAGCAGCAGGTTATCAATCGGGTTTATGAGAAGTCGATTGCGCAGCGCCACAAGAAGAAAGAAGAGATTGTCAACTATGTAAAAGAAATTTACGCCCCGTTTACCGACGAAGAAATCTCCGACAAGATTGCGCAGATGCTGACGACGGAGGATATCGGGACGGAGGTGAAAATAGTGTACCAAAGCATCGGCGACTTGCACCGGGCGTGTCCGAATAACAACGGCGACTGGTATTTCTCAGGCAATTACCCTACACCCGGCGGAAACCGGTTGGTAAATAATGCTTTCATCAATTTTATCGAAAATAGCGAGAGCGGTTCGTTTCAATATACGCTCAACTTCTTAAAAAGCGGCCGATGATTGAACGGGTGATTATTCTCGAAAATGTGGATCCGGTTGTTTTTTATGGTGTGAATAACAACAATATCCAACTTCTGAAAACGTTGTTTCCGAAGTTGCGCATTGTTGCACGCGGTCATGTGATGAAGATCATCGGCGATGAAGAGGAACTGGACAACTTCGAAAAGACCATCCGCGAGTTGGAGCAATTCAGTATCGAAATGAATGTCCTGACCGAAGAGCATATTCTGGAGCTCGTAAAAGGGAAAGCGCCGGCGATTGCGGTCGTGAATAATCTCATCATTCACGGATTGAACGGAAAACCCATCCTTGCCCGCACGGCAAACCAAAAGAAACTGGTCGAGGCGTTCGACGAAAACGATCTGGTATTTGCCATCGGGCCGGCGGGGTCGGGAAAGACTTATACCGCCATCGCTTTGGCCGTACGGGCGTTGAAAAATAAACAGGTACGGAAAATCATTCTAAGCCGTCCCGCGGTCGAAGCCGGCGAAAAGCTGGGCTTCCTTCCGGGTGATATGAAGGATAAAATCGATCCGTATCTCCAGCCGTTGTATGACGCTCTCGAAGATATGATACCACCGCTAAAGCTGAAAGAATATATCGAGAACAAAGTCATACAGATTGCCCCGTTGGCCTTTATGCGGGGGCGGACGTTGAATGATGCGGTAATCATCCTCGACGAAGCTCAGAATACCACCAAACCGCAGATAAAAATGTTCCTTACCCGCCTCGGAATGAGTGCGAAAATGATTGTTACCGGCGATATTACGCAAATCGATCTGCCCCGTTCGCAACAGTCGGGATTGATCCATGCCATGCGGGTGCTCAAAAAGATCAAGGGCATCGGCGTCATCGAGTTCGGCAAAAAGGATATCGTTCGGCATAAATTGGTGCAACGTATTGTCGAGGCGTATGAGAAAGATGAGCAAGGAGAAGAGGTATGAGGTATGAGGTATGAAGTATGAGGTATGAGGTATGAGGTAAGAAGTATGAAGTATGAAGTATGAGGTATGAAGTATGAAGTATGTGGTATGAAGTAAGAAGTAAGAAGTAAGAAGTAAGAGGTATGAAAGTGACTGTAGACTGTAGACCGGCGACTGTCTCTGTGAAACTCTGAGACTCCTTTGTGCAATTTTATGTAACAACAAAATAAATAAATAACATTATGAGCAATACATTAACAAAAACCCATTATCAGTTTCCCGGACAAACCGCAGTATATCACGGCAAAGTACGCGACGTTTACAGTATTGGCAACGACACGTTAGTGATGATTGCTACCGACCGGATTTCGGCTTTCGATGTTATCCTTCCTCAGGGTATTCCCTACAAAGGACAGGTGTTGAACCAAATCGCTTCGAAGTTCCTCGACGCTACGGCCGATATTGTTCCTAATTGGAAAACGGCTTCACCCGACCCGATGGTTACGGTGGGAGTGAAATGCCAACCCTATAAAGTGGAAATGGTGATCCGAGGCTACATTACCGGCAGTGCATGGCGCGACTATAAGAAGGGCGCCCGCTCGATTTGCGGACTTGCCTTGCCCGAAGGATTGAAAGAGAATCAGAAGTTCGGCTCGCCCATCATTACGCCCACGACAAAAGCCGAGCATGGGCATGATGAAAATATTTCGAAAGAAGAAATCATTGCGCAAGGCCTTGTCAGCCGCGAAGAGTACGAGCAATTGGAACAGTACACCTATGCATTATTCCAACGAGGAACCGAAATCGCCGCCGAAAAAGGATTGATATTGGTCGATACCAAATATGAGTTCGGTAAAAAAGACGGAAAGATTTATCTGATCGACGAAATTCATACGCCCGATTCGTCCCGTTACTTTTACAGCGAGGGTTATCGGGAGCGTTTTGAAAAAGGCGAGCCGCAGAAGCAACTCTCCAAAGAGTTTGTGCGCCAATGGTTAATCGAAAACGGATTCCAAGGGCAGGCCGGGCAGCAAGTGCCGGAGATGACCGAAGCTTATTGCAAGAGCGTTTCCGAACGGTATATCGAATTATACGAAATCATCACCGGCGAAAAATTCGTCCGGGCCGATGCCAATGCCTTGACGCAACGTATCGAAAAGAACATCGTCGGCTATTTGCAACAAAACATCCGTTAAGCGTTTATCATGTCGTATCAATCCGAAAACGTTCGTCCGTACAACTCTCCCGAATCCAAAAAGAAGCAGGTGCAACACATGTTCGATGAGATTGCGCCTACCTACGATAAGTTGAACCGGTTCATGTCGTTGGGTATCGATAACTCCTGGCGCAGGGATGCCATTCAAAAGCTCGAGCCGCTTCATCCCGAATCTATTTTGGATATCGCCACGGGAACCGGCGACTTCGCGATTTTGGCGCAAAAGATCCTTCGTCCGCAGTCGATTGTGGGCATCGACATCTCCGACAAGATGATGGCTATCGGAGAGCAAAAGGTCGAACGGTTGGGGTTGTCGGGCGTCATTCGTTTCGAAAATCAGGATTGTACGGCTCTGACGTTCCCCGAGAATCATTTCGATGCGGCGACCGTCGCTTTCGGAGTGCGGAATTTTGAGGATATCGATGCGGGCTTTACCGAAATCCGGCGGGTGTTAAAGCCCGGCGGACGGTTTGTTTTTCTGGAACTGACCACCCCGGAGCGCTTTCCGATGAAACAGCTCTACGGCATCTATTCCAAATACCTGATCCCGTTTATGGGACGACTTATGTCGACCGATAAACAAGCTTACGAATATCTTCCGGCTTCCATCAAGGCGTTCCCGCAAGGCGACCGCATGGTAAAAACGCTGGAG
Organism: Limibacterium fermenti; assembly: GCF_041902845.1. GTDB lineage: Bacteria > Bacteroidota > Bacteroidia > Bacteroidales > Dysgonomonadaceae > Limibacterium > Limibacterium fermenti. The sequence continues at coordinate 138,197 of NZ_CP159486.1, forward strand.
AAGAACGGTTTTGTCAATGTCCGCCTCAAGAGATATACCGGTGGGGTATGTACGCTTTATATCGCAGAAAAATAATGGCGAAGGATATTTACGGATTAATCGGATTTCCACTCAAACATTCTTTTTCGGCACGATTCTTTGCCGAGAAGTTTGAAAGGGAGAATATCGATGCGGAATACCGGAATTTCGAGATCGAAGATATCCTTCAACTGCGTGAAGTAATAGAACAAAACCGGTCTTTAAAGGGACTGAATGTCACCATCCCTTATAAAGAAAGGGTACTGCCGTTGCTCGACGGGCTTTCACCCGAGGCACAACGAATCGGGGCTGTCAATGTCATTCGAGTCGAAAGGGCATCCTCTTCCGGCGCGCAATCCTATCGGCTTACCGGCTACAATACCGATTATGTAGGATTTAAACAATCACTCGAACCGCTTTTGGAGAAATCCGTCCACCGCAAAGCCCTCCTATTGGGTACCGGCGGAGCCTCGAAAGCCGTGGCGCACGCGTTGGCCGATTTGGGATTGAAGGTGCAATCTGTTTCACGGACGGCCGGAAAGGATCTTCTCACGTATTCCGATTTGAACGATCGGGTATTGGAGGAGTATAAAGTCATCGTAAATGCGTCGCCAGTAGGAACATTTCCGCAGGTAAATAACTGTCCTGATATTCCGTATCAAAATCTTACCCCACATCATTTACTGTATGACCTGGTGTATAATCCAGCGGAAACACTGTTCCTGAAAAAAGGAAAAGACCGGGGAGCGACGGTCAAAAACGGAGCGGAAATGCTCGAACGCCAGGCTTTGGAAGCCTGGAAAATCTGGACGGCCTGATTGTCCCGAATCTTTAATGTACAGTTAAAATTATACGAATCTGTTTAAAATTCTTTCACCTTCGGAAAATTTCTTTTTGAAGGCGAAGGATGCTTTTCTACCGTTATTAGTAAGAATTGAAACCGTTTTAAAAGATAACTGTAGAAAAAATCCCCACTTCCCTTTTGTTTTCATATGTAAAGAAAAGGATGACTATTTTTGCCGTGTCGATATTTCATTATTGTCTCTTGATGTAGATGTGATGAAAGAAATATCGATAAATAAGGGATTTTTAAATAGTATAATCATTTATAATTTTATTGTATTAATTATGAAAATAAATCTGATTAAGATTTTTAGTATTGCCTTTTTGTTTTCATTGCTATTTGCGTGTGAAAATAATTTGGAGATGACGCTCCCACAAGGACCTCAGGGAGAAAAAGGTGATAAAGGAGATCCGGGCCTATCGGCATTTGATCTTTGGAAAGAAGTGTACGGAAAAGACCCGAATACGCCAATAGACGAATTTTTTAACTCATTAAAAGGAAAAGATGGCGCAGACGGACTTACTCCTTATATCAAAAATGATAACTGGTGGATTGGCGACAAAGATACGGGCGTTCCTGCGAGAGGACAGGACGGAAAGACTCCGACGGTTGAGATTGGACCGGGGCCCGATTATTTCTGGATCATTGATGGTACCGCCACTACGGTCTCTGCAAAAGGGATCGACGGGAAAGATGGAAAAGACGGTAAGGACGGATTTACTCCTGTATTGGGCGATAACGGCAACTGGTTTATCGATGGAAAAGATACCGATAAGCCTTGGAAAGTAATTCCCGAAATCGGTACGGACGGCAACTGGTGGATTGATGGTCTGAATACTGAAAAACCGGCCCGTGGCCCGAAAGGAGAAGACGGCTTATCGGCTTACGAATTATGGAAAGATGCCGTCGATAAGGGAGAAATGACCAATAAAGACGGTTCCGATTACACCGGAGGCAACACGTGGGAAGAATTTCTTAAATGGTTACAAGGTGGTGATGTATCGGTATTGCATCAATACTGGACGACTCTTCCGGGTAATGAGGGGAAAACGATCGAACAGTTTATCGAAGAGTTATTCGACTGTCATTGCGACGGAATTACGGTAGGTTTGCAATTCGAAGACAAATGTATCGAGTTGAATCCCGACGGAACATTGAAAGGAACTTATTCAGCTACCCTCCGTATCGGCGGAAAGGCCGGAACTTCGGTGAAGGTAACCGGAAAAGGGGTCGATTTAAGTGGAAACATTACAAACGACCAGACACCCATTACTTTCACTATCCAACGCGGCGACGAAAATATCCCGCTTGCTATTGAATGCACCGAGGGCGGCAATGTTGTGAACAAAACGGCTACCATCCCCGCTTTAAAATACATTAAACTGGGAAGCGCAACGACTGTTACCCAAGTACAAGGAGAACAGAAAGACGTGGTGGTGATTACGTTTGCTGCCGCTCCTGTGGAGGTGTTTGTCGGCGGAACATTGATTTCTAGTGCGAACGGTATTGTTGAAGGTTCGGGCTGGGCCGTTTCCAATGAAGGAAAAACGTTTACCAAAACCTATGACAGAGCTGCAACCGAGCAGAAACCTACGGTTCAAGCCAAAGGGGCGGATCCTATCTGTAGTACGATTGCAAATGCATTTACCATTCCGACCCTAACACCGGTTGAGGTTACCGGAAATCCGGTACTTGCAGTTATTCCAGGGAATAACTGCAATCTCCAACTTACTTTGCAGGGAACCCCGGGTATGACGGTTACGGCTACGTATCCCGGATTAGCAACACCAATCAAATTAACGGAAAGTCCTGCCGGAACGTATACAACGACTGGTATTCCCAGAAAATTCACCGCGTATGATGTCACCGTCGAAGCCAAGATGGATGGCCGCGGAACGGTGAAAAAATCCGTCAGGGTTGAAGGGGCATTCTTATTTACCAATACGCTTCAAGTTACGAATAACAACGGAACGTCAGCTACTTGGTCGAATGCGATAGTTGCAAATGAATTCAAAAATACCGGTACGGAGCCGATTATCGTTACGTTTACAGGGAGAACAGGTAATGCCGGTGCTCAAAATATTAAAAGAAATAGCCCTTCTCATGGTGCTTATCCGTTCATTCTAAATCTCCAGCCGGGGCAAACAGAAACCGTTCAATTCTATAGAGACTATACTATTACTTTTGCCAACGGAAATTATAGCGTGAACTATACCGTATCAAATGACTGTGGGGAGAGTGCCGCGAGTGCTTCTTTCGCTATAAATAATCAGCAAAATTATAAAGCTAAGTTTACTAAGCCCGCCGGATGGGGAGGTCCCGGCCAACCGGGTGGTCCGGGTTGGGATCCTAAAGACCCCAATGCCGCTAACCCCGATATAACTTTCAACGTAGAGGTTACCAATGCGATCCCTAACTCATTCGTCGAATTCCAATTGTACAACGGAACAGGCTACAGCGCTAAATTCAGAGGTCAGGTAGACGCGAACGGAAAACTCACCCAATCGGTTACTATGCCGGCGAAAGATTTGGCGGTAGCATTGGACGACGGATTCGCCATATTCCGATTCTTTAAAACCCAAGCTGGAAATCAACTTTTAGATCCGTACAACATCGGTGCTGAAAAAGAAACCGTAAAATTTGCATTTGAATAATCAATTCGTAATAAATGGAATATGAAAAAAAATAAATTAGCATATATCCTTCTTTTAGGTTTATTCTGTATCACCGGTCCTGCCTTTGCGCAGGACACGGTTACGGAAGGCGCTTACGAGGAAGGAAAGACAAAGAGAGCCTGGGAGATCGGCGTGGGCGGTTCGGTATTCGGTTTTAGCCGTATCGATTTTACCAACTTCCAGAAATCGACCGATAACTACAAACTCGGACTGCAACTGCGCCACAGCGTGGTAGGTCCGCACTTGTATATCGCCCGCGAGCTTAGCCCTCACTTCTACCTCGACGTGCAGGGTAATGTAGGATTTACCGAACAATACGTGAACGGTGAAGATAAACTGAAAACGCTCTTTATGGTAGGCCCCGGTCTCCAGTGGCGTTTGGGTGAATATTTCGACTCCAAATATGTAGATCCTTTTTTTCGTGTGGGCGTAAGCTATATGAAGAAAAATTTCAGCATGAAATACCAGGGAACCGAGGGAACGCTACCCGAAGAAATGTCGTGGGTGCTCGAGAACCTGTACAATAAGGAGGGTGCCGATCGGAATGAAATGTTTCCCATATCGTTTGGTGCCGGAGTGAACGGTTGGTTGAGCGATAATTTCGGGATTGGTCTTCAAGGGGACTATCTGTTGATGCCGCATCAAAATGTAGCCAATTCCCTGCAAGGGACGGTTCGGTTGATTTGGCGCATCGGCGGAAGATCCAAGAAACGCCCCCCGGTAGTGCAATATGTCGAGAAGATCGTGCAGGCGCCGCCCGTGGAAAAGATTGTTGAAAAAATTGTGGAAGTGCCGGCGGAAGTAATTGAAACGCCGTCTACCGAAATCTGCGAACTGTTCAACAATATCTACTTTGAGTTTGATAAGTCGGATATCCGTCCGATAAGTTACGAAACACTGGATAAGATTGCCGATATACTCAAAGCCAATACAAACAAGAAATATCTGGTGACCGGATATACCGATGCTTGGGGCAGTGCCGCATATAATATCGGCTTGTCGCAACGCCGTGCCGCAGCGGTCATTAAGGCTTTGGAGGATAGAGGTGTCCCGGCGAATATCTTGAAATCGAGAGGTGTAGGTAAGAAAATCTCGTACGCTCCTACCGGTGAATCGAATCAGGTAAGGGAAGGCGACCGGAAAGTGACGGTTGAGATTATCACAAATCTTGATTACTGGAACTTTATGCCAAAGAACGACCTGTAGAGGTATTTCTAAAACTAATTTTGAAAAAAAGCTGTCTCACAATAAAAAGTGAGGTGGCTTTTTTTATATATAAAAGAGAGAGGCTATCTGAAACGTCAGATAGCCTCTCGTTGAAATTGAAGATTAGAAAAGTTCCACAATTAATTATTTATATCAAGATCGTGTAAGCCTCTGTTGATTGTTTATTAGTGCAATGGAGTATCTTCAATTTCTTGTTGCGTTTCCGTTTCGGCCGGAACGCTGTCAAGAGTGGTTTCTTCACCTTCACTATTGAAGTAGAATGTCTTTGACGATTTATCTTCCTTGTTGGTAGCCACTACTTTCGTCAGTTGCTTTTCTGCGTTATATTGAAGTGCATTCAGTTCGTACGTTTCCGATACCGTGCGTACCGCAGCTTGAACCTTTTCATTCAATTCTTCAAACGTGATATCGGCAAAACCGTCATCCTGACTTACAGAAGACATTTCGGCGGAAGGTTCCTGCACCTCTTCTTTTACTTCTTGTTCAGGAACTTCTTCCCATGTCGTTTGCTTTCCTTCTGCATCGAGGTACAATACTTCGGACGATTGATCGGCTTTTTTAGTCGCTTCTACTTTGGTCACTTGCTTTTCAGCGTGATACTTCAGCGTTTTTACGTCGTATTCTCCGGCAAGCGCGTTGATCGCCGCTTGTACCGCTTCGGGAAGTTCTTCCAATTTCACATCCGTGAACCCGTCATCTTGTTGTACCGATATCGCTACCAAATTACTGTTTATGGCATCGGCTGCCTGAATTGCCGTACTTGTTGCGAACAGCCCCGCTGCGAACAATGTGATAGATAAAATAACTTTTTTCATAACCGTAAATTTTTAATATGAATACTATAAAATAATTTCTTTTTTATTCGAAAGACCAACCATTGTTGAGCCTTGCTTTCGCAGATATATAACCAAATACCGTACAAAAAAAACGCATCGAATGTCAATCGGTACTTAAAACGAAATCAATCAACCCGATAAATAAATTTGAGAAGAATCGCCTCTTTTCCGGGAACTGTGGAATGGGTGTGGAAACTGTGGAATCATTCCACAGTCGGGTTGTGGAATAAGTCATTCGCCGAGGGCGCGCGCTCCGGGAGACGCCCCCGGTAAGAGTATCTTTTGTGTTGCTGCTTCCCTCTTTTTATTTATCTTTGGACGTACAAAATGATTCAATCATAAAGGTGATGGCAGCAGCAACGTCTTTTGAGCATACGATACGGATAAAAATAGGATTGATATTTTTTGTAATCATCCTCTTTTTTGCGGGTATATTGATCTATTCGTATACCTTAAAAAGAAATATGGATGAGCAACAGAAGGAGATACAGCAATATAATCAATTACTTTCGCGCACGAACCGCCTGATGATTTCGGTGCAGGAAGCGCAGCACATTATTAATGCTTATCTGGGGTCCCCGCGCCGCGCTTATCGACAACAATACGATTCGATTTCGGCGGACATCTATCGCCAAACGATTCAAATCCGGGATTTCTTATCGCAAAACGATCAACAGATTTTGTTGGAAAACATGCTTGATTTGTTGGATGAAAAGAATACGATTGTCAGGAGCCTTACCATGCAGTTCAGGGGCCAAAATCCGTTAAATGAGCTTGACCGGAAAATCGACGATTACAACAACCTGATGCGCGACTCGCTTATTGTAACCAGCAAGAAGGACACCACGCTTATCCTTCAGGAAAAAAAGGGTTTCTGGAGCCGGTTAAGGGCCCTCTTTAACCCGGATCATCCGGGCGATACGACCCTGAAAATAGCTTCACAGGAGAAAGATACGCTGATGAAGTTGCGGGTCGATACGGTGGTATATTCCGATCTTAAAAATATCACCCAAGAAGCGTCCAAGACTTACTCTTCAAAAATTCAAGGCATTGAAAGGCAGGTACGGGATATGGTATTGGCGGAGCAAAACATTTCGCTGCAACTTTCGCAGTTGATCACCGAGCTCTATAATCAAACCCTCAAAACTGCCCAGAAGGGAATCGAAAACAGCGGACGGCTTTCGCAACGCATATTCGTATTTTCCATTATTACCGGAGTCTTATCGTTGCTGTTGATTATGACGATCATCTTTTTTATTATCAGTGACCTGAACAAGGGGCAGCGTGCGCGGATGGATCTGGCCCGGGAGAAGCAATTGACTGAAGAGCTCATGGAAAGCCGTCATAAACTGTTGCTTTCGGTATCACACGATATAAAAACGCCGCTGAGCTCGATGATGGGCTATATGGAACTGTGGAATATGGAGGAGACGTCGCCCGCCCGCAAGAAACAGTTGCGCTCGGCGCAGAATTCAGGGAAGCATATCCTGAGCCTGCTGACGAACTTACTCGAATTCTCACGCCTCGAACAAAATACGGGCCGGCGAGTCAATAGCCGGTTCCGATTGAACGACATTTTGAACGAAATTGTCGATATGTTCCGTCCGTTCACCGAAGAGAAAAATATACGCATCGCTTACCGTAGCCAACTGCCGGATTCGTTATTCGTCGAAACCGATTATACGATTCTCAAACAAATACTGTCGAATGTATTATCGAATGCGGTGAAATATACCCTCAAAGGCGGGGTGACCCTGGACGTGAAAAAGGAAAGACGCTTTATTTTTGTCATCACCGATACGGGCATCGGGATCGATCAAAAAGATCGGGATAAGATATTCAAGCCCTTCTCGCGGATAAATAATACGTTGAGAACGGAAGGAACCGGCTTTGGTCTGTATGTGACCAAAGGGTTGGTGGATTCCCTGGGAGGAACGATTGGTATTGCATCGAAAAAAGAAAAAGGAACAACGGTAACGATTGAACTTCCTTTGCAGGAAGTGGAGCCGATGCACCCTGAGGCTCTTTCCGCCGGCGCCCGTAAGGACGATGTTCCGTCCGGGAAGAAGCATTATCGTCATGTCCTTATTGTGGAAGATGATGCGGCTTTGGGCAATATGATCCGTGAGTTTTTAACGCGCCAAGGCTATGAAGTTACTCTGTGTAGCCATCTTGATGAGATGAAGAAGGTGATGCAAGGCTGTGTCGCTTTTGATATTGTTTTTACGGATATGAATATGATGACTATTTCCGGATACGATATTCTGCATGCGATCCGGAAAGGTTACCCGACCATCCCGGTGTGGTTGATGACGGCTTATGACGATTATACGGAGCAAAAAGCCTTGAAAGAGGGATTCGACGGGTTCATTACCAAGCCGATTAAAATGAATGCGCTTCTTTCCATTCTCTCGGCGGGACAAGTGCCGGATGTATCGGAAAAGATAGAAATGGAGTTCCCTCTGCTATGGGGGCTTTTTAATGACGAAAACGCGATCAGGGAAATTCTTTCGAAATTCGTCGAAACTACCTACCGCGATACGGATCAGTTAGAAGAATTCATCCGGCAAGGCGATTTTAAGGCGGCGCAACAGCTTTGCCATAAGATGCATCCGTTCCTGGCGCAACTTAATGCCGAACAGTTGGGGGATACGTTGCGCAAAATGGATTCCTTACGCGGAAAAGACGAATCGGCTTATCCTAATTGGAAAGAAGAACTTGCGCAAACGATCCGAAATCTGCGTGCATTCGCCGATAGGATATTTCTCGCCGATAAACGCAGATGAAATGTTCCCGGTGCTTTACCGGAAGGTGAGGAGTTGCATGGAGTTCCCGTCGAATACGGCATAGGAAAAAAAGCGAATCCAGTCTCCCAATAAAATGATCCGTGCGTGGGGAGGAAGCGGATAATCGAGCATAAGGTGGCGGTGTCCGAAAACAAAGAAATCTACGTCGGGCGTTTTTTGCAACTGCTGCCGGGCAAATTGTATCAAGTATTCTTTCTCTTCACCCAGAAAGTCGATCATCCCCCCATTCTCGCGACTGTGGTTCGACCAGGCATGGGCCAAAGGAATGGTCCAACGCGGATGAACGGCGGAGAATAATACCCGTAGGAATTTACTGTGGAAAACGCGTTGTAAAAAGCCGAAAGATCCGGAAGTGTCTCCGAGTCCGTCGCCATGTGCCATGAAAAAAGTCTTGCCGTATAAATCGGTTACAAACGGTTCGAAATGCAACTTCATCCCGCACTCTTCGCTCAGATAATCGGTGAGCCACATATCGTGGTTGCCGGTGAAAAAATGCACCTCTACGCCCGAGTCGGTAACGTCGGCGAGCTTACCCAAAATACGTGTAAATCCTTTCGGCACCACATATTTGTATTCGTACCAATAATCGAATAGATCGCCCAATATATAAATAGCCTTTGCGTCTTGTCTCGCAATGTCGAGCCAACGGCATAGCTTGCGTTCCGTATCACGGGTATCGGCATGCATTTTAGAGCCCAGGTGGGCATCGGAAAGAAAATAGTATTTATTTCTCACGTCGTTGTCGGATCGGTTATTACATCATACCCAATTCCAACAGCGCTTCTTCGCTCATCATGGATTTGTCCCAAGGCGGTTCGAAGGTGAGATTGATATTCACGCTTTTTATTTCGCTGATCGATTCGAGTTTCATCTGCACGTCCATCAAGATGAAATCCGCCGCAGGGCAGTTGGGAGAAGTAAATGTCATTTCGATGTTCACGTTGAACTCATCGTCGATATCTACATCGTAAATCATGCCCAAATCGAAGATATTCACCGGGATTTCCGGGTCATATACGGTGCGAAGCATCACGACGATCTGATCTTGTATTTTTTGTAATTCTTCGTTCATAGTTTTCTTTTTTATTCCTTCTTATAATATTCCTTCATCGGCGAAGCTGTAATACACGGCATCGGCGATAATCAGATGATCGAGTAATGAAATCTCCATCAATGCGGCCGCTTCTTTCAGTTTCTTTGTGACACGGATATCCTGCTCGCTGGGCTTGCAACTTCCCGAAGGGTGATTGTGCCCCAGAATAATGCCCGAAGCGTAATCGTTCAAGGCTTCCCGAAGGATAAGCCTGACATCCACTACCGTTCCCGATATACCTCCGCGGCTCACGAGGAGCGGGGAGATGACTTGATTGGAATGATCCAGCAATAAAGCCCACGATGCTTCGTATGGCAAATCGCACAGCATGGGAGAGAGGTCTTCGTATGCATCGTGCGATGACCGGATCTTTTTGCGCTGCTCCCGCTGGCTCTCTTTTCTTCTGCGTCCCAACTCCATCGCCGCAATAATGGTGATGGCTTTGGCTGGCCCGATACCCGAAAAATTATTTACCAAGTCGCTTATCGTGAAACGGCTCAACTTGTTCAAATCGTTGTCGGCTTTGCGCAAAATGTCTTTGCAAAGATCCACAGCACTCTCCTTGCTGCTTCCCGAACCAATAAGAATGGCAAGTAGCTCGGAGTCCGACAAGGCCGCAACGCCTTTCAATAAAAGCTTTTCACGCGGACGGTCTTCTTCGGCCCATTGTTTGATACTTATCTTTGACGTATCGGACATCATCCATCAGATTTTAGCGGATATCTGCCCACAAAGATAGCATAAAAAAAGACATCTTAAAAAAGATGTCCTTTAGGATGTAGGATGTATATTAAAAAAATGAATGCTTATTTCGCTCTTTCTACATAGCTTCCCGTACGCGGATCGATTTTAATTTTTTCACCGGTTTCGATGAATAGCGGTACGCGAACCTCGGCGCCGGTTTCAACCGTAGCCGGCTTCGTGGCATTGGTCGCCGTATCGCCTTTCAGTCCCGGTTCGGTATAAGTGATTTCCAAAATGACATACGTCGGCATTTCGGCCGTCAAGACGGTTTCACTTTCGGCGTGCACTTGTACCTCCACAATATCGCCTTCTTTTAAGAATTCCACCCCTTCTATTTGCGCTCCGGGGATGGGTATCTGTTCGAAGGTTTCGGTATTCATGAAGTTATAGCCCATATCATCCTTATATAGATATTGGTAAGGACGGCGCTCAATGCGAACTTCATCAACCCGTACGCCCGAGTTGAATGTCTTGTCGAGAACACGTCCGGTCGTTACGTTTTTTAGTTTGGTTCTTACAAAAGCCGGGCCTTTACCGGGTTTTACATGTAAAAATTCGATAATGAAATAATATTGTCCATCCAAATCGATGCACATTCCGTTTCTGAAATCAGCTGTCGTTGCCATAAAACAGGGTTGTTAGTGTTATTTTGAAGTTTTTAGAGTGCAAAAATACACATTTACTTTGTAACGTGCAACGATTATTTTTATAACACATGCATTCCGTCCAAAATCAATTTGGTGACGAACAGGAAGAAAATGACCCACATCGTAATGGAGATGTGCCTCAACTTGCCACTTAATACTTTTAAGAGGACAAACGAAAGCATTCCGAACACGATGCCTTGGGCGATGCTGAAAGCAAAAGGCATCATAGCGATGGTGAGAAATGCGGGTAGCGCTTCCGTCATATCTTCGAAGTTGATTCTGACCACGGATGATATCATGAACAGTCCTACCAAAATCAAGGCGGGAGCTGTGGCCGATGCCGGTACCATTAAGAAGAGCGGCGCCAAAAATAAAGCAATGGCAAACATGACGGCTGTCGAAAGAGCGGTCAATCCGGTCTTGCCTCCTGCCGCTACGCCTGAGGCGCTTTCGACATAAGATGTAACGGTACTGGTTCCCAATATTGCCCCGAAAGTGGTGGCAAAAGCATCGGCCACCAGCGCTTTTTTAATCTGCGGAAAGTTGCCGTCTTTATCCGTCAGCCCGGCTTTGGAAGCAACCCCCAGCAGGGTGCCGATCGTGTCGAATAAGTTGACGAACAAGAAGGTGAATACGACAATCACCATGTCTATGGTGAAGAGATGTTGCCAATCGAATTGCAGGAAGATAGGCGAGATGTCGGGAGGAAGGGAAATGATGCTCCCCTGCGGCAAATGTACCAATCCGAGGATGGCGGCGAATATCGTCGCTACCGCAATTCCGATGAGGAACGATCCCTGTACCTTTTTATAATATAACACCGCCGTGAGAATCAGCCCGAGAAGCGCCACCCAGATATGAGGGTTGGCCATATCGCCCAAAGCCAACATGGTGTTGTCGTTCTTTACGATAATGCCGGCGTTTTGCAATCCGATGAGCGTGATAAACAATCCGATACCTACCGGAATGGCATCTTTAATAGTTTTTGGAATACTTTTTACGATAAGCTCCCTGACATTGAAAAACGTGAGCAGAATAAATATGATTCCTTCGATAAATACCGCCGTGAGCGCCATTTGCCAGGAATATCCCAATCCGAGTACGACCGAAAAGGCGAAGAAACTATTCAGTCCCATACCCGGGGCTTGTGCAACCGGTATTTTCGGAATGAAAGCCATTAGCAGGGTGCCGATAACAGTCGCCAAAGCCGTGGCCGTAAAGAGTGCCGAACGATCCATCCCCGCAGCGCTTAATATGTTGGGATTGACTACCAGAATATACGACATGGTGAGAAACGTAATGATCCCCGCCACGATTTCGGTCCGTACATTCGTCTTATGTTCCTTAAGTTTAAATATTTTTTCTAACATCTTCAAAAACGATCTATTTATTTAAAAATTCCATTTCGTTGCCAATGTCGGGATGGCGTAAAACCGGCTTTCGTTTGTTGCGTTTACGAAGTTGTAGCTGAGTTCCACTTCCGTACCGAGAGAAAAATGCGGCGTCACATTATACCAGAATTGAGGCTCAGTTAAGAGCACCAGCTTTTTACCCGATGTGGCGCCGGTTCTGTCTTTATTTTCCGACCAAAGATCGAAAAATCCGGCCAACGAGAGTTTATTGTCGGCTAAATTGGCATTCCATGTAACGGTCCACTGCGCATCATGGCTAATCTTTTCGAAAGCATTTAATTTATAAGCGGCATAAGTGCTCATAAAGAAGTTTTCCAATTGAAAAGAATACGAAAGACCGCCCAGATACGAGCTGGGTATCGAAAATCCATATCCGGAGTTTCTGACCAGTCCCAAACCTCCGTTGTATTCCAAATGCGGCCTTAAGGCGAAGTCGCTTATTTGAAAGGTGCGGGCGATTTCGGCATAAGCCAACCCTGGATTACGTTGGTTGAAATTGAAGTCGATATCGACAAACATAAATGTCGATCCCCAGTCATCCGGCTTAAACATTTCAAACGTAGCCGTTAAATAGTTGATTGAAGAAGCTTTGTCGCCATATAGCGAATGGCGGGGATCAAAATGCAGTTGCAAATTCTGTGCATGAGTTACGCCTATCAAACAAATGAAGGCAAGGGCAAGGATGATCTTTTTACGTTCCATAAAATGCGGGTATGATTATATAAATTTAAAGAAGCTGCGAAGGTAACAAAAAAATGGAAATGCAAGACAAAATAGATGTTATTTTTGTACTTTTGTCTTTCCTAAAAATCCTAACAGAAATATGGACAATACGATCATGCAACCTCTGGTTATTTATAATACGTTAAGCCGTACGAAAGAAACGTTCGAACCGCTGCATTCGCCCAATGTCGGGTTGTATGTGTGCGGACCTACGGTATATGGCGATCCGCATTTGGGACATGCCCGCCCGGCTATCACGTTCGACCTGCTGTTCAGGTATCTTCGTTTTATCGGATATAAAGTGCGTTACGTTAGGAATATAACCGATGTGGGGCATTTGGAGAATGATGCCGATGAAGGGGAAGATAAAATAGCCAAGAAAGCCCGTTTGGAACAATTGGAACCGATGGAGATCGCCCAGTATTACACGCTTCGTTACCATAAAGCCATGGAAGCGCTCAATACGCTGCCGCCTTCCATTGAGCCGTTGGCGTCGGGGCACATTATCGAACAGATTGAACTGGCGAAAGAGATTTTCGATAAAGGGTTTGCCTACGAAAGTGAGGGTTCGCTCTATTTCGACGTGGAAAAATATAATAAGGAGTATCATTACGGACGCCTGTCGGGAAGGAATATCGATGAACTATTGGAGAATACGCGCCAGTTGGAAGGCCAACACGAAAAACGAAAGAGTGTTGACTTTGCTCTCTGGAAAAAAGCGTCCCCCGACCATATTATGAAGTGGCCTTCGCCCTGGAGCCGCGGCTTCCCCGGATGGCATCTCGAGTGCTCGGCTATGAGCACAAAATATTTGGGAGAAGAGTTCGATATTCATGGTGGAGGTATGGATTTGATCTTTCCGCACCATGAATGCGAAATAGCTCAAAACACTGCTGCGCAGGGAAAATCTTCCGTGAAATATTGGATGCATAACAATATGATAACCATTAACGGCCAGAAGATGGGCAAGTCGTTGGGAAATTTCATCAACCTCGAAGAGTTCTTTTCAGGCGAGAATCCGATGTTAGAGAAGGCCTATTCGCCGATGGTTATCCGCTTTTTTATCCTGCAATCGCATTACCGCAGTCCGGTTGATTTCGGTAACGAAGCCTTGCAAGCATCCGAAAAAGGATTGAAACGCCTGCTCGAAGCGAACGGTTTTATCGATAAGTTACCCGTCGGACAAACCTCTTCGTACGATGTAAAGTTGTTGCGGCAGAAGTGTTTCGATGCGATGAACGACGATTTGAATTCACCCATTCTTATCGCCCATTTGTTTGAAGGGGCACGGTTGATTCATGCGGTAAAAGATAAAAAAGAACAGATCACTCAAGAGGATAAGCAAGAACTCCGCTCACTGTTCGATGATTTCCTTTTCGATATATTGGGCATAAAAGATGAAACGGAAGATGCCGGCGGTCAATATGAAGCTTTCTCGAAGGCAATTGACATCCTTTTGGATATAAGGCTGGAAGCCAAACAACGCAAAGATTGGGCGACTTCCGACAAAATACGCGACGAATTAACCGCTCTCGGTTTTGTGATTAAAGATACGAAAGACGGAGTGGAATGGACGTTCCTCTAACTCCTCCCCGCTTCGCGGTGCTCCCCTTATACTAAGGGAAGAGTTAGGGTCTTCTGTTTTAAAGAAATAGATTAAATGCAAATTTTTCTCTCTCCTGCCAAGTTGATGAACTTCGATTGCACGGCAGACAGCCTACAGACTTCCGATCCATTGTTTGCAGATAAAACGGCACAACTTGTTGACGTGTGTCGTACGTTATCGCCTGAAAATATTGCAGTGAAAATGAAAATCAGTAACGATATGGCGTATGATGTGCACAGCTATTTTCAAAGTTTCGATTTTGCGAGTACGCCTCGCCGGGCGGCAGCATTGGCTTATAACGGTATTGCGTATAAGGGGTTGAATGCGCACGATTTTACTTCTGCCGATGCCGTGTTCGCCCAAGAGCATCTGAATATCTGTTCCGGTTTGTACGGCATCCTGCGGCCTTTCGATCGGATTAAGCCTTATCGGCTTGAATTCCAGCGTAACATATCGCCTAAAGGATATAAAAGCCTTTATGATTTCTGGCAGAAAACGTTAAATGATTATCTTGCCGACAAGTTAAAACAAGACGATAAGACTATTATCAACGTCTCTTCCGCCGAGTATTCGAAAGTGTTGAGAAAAGACCTCCTTCCGGAAGGAACGCGGATCATCGAAATGAACTTCTTGCAACAAGAAGCCGATCGCTTTAAACAAGTTGTCGTTCATACGAAGAAGGCGCGCGGCATGATGAGCCGTTTTATCATTAAAAATAAATTATCGACTTCCGAAGATGTAAAAGCATTTGATTATGAAGGGTATTTCTTTTATCCGTCTCTTTCGAAAAAGGATAAATGGATTTTTGTCCGGTAGATTCCGACCGATAGACAGGTATGCCAAGACGGTTGTCATTAAAAGAAGTAAAAAAGAGATAGATTTTCTATTTTGATGAGGACTCATCCTCATTATTTATTACTTTTGTAAAAAAATACCCGCAGGCATGCAATACAAAGTATATCCTCCAACTACATTACGAACAACCGTCCATTTGCCCGCATCCAAAAGCATCAGTAACCGGGCGTTGATTATAAATGCATTGAGTTTGAGTACTCTTCCTATAAAGAACCTGTCGGATTGCGAAGATACGCGCGTGATTATCGATACGTTCAACTCCAACTCCAATATTTTTGATGTGAAGGCTGCCGGAACGGCGATGCGCTTTTTGACGGCTTTCCTCGCCGGTATGGAAGGCGAATGGATTATAAGAGGGTCGAAGCGGATGCACGAACGTCCTATCCACCCGTTAGTAGATGCGCTTACAGCGCTCGGGGCGGAGATTGAATATCTCGAAAAGGAAGGCTATCCGCCGTTGAAAATAAAGGGCCGCCGTTTGAAGGGGGGCGAAGTGTATCTTTCGGGAAATATCAGTTCGCAGTTTATCTCGGCGTTACTTATGATTGCTCCTTTAATGGAAAACGGGTTGATTGTACATATCGAAAAGGAGATTGTTTCGAAGCCCTATGTGCAATTGACTTTGAGCATGATGAAAAAATTCGGAATAACCGCTAAGTGGGAAGACAACGATATCATCATCAAGCATCAGGATTATACGCCCGTATCGATGACGGTCGAATCGGACTGGTCGGCGGCTTCGTATTGGTATGCGATGACGGCGCTCAGCGACGATCCCGATGCACAGGTAACCCTTCTCGGGTTGGAAAAGGACAGTTGGCAGGGTGATTCGGCCGTTGTAACGCTTTTTTCCTATTTAGGCGTTTCGACCGAGTTCTTCGACAAGGGTATCGTCATTCGCAAAACGAAAGAACGTTCTAAAAAGTTCTTCCACGATTTCGTCGATCAACCCGATTTGGTACAGACGTTTGCCACGACATGTTGCTTTCTGAATATACCCTTTCTTTTTTCAGGCATTCAAAGTTTGCGCATTAAAGAAACCGATCGTATATTGGCATTAATGACGGAACTCAAGAAGCTGGGGTTTGTGTTGAAAGAAACGGATATAGGAATGATGGAGTGGGACGGGGAACGAAGTTTCCCGGAAGTAAATCCGCTCATCGACACTTATGACGATCATCGAATGGCTATGTCTTTCGCTCCTGCGGCGATTCGCTATAATTCCATCATTATTAACGACCCCAAGGTTGTCAACAAGTCTTATCCCAATTTCTGGAACGATTTGAAGAGCGCAGGATTTAGGATCGAAAAGATAGAATGATTCTTTCGCCGGCGCAAGTTCCGGAATGCCCCGTTAGGTCGGTCCAACCGGTCTAGCGGATAAAAAAATAGCGAAGAAGATTATCCGTCAAACGAAATGAATCGGTTAGAGGGAGGTGTAGCTTTCGATAAACCATAATAAAAAGATGTATTTTCAGGACTTGTTTCACTATACTTTTTTTCAGAATGCTCTGTGGGGAAGTTTATTCGCCAGCATCGCCTGCGGGCTGATCGGCACATATATTGTGACCAGGCGATTGGTTTTTATAAGCGGAGGAATTACGCATGCCTCTTTCGGCGGATTGGGTGTAGGGTTGTTTTTCGGATTGAATCCTATTTTCTCAGCAATGATCTTTTCGGTTTTGTCGGCTTTCGGCATACAATGGTTGTCGCGAAGGCAGGGCGTGCGCGAAGATTCGGCGATAGGCGTATTTTGGTCTTTCGGAATGGCCGTCGGTATCATCCTCACCTTTCTTACGCCCGGGTATGCCCCCAACTTATCGGAGTTTTTGTTTGGGAATATACTGACAATCACCCGGCTAGATATATTTTCGTTGGTGATTCTTTCAATCATTCTGATCGTATTTTTTATTACGCATTATCATCAGATTGTGTCGGTGTCGTTCGATGCCGAGTTTGCCAGAACCCGCAGGATTGCCACCCAGCTTATCGAGTATGCCATGATGCTTTTTATCTCGGTGACTATCGTGCTCAGTATCCGTTTAGTGGGGATTGTGTTGCTGATGTCGTTGATTACCGTCCCGCAAATGACGGCCAACCTGTTCACATCCAATTATTCCAAAATTATTTATTTATCGGTCGGCATTAGTTTTGTGGGATGTGTTGTGGGCTTGTTTCTGTCTTACTTCCTGAATATCCCTTCCGGAGCATTTATTATCTTCGTTCTCATGTTGATGTTTTTTGTTGCGAAAGGACTGAAGGCTATCCGCTTTACCCGTCGATAAGAATAAAGAGACAAGAAGAAATCTATTTTGTCGTCACATTGTCGGAAACGCTCACACTTTGTATTTCTTTTATTTCTTCGAGAATAGCACAGGCCGTTTCGACCGAAGAGACGTTTTTAATACTCACCGATCGTTTTTTATTCTTTTCGCGAAGTTGACAGACTCTCGCGTGCGCTTGGATATAAAACAGGAGTTTGTCGAAAGCGCCGGAGCGGTAATAAGGCGATTGTCCGTCGGAGATAAGCTGGAGCGTCATTTGCCCGTTTTTCAACATGATCTTTTCTATCCCCAATGATCGGGCCAAACGCCGCAACCGCACAATGCGGATCAACTCCCTGCCTTGTGCCGGAATCTTACCGAAACGATCTTCCAACTTGAGGATGAAGTCGAGAATCTGTGTTTCCGTTTCCATCGTGTCGAGTTCGCGATAAATGGCAATCCGTTCCGCATCGTTCGGGATATAAGTGACCGGAAACATCAGTTCGAGATCGCTTTCCACCGGTACCTCTTCGGTGAAGAACTCTTCCCCGTTATTTGATGGTTGTTCTCTGTAAAGATCGGCAAACTCTTCTTTGCGTAATTCCTGTACCGCCTCGGCAAGGATTTTTTGATACGTTTCATATCCGAGGTCGGCGATAAATCCGCTTTGTTCAGCGCCCAACAGATTGCCGGCGCCTCGGATGTCGAGGTCTTGCATGGCAATGTGAATGCCGCTGCCTAACTCCGAAAAGTTTTCGATCGCTTGCAGTCGTCGCCGTGCATCGGTGGTAAGCGTATATAACGGCGGCGCTAAAAGATAGCAGAAAGCCTTACGGTTGCTGCGCCCTACGCGTCCGCGAAGTTGGTGCAACTCGCTTAGTCCGAAGTTTTGCGCATTCACAACCAAGATGGTGTTGACGTTCGGAATGTCGATGCCTGACTCTATGATGGTCGTAGCGATCAAGACATCATAATCGTAATGCACAAAATCGGTGATGACCGACTCCAGCTTTTTGGGCTCCATTTGTCCGTGTCCTACCGCAACGCGTACATCCGGAATTTCTCTTTTGATGAGTGTTTCCAACTCGTAGATATGTTGAATCCGATTGTTGATAATGAATACTTGTCCGTTGCGGTTCAATTCGAACTGAATCGCTTCTTTAATAATTTCGATATCGAACGGATGGACTTCCGTCTGTACCGGATAACGGTTGGGAGGAGGCGTGGTGATGGTCGAAAAATCACGCGAGCCCATCAGCGAAAACTGTAACGTGCGCGGAATAGGCGTTGCCGTCATCGTGAGGGTGTCGACATTCGTTTTGAGTTGCTTGAGTTTCTCTTTCGTCGATACGCCGAACTTTTGCTCTTCGTCGACAATGAGCAATCCCAAATCGTGAAACTGCACGTCTTTGCCTATGAGGCGGTGCGTGCCGATGAGAATATCGATTTTCCCCTCTTTCAAGTCGGTTAGAATCGCTTTTTGCTCCTTATAGGTGCGCGCACGGCTAATATAATCTACGGTCACCGGAAAGTCGGACAGCCGGTCGTGAAAGGTATGATAGTGTTGCGTTGCCAAAGTGGTTGTCGGCACGAGCACCGCCACTTGTTTACCGTCGGTTGCGGCTTTAAATGCCGCCCTGATAGCGACTTCGGTTTTCCCGAAACCGACATCGCCGCATACCAGGCGATCCATCGGGCGCTCGCTTTCCATATCGTTCTTCACGTCTTGCGTAGCTTTGAGTTGGTCGGGGGTATCCTCATAAATAAACGAAGCCTCCAATTCATTTTGCAAATACGTGTCTTTCGAAAAGGCGTAACCCTTTTCGTGCTGCCGCTGTGCATAGAGTTTAATAAGGTCGCGGGCGATATCTTTTATTTTCGATTTGGTCCGTTCTTTCGTGCGCTCCCATGCGCCGGACCCCAATTTGCTGAGTTGCGGGCTGTCTCCTTCGCGCCCTTTGT
Source organism: Limibacterium fermenti (assembly GCF_041902845.1). Lineage (GTDB taxonomy): Bacteria > Bacteroidota > Bacteroidia > Bacteroidales > Dysgonomonadaceae > Limibacterium > Limibacterium fermenti. The sequence goes on from NZ_CP159486.1 coordinate 157,910, forward strand.
ATTTCGATATTTTATGCAAGGAATGAATCGAAACGAATACCGCATCGTTGTTCAGATACGTCAGTTTGATGACTTCCTGTATTTTGTCGCCGATGCGCATGCGTACCAATCCGGCAAATTTGCCGATGCCGTGGTCGAGATGCACTACATAATCCCCCGGTTGCAATTGATTGATTTCTTTGAGCGTCAACGCGATCTTTCCCGAACGCGCCTTTTCCGATTTCAGGCTGAATTTGTGAAAGCGATTGAATATCTGGTGATCGGTGAAGCAACATATTTTCATCGAATCTTCCGAGAAGCCTTCGTGCAGCGTTTTATTAATAGGAGTAAAAGGAATAGCATCGCCTCTGTCGTGGAAGATGTCGCGCAGGCGTTGATGTTGCTTTTCGCTGTCGCTCAGGATATATATCGTGTAGCCCTTTTGCAGGAATTCTTGCAGGGACTCGGATAGCAGGTCGAAGTTTTTGTGAAACAGAGGTTGGGGAGAGGTCTCGAATTGCAGGGCCGCATCCGCCGGATCTAATAAATTAGTGTCGAACCGGAGTTTCCGGAAAGGCTGTATCGCCGATAGGAATTCTTCTTTTGACAATAAATCCGCCTTTATAAATTCCTCGTCTGGAGGATTTATTTTTAATTCATCATGATAGATTGATTCGATGCGGCTTTCGATCCAGCGCATATCTTCCGTGGCAATAATGGTTTGCTCCGGCAACAAATCGAAAAGCGTGGCATTTTTATCTTTTGCCGTACCGAATTCAGGCACGATGCGTATCTCCGAAAACTTCTCTTTCGAAAGTTGCGTCTCCACATCGAAGCTGCGGATGGTTTCGATTTCATCTCCGAAAAAATCGATACGATACGGAAGTTCGCTTGAGAAAGAAAACACATCCAGAATGCTTCCCCGTGTGGCATATTGGCCCGGTTCATAGACATAATCGACATATTGGAAGCCATACGAATCGAGCACTTCCGCAACGAATGACGAATCGACTTTTTCACCCGTTGAAACCGTTAATGTATTTTCTTGCAGCGTTTGTTGCGAGACGGTCTTTTCGGCCAATGCGTCGGGATAAGAGACAATGAGCAGCGGGCGTCCGTCTTCTTGCAGGCGGGAGAGCGTTTCGGTTCGCAGGATTTGGTTAGCCGCATCGATTTGTCCGTACTTCGCCGCGCGTTTATAGGCCGAAGGGAAGAAAAGGATATCCCCCGTGCCGGTTATTTGGGTTAAGTCGTGATAAAAATATCCGGCCGTTTCCAGATCGTTGAAAATAAATAGGGATGGATTGGGTTGTTTGCGGAATAGCGATACGGCAAACAAGGCACGCGATGATCCGTGCAAACCCTTTACCGATAAAGTCATTACTTCCTTCAGTAATTTGCTCGCAGCCGAAACATTCGGATGGCCATCCATCAATTGTTGCAATTGAACAATATCCAAAACGTGAGAGAATTTTATTTCGGGCACAAAGATACGCTTTTTTAAATTATTTGCGAAGTGAATCGCTCTTTCGTCTTTTCCCCGGTCTCCAGTCTCCAGTCTCCGGTCTCCGGTCATCAGTCTCCGGTCAGGTGTGGAAAATTTCCCCATTTTTGATTTTTCAAAGCTAATCGACTTTGAAATGATGCTAAAACGATATCTTTGTCACTAAGTAATTACAGATAGAATTACGCGCATTGATTTTTTATCCAACCAAAATCTTAACTATGTTTTTATTTTCATTCGTAGTGATTACGAGAGTTATAAAAACATAGTTTTTTTACTTTCCCCCATAAAGCGTATATTTGCCGTCAATAGGTGCCGTCCGCAGGGATATCGTTATCAAAAAAATACAGTATGGGCTACGAAATAGAACGAAAATTTCTCGTAAACGGGGAATATAAATCATTCGCTTTTAAACAATATCGCATCCAGCAAGGCTATTTGTCGGTCTCGAAAGAGAATGTCGTACGTGTGCGCGTAAGGGACGACAAAGGGTTCCTGACCATCAAGAGCGGTGCGGTAAAGGATCGGTTCACCCGCTACGAATGGGAGTATGAGATTCCTTTGGCGGATGCTGACGAGATGCTCCGCTTGTGTGCACAGGGAGTGATCGATAAGACCCGTTATCTGGTGAAAGCCGGAGCGCATACCCTGGAGGTCGATGAGTTTTACGGCGATAACGAAGGACTCGTTTTTGCCGAAGTCGAGCTGACGCACGAAAATGAAGCGTTTACTCCGCCTTCATGGTTGGGTAAGGAAGTGACAGGTGATATCCGGTATTACAATGCGTACCTATCGCAACATCCTTATAAGAAATGGTAGAAAAAAGGACGAGGGTGTCGCCAAAGCGGCATCCTCGTTATAACCTTTAGTCAAGAATCGTTACCCATCCGTGGGTGTCCGGCTCATCGCCGTATTGAATAGCCCTCAGTTTGTGATAAAGTTGTTCCGATATCGGGCCCGCTTTGCCGTCTTTACAGAAGGCATACGATTTTCCCGCGTCGGGATCATCGATCCGCAAGATGGGACTGATTACCGCAGCCGTGCCGCAGGCGCCCGCTTCTTCAAACGTGGCGAGTTCCTCTTCGGGAATATGACGCCGTTCCACTTTCAGTCCCATATCCTCTGCGAGTTGCATCAGGCTTTTGTTGGTGATGGACGGAAGGATGGAAGTCGATTCCGGTGTAATGTACGTCCGGTTTTTAATGGCGAAGAAATTGGCCGGACCGCATTCGTCGATATATTTTTTCTCTTTAGCATCCAAATAAAGTACGGCGGAGTAGCCGCCTTCGTGCGCTTTTTCACCTGCCACCAAGCTGGCCGCATAATTGCCGCCTACTTTGTATATGCCGGTGCCCAGCGGGGCTGCACGGTCGTATTGACGAAGGATAACCATCGGGGTCGGTTTGAATCCTTCTTTGAAATACGGCCCTACCGGGGTCACTAAAATCAGGAAGAGATATTCGTGAGCAGGTTTTACGCCTACTTGTGCGCTGGTGCCGATAAGTAGCGGACGGATATATAAAGAAGCACCGCTTTCGTAAGGAGGAACAAAACGTTTGTTCTTTTCAACTGCCAATACCACCATTTCTTCAAACCGTTCCACCGGCAGTTCGGCCATCAGGATGCCGCGGCACGACGATTGCAGGCGCAGTGCATTTTCGTGCATGCGGAAGATGCGTATCTTACCGTCTTTTCCTTTAAAAGCTTTTAGTCCTTCGAAAGCTTCTTGTCCGTAATGCAGGCAAGTTGCCGCCATGTGGATATTCAGGAACTCCGATGTTTCCAGTTGAGGTTCGCTCCATTTTCCGTCACGGAAATAACTCCGGACGTTATAATCGGTTTTCATATATCCGAATGATAAATCCGACCAGTTAATTGTGTCCATGTTTTAATCTTTTTATTGTCTGTTTTATATCGATAGAATTGCAAATATACGCTTTTTATGCGTTCGTTAGTCCATTCATTCCCAAAATAGTTCAGCATTTCTTTCCTTATAGGTTAAGAAGTGCTTCATGTCGGTTATTGTATAATTAGGGCCGTTGTTAGGATACGACACGTTCTATACGGAGAATTTATTTATCGTTGAACAGGGTATCGAAAAAATCTTTTTTTTGTGAGATGTAAATTTCGAAGGGCATTTTTGATGATAAATTCGGGCACAGGCTCAATTTCGAAAGGAATTCACGGTAGTCAGATAGCTTTACATTCGATAATTTCTGTGTCGACATCAAGCGAAGTCAGGAATGGAAACTTCCGTATTGTATTTCGAATATTCTTTATGATAGAGGATATCCCTCAGTACCGGATTGTTTTTAATCATTGCATCGATTCCGGGAGCTTTAATATCTTTCGATTTCTTTCCCCTGATATTCCATCCGTGTGCTTTCAGGTCTTCATACAGAGAATTCTCGTTGAGACAATAGGAAAAGTGCATTTCAAATGTTTTTTCGAAAGTTCTTTTCGCTTCTTCCTCCGTTTGTCCGTAGGCGGAAAGGTCAAGGGCAGGACAATATACAATATATATTCCGTTTTCTATGAAAGAATAGATTTCGAGATGCGCCCTAAGCGACTTCCTTTTTGTGTCCAACTGTCCGTCAAAAATTAAGCCTGCCATTTTTGTTTTTATGTACCTCTCTGTTTTACATACAAAAAAAACAATATAATAATGGGATATGCAAATATTTTTGTTCAAACCTGCATTCGTCAGTCCATTGTTTTTCTGTGCTTTTTGCCCCATTCTTCCAACTGTTTTAAAATAGGATTCAGTTGCAATGCGCTTTCTGTAAGTTCGTATTCCACCCGTGGCGGCACTTGGGCGTATACCGTCCGTTTCACCAATTTATTTTGTTCCATTTTCCGCAGTTGAAGGGTCAGCATGCGTTCAGTAATATTCGGGATGCGTTTTCTAAGTTCTCCGAAACGCAACTTTCCATTCGCCAAATGACAACATATCGCTAACGTCCACTGTCCGCCGATGAGATTTGCAGCATAAATTTCCGTGCATTCCGAACCCAAGTTCTTTTTATTTTCGTAATGGGTCGATGTTTCCTTTATTTTACTCATACTTACATTTTTGTCGGTACCATACAATTGGTTGCAAATATACATTATTGCAGGTAATATTTGTATTTTTGCAATAAAATGATTGGTAAAATGAAAACTTTGGTCATCGTTACTCACCCGAATTTAGAAAAATCGGTTATCAACAAACGCTGGATAGAAGAATTACAAAAATATCCCGAAAGGTATTCCGTACACGATTTGTATGCGTCTTATCCTGACGGAAAAATAGATATTGAAAGAGAGCAGCAGCTTATTGAATCTCATGATAAAATCGTGTTTCAATTTCCGTTGTACTGGTTCAGTTCTCCTCCGTTACTGAAAAAATGGTTTGATGAAGTATTGACCTATGGTTGGGCTTACGGAAGCAAAAGCGGATATAAAGTCGCCGGAAAGAAAGTCGCATTGGCCCTATCGGCGGGAATTGATGAAAAGGCATATTCCGCTGAAGGTACGTGGAGGTACACGCTGAAAGAACTTACGGCTCCTTTTGAACTGACATTTAAGTACGTAAGGGCGGATTATAAATTCTTTTATGCTTATTACGGTATTGAATTAAATGCCTCGAAGGAGCGGATAGAAAAAAGCGTGCCGGCATATATCGATTTCATCGAATCTCTCTAAGAAGCTAATAAATAATCGTTTCTCAACAAAACATCAAAAATGAAAAGAACAGTATTCATAACCGGAACAAGTTCAGGTTTAGGAAAATCATTAATATAAGTTCTTCAATCGGATTAAGTGTAGATATTCCGTTGTCATCTGTTTATGCTATGTCGAAATTTGCATTGGAAGGTTTAAGCGAAGGCGTCTATTACGAGTTAAAATCACAGAATATAGATATTCATTTGGTAGAACCGGGAGGTTTCCGTTCTTCATTAGGAGCAAATGCATTCATGATTCAGCCGGGAAAAAATTCGGTATATGGTGAAATAAATGAATGTTTAAACACTTATTTGGAAAGTAAGGCCACTGATATCCATTGCCCGCATACGGATATGGAGGATATCGTTAAGACGGTGTATAAGTTGGCCACAGGCGAGATTGATTCCTTCAGAAATCTTGTAGGCGGCGATGCAAAAGAAATTCTTGATTTGCGTTCAAATAATTCGATAGAGGAATATCTGCAACGAATCGGGAGTCGTTTTATACGATAAAACCGCCATCCCCTCCCCCTTGTTTTCGAACGAGGAGGGAATAACGGGATGAGCAAAGTTCCGTGTTGTAGCTCTGTCCGTCTGCGGTTGGTAATTTATCGCAATTTTACCGCTCTCCGACCCAATGCGGCTAAATAGGCGTTTGGGCGGTAAGGGTATTCAGTTCGGTCAAATGTTCTTTTGACAAAGACCAATCGACTGCGCCCAAGTTTTCGATCAGTTGCTGTTCATTTCTTGCCCCGATGACAATATTGGAAACGGGTTCCTGTTTCGTTTGCTATGCGTTCCAAAGTATCTACAACCGTATTAAGAAGCTACCATTTGTTTGGGTATCCGTTGGATAAGTCCCGGGTATTGGGCCAGTAAATTATAATAGCGTTCGGTAGCCGTACTGCTGATAAGGCATAAAATCCTTTTTTGTAAGGCAATATATCCTGCGGTTGTTTTCTTTAGAAAAAAGTATTCCATTTTTTGAAGTTCCTTACATAACTTTTCTCTGTTTTCCAATGAAATGGCAAGAACTTTTGTGTCTTCCAAACAGTCAACGTTTAAGGTAGCTTTGGTGCTGTTATGGAACGCCTGTGGGTCTGTTATCCACCAATTTTCCAAAGCAAATTGTATTATATGCTCTTTCCCTTCGGGATTGGTGTGAGAAGATTTCATCATTTGTCAGCGGCTTGCCGTTCCTAAAACAATGATCTTTATGCAGGATGTTGGTCGACGGCTGATAACCGGCAACTTATATTTTATGATAGACTTCTTCAAACGGAACTCTGAACCGTTCGCCCCAAATGCCTTCGTTGCCTTTTCGTACTCCGCAGGAAATAACCATATTGATCCCTGCTCCGCGAGGTAAGCGAAGGAGTTTTTTCACCCGTTTACTGTCGAACCCTTCCAAGGGACAGGTATCATAACCTTCATCGGCCATGGCTATCATGAATGTTTGAGCCGCAAGTCCGCAGGTCTTTTGAACCACGGCACGCATATCGCTTTCGGAAACCTGACGCACCATCGGGCGAAAAAGGCCGACAATACCGGTCAATAATTTCCTGAAAAGTCCCAGAATGCCGAAAAACCGCGCATACAGAAACGGCATCAATGTTCCATAATACAGTTCCCGGTCTTTTATCCGTTTTTCCTGACGCTCCTTGGGACTGTTTCGTCGAATGTTTCCCCTTTCAAAATCAATAATAGATTTCGCCCGTTTTTTATAGAGATCCTGGCGGGTTACAAAAACGACTAACTCCGGTGCGGTCGACACGGCTTTTTGGTCAAGACAGGCTACCGCCATCTTTTCGATAAGCGCAGGTGTGGTGATGTGATAAAACTCCCATAATTGCATGTTCGAACTATTCGGCGCTAAGGTCGCCAATTCGATGCAATGCCTCACTTTGTCCGTATCGATGTCTTTTTCTCTATCGTAAACCCGTACCGAGCGACGGTAATTCAATACTTCTTCTAAATTCATATTCTACAAATTATCGTATTCTTTTTAAGCAGTCTTTCAGCCTGCGAATATATGCATTAATATTTTCCGACTTGCATTTCTTCCTCCTCGAAAATCGTTTTCAGCCTTTCGCTCCATTTTTGCAAGAGTACCTTTCTTTCCGCATCCGTTAGGTGGGCAACTTCATAGTTCAACTGCGGTTGCAGGACGGAAAATCCGACATATTCCAAAATTCCGCGATGTATGGGCTTTAGTATCCCGTTAATATCTCCGTAATCCCCGTCTTTCACATAATAACTTTCGGAACTGCCTGTGGTGAGGGACAGCAGCGCTTTTTTGCCTTTGAATTTTCCGCTTACATAGGGAATGCGGCCTGCGCCGTAAATTTTTCCCGCTGCGAACACACGGTCGGTCCAACCTTTCAGGATAGCCGGGACGGAAAACCACCACAATGGGAATTGCCAGATGAGCAGGTCGCACCATTCCAGTTTTTCCTGTTCGGTGTGAATGTCCGCTGCAAAACCGTCATGCTCCGTAGCATATATTTCCTCCATTCCTAACTTCAGGAATGAGTGGTCTTTGACGGTCGTAAAATTACTTCGGTCCGAAACGGGGTTGAAATTCATCTGGTATAAATCGGACGTTTTTACTTCGTGCCCTTGTTCTTGCAAGGTTTCAACTGCGGTGCGATACAATGCGCCATTAAAACTTTTCGGCTCCGGATGAGCGAATACAATTAATATTTTCATATTTTATTTCTGTTAGTCCGGCAAAGATATACCTAAAATATTGTATAAACCGGTATTTACCGGATATCTTTCGGTATCTTTTGGGGTGGCCATACCATGCCGTTCTTCTTTTTTCAATAGAGTTACATTTCCTTCAGGGATAAGCCTCTTAATTCCACGTCATATTTTGCCAATTCTTTTTTTATTGAATCGGCCTTTGCTTGGAGTAGGGTCATGTCAATCTTTTTGGGATTCCGTTTTATCCCGGCAACGATAGCCGTTTTGTCCAAATCATTCAGAGCGATCAGGTCAATTTCATTTTCTCCTTTCCTATCCCAATAGTTGCCGATGGCGGTTATTCTTTCTTCTTCCGCCATCTTCGCCCGGAAATATTTTTCCAGAACCGAACCGCTATACTGCTCATAGCTTTTATCGATGGACTCACGGAGCAATTCGTATTTTCCCATTTCGATTAATGACTGGTTCGGGAAAATAAACCGGAACCAGAAACGAAGGTAATGATCATTCAGGCTCCAGCGGTTTTTCCGGCTTTCCGGTTTTGAAAACATCGGTTTGTTTTTCGTAATAAGGGAGTATCCCTTCTCTAAATTGACCAGATAAGCCCCTGTATTTTTCCCTATAATGGAATCTATTTCACTTTGGGTCGTTTTTCCGGAAGCGATTAACTGTAGGATGGAAAAATAGATTCCATATTCTTTCCCAAACTCGGAGATGAGCAATTCTTTCCCTTCTGCAATAAAAGGGGAATCGGGGCGTGTCGCCATATTCAGCATTTTATCCTTTGTAACGGCCCCCGCTTCCATCAGAAGATTGATATATTTGGGAATTCCACCTGTCAGCATATAGAGGCATAGAAGATCTTCCGAAGTATATTTAGGATTATAATCGTTCAAGATTTCCTTTATTACGCTGACAGCGAAAGGTTGCAGCGTTATTTTTGAGGTGAGACGGCCGAAGAGCGGTTCTTTCCTGTTCTCAAAAATCTTCATCATCATCGAATAGATGGAGCCGGAAGCGATAAAGTTGATTTTGACCTTGTCTTTATACTGATCCCAAAGATTCTGAAGATCACTGAATATAGAGGAATTCACATTGTCAAATTCCTGAAATTCATCGATAATAAGTGTATAATGTTCTTGCGTAGCAAAAATCAGGAACTGCTCAAAAAGGTCTTTCAAGCGGGTAATCGTACCAAAGATTTGTATCCCTAAAGCATCTGCCGCATCTTTTTGGAACTGCTCGCAAAGGAGCGATTCACTTTTACGGGACACAAACAGATACAGATATTTCTGTCCTTTTACGGATTCCAGCAAAAGGGCCGTCTTACCGACACGGCGACGTCCAACCATGACGGTAAAGCAAGCGCTTTTTTTCGATTGCTCCGATGTGCGGGCTAATATTTCCAATTCTTTTATCCTGTTGTAAAATTTCATATCTATATTCTTATTTATGAATTACAAAAATAATACGGATTACTCAAATTGCTATTATTTTTCCCGGGTTATTTTAATGGCCATTAAAATAACTTCCGTTAAATAAGATGCGGGATAATCCATTTGTCCCTTTGTCATTCCTGTCACCTTGTCATTTCTTTATGCCGGCGCATACTGTCCATGTCTTGCCGGTAGTCGTGGAGGTCATAAAGCCATTCGTCACTGTTTATTGTGATGGATGGTTTCACCTTTGGCGGGTAATCGCGATAAATGGAGCTGAGCCCCAGCCCCAGCAGCCCGATCAAGGCCATACCTATAATAAACCAACGGAAATAACGGCGGGCTCTTCGCCGGATGTTATACGGGTCGGAAAGATCGTAAAGCGGATTGGGGACGTCTTTGCCGCACGACAGGCAAATGAGTTTCTTATGATACTGCATCTCGAGCGTGTAGTCTACTTCGGCTCCGCAGTGAGGGCAGTGCATCCGGTAGATACGGGTGTGGGGAAACAGCGGTTCAACGGAGTGTTTCCGGTTCGGTTTGTCGGCATGCTTTTTCATCGTTATTCATACATAAAACAATCGATTAGGTTGTTACCTCGCCGTTCCCCAAGTCCGGTATGAGTGAAAAAAAGAGGCGCAGGAACTGTTAGCATTTACTGTGTGCAAGGCTCTCACAAAGCCCCAGTCTCCGTAAAGCAACAGCCCCACGCCAAAAAGGCGCGGAGCGTTACTGCTATTACCTGAAACTGTAGCTAAATTTGTGAGATTCTGCACACAGGACAATAACTAAAACGCTTCTCGTTTTATATTTCTACGGATTACGCTGCAGCGTAATCCGCGACAAAGGTATCGTTTTTTTTATATACGAAACAACTTTTTTCGCGGATTTTAGCTGTTAGCCGGTTAACATTACATTTAGTGTTTATCAAAAAAATAAACTTCATTGTTCGGAGCCCGGAAACTCGCCCCGATGAGGTAGGATAGTATATAAAAAAGTTGCCCAAGCTAATGATAAGAGCATTAACTTGGACAAATAAACTAATTTTTAATTTGGAAATAACTTGGCTATTTTCATTCAATACCGTGATTCTTCTCCATGAAGTACAACTTGACTGATTGATCAGCGCCATGATAATAAAAATCGTATTCTGTAAAAAGGGATTTCAAATCACGATCTTTATAAAAATCACTCCAAATAATGACTAAAAGACTCTCTGTTCCTTTAGGTGGAATAAGTGTAAATTTACCGGTTTCCTCTATTTTATTTTGCGTGTCCGGATAAATAATGCTTGTACTTTTGTTCGTGTTGATAAGACTTCCGTCATTATTGATATTATAATCTAAAATATCGGACTGATTTATATTGTAGTAAGCAAAAACTTTTGCTCCGATATCCGGTAATGTATCTCCACGTAATGTGTAGTAAACCTCAAATTTTATGCTCAACGGTTCATCGATCTCTTGGATGATATCATTATTACAACCAGTAAAGAAAAGGAATGCTATACACAACAACCAGATTTTATGTTCGATTAAATTCATAAGCTGACCAGATTTTATTTTTGTTATCGTTAATAGTCTTACAGGTTTTTACTTAGCACTCTTGTGATCGACTAATTAAGATTCCCGTTTTAAACTATATCCACTACTAAGACTTAATTAGTCATGAGTATCTCTTAATTAAAACCGAATTATTATTCCTGAGATTCTATAATGCATAAATTGCATTACAAATGTACGTCTTTTTTTTGCATACGAAACAACTTTTTTCGCGGATTATTCACTATATTCGTGCTTCGAAAAATGATCGACCAAATAACCATACAAAAGATTCAGGATGCCGCGCAGATTGTCGACGTGGTGTCCGATTTCGTTACGCTGCGCAAGCGGGGTGTGAACTATGTGGGGCTGTGCCCTTTCCATGAAGACCGGAATCCCTCGTTTTACGTGTCTCCTTCCAAAAATATCTGCAAATGTTTCGTGTGCGGCACGGGAGGCACGCCGGTCAATTTCGTTATGAAGCACGAGCAGCTTTCGTATTACGAAGCGCTGAAATATCTGGCGAAAAAATACCACATCGAGGTGGTGGAAAAAGAGTTTACGGAGGAGGAAAAGCTGGCGCAGAGCGCACGCGAAAGCATGTTTATCCTCAATGAATATGCCCGAGACTATTTTGTGAAAATATTGTTCGAACATCCCGAGGGACGGAGCATCGGACTGAGTTATTTCCGTGAACGCGGTTTCCGGGACGACATCATCCATAAATTCCAACTGGGTTACAGCCTCGAACAGCGCGATGCGTTGTCGCAGGAAGCCCAAAAAGCCGGTTATCAAAAAGATTTTTTGCTGAAAACCGGCTTGTCGACGGGCGGGGAAAACGGCGGCGCCCTCTTCGACCGTTTTCGCGGGCGGGTCATCTTCCCCGTGCATACCCTCTCTGGTAAGGTGGTGGCTTTCGGGGGGCGTATCCTGAAGAAAGTGCCCAACACGGGCAAGTATGTCAATTCGCCCGAAAGCGAAATTTACTCGAAGAGCAACGAGCTATACGGTATTTATTTTGCCAAGAGCGCCATTATGAAAGCCGATAAGTGCTTTTTGGTAGAAGGCTATACCGATGTCATTTCGATGCATCAGGCGGGGCTCGAAAACGTGGTGGCTTCGTCGGGAACGGCTCTCACCCACGGGCAGATACGCAAGATACGGCGTTTTTCGGAAAATATTACCGTGCTTTACGACGGCGACACGGCGGGGATAAAGGCTGCGATGCGGGGTATCGACCTGCTGCTGGAAGAGGGAATGAACGTGAAGGTGGTGTTGCTGCCCGAGGGCGAAGATCCCGATTCGTTCGCCAAAAAGCAGAACGCCGACGATTTCAATCGCTATATCGCTTCGCACGAAACCGATTTTATCCGCTTCAAAACGCAGTTATTGCTTGCAGAAGCCGGCGACGACCCTATTAAACGGGCGGGCCTTATCACGAACATCGTCGAAAGCATCGCCCTTATTCCCGATGCCATCACGCGTTCGGTATACATTCAGGATTGTTCGCAGTTGATGGAGTTGCGTGAAAACGTGTTGATAGCGGAAGTCAATAAAGTCCGCCTTCGCAATTATAGTCGGAAGAAGGAACAAGGTGCGTCGGCGCCGGGTGCTGTTCGTGACGAAGCGCGGGCGGCGATCGAGATAAAGGCCGAGTCGTTTGCCAAGACTACCGCTAAAAATCCGTATGACCGGTTTGAATACGAGATTCTTCGTTATGTGGTTCGTTATGGCGAACTGCCGGTGTACCGTAAATACGAGAAGCGGAAACGGAAAGAAGGGCGGCATGTTCTCGAAGAGGACGTGTTGGTGGAAGAAGGGCCGTTGGTCACGGAGTTTGTGCGGTACGACTTGGAGCGCGATCATATTCCGTTTTCGAATGAGTTGTACCGGCGGATGTTCGAAGAGGCGGTCGAAGGATTGGAGGACGAACATTTCGTTCCGGGACGGTATTTTTTGTCGCACCCCGATCCGGCGGTCAATAAGTTGGCTTCCGACCTGATGAGCGACCGGTATCAGTTGAGTAAGATTCATGCCAAGTCGATCGGGGAGGAAATTGATGCGAAAGATTCGCGGTTGTTGGAAGAAAACTCCCTCAATTTTCTCGTTCCCCGCGCGACGACCGAACTGAAAAATGCGTATATTCTCGAAAAAATAAAAAAGATTCAAGACGAAATGAAAACGGCGTCCCCCGACGATGCCCTCGTTTTGATTGCCGAGTTGAAGCAAATGCAGGAAATTAAGAAGATCCTGTCCAAAGAATTGGGCGAACGGATTATTTTGAAGTTCTAAAACCGTGTTAACCGGTTGATTTATCTTTTTTGCCCGTGGATTGATCCTTTTAGGCAGATCTTTTTTCGTCTTGTGACGATCTTTTATCATTTAGAAAAGATACGGTATCGTTTATTACAGTCATTATATCATTTTATATTGATGTTGGATAATTTTTTGCAGAGGATTCCTCATTTCTTGCTGTCGATTGATCATTTCCTACCGTTTATTTGCCGTTTCCTACCGTTGCCCTGCCGTTTCCTACTATTCATCGGGCATATCCTACCGTTGATTTATGTCATTTTACTATTCAGCGAGTATTTTTTGCCATTGTTTCGACCTTCCTCGCAATTTCCGTCTTCTTCCGTCCTTTCCGTTCCATAAAAATAGCTATCTTTGAGCCTTTAAAACGAACTGCAACACATGTATTTAAAAACCAACAACGTCGTAAAGCAATATGCCAATCATTTGGCGCTGAACAAAGTCAGTATCGAAGTGCCCAAAGGCACCATCTTCGGGTTGCTGGGCCCCAACGGGGCGGGGAAAACAACCCTTATCCGCATCATTACCCGCATTACCGCCCCCGACAGCGGTGAAGTATGGATTGACGGCCGGCCGGCTTCCGACACGAACGTAACCGATATCGGTTATCTTCCCGAAGAGCGCGGATTGTACAAAAAAATGAAAGTCGGCGAACAGGCTATGTATCTGGCGCAGTTGCGCGGCCTTTCGCGTCAGGACGCCCACCGCCAACTCATGATCTGGTTTAAACGCTTCGATATCATGGATTGGTACAACCGCAAGGTGGAGGAGCTTTCGAAGGGGATGCAGCAGAAGGTGCAGTTCATCTCCACCGTCATCCACAATCCCGGACTGCTGATTCTCGACGAACCCTTCAGCGGCTTCGACCCCGTCAACGCCGACATCATTAAAAACGAGGTGTTGCGCCTGCGGGAACAGGGAAAGACCATCATCCTTTCCACCCACAACATGGAGTCGGTCGAAACGCTTTGCGATAACATCGCCCTCATCAACAAAGCGCAGGTGGTGCTGCAAGGCAACGTATTCGATATCCGCAAGCAGCATGTTACCAATACGTTTCATTTCCGCCTGCGCGCCGAATCGTTTCATTTCGAACATCCCGCGTGCACCCTTTTGTCGTGCGAACCGTATCATGAATTTATCGATGTGCGTATCCGCAAACAGCCCGAAATGGAAACCAAAGAACTGGTCAAGCTCATCTTCGACCGCTACGACGTGGTGATGTATGATGAGGTGCTGCCCTCGATGAACGATATCTTTATTCAAACCGTAACAAACAATTGACCGATGAACAAATTAGGCTTAGTCATACAAAGAGAATATATTACCCGCGTCCGCAAAAAATCGTTTATCATTCTCACCCTGCTTATGCCGGTGCTGATGGTGCTGCTCACCTTGATGCCCCTGTGGCTCGCCACGCTCAACGACGGCGGCGAAAAGCGTATCGTGGTCATTGATAATACCGGTCTGTATGCGCCGCTGTTGAAATCGACCGATACCTATATCTTCCAGTCGGCCGGCGAGTCGGAAAAGGCCAGTTATCAGTCGAAACTGGGCAAAGAGGTGTATGCCGTCCTGCATATTACGCGCGATTTGAATAAGTATCCGCAAGCCGCCACCATCTTGTCAGAGAAACAAATTCCACAGGATTTGCAATCGATGATTAAACGCACGCTCAGCGAAAAAGTGACTCAACAAAAGCTCGACGAGCTTTCCGCCTCGGGCAATGTCGATGGCGAAACGGTCGCGCAGGTGCGGAACATTGTGAAAGAAGGGTCCGACATTCCGTTAAAAACGATGAAGTGGGGGGGCGACGGCACGGTCTCCGAATCGTCGACCGACGTGGCGACGATCATCGGTATGGTCTTCACCATTCTTATTTATATGTTTATTCTTATGTACGGCAACATGGTGATGCAGGCCGTGCTGGAAGAAAAGAAAAGCCGCGTGATAGAAGTGATGATTTCGTCGGTAAAGCCGGTTAACCTGTTGGTGGGTAAGATTATCGGCGTAGGATTGGTGGGCATTACCCAACTCGTTATTTGGGGAGTACTGGCCACCGCTTTGCTTGGCGGCGTATCGCTATTTATCTCTTCGCCCGAACTTGCTTCCGCTTCGGCGATGGAGATGGACGGCATGGATATGCAGAAAATTCTCGATACCGTTTTGTCGATTAATTGGTTCGAGGTTATCCTCTTTTTCCTGCTCTTTTTTATCGGCGGATATGTGCTGTATGCTTCCATTTTCGGAATGTTCGCTTCGGCAGTCGATAGCGAAGAAGATACCTCGCAGTTCATGACCCCCGTGACCATCATCATCGTGTTCGCTTTCCTGGCCGGCTTCTACAGCGTCGGTAATCCCGACGGGCCGTTGGCTTTCTGGTGCTCGTTGATACCGTTCACTTCGCCCATTGTCATGATGGTGCGCATTCCGTTCGGTATTCCGTTGTGGGAAAAGTTGCTCTCGCTGGTTCTGTTATACGGTACGTTTATCCTCATATCCATTGTTGTGGCAAAAATCTATCGGGTGGGTATTCTGATGTACGGGAAGAAGCCGACTTTCGCTGAAATGATAAAATGGATGAGCTATAAGTGAATTTTTTCAACTTTTTATAGCGGAAAACCGGTAAAAAGATGTATTTTTGCGAATAATAAATTCAATTGAATGCAAAAATAGCGTTATTTTTGTGAAATTGATAATCTTAGAATGCGTATCGGATTTTTCCTCGAATCTCATACGCATTTTTCAATCATACGCAGCAAATGAAATTCGTAAAAATGCAAGGAGCAGGTAATGATTATATTTATTTCAACCTGTTCGAAGAAAAAATAGAGTCGCCCGCCGAGCTTTCCCGCCGTGTGAGCGATCGTCACTTCGGTATCGGCGGCGACGGCATCGTCCTTATCGGGCCTTCTGCCGAAGGAGACTTTTCCATGCGCATGTTCAACGCCGATGGTAGCGAAGCGGAAATGTGCGGAAATGCTTCCCGCTGTGTCGGAAAATATCTGTACGACCGTGGGCTCACGCGTAAAAAAGAGATCGCGTTAAGTACCAAGTCCGGCATCAAACGACTGCTGCTGGAGGTCGATCCGGTGACCGATACGGTTGTCCGGGTGAACGTGAATATGGGACGGCCGCGGTTGTCGGCTCATGAAATACCTGTCGCTCTTTCACAGTCGCATGTTGTCCGCCATCCGCTGGAAGTGGAAGGGTATCGGGCCGAAATCACTTGCGTGTCGATGGGCAATCCGCATGCCGTTATTTTTCAGGACGACATCGAGCGGTTCGATTTTTCCGCAATAGGGCCTGCTATTGAACATCATCCGTTGTTCCCGCAGCGCACCAATGTCGAGTTTGTACAAGTGCTCGACCGCCAGAACCTCCGCATGCGCGTGTGGGAGCGCGGAAGCGGCGAAACGCTGGCTTGCGGCACGGGAGCTTGCGCCACGGTGGTGGCCGGCGTGCTCAACAACGTATGCGATGCTGTAGCCCTTGTGCATGTGAAGGGCGGCGACCTTTTGGTCGAGTGGGATCGCAGCGCCGATGAGGTCTGGTTGTCGGGAGACGCCCACTTTGTCTTCGAAGGCTTTGTTTAATTAGCAAATTAGCAAATTAGTAAATTAGCGGATTGGCAAATTAGCAGGTTCGTAAATTAGCAGGATTAGGGTGTTCGCACATCATTCATCACTCATCACTTATAATTCATAATTCATAATCGTTATGTTTTCCATCAACGAAAATTATCTCAAACTCAACGAAAGCTATCTCTTCAGCACCATCGAATCGAAAGTCAACGGGTTTACCCGTAACCATCCTCAGGCCGACATCATCCGCCTCGGTATCGGCGACGTGACCCTCCCTTTACCTCCATCCGTCATCGCGGCGCTGCATAAAGCCGTGGACGAAATGGCCGATAAAAGCACTTTTCATGGTTATGGGCCGGAGCAAGGCTATGCGTTCTTACGCGAAACCATCGCTAAAAATGATTTTATCGACCGGGGACTTGACATCGCTGCGGATGAAATCTTTATAAGTGATGGCGCGAAAAGTGATACGGGTAATATCGGCGATATCCTCGGCGACGCAAATGTCATCGGCATTACCGATCCGGTATATCCGGTGTATTTGGATACCAATATCATGCGCATTTTGCAATCGTCCATCACCTCGTCCAAGATTCTGTTTCTGACCTGTAGCGAAGAAAACAAGTTCTTGCCCGAGCTTCCCCCGAAAAGGGTGGATGTGATTTATTTATGTTATCCCAATAATCCTTCGGGTACGGTCATGACGCGGGCGCAATTGAAGAAATGGGTCGATTATGCCCTCGAAAACGAAAGCTTGATTTTGTTTGATGCCGCTTACGAAGCGTATATTACCGAAGACGATATTCCCCATAGTATTTTCGAAATCGAAGGCGCCAAGTCATGCGCCATCGAGTTCCGTTCCTTTTCTAAGAATGCCGGCTTTACCGGTTTGCGGTGCAGCTATACGGTGGTGCCCAAGGCATTGAAGACGGTGACTTCGACGAAAAAAGAAGTCTCGTTGAATGCGTTGTGGCGCCGTCGTCAATCGACCAAATTCAATGGCACGGCGTATATCATTCAGCGCGCGGCGGAGGCCGTTTATTCTCCCGAAGGCCGGAAAGAAGTGCGGTCGATGGTCGATTACTATATGCAAAACGCCGCCATTATCCGGGAAGGATTGGCGGAAAAAGGCTGGACGGTCTTTGGCGGGGTAAATGCTCCGTACATCTGGTTAAAGTGTCCCGACACGACTGATTCATGGGCGTTTTTCGACCGCTTGTTGCAGGAATGCCACATTGTCGGTACGCCGGGTGTGGGATTCGGGTTGAAAGGCGAAGGATATTTCCGTCTGACCGCTTTCAACAGTCACGAAAAGACGCTCGAAGCGGTGCAGAGAATTAAAAATTGGAAGCAGTAGCCCGAAGCGGTTTATTCCGGCTCCGCGTGAACCAATTGCCCATGAATACGTTTATTTTATACATTGGTATAAATTATAAACATAAAAGAGTATGAATAAGCAAGAGTTTAAACAAAATGCCCATAAGGTGCTGGATGAACTGATCGAGTATATCGATAAGTTGGAAAGCAAAGCCACCGATATTGCCGAAGATGCCAAAGACGAGTATAATCAACAATTGGCAAACTTGAAGGAGATCAAACAAAATCTGTCGGATAAGCTGGATGAATACGATACGATTGCCGACAGCAAGTGGGATGTGGTGAAAAGCAGTGCGGCCGCTTTTGTCGATTCGGTATCTCGTTCATGGAAAGTGAACTATACGAAAGTGTCCGAAGCGTTGAAAAAAGATAAAAAAGCATCCGGAAATACTTCCGACGACGTGCAATAGTCTTCCTTGTGATGTTTATGAATGGGGCTGTCTCGAGTATTTCTTTTTCGAGGCAGCCTTATTCTTATGGAGTCTATTGGAAACGATTTTAGACTCCTTTAAAAGGAAAAAGCCTCTAAACTGTATAAGAGAAACAGTTTTAGAGGTCTCTGGAGAGGTACCTGGCGGATTCGAACCGCCGTAAACGGTTTTGCAGACCGCTACCTAGCCACTCGGTCAAGGTACCGACACATAAAGCAGGTGCAAAGATAATGCTTTTTTTGAAAGAGCAGCCTCTTCCGAGGGGTTTTTTTATTCCTACGGACATAGCTCTTTATGAAAATAGGGCTCGGAAAGCATCTTCGACTTTTCGAACCGCTTCTATTTTTATATGCACTTTCGCATTGAATCCTTTCAGGTTATTTGCCGGTACAAGAATACGCGAAAAACCTAACTTTTCGGCTTCCATAATACGTTGCTCGATGCGGTTTACCGGACGAATCTCTCCCGAAAGTCCCACTTCGCCCGTCAAACAGGTATCTCCATCGATGGAAATATCCAAACTGGAAGACAAGACGGCGCAAATGACCGATAAATCCATTCCCGGATCATTCACCCGTAATCCACCGGCAATATTCAAAAAGACATCTTTCTGTCCCAATTTAAAACCGGCGCGCTTTTCCAATACGGCCAGTAACATGTTCATCCGTCGAATATCGAATCCGGTGGCCGATCGTTGCGGCGTGCCGTAAGCTGCCGTGCTCACCAGCGCTTGCGTCTCTATAAGGAAGGGGCGTACCCCTTCGATAGCGGCCGAAATGGCTACACCGCTTAATCCTTCGTGATTTTGCGTAAGCAGTAACTCCGAAGGGTTGGTTACTTCGCGCAGCCCCGACCGGTTCATCTCATAGATACCCAATTCCGAAGTGCTTCCGAAGCGGTTTTTGATGCTTCGTAAGATCCGGTACATATAGTGTTGGTCGCCTTCGAACTGCAAAACCGTGTCGACGATATGCTCCAAGACCTTTGGCCCGGCGATGCTTCCTTCTTTCGTAATATGTCCGATAAGAATGACCGGTATGCCCGACTGTTTGGCGAATTTGAGAATCGTTGCGGCGCACTCCCGTACCTGCGAGATGCTTCCGGGTGACGATTCCATGGCGTCGCTATACACCGTTTGGATCGAGTCGATAATCACTAATTGCGGAGAGGTGTTTTGGATATGGGTAAAAATACGGTCGAGATTGGTTTCACACACAATCAGGCATTGATCGTTCTCCAAGCCGATACGGTCGGCACGCAGTTTGAGTTGCCGCGCGCTTTCTTCGCCCGAAACATACAGGCTTCGGATATGACTTAGTTTCAGTACCGTTTGAAGTACGAGCGTCGACTTGCCGATGCCAGGCTCGCCTCCGATCAATACCAGTGAGGCTGGTACCAGTCCTCCGCCCAACACCCGGTTGAGCTCTCCGTCCAACATATCGATGCGCGGCTCTTCATCGGCTTTTATATCCTTTAGCGGGAGAGGTTGGCTCTGTACCGAGTCGAACGAGCGGGTGTCGGCTTGTTTCGACGCGCTGTTTTTTTGTACCAGTTCCTCCACAAATGTTCCCCATTCGCCGCAGGAAGGGCATTTTCCCATCCATTTCGGTGATTCGTACCCGCAATTGCTGCAGAAATAAACCGTTTTCAGTTTTGCCATGCCTTTATATTACTTATCATCATAATGTCCCAACACCGAGATTACTACGACGATTACCACATCGTCCCTTACCAAATAGCGTAATCGGTTTTTCTTATCTATCCTACGCGACCAAATATTACCGCTTAAATACCTGAGCGGCTCAGGATGCCCGGTACCGCTATATGGGTGTTCGGACAATTCTAGGAAAATTTGTTCGATTTTGCGGATGATCGGTTTCGGCCCGCTTTTCCGGATATACAAAAGATCCTTTTTAGCTCGGTTTGAAACGGCTATCCTATACGTTCCCATACATTTGCCGGATCAATAAACGTAATTCTGCCTTCGCGTATGTCGTTTAGCCCTTCCTGTATAGCTTCCAATTCTTCTTTTGTGGGATAATCCTCTTCGTCCCATGGTTTTACGATGATGGGTCTCTCGTTTTTGCGGGCGACGATAACGATTTGTTTTTCTGACAAATCGAAGAACTTCTTTTGATTAGCCCTAAATTCTGCGGGGGTTACGATAATCATATCCTTATGCGTTAAGATGTACAACTTCCGGTACAAAGATAGGAAGAGTTTTTAGAATTCTGAAATAATTCCGTATTTTTGCAATCGAATTCCTATCTTCGAATTTTCCAATTTATAATCAGAATATGTCAATCATAGCTTCTATTATTTCAAAAGACTTAAACCTATCTGTTAAGAGTGTAGAAAATACCATCGGGCTCCTCGACAAAGGCGCTACGATTCCTTTTATCAGCCGCTACCGGAAAGAGGCGACCGGAGGGTTGGACGAAGTGCAGATTGCCGGCATTCACGAGTTGAATGAAAAGTACCGCGAGATGGAAAAGCGGAAAGAGTTTATCTTGAAGTCTATTTCGGAGCAGGGTAAGCTCACGCCCGTATTGGAGCAGCAAATACAGGATTGCTGGGATGCGGTTGCTCTCGAAGATAGCTACTTGCCTTATAAACCCAAGCGGCAGACACGAGCGGAAGTAGCCCGGAAAAAAGGACTGGAGGAATTGGCGAAGTGGTTGATGACACAACCGCAGGATTCCGTCATTTCCAAAGCCGCGCAGTTTGTGCGGGGCGAGGTGCCGGATGAGCAGGAGGCGATCAAAGGCGCTTGCGATATTATCGCCGAATGGGTGAATGAAGATGCTTGGGCCAGGCAGAGTGTCCGAAATATTTTTGAACGCGAAGCTGCCATCTCCTCGAAGGTGGTGAAAGGCAAAGAGGCGGAAGGCGAAAAATATAGCGACTACTTTGATTTTTCGGCATTGCTGTCGCGCTGTCCGTCCCATCGCCTTCTGGCTATGCGGCGTGGCGAAGCGGAAGGATTTTTGCGGGTGTCGATATCGCCCGAGGATGAAAAGTGTATCCTTCGTTTAGTGAAACGGTATGTGAAAAATGACTCCGAAGCATCGGATTTCGTGGAAAAAGCGGTGACGGATGCTTATAAACGGTTGCTGAAGCCTTCTATCGAAACCGAATTTGCCTCCCTCTCGAAAGAGAAGGCCGATGAGGCGGCCATTGCCGTATTTGTGCAAAATCTTCGCCAATTGCTGCTTGCTCCGCCGTTAGGACAACAGCGCATCCTGGCGATCGACCCCGGTTATCGCTCCGGATGTAAAGTGGTTTGTCTCGATGAGCAGGGCACGTTGCTTCATAATGAGACGATTTATCCGCATCCGCCGCAAAACGAGTATTCGAAGTCGGCTAAAAAGATCGTCAAATTGGTATCGGCTTACCGCATCGATGCGATCGCCATCGGTAACGGCACTGCTAATCGCGAAACGGAACACTTTGTGACGAATCAGCGGTATGACAAAGAGGTGAAAGTGTTTGTCGTGAGCGAAAACGGCGCATCGGTTTATTCTGCGTCGAAAATTGCGCGCGACGAGTTTCCCCAATACGATGTGACCGTGCGCGGGGCGGTTTCCATCGGGCGGCGTCTGGCCGATCCGTTGGCGGAACTGGTGAAGATCGACCCGAAATCCATCGGGGTGGGGCAGTATCAGCATGATGTCGACCAGTCAAAGTTGAAAAAATCGCTTGACCGGACGGTCGAAAGTTGTGTCAACCTTGTGGGGGTAAATGTGAATACGGCCAGTAAGCATTTGCTCATGTATGTTTCCGGATTGGGGGAATCGCTTGCGCAAAATATCGTCGATTATCGCACGCAAAACGGGCCTTTCGATTCGCGTTCGCAATTGAAGAAAGTGCCCCGCCTGGGAGACAAGGCGTTCGAGCAATGCGCCGGGTTCCTGCGCATTCCCGATGCCGGTCATCCGTTGGATAATTCGGCCGTGCATCCCGAGAGCTATTCATTGGTAGAGCAAATGGCGAAAGATTTGGGTTACTCGGTAAAGGAGTTAATAGGAAACAAAACTCTTATTCAACGGATCGAACCTTCGCGCTATGTAACCTCGGATGTCGGACTCGAAACGCTTTCGGATATTCTTCAGGAATTGGAAAAGCCCGGGCGCGACCCGCGTACTCAAATCCAAACGCAGGAGTTCGACCCGAATGTGCGAAGCCTCGAAGACCTGAAAGAAGGGATGGTTTTGCCGGGCATCGTGACCAATATTACGAATTTCGGTTGTTTTGTCGATGTCGGTATCAAGGAAAACGGATTGGTACACATCTCGGAACTGGCAGACCGGTTTGTTTCCAACCCTTCCGACGAGGTTTCCTTACATCAATATGTCACGGTGAAAGTGTTGTCGGTCGATAAGGAACGCAAACGTATCCAATTATCGATGAAAGCGTCTGAAGTGGGTGATGCATCATCGGCAAACTCCGGATCGCAGGGCGTTTAATAAACGGAAAAAGAATGAGCAAAAAACTGAAGACAAATGTTGCCCGGTTGTTGGATACAGCGGGAATTCACTACGAATTAGTGCCGTATGAAGTGGATGAGTCCGATTTGTCGGCCGTGCATGTGGCCGCGCAACTGGGTGAAAATCCCGAACAAGTGTTTAAAACGCTTGTGTTGGAAGGAAATAAGACCCGATATTTTGTGTGTATCGTGCCGGGAGACAGTGAAATCGACCTGAAAAAGGCGGCCGCGGCTTCGGGCAATAAAAATTGCGCCCTTATCCATCAGAAAGATTTGCTTTCGGTCGCCGGCTATATTCGTGGAGCGTGTTCCCCCATCGGCATGAAAAAGCATTATCCGTCGTTTATCCATCGTTTGTGTGAAGATTTCCCGCATATTTATGTCAGTGCCGGCCAACGGGGCGTGCAACTCAAAATCGCTCCCCGTGACTTAATCACCGTCACCGAAGCGGTGGTGGCGGAGTTGATTTAAATATTGCTTGTATTTAGGGGCTTAAATGGAACGCTTTTATTTTGTTCTCCCTGAGTGTCGGTAAAATACGCTTGTCGGAGTTATAATAGAAGTCCGCGCGTGTGCTCCAGGCGAGGGTAAGGTCATTTGTCCGGCAACCGGAAAATAATAAAGGCAATGCGGTGAAAATAATTATTGCCAATTTCCGCAATCTTACATTTCCGTGTATTTTCTTGCTCATCTTTTTTATACAAAGGAAACGAAAGCGGATGAGTGAATCAATGAACCCAGGTTAATAAATTCTCCTTCTTATCCTGCTCAGGGCTTGAGGGATAATTCCAATGTACGATGCGATGTATTTTAGCGGAATGAGTTGTATGAAGCGGGGTTGTTCGGACATTAAATGGGTGTATCGCTCCTCAGGCGATTCGGTCAATAAGGATGTTAGACGCTTACATTTATTGATATATAGTTTTTCACTGAGGATTCTTCCCATTTTGTTTCCTGCTTCGGTGTGTTTATAAAACGGTTGAAGGTTTTCTTCGTTTAGGGTCCATAATATGGAGTCGGAGAGAGCTTCGATTTGATAGGCGGAGGGAGTCTTGGCAAGAAAAGAATCGTAGCCGCTTGCAAATTCATAAGGAAAAGTAAATCTCACGGTTATATCTTTTTTCGGGTTAATTTCGATACAAGAAAAATCCAATCTTTATCAGAGATATGGACTATCTGCTCAAGATGCTTTCGAATTTGTTCCATTTGCATCCTTTTTGAGTGAAGCGAATACGCAAATGCAGACAACTTTTTTACAATAAAGACAAAAGATTTTCAGAGAGAGAGTCCCGCCTCAACGATATTCTTCGTAAGATAAAGAATTTGAATAAAAACAATAATAGAAAAAATAGTACATTTGCACTTATGAAAGAAAAATATCTTTACATAATTGCCGGGTGTAACGGGGCAGAGAAAACCACAGCGTCTTTTACTATTTTGCCGGATATTCTGGAATGCAACGAAAACATTTAAAGAAACGGTTTTAGAAGCTAAAGATGCCGGATATACAGGTGTATTGCTTTTCTTTTGGTTAAGCAATCCTGAATTGGCAAAAGAACGCGTAAAGACAAGAGTAAAAGAAGGCGGTCACGGTATTGCGGAAGATGTTATTGAAAGACGATATAGAAATGGGATTATCAATCTATTCGATATTTATTTGTCTAAAGTCGATTATGTTATTATATTGGATAATTCGGAAGGAAGACCTGTATTGGTTGCCAAAAAATCCGGTAAAAAAGAAATGAATATCTTTGACGGGAAGCGATTTAATCAATTAAAAAATTATTATGACAAAAGAAAATAAATCAGTAAAGACACATGAAATTTTGAAAGGAGTTGAAAAGGCTTACGAACGCATGGTTGAATTCAAACGAAGGAATAAAGGGGAGATCGTAGTGATGAAAGGAAATAGAATTGTAAGGATAAAGCCTTAAAAAATATCATTCGGTATCGTTATCATCGGAAAAAACCTGTATTTTTGCAACTTGTACAGAAGTATCCGAATATTCATAACTCATAGTTCATCATTCATAGTTCATCATTCATCATTTACAACATGCTCACGGTAGAAAAAATAGGCGGGACGTCGATGTCCCAGTTTCAGGATGTGCTGAAGAACATTATACAAGGCGATCGCAAAGGCGATGAGTTGTATAACCGTATCTTCGTGGTTTCGGCGTATAATAATGTCACAAACTGGCTGTTGGAGCATAAAAAGACCGGCGAGCCGGGCATTTACAATAAGTTTTTGAACGGTGAAGACTACAGTAGTGCGCTGGATGCTTTTTGTCAGCGCCTGCTTCTCATCAACGAAGGGTTTGCCGATATCGGGCTTGACTTGAAAGAGGCGCGCGATTTTATCCGTTTCCGCGTGGACCAGTCGAAAACAATTCTTTACAGCTTGGCGAAGGTATTGGCCTCGGGCTATGTGAATGTGATCGATATCTATTTGGCGGCAAGAGAGATATTGGCCTCCATCGGGGAAGCGCACTCCGGATGGAACTCAACCAATATACTCAATAATAATGGCATTAATGCCCGCTTTATCGATTTGTCGGGCTTTAACGACAATGAGCCCCTTACCATCGACCAACGCATCCATAAAGAATTTTCGGGGGTGGATTTTAGTAAAGTGGTCTGTGTCGTGACCGGTTATACGAAGGGTACCGAGGGTATTATGCGGGCTTTCGACCGCGGTTATTCGGAAGTTACGTTTAGTAAAATAGCGGTGGAAGTGAAAGCCGATGAGGCCATCATTCATAAAGAGTATCATCTTTCGAGCGCGGATCCGAAGATTGTGGGAGTTAAGAACAGCATTCCCGTGGGGCATACCAATTATATTATCGCCGATCAGTTGGCCGACATCGGCATGGAGGCGATTCATCCGAAAGCGGCGAAACCCCTTGAACTGGCGGGCATCAATATTCGTATAAAAAATACTTTTGAGCCGAAACATCCCGGAACCATTATCTCGCGCGATTACATTTCGCCCGAACCGCGTGTGGAATTTGTCTCCGGGTCGCGTAAAGTCCTTGCTATCGAAGTGCATGACCCGATGATGGTTGGGGAAGTTGGGTTCGACGCGCGCATCATGCAGTATTTCGAGAAATACGATGTCAGTTATATTCTGAAATCGACGAATGCCAACTCCATTACCATGGTGGTTTGGGATAATAAGAAATCGGAGGACCTGATTCGTGCGTTGGAACACGTCTTTTACCAAGTGACCGTTCTGCCGGCTGCCCTTGTTTGCGCCATGGGATCAAACATCGCCATGCCCGGATTTTTGTACCGAGCGTCCAAAGCATTATATGATAAAGGAATTAATATTGAGAGCTTTGCTCAGTCATTGATGCAGGTCAATATGCAGTTTGTCATTAAACGCGAAGCCTACGAAGACGCTGTGATTGCCCTGAATGAGGCTTTATGCAAATAAAAAGGAGCTTTCTTCCGTCTGCTTTGGCCATCGGTATTCTCTTTGTCGCCTTCAATTTAAGGGCGCCCATTACGGGAATCGGGCCGATTATTCATATCCTGAAAGACTATTTTAATCTCTCGGGAGGCACGGGCGGCTTGTTGACGACCTTGCCTTTGTTGGCGTTTGCTGCGGTGTCGCCCTTTGTGGCGCAATTCAGTAAAAAGTACGGATACGGGATGGTTATGTTTGCCGGCCTGATTTTGTTGCTTGTCGGGGAACTCATCCGCTCCTATACCGGCATTGCGGGCTTGTTTGCGGGAACTTTGCTGTTAGGCGTCGGCATCGGTATCGGGAATGTATTGTTGCCGAGTATTATCAAAAAGGAATTTGTCCTGCATACCGGCCTGATGTTAGGGTTGTACACCCTTTCCCTCAATATATTTGCCAGCATTAGCGCCGGAGCCAGCGCTCCACTTACCGAGCGCATGGGATGGCGAAACTCGCTGGCGGTATGGATTCCGCTTGCCTTGATCACTCTTTTCATTTGGTTGCCGCAAGTCTTTAAGCGCAATCATTCGGCCTCGGAGCCCGAAAAAGTCATACTGGTGAACGATAAGGGGCTTTCTATTTGGAAGTCGATGTTGGCCTGGTGGGTTACTTTGTATATGGGCATTCAATCTTTT
This sequence comes from Limibacterium fermenti, assembly GCF_041902845.1. GTDB lineage: Bacteria > Bacteroidota > Bacteroidia > Bacteroidales > Dysgonomonadaceae > Limibacterium > Limibacterium fermenti. The sequence continues at coordinate 185,072 of NZ_CP159486.1, forward strand.
ATTTTTTACGGATTAACGGCTTGGCTGCCATCGGTTATGATTTCCAAAGGACTATCGGCGGAGGCGGCCGGTAATATGACTTTTTTGTTTCAAATTGCCGGGTTGCCCACCAGCTTAATCATTCCGTCTATCGCCTACAAATGTAAAGGGCAACAAACGCTGACCATTATTAATGGATTGATCCTGATTTCGGGATTGATTTTTCTTATTGTTTCGTCTTCCCTTTGGCATTACATTCTGGCCGTGACGTTAGTCGGTCTTGCTTGCGGCGCCAATCTGAGCCTGGCGATCTCTTTTATTTCCCTCCGCGTTTCCACCTCCCGGAAGGCGACGGAATTGTCGGGCATGTCTCAGTCGGTCGGATATATTTTGGCTGCGATATCGCCCGTGTTGATGGGCGTTGTGCATGATTGGACCCTGAACTGGGCCTTCGCATTGGGAATACTGGTCATTGCCTCCGGCATGTTGTGGCTGATTGGGTTTAAAGCCGCGGGCGATGTGGTCATAAAGTCCTGAAAGAGAGAAAAAGTATCCGGATGGAAGGCCTACCTAAAAATAATTTGGCGGTTTAACATTAATTAGCCGGCAATATTTTTTTAGTCCCTCGTTTTCCGTACATTTGTGGGTTATGTTATTATAAATTTATAATAAGATGTCAATCAAGTTCAAACCTATTCTAAGAGGCGAGCCGGGTGTGGTTGGCGGCGGAACCAAGAAGAAGTATTATGCTTCGGCAAATATTTCAGGAGAAACAACCATTGAGGATTTAACAAAAGATATTGAGAAAATCAGTACCGTAAGCGGAGCCGATATCCGGGCAGTACTTTATGCCATGGTGGATGTGGCCGTTGATAAATTAGCCGAAGGCAAAGCCGTGCGGCTCGGTGACCTGGGTAGCCTGCGTCCCGGCATTTCGAGCACCGGCGTCGAAGAAAAGGCTAAAGTGGAAGCAGGTGTCATTAAAAGTGCGCGCGTGATTTTTACGCCGGGACTCAAAATCAAACAAATGCTCAAACTCGTGAAGTTCGAAAAATTGTAATGATCTTTTCCGAAAGCGATGCTTATCAAAAAAAGCAATAAGCATAAAAAGAAATCCGATAGGCATCGCTTTGAAAAGTTTTGCCTATCGCTTTTTTAAATCTTCGTTATAAAAATTAATTCACTCCAATATGCAATCACAGGAAAATACAACTCTCCCGCCATCCTCCTACCTTTCAACGCCTGCGGGCAAATCGCGGTTTGCCGAACGCCATTCGGTAACACTGAAAATGGTAATCATTGGTATCCTTACCCTTTTATTGCTGATCCCGTTGGGGATGGTGGAAGGGCTGATTCGTGAACGCCGGCAAACCGAATCGGGCGCCGTGACGGAGATCGCGTCCAAATGGGGCGCCGAGCAGGTGTTGGCTGGGCCTTGCCTGGCGATACCTTATATCGAGGAGCGTTTGACGGATAAAAATCGCGAGCCGGTGCGAAAAACGCTGTTGTTGTTGCCCGACATTTTGAATGTGAAGGGTGAGGCGCAGGTAGAGAAACGAAAGAGGGGTATTTATGAGGCTTCGGTTTACCGGGCAGATATCCTGTTATCGGGAACCTTTAATACTTCCGAACTGGATAAATCGGGCATCTTTTCCGAAAGGCTTTTGTGGAACGAAGCGCGTGTGGTGCTGGGACTGTCCGATTTGAAAGGCATCGACGAACGGGTATCGATGGAAATAGGCGGTAAGAAACTCGATGCCGAATCGGGAATACCCGTCGAAAATCTTTCTGTTGGGGTTGTTCCGGGCAAGGATGGGTATGTTCCCGAGAGGGAGACCCCGGATTTATCGCCGGATATTTCATCGGGAATATTCGCTTCGGGACTGAATGTCAAGCTCGATATGGTACAGGATACCGCCTCGGCAGGCGAGCCCATTACATTTTCTATCCCTTTATCTTTGAAGGGATCACAGGGCTGGTTCGTGATTCCGGCTGGTAAAACGACCACGGTGGAATTTGCTTCGGATTGGGGCACGCCTGCTTTCGGGGGCAGTTTCTTGCCGGAAACACGAGCGGTAACGGCCGACGGCTTTTCGGCAAAATGGAAAGTATTGGATTTGAATCGGAGTTTCGGGCAGGTAGTGGCGGCCGACAATGCCGTCTCCATCGGGCAAATGGCGTCTTCCGCTTTCGGGGTGAAGTTTGTTCGTCCCGTGGATCAGTATCGCCAGAACGTACGCAGTGTCAAATACGCCGTATTGCTGATTTTACTCACTTTCGCAGCGGTATTTTTCATCGAATTATGGCAGAAAAAGCCGGTGAACCCGTTTCAGTATTTGTTGGTAGGATTGGCGCTGGTGCTATTCTACGCCTTACTCCTTTCCATGTCGGAAGTGTGGGGGTTCAATTCGGCCTATCTGGTTGCCGCGTTGATGACGGCTGCGCTCGTCACGATCCATGTATGGAGATTGCTTAAAAGCCGAAAATATGCTTTATGGATGGGGGGATTGCTGATTTTCCTGTATGGTTTTGTCTTTGTTTTATTGCAAATGGAAAGTTACGCATTGCTTACCGGCAGTTTGGGTTTATTCGTCATTCTGGCTGCGATCATGTATTATTCGAAGAAAGTCAGGCTCGAGTGATTGTAGGCGAATCTCGCGATGTATGGATTGTTTGAGGAATGTTTTATATCTTTGTGAGATAAAATCAACATAAATAATATGGATACGAAAACGACAAGTTCTAAAAAGGGAATACGGCGGAAAAATATCGATATTCCGGAAGATGCTTACCGGTTGCTTTCGGCCAAAGCAACGGAGCAGGGAACGAATTTGAAAAAATATATTGAGAAATTATTGATAGAAGAAGCCGAAGATATCGAGGATGCCGAACTCTACGCTCATCTCTGTAAGACCGAACCGGAGGGGCGAATAATGGCAAGCAAAGAGGAACAGGTGGAGTTTGAAAAGTGGCTGGGCGTGTGAAAAATGAAAATCGAATTATCTCAATCTTTCATGAACGCGGTTAAGAGACTCTCTGGAAAATCGCTCGATTCAATACGGGAAATGTATGAAAATGTCGCAAAAGCGGAGAGTGTAGGAGGTATTGCAAACTGTAAAAAGCTGATAAATTTTAAGCATACTTATAGAATTCGCATCGGTGACCTGAGAGTTTTTTTTATTCTTTACCTCGTTGCCGATGGGAATATCGTTCATTTTGAATATCTCAAGCATAGAGGCGAAGCTTACAAAAAAGGAATGTTGGAGAGGCTTCGCGATAAAGACCGCCAAAAATAAATGCGGGCGGCGGAATTATTTATTCCTCATAGGTTTGGTAGAGAAAATCATTGTAAGGGAATCGCGTGATATGGATTTCCTTTACTTTTTCGTAGAGAAGCTGTTTTAATTCTTCGATATTCGTTTTTTCTTTCGCCGAGATGAAAATACAATTTTCTTTCACGCGGCTCATCCAACTTTGTTGAAGTTCTTCGAGCGACACATTCTCCCGTTTTTTCGGAGTCAGGTCGTCTTCATCCTTAGCTACATGCGTAAAGGCATCTATTTTATTAAAGGCGAGAATAGTCGGTTTTTCCGTTTTATCGATTTCATATAACGTCTTTTCCACCACCTCGATTTGCTCCTCGAATGCCGGATGCGAGATGTCTACTACATGGACAAGGATGTCGGCTTCGCGCACCTCGTCGAGCGTCGATTTGAACGATTCGATCAGATTCGTCGGCAGTTTGCGGATAAATCCCACCGTGTCGGTTAATAAAAAGGGCAGATTTTCGATGGTCACCTTCCGCACAGTCGTGTCAAGCGTGGCGAAAAGCTTGTTTTCGGCAAACACTTCCGATTTGCTCAGAAGCGTCATCAGCGTAGATTTGCCCACATTGGTATATCCCACCAGGGCGACACGCACCAGTTTGCCGCGATTTTTGCGTTGCACCGCCTTTTGCTTGTCGATTTGTTTGAGTTGTTCTTTCAGCCGGGAGATTTTATCGAGAATGATACGCCGGTCGGTTTCCAACTGCGTTTCCCCCGGACCGCGCATCACCACGCCGCCCCCGCCGCGTTGGCGTTCCAAGTGCGTCCACATCCGCGTGAGTCGCGGCAGCAAATATTGATATTGCGCCAATTCCACCTGCACTTTGGCATGAGCCGTTTGCGCACGCATGGCAAAGATGTCGAGAATAAGGCTTGTACGGTCGAGGATACGCAGTCCCAATTCTTTTTCGATATTGCGGATTTGTTTCGCCGAGAGTTCATCATCGAAGATGACCACCCCCGTTTCGTTTTCCTCATCCGCCACGTATTCTTTAATCTCCTGAAGTTTTCCGGTTCCTACGAACGTGACGGAATTGGGCATTTCAAGCCTTTGAACGAATCGGGCTTGAGGAGTGAACCCGGCTGTTTCGGCCAGAAAAGCCAGTTCGTCGAGATATTCTTTTACCTTTTCTTCGTTCTGTTCGGGAGTAATCAAGCCTACCAAAACGGCTTTTTCACTTTTTATATCTGTAAGGATAAGATCTTTCATTCTCTGCTAAAATTGTAATTCCAAATATAGGATGTATGACGATTTGAGTTTGTTCCGAAAAAGTCATGGTTCCCGATTGAGATTTTACCCGTAGGCTGCGCCTCGTTTTGCCTGCGGTTATGAACATGTCCGCTCGTTTGGGTGACATCTTTCAGAATAGACTCCTATTTGAAAAATAAAATATAAAGATACGTTATAATCAGGAGTGTACCAAATATGCCGGTAAAGAATTCAGTGTATTTTCTCCGATTTGTTTCTCATTCCTCTTTATAAATTTGTCATTTTGCGATACAGAATAAATAAAATCTGATTACCTTTGCTTTGTCTTTCGGGACAAACTTTTTATAATAGTGTTTAAGGAAGTGCCTTATACTCGTTGAAATCGCCAATCTCAAGAAGGTATATACAAGGCATAGTCGACAATCCATAAAGTGGGTTGCTTTGTCTATGCGTATATACGGGTGTTTGGCGATACCTGACGAGTATGTAAGACGGCAACCCGCTTCTTTTTTTATAAACCTCTTCTCTGGCTGCCGGAAGAAACAAATTGTCAAAATCGCTAAAATGAAAAAGTATGTATTTTTTATTGTTGTTCCTTTAACCGGAACAGAATCAAATTCGCGGATTATAGACAAATCTATTCCCGGAATTTGCAGAAACCCATTTATTCCCATGAGAAAAGGAAAAGTAATTTTTTCTTCATTTTTTCTTCATGAGTCCGTAACATTTTTCATCTTTCTTTGCGCTTGTATTTCAATAATTGGTTGTTTTATTAAATTATGAGAGGAAAACGAATGAAATCAAAATTTTTTAGATGCATGTATTTGATCATAACCTGTTCCTTATGCAGCCTTATGGTCTATTCGCAAAGTGACATATTAAGAGGAAAAGTCACGGACAGTAGTAATAATCCTCTTATAGGAGTGAATATAATGGAAAAAGGAACCTCTAACGGAACGGTTACGGATGCGGAAGGATACTTTTCTTTGAGTGTTCCTGCTGAAGCGACGTTGGTTGTTTCTTACATCGGATATGCAACCCGCGAAATTCCCCGGGACGGTCGGAATACCCTCGAAATCGTGCTGCAGGAAGATACGAAACTATTGAATGAAGTCGTAGTGGTGGGATACGGAACGCAGCGTAAGGCCAATCTTACCGGTGCGGTAGACCAGGTGACGAGCGAAGTATTCGAAAACCGTTCGGTATCGAATGTAACGCAAGCTTTGCAAGGGGCTATTCCGAACCTTAATTTGTCTTTAACCGATGGAAAACCCACCCGTTCCGCCGGATATAATGTCCGGGGAACTACTTCCATAGGGCAAGGCGGTGATGCGTTGGTGTTAATAGACGGAGTGGAAGGGGATCCGGCCTTGTTGAATCCGAACGATATCGAAAGTGTTTCGGTTCTCAAAGATGCTGCTTCCGCCTCCATATACGGTGCGCGGGGAACCTTCGGGGTTATCCTCATCACGACAAAGAGGCCGCAGGAAGGGCGCACATCCGTTACTTATTCCGGAAACTTCTCATTGAAAAATCCTATCAATGTGCCGGATATAGTGTCAGACGGCTATACGTATGCCGAACGGTTTTTTGAAGCGTATAATGCATGGAATAATTATTCGGCCATTCCTAAAAATATCAATAAGTCGCAATCTTTTACTTCTGCATGGCTGGAAGAATTTAAAAAACGCAAGGAGCAGGGTCTTACGGAGGAGGTAACCGTAGATGAAAACGGAAACTATGTGTATTTCGGGAATCAGAATTATTACGATGAACTGTATAAGAACAACACGTTTGCGCAAGATCATAATCTGTCCCTTACAGGAAGCGCCGATAAATTGGACTATTATCTATCCGGCCGCTTCTACGGGTACGACGGTTTATTCAGATATAACACGGATAAGTATAAAATGTATAATCTGAGGGCGAAAGGGTCGTTAAAAGTATTCGATTGGCTTACGATCGATAATAATACCGATTTTTCCAATATGAACTATCATAATCCTATCAATGTGGGAGAGGGTGGCTCCATCTGGCGGAATATTTCCGATGAAGGCCATCCCAGCGCTCCGATTTTTAATCCGGACGGAAGCCTTACGATGTCTGCCGCGTATACGGTAGGGGATTTCTTTTATGGCAAAAACGGCGTCGATACCGATGTCAAAGTGTTGAAAAACACCACCGGATTCACGGCTTCATTTTTGCAAAATCAATTACGGGTGAAAGGTGATTTTACCTTTCGCGATACCGACGACAAGGCTTCCCAACGCCGCGTACCGGTTCCTTACAGTAAGAAAAAAGGAGAAACGATATGGCTTAGTTCTCAATATAATGACCTGAAAGAAACGATAAAAGAGACCAATTACCTGGCCGGGAATATCTATTCGGAATATGAAAATACGTTCGCCCAAGACCACTATTTCAAAGGGATGGCCGGCTGGAACTACGAACAGTCTACTTATAAATCGACGAATGTAGAAAGAAACGGTTTGCTTACACCCGATTCGGAAAATATCAATCTGGCATTGGGAGATGCCATTTCCACATCGGGAGGTTTTAATCGTTGGAGAGTTTCGGGAGGTTTTTATCGGTTCAACTATGCTTTTCAGGATCGCTATCTGTTGGAGTTGAACGGCCGGTATGATGGCTCTTCCAAATTCCCTGCCGATCAGCAATGGGCTTTTTTCCCTTCCATATCGGGGGGCTGGCGGATTACCCAAGAGCCTTTTTGGAAAGAAAACGATGTGCTTAACGATATAAAGGTAAGGGCTTCTTACGGATCGCTCGGAAACGGGAATATCAATCCGTATAGTTTTATGGAACTACTGGCTATCAAAACTTCCGGCAGAGTGATTAACGGCGTGAAGAATAAATATACCGAAGCGCCGGAAGTATTACCCGACGAACTTACTTGGGAGACTGCTACCACTACCGATTTCGGACTTGATTTTGGAATGTTTCGTAACAGGCTCCGCTTTACGGGAGATTATTATATCCGTAAAACAACCAATATGTATACTGTCGGGGCTACCCTTCCTGATATTTTCGGAGCGAAGTCTCCTAAAGGAAACTATGCCGATATGACTACACGGGGATGGGAATTGTCTCTGTCATGGCGCGACCGGTTTAATTTGGCCGAAAAGCCTTTTCAATATGAGGTGAGGGCCACTTTGGCCGATTATATTTCGACTATCGACAAGTATAATAATGAGACAAAGAGTTTGAATGATTATAATGCCGGCCGCCGGGTAGGTGAAATATGGGGATATGTAACGGAAGGCCTTTTTCAATCCCAGGCCGATATCGACACCCATGCCAAGCAGGAACTGATTAATTCTTCTTCCAAAGGAATCGAATATCCGGGAGATATAAAATTTAAAGACTTGAATGATGACGATGTCATCGACTACGGAATGAATACGTTAGATGATCACGGGGATAAAAAAGTTATCGGAAATAAACTTCCCCGCTATACGTTCAGCTTGAATTTAGGCGCCGATTGGAATAACTTTTTCTTTTCAGCCTTTTTCCATGGCGTCGGGCGTCAACACTGGTATCCGAGTTCCGAAAGTATTTTCTGGGGACAATATAACCGTCCTTATAATATGCTTCCCTCTTGGCATCTCGAGAATTATTGGACGGAGCAAAATACGGGAGCTTACTTGCCTCGTTATGCCGGATACAATTCGTCCATACGCACGGCGCAGACCCGCTATCTGCAAAATGTAGCGTATGTACGCCTTAAGAATCTGCAATTCGGATATAATCTGCCTTCGAGCGTAGTCTCACCGTTGAATATTCAGCAAGCCAGAATCTATTTCTCCGGTGAAAATGTGTGGAGCTGGTCGCCGCTTTATAAGCATACCCGCGACTTGGATGTGGCAAATATCGATGGGTCTGATCGTGATTTGACAAATGGTGGAAGCGGCGACGGGAATAATTATCCGCTTATGAAAAGTTTTAGTTTTGGTGTATCTCTTACCTTTTAATTAGCAAAATCGTATGAAAAAGTATTATTTATATGTAGTTGTTTTATATACGACGTTTCTTTTTTCCTGCTCTCTTAATGAAGAGCCGCAAGCTTCCGCTTCGAAAGACGTTGTTTTTGGTTCCGAAAACGGGTTGGAACTGTATTCTTATTCATTCTATAATATATTGCCCGACGCAGGCGCTTTTCATCGGGGAGATGCCATGAGCGACTACGGCGCGGTATTCAACTTCGATGATTTCCTGAAAGAGGGAGGCTATACTCCTGAAAAAAGTTCAGGATGGGAATGGGAAGATTGGAAAGAACTGAGGAATATCAATTATTTTCTGGAAAACAATCAAAAGGGAGAAGTTCCCGAAGATGTTCGAAATCATTATAACGGATTGGCACGCTTGTTTAGAGCCTATTTTTATTATCAGAAAGTAGTCCGTTTTGGCGATGTGCCTTGGATTGATGAGCCGATGAGTATCGATGATGAGAGATTATATGCTCCGCGCGATTCGAGGACGTTGGTGATGGAACAGGTGTTGGAGGATCTTAATTTTGCCTGTTCGAACATTCAAACAACGGCGACCGACGGATCGGTCGTCACGAAATGGGTTGCCTATGCGTTGAAGTCGAGGATATGCTTATTCGAAGGTACTTTCCGGAAATATCATACCGAACTCGGATTGCCGGAAACAGCGAATGATTGGCTGAAAGAAGCGGCTTCGGCGGCCGAAACAGTCATGACGGAATCGGGTTATTCTATTTACACCGGAAATGGGGGAGATCTTTCTTACCGTGCTCTTTTCACAAGCGATGAACCGGTGAATGAGGAAGTTTTGATGGCCGATATCAGCAGCAAAAACCTGGCAGTCCTGAATGATGCCAATTGGTATTGGACTTCCGGCACCTACGGGCCTCGGCTAAGTTTGATTCGCACGTTTGTCAATACTTTCCTGACGTTGGACGGGACACCTTTTACCGATGTGCCCGGTTATGAAACGATGTCATTTTATGAGGAATGTCAGAATCGAGATAAACGCTTGTCTCAAATCATCAGGACTCCCGGTTATAAGAGAGATGGGAAGCCCGCTCCTCCTAATTTTAACGGATATACCTACACGGGGTATCATCCGATTAAATTTTCGTTGGATCCTACCAGTTACGACGACGGAAAACTGAACACAAACGCGATGCCTCTTTTCAGGTTTGCCGAAGTGTTGCTCAATTATGCCGAAGCCAAAGCCGAATTGGGAACGCTTACCGATACGGATTGGGCGAATACCATCGGCAAATTAAGAGCCCGCGCCGGAATCACAGGGGGATTGACCACTAAACCGGATAAAATAGACTCGTATTTTCAACAAAGCTATTTTCCTTCCGTAACGGATCCGGTCATTTTAGAGATTCGCCGGGAAAGATCCATTGAACTGGCGTTGGAAGGATTCCGCTTTACCGATATAAAAAGATGGAAAAGAGGTGAATTGATGACGATGCGTTGGACCGGCATCTATGTCCCGGCTTTAAATACGCAGATTGATTTGGATAAAGACGGTACTACGGATGTGCTTTTCTATCAAGGTGAAAAGCCTTCGGGATTGCCTGCTTCCTGTACTCCCGTCAATGTAGGTGCCGGTAGCCAACAAGGTCTCACGAATGGAACTTCCGGACATTTGACCTGGTCGGATAACGATCCCCGGAAATGGTATGAAGACGGACGTCAATATTATTATCCTATTCCCGCATCCGCGTTGCAAAAAAATGATAAACTCGGACAAAATCCTTATTGGAGCAAAAAATAACAGGGTCAGGGCTGAAATATTTTTCGGCCCTTTCTTTTTCCAAAAAAAACTGGTATATTTGAACCTCTAAATACACTTACGGAAATGAAAAAGAAATACATTCTTTTTATCTTTTCATTGTCTTTCCTTTTTTCGGGATATTCTTTCTTGCCCGCTTTGGCTGAAGAACCTAAACCGGTAAAGATTCTTTCGTATAATGTACGGAATACCCGTGGAATGGACGATGTCGTTGATTATAACCGCGTGGCTGCCGTTATCAAAAGGATCGATGCCGATTGTGTGGCTTTGCAGGAATTGGACAGCGCTACAATACGTAGTAAGGGGCTTATTGTCCTCGACGAATTGGCAAAGCGGACGGGGTTGTATGCTTCCTATAACAAGTCGATCGATTATCAGGGCGGAGGATACGGTATCGGCGTCCTTACCAAAGAACAACCTTTGCGGAAAGAGTCCGTAACCTTGCCGGGAAGAGAGGAGCAGCGGAGTTTGCTGATTGTTGAAATGAAGGATTATGTTATTTGCTGTACCCACTGGTCGTTGAAGCAACCCGACCGGCTGGCATCTGTCGGTATTATCCGAAAGGCTGTGGAAAAGTTTACGTCTAAGCCGGTATTTTTGGCCGGCGACCTGAATGCCGTGCCGCAATCGGAAGAAATCGCGGCCCTTTCTGCCGATTGGTGTGCGGTCAATGATACCGCAGCCTATACAAGCCCGGCACATAATCCGCGTAGGTGCATCGATTATATCTTGGTAAAAAACGATCCTCACGTTCGTATACAGGTTGTGGGGACAAAGGTGGAGAATGAACCGGTTGCTTCCGATCATTTACCCGTATGGACAAAATTATCAATTAAGAAGAATCAGTAATAGTTTAATGATATGCGAAATTTTATAATGATGCTATGCCTGGCGGTTATTTCCCTGTCGCCGGCGCTGGCGAAGAAAAAAGGGGAGGCCGGATTGAATGTGGCGACTTTCAATCTGAGAATGGATACGAAAAGTGATGGCGAGAACGCTTGGCCTAATCGTAAAGAAATGGTGAAAGGATTGGTGCGTTTCCACGATTTTGATGTGTTTGGTACGCAGGAAGGATTTCAACATCAGTTGATGGGGATCCTCGAGTTAAAGAATTATGATTATGTCGGTGTGGGGCGTGACGACGGAAAGGATGCCGGCGAGCATTCGGCGATTATCTATAAAAAGGATCGCTTTGAGGTGCTCCAAAAAGGAAATTTCTGGTTGTCGGAAACGCCCGATAAACCGGGAAAAGGATGGGATGCTACGTGTTGTAACCGTATCTGTTCGTGGGCTCAATTCAGGGATAAGCAATCCGGAAAAGTCTTTTATTTCTTCAATGTGCATTATGACCATCAGGGGCGTATTGCGAGAAAAAACTCCTCTCTTCTTTTATTGAAAAAAATAGAAGAGATCGCAGGGGATGCTCCGGTGTTTTGTACCGGCGATTTTAATGCCGTGCCCGATGACGAACCGATCCGCATCCTGTATGACAACGGCGTATTGAAAGATGCGTACCTCGTTACGCTGCAACCGCCTTATGGAACCGCCGGGACTTTTAACTCGTTCAATTTGAACGGAGCGATGACGAATCGCATTGATTACATCTGGGTGGGTAAAGGAATTACGGTGCAGAAATACGGCGTTCTCAACGATATGCAATACGGCCGCTTCCCTTCCGACCATTTTCCGGTCATGATTCATGCAACTTTCTGAAAAACAAAGAAACGAGGACGTTAACCGAATAACGCCCTCGTTTTCCTTTTGATCCTTTTTTAGGATAGTTTTCTTAGTGCCTCTTTTATCCTTTTTACCGCTTTCGTGATATTCTCATCCGATGTGGCATACGATAACCGGATATATCCCGGTGCCCCGAAAGCGTCGCCTCCCACGCAAGCCACATGGGCTTCTTCCAAAAGAAACATCGCCAAATCGGAGGCGGTCTGGAGGGTCGTACCGTTGTATGATTTTCCTAAATAACTCTTACATTCGGGAAAGATATAAAAAGCCCCTGTCGGATTATTCACCCTTAATCCGGGGATATCACTTAGAAGGGCTACGATTAAATTCTTCCTGCGTTCGAAGGCCTTCCTCATCTCTTCTACGCATCCTTGATCGCCTGTGTAAGCTGCGGTTGCGGCTTTTTGTGAAATAGACGAAGGCCCTGAAGTGTACTGTCCTTGTAATAAACCGCAAGCGGAGGCAATCCCTTGCGGGGCGGCAATCCATCCGATACGCCATCCGGTCATGGCATACCCTTTCGATACGCCGTTCACGACGATTACCCGTTCGCGTATGTCCTCAAATTGAGCAATGCTTTCGTGCCGGCTGACATAATTGATATGCTCGTATATTTCGTCGGAGATGACATACAAATGAGGATGCGTTTTCACTATTTCGGCAAAAGCTTGTAACTCTTCTTTACTGTAAACGCTGCCGGTAGGATTGGAAGGCGAGCATAAAATCAACGCTTTTGTTTTGGATGTAATCGCTTGCCGCAATTGTTCCGGCGTGATTTTAAAATCGTTTTCGATTCCGCTTTTTACAAATACCGGTTTGCCCTCGGCCAGTTTAACCATTTCGGGATAACTTACCCAATAGGGAGCAGGGATGATGACTTCCTCACCTTTATCTATAATCGACAATATAACATTACAGATCGACTGTTTTGCCCCGTTTGAAACGACGATTTGTCCGGGAGTATAGTCCAATCCGTTTTCATTTTTTAGTTTACTGCAAATGGCTTTGCGCAGATCGGGAAATCCCGCGACCGGCGAGTAAAACGAGTAATTCTCATCGATAGCCTTTTGGGCGGCCTGTTTTATATGTTCGGGAGTGTTAAAGTCGGGTTCTCCCACACTTAGGTTAATCACATCGATTCCCCGGGCTTTCAGTTCATTGCTCTTTTGAGCCATTGCAAAAGTTTCGGAAGGAGATAAAGATGTTAGTCTTGTAGCGAGCAGATTCATAAAATTGATTCTTTTTTTGTTGTTTTGAATTGCAAATATATAGAAAATAATGCTTATCGGTTCCTTTTTGATAAATAAATGTTCTTCGATAGCTCATCTTTACGACTATAAAAAAGGGCATAAAAAAAGCTGCCTAAGCAGCCCTTGGATAGTATGTATGTAATAATTAAAAGTGTTCTGAAAGAAAAGCGTTTGCGATCTTTTTAAGATCACTCAGCTTCAAAAGAATGTTCCTTTCATTTGCTTGCTTAAGCTTGCAAGCTCGATCTCAATGTTCTCAGTCTGTTAACCCGGTAAGACCGGTAAGTAGCAGACCCGTTCGAGATGTTCTGCTCCAGATACTTTATCTGAGCCAGAATTTCTTCTTTTGTTAGGTTTTTGATATTCATAATTACTTGTATTTAGTTATGATTTCTCGGCAACCGTTTATAAGAAGCCCTTTTCAGTATGTAATTGATAACCTAAAATTGATTTCAAATAACTCGCTTGCCATTAAAATCACGACAAAGATACAACAAAAAATATGTTTTACAACATGTTTTTGATGGATTTTGTCTTTTTCGTATCGATAAGACCTATATCTTCAAAAAAAGCTGCATTCAAAATGCAGCTTTCTTGGCGGAAGCGGGGGGATTCGAACCCCCGGTACAGTTACCCGTACGGCAGTTTAGCAAACTGCTGGTTTCAGCCACTCACCCACACTTCCCGGTGTTTTGGCGAAATCGGATGCAAATATACAAGATTGTTTTTAACTTGTCAAAGAAAAGTCGATATTTTAAGCGGATTCTTTATACATTTGCAGTTATTATTGCTCCCTACTGTTATTTATATGAAAAAGGAACAATCTAAAAAAAGAAGCAAATCCCTTTATTGGGTTATCGGTATTTTATTCCTTGTGGTCGTTTTCAGCGGCGTGTATTTATACAGCGTTATTTTCAAACCGGTTCAACTGAATGAAACGGTTTATGTGTATATCGATTCCCAAACGAATTATGAGGCTGTTGTCCGGCAATTGAAAGAAAAAAAGGCTCTTTCTTCGGAACGAATCTTTGACTTGTTAGCCCGGCAAATGAAGTATCCACAAGCGGTTAAAACCGGACGGTATGCCGTGACAGACGGGATGAACATACTGGATGTCTTACGCACGTTACGTTCCGGTAAACAAGCCCCCGTAAATCTTACCTTCAACAATATCCGCACAAAAGAAAATCTGGCAGGACGCTTGTCTCAACAACTCATGGCGGATAGTTTATCGATTCTGGACGTATTGGAGGATGAGGAAAAAGCGTTGTCTTTTGGTTTTAATGAATATACTTTCGTTGCGATGTTTCTGCCGAATACCTATGAAGTGTATTGGGATACTTCCGTCGATAGATTATTTGAGCGTATGCATCGCGAATATACTGTTTTTTGGAATGACGAGAGGAGAAATAAAGCGAGTGCCATCGGATTAAGCCCGGTCGAAGTCTCTACATTAGCGTCCATTGTAGAGGAAGAAGCTACTTTTGCGGATGAATATCCGGTCGTGGCAGGATTATATCTCAACCGGTTAAATAAAGGAATGAGACTCGAAGCGGATCCTACGGTGAAATTTGCGGTCGGTGATTTTTCGTTACGGCGGATTTTGTATCGGCATTTAGAGATAGAGTCGCCATACAATACCTACAAGCATACCGGATTACCCCCGGGGCCTATTCGTGTGCCGTCCATTCAGGCTATCGAAGCTGTGTTGTCGCCTCAGCAGCATTCGTATTTGTTTATGTGTGCCAAAGACGATCTGTCGGGAAGGCATAATTTTGCCGTAACGCATGCCGAGCATGCCCGTAATGCAGCGCGTTATCAACGCGCATTAAACGAAAGAGGCATTTTTTAACAGACAAAAGAAACTTTTGCGGGGAATCCACTGCCAATTTCCTTGTCCCCTTATCTATCGCACGAAGTACATTATCGGCGTTAGCCATTATCAGTTGAAGTCGTTATCGTGCAGCATCTATCAGTCTCCTTGTCTCTCTGTCCAGTCTCTTCCCGTCTCAATTTTTCGGGACTTCGCTCAATCGATTTTTGACGGCAATCTTATCTGCCCGTATTTGCTGAACCAATCGGTCGATATTTTCAAATTTGATATCTCCCCGGATGAAATCGATAAACTCTACCGTTATAGATTGGTTATAAAGATCTTCATCAAGTCCAAATATATTTACTTCGACGCTTATTTCATTATCATGATGGAGCGTGGGGCGTGTCCCGATGTAAAGCATTCCTTCATACACCATTCCCCGCAGATGGACAAGCACCGCATATACGCCCAGGCGGGGAATCACTTTAAATCTTTCCCATGCGCGAATGTTCGCGGTCGGAAATCCGATGGTCCGCCCCACCTGATAGCCTTCCACGATTTTTCCGGAAAGCGTGTAATTGTATGATAGTAACTCATTCGCCTTGAGAATATCGCCCGCTTTTAAAAGCCTGCGTACCTGAGAAGAGCTGACCTCCTGTCCGTCTATCCGAAGTTCTTTTGCCTGAATGACTTCCATCCCGATCTCGTCGCCATACTTGCGGTATTCCGGAAAGCCGTCTTCCCGGTTATGCCCGAATCGATGATCATGGCCTACCAATAAAGTCCGGACTCCTATTTGGTCTTTTAAAACGCCGGTTATAAATTCTTTTGCCGTGAGTTGAGACAATCCGATAGTGAAAGGGATGCTGATGATGGTGTCTATCCCCGTCGTCTCCAATTGATCCAACTTTTCATCGTAGCCGCATAATAGTGCCGGCTGATAGTCCTTTTGCAGAACTTTGCGGGGATGCACCGGAAAAGTGATAACCGCCGAAGAGATCGTCAATTCTTGCGCTTTCTTCTTTACCTGTTCTATAAGATACCGGTGTCCTATATGAACACCATCGAAGAAGCCGACCGTCGCGACAAAGCGGCCGTCTTCAATTTTTTCATTCGACGATAAATCAATCCTTTTCAAAATAACCTTCTAATCTGTTTAAATTTATTTTTCGATACAACGTACGATGGCTTGCTTTGGTTTACTAAACGACAATGGAATCCGAATCGCTTATACAAATGCTTTTTATCGGTACTGTAATCATAAATCCGTAAAAATGGAGTGCAAATATATATTAATTCAATATCTTTGTGGCAATATTACCGAAAAGAATTTGTTTAATCATATAAAAAAGAAAAATGAACACAAAAGAATTTTTATTTATTGTATTTGCGATGGTAGCATTGATGAGTGCCTGCCAGGGCGGCGCGAAACAAAATGCGTTGACGGAGCAGGAGAAAAATGAGGGTTGGGAACTCTTGTTCGACGGAGTAACTTTAAACGGATGGAAAGATTATAACGGCGATTCTTTAACCGCGCCATGGACGGTTGAAGATGGTACGATCCGGGCGCTGGGCGACGGTGACGATGCCCACGGGTATATTGTCACGCAAAAAACATACGAAAACTTTGAACTCGTGTGGGATTGGAAAATAGCGGATGCCGGAAACAGTGGCGTATTATATCATGTGGTGGAAAACCCGAAATTTAAGGTGCCTTATATTACCGGCCCGGAATATCAGTTGATCGATGAAGTAAACTTCCCCGATCCGCTGGAGGATTGGCAAAAAACGGCTGCCGATTATGCGATGCATACTACGGACAGCTCGAAGATGAATGTGAATCCCGCCGGAGAATGGAATACTTCGAAGATCGTTTTCGATAACGGGCACGTCGAACATTGGCTGAACGGTGAGAAGGTGGTCGAGTTCGAAGCATGGACGGACGATTGGTTTGAACGTAAACAGAGCGGCAAATGGGAAAATGCTCCCGAATACGGATTGGCGAAAAAAGGAGTTATTTGCTTGCAGGATCATGGTTCGGCCGCTTGGTTCCGGAATGTGAAAATAAAAGAGTTGCCCCGTAAGACAAAAGAAGCCTCCTTGTTTAACGGCACCGATTTACAGGGATGGGAAGTTTACGGCACCGAAAAGTGGTATGTAAACGACGGTTTGCTGGTTTGCGAAAGCGGGCCCGATAAACAATACGGTTATTTGGCAACGCGCGAATATTATGACGATTTTGACCTGACACTCGAATTTAAACAGGAAGCCGATGGTAACTCGGGCGTGTTTATCCGTTCTTTTGTGGAACCGGGCGCTATTGTGAATGGTTGGCAGGTGGAGGTTGCTCCGAAAGGCTTCGATACCGGCGGAATTTATGAATCTTATGGCCGGGGCTGGCTGGTTCAAATACCCGATGAAAAAGAAAATATTCTGAAAGAAAAAGATTGGAATACGCTTCGTATACGAGCCGAAGGCGATAATGTGAAAACATGGCTTAACGGTGAAGAAATGGTGGATCTGACCGATGAATTGGTCGGAAAAGGACAGGGACGCATCGCTTTACAAATACACGATGGCGGAGGCATCAAAGTTTTGTGGAGAAATATAAAGGTACAAACACTCTGACAACCCAATTCCTTTCAATATATGGAAAGAGCCTGATCTTGTGCGGATCGGGCTTTTTTCATTTGACTTTTCCGCATTGTTTATTTTGGCATTTTTTTTGCATATACTCTATTAAAAGGTATAATAAAATATGATGTGTAGAACAGAAAAAACCACTATCTTTGTTTTTAATTCTTTATAACAGCGAATGAAAGAAAAAAATCCATTACTGCTATCTATCATTGAAGGAATTCAAGAGAAGAAAGGCAAAAATATTCTTACCATAAAATTGAAAGGCATATCCGGAGCGATTTGCGATTATTTTGTGATCTGTGAAGGAAATAGTCCCACCCAGGTATCGGCGTTAGCCGAGTCGGTTGAAGAGGTTGTTCAGAAAAAAGTGAACGAGAGCCCCATTCGGGTACAAGGGCAACAACGTGCCGAATGGATCGGGATGGACTATGGGGACGTAATCGTCCATATATTTCTTCCTGAACTGAGAAGTTTCTATAACATCGACCTGTTATGGGAAGATGCGGTATTGGAAAGAGTTCCTTCGGTCGAGTAAAACATATTTCTGTTAAAATTGTTACATAATAAACCCGAGAGAGAATAATTCTCGTAAAGGAAGAAATAGATTAAATGAGTAGTAGTAATAATAATAAAAATAAAAAGGATAAGCAGCCTACGATGCGTCCGCATTTGGGAGGAAATAATCCGAAACAATCCTTCAGTCCGTACTGGATTTACGCCATTGTGCTCGCCGTATTGGCCGGCATGTGGTTTTTCGGACAAGACAGCGGCGTGAAAGAGGTGAAATGGTCCGACTTCCAACAGTATGTCAGTGATAATCGTATCAAGAGCGTACTGATTTATAAAAATAAAGAAGTGGCCGAGGCGGTCGTTCGCGAGGAATCGGTGAATTATGTCTTTGGAGAAGATGCGCGAAAATTGGGCAACAACGCCGTTATTGTTACGCAAATACCTTCGTCCGATGCCGCGTCGGCTTTCATCACCCAGGTAAAAGACGAAAAAGGGTATGATATAGGAATCGATTTTAATAATTCTTCCGAGATTTGGGGCATCTTGCTTTCTTCCCTTCCTTTTCTATTGTTGATTGTTTTCTGGATATGGATGATGCGAAGAATGCAAGGCGGCGGCAGCGGTGGCGCCGGCGGTGTCTTTAATGTGGGAAAATCCAAGGCGCAGCTTTTCGATAAAGATTCGAGCAAAAAGGTGACTTTTAGGGATGTCGCAGGTCTTTCCGAAGCCAAAGAAGAAGTGCAGGAGATTGTGGAATTCCTGAAGAATCCTAACAATTATACCAATTTGGGAGGGAAGATACCCAAAGGCGCTTTGCTGGTAGGACCTCCGGGAACCGGTAAAACATTATTGGCAAAAGCCGTCGCCGGAGAGGCGAATGTGCCTTTCTTCTCTATTTCGGGGTCGGATTTCGTCGAGATGTTCGTTGGGGTGGGAGCCTCACGGGTGCGCGACCTCTTCCGGCAAGCCAAGGAAAAAGCGCCCTGCATCGTATTTATTGATGAAATCGATGCCGTAGGACGCGCCCGTGGAAAGAATGCCAACTTCGGTTCGAATGATGAACGGGAAAATACCCTCAATCAATTATTGACGGAGATGGATGGATTCGGCTCAAACAGCGGGGTGATTATTCTCGCGGCAACCAACCGTGCCGACATTCTCGACAAAGCCTTGTTGCGTGCCGGACGTTTCGATCGTCAGATTTATGTAGAGTTACCCGACTTGAATGATCGCCGGGAGATTTTCAAAGTGCATTTGCGCCCGATAAAAATAGATGAATCGGTCGATGTTGATTTTCTGGCACGCCAGACGCCCGGTTTTTCGGGAGCCGATATTGCCAACGTATGTAATGAAGCGGCATTGATCGCTGCCCGGAAAAAGAAGAAGTTCGTGCAACGCGACGACTTTATCAATGCCGTCGACCGGATCATCGGAGGACTTGAAAAGAAAAATAAGATTATTACCCAAGATGAAAAGCGTTCTATTGCCGTTCATGAAGCAGGGCATGCCACGCTAAGTTGGTTTTTGGAGCATGCCAATCCGCTCGTAAAAGTAACCATTGTTCCTCGCGGAAAGGCGTTGGGTGCGGCGTGGTATCTTCCCGAAGAGCGACAGATTACGACGAAAGAACAAATGTTCGACGAAATGTGTGCGTTATTGGGTGGGCGCGCGGCTGAAGAAGTATTTATCGGTCAGATTTCATCGGGGGCGATGAATGATTTGGAGCGTGTCACCAAACAAGCGTATGCCATGATCACATACATGGGTATGAGCGAGAAACTGGCCAATGTAAGCTATTACGATTCAACCGGACAAGAATATACGTTCTCTAAACCGTACAGCGACGAAACCGCCCGGCTCATTGACGGAGAAGTGAAGGCGATGATTGCCGTACAATATGAACGGGCCAAGCAAATTCTCGCCCAACATGCAGAGGGACATGGTAAACTTGCGAATATCCTGCTTGAAAAAGAGATTATTTTTGCCAGCGATTTGGAGGAAATCTTCGGAAAACGCCCGTGGGTATCCCGTTCGCAGGAAATTTTACAAAATGGAAATCCCCCGTCTTTGCCGGTCGAAGACGGCGTTAAATCCAAAGAGGATAGGGGCGATGTGTTTATTGACACTGAGAAGTCGAAAGCCGATGACAACGGCTCTGCTGTCGATCCGAATCTCGATGGCGCTCCTTCCCCTAAGCCGGAGGCTTCCCGGGAGGATTCCGCCAAAGGAGGCTATGGGGGGCTAAAAGATAGTCATTGATAAAAGAAAGAGAAGATAAGTATTATTTATACTCTCCTTCCGTATAAAAGCAACGAGTTGATTATGAGCAATCGACTCGTTGCTTTTTTTGTCCTTTTTTCGATTCGGAACCTTCTCGACTCCGCTTTTGGCTCGAACAATTTCTCCGTTCATTTCGTTATAGAAGGAAACAATTAAAAAGTTGAGTATATGAAAAAGATTTATACTTTATTCTTCGTAATGCTTGCTGCTACAACGTTATTCAGTTTTACACAAGCGGATGCGCAGAACAATCAACATAACAACTCTAAAAAATTAGATAATATGAAATTCGAAAAAGTAGCTTTACCCTATGCAACCGATGCTCTCGAGCCGGTTATCAGCAAACAAACAATTGAGCTCCATTATGGCAAACATCATCAAACCTATGTGGACAATTTAAATAAATTAGTGGTGGGTACGAAATTCGAGAATGCTGATCTCGAAACCATCGTAAAGGAAAGTGACGGCGCTATCTTTAACAACGCGGGACAAACGCTGAATCACAATTTGTATTTTACATCGTTTAAGCCCAATGGCGGAGGCGAGCCTAAAGGCAAATTGGCCGAAGCCATCAACAAACAATTCGGATCTTTCGACAAGTTTAAAGAAGAATTCAATGCCGCGGGCGCTTCGGTGTTCGGATCCGGATGGGTTTGGTTGGCTAAGGATGCCAACGGCAAACTGTCCATCGAAAAAGAAAGCAATGCCGGTAATCCGTTGACAAAAGGATTAACTCCGGTTTTAGGTTTCGATGTATGGGAACACTCCTATTACCTCGATTATCAAAATCGCCGGCCGGATCATTTAAAAGCATTATGGGGAATTATAGACTGGGACGTTGTAAGCAAACGTTATTAATTGAAAGCAGTCTTTCAGCCATACGGCGTTGATATTAAAAACATTGTGGAGAGGATGAAACTTATGGGTTCATCCTCTCTTATTTTTTCAAGAGGATACCCGTTAGCATTCTGCCCGAATGAACGGTTTGCCGCCGCGCCGAGAAAAATAAGTGTTCGTTCTCGAATGTGCAATAGGAACTTTTTTCAATGTGACGGGGAAGCACGCCCAAGCGTATTAGTTCCATACGGTTGATTTCTTTTAAGTCGATATGCACTTTTGAATGAGGCGTTGCGCGGAAAAAAGCTCCGGTCAGATCGAACCCGTTGGCGTGGAATGCTTCCAGCACTTCGTCGCCCACTTCATAATAGGCCATACTGATAGCCGGCCCTATCGCCGCGAGTAAATCTGCGGGGGAAGATCCGAACGTTTTCTGCATGAGGACTACCGTTTTTTCCACAATTCGTTCTACGGTTCCGCGCCAGCCGGCATGTATGGCGGCAATGGCCTTTTTATTCCGATCGTAGAGAAGTATCGGCACGCAATCGGCTGTCGTGGCACACAGAAAAACATCTTTTTCCTGCGTTACGGTCGCATCGATACCGTATAATTTACTGATTTTCGTTGATCGGTCGAGTGATAGAAAAGATGTATCGACGACCAGCACCCGGCTGCCGTGTGTTTGATGCGGAATGATGAAATCTTCCGGCTTTTTGTAGAACATGCGGGCGAGGATGCTCCGGTTTTCGTAGATATTCAACGAGCTGTCATCGGAGAAATTTCCTAAATTCAACGAAGCATACGTGCCGTTGCTCACCCCTCCGATGCGTGTGGTGGAGAAGTGCACGATATCCTCTTCTTTGTCCAACAAGTCGAAGAGCAGCAAATTCGCCTGTTCGGGATTGAATTTCATCGGCGTTCTGTGTTAATCGTCGATGCCGTCGTATTCCGAGTCTTCCTCGTCGTAGGGAAATTCTTCATCCTCTTCAACCTCTTCAACAGGAATCTCATCCTCCGGTTCGAACACAAGGGGCGTTATATCCAAATTGCGATGCACAAACGATTCGTGAGTAGCCGTGAGAGGCAAATAATCTTCGGTATTGAGCTCTCGCCACACCAAATCTTTCAGCGCCTGAATGCCGAATCCGGTTATCGATGAAATAAATACATACGGTACGGCGGGCAAGTCGGCGGCTATCTCTTGCATCAGTTCCTCGTCGAGCATGTCGGATTTTGAAATGGCCAAGACGCGTTTTTTATCGAGTAGCTCGGGGTTGTATACCGCCAACTCGTTAAAAAGGATCTCAAACTCTTTCACGATGTCATCGCTGTCGGCAGGAATCAAAAACAGCAGAAGCGAGTTCCGTTCGATGTGCCGCAAGAAGCGAAGTCCCAATCCTTTGCCCTCGCTTGCGCCCTCTATGATGCCGGGGATGTCGGCCATGACGAATGATTTTCCGTCGCGGTAGTCGACAATTCCGAGATTCGGTTCGAGAGTCGTAAACGGATAGTTGGCGATTTTGGGTTTGGCGGCCGATACGACCGACAATAAGGTGGATTTTCCGGCATTCGGGAAGCCCACAAGTCCTACGTCGGCCAATAGTTTCAGTTCGAGAATCACCCAGCGTTCCTCGTAAGGCTCACCCGGTTGGGAATAGCGCGGGGCTTGGTTGGTAGACGATTTGAAGTGCACATTGCCGCGCCCGCCGCGTCCTCCTTTCAAGAGCACCACCTCCTGCCCGTCGTCGGTAATGTCGCATAAGTATTCGCCCGTGTGGGCGTCGTAAGCGACCGTACCGCAAGGCACGTCGATGATTTTATTTTCGCCTTTGCTGCCGGAGCTTTGGTTGCGCGATCCGCCCTCGCCGTGACCGGCGAACAGATGTCGCTGGAAGCGCAAATGCAAGAGAGTCCAATAATTGCGGTTGCCCCTGAGAATGATATGGCCTCCATCGCCTCCATCGCCTCCGTCGGGGCCTCCTTTTGGGATGTATTTTTCCCTGCGGAAATGCGTAGAGCCTCTGCCCCCTTTACCCGAGCGGCAGAAAATTTTCACATAATCCACAAAATTCGTTTCAGCCATTTTTTAGTTTACCAAAGGGTCGATTTCTTTTCGTATCGATTCGAAAATCTCTTCGATAGAGCCGGTCCCTTGGATTTTTTTCAGTTTATTTTGTTTGTCGTAATAATCTTTTAACGGCAATGTCTGGTTGTAATACACCTTCAGACGGGCTTCGATGGTTTCGCGATTGTCGTCGGAACGACCGGAAACCTGTCCGCGTTTAAGCAGCCGTTCGATCAACTCCTCATCTTCCACCTCGAGGCTTACCACCGCCGATATTGCTTCGCCATGTCCTGCAAGGATCGTATCCAACGCTTCGCCTTGCGATAGTGTGCGGGGAAAACCATCGAAGATAAATCCTTTGCTGTCCGGATTACGACGGATCAATTCGTCGAGGATGCCGATAACCACTTCGTCGGGGACAAGTTGTCCTTTCGACATATATTTCTCGGCTGATTTGCCCAACTCACTTTGCGCTTTTATTTCATTACGCAGGATATCTCCCGTAGAGACATGGTATAACCCATACTTTTGTATCAATAACTCACTTTGCGTACCCTTTCCTGATCCCGGTGCGCCAAATAGTACAATATTCAACATCTATAGTAACCTTTTAAATTGCAAATATACGGATTTCCATTCGTTTCTACATCGGGGCGAGCCTTTTATTTAAAGGAAAACCGCTATATAAGCGAGTGTGAGCCCGTCAACCTTCCGGTGCGGAAGTCAATTTCTCCTTCAGCGCCTCAATCTCTTTTTGCAAAGCGTTTAATTGCCGGTACATATCCGGTAATTTGGGGATAATAATACTCGATTTGAAAAATTGCTTTACGGGGACAGCCGGCGAACCCATGATTTCCGATCCCTCTTTGATGTTACTGATGATGCCTGATTGTGCACCGATATGGACATCATTCCCGATAGCGATATGTCCTCCGATACCGACTTGTCCTCCCAATACCGCTCTATCGCCTATTTTGGTCGATCCGGCGATGCCGGTTTGCGCCGCCATTACCGTATTCTCTCCGATTTCGCAATTATGGGCAATCTGGATGAGATTGTCGAGCTTCACGCCGTGGCGGATGAAGGTCGAGCCCATCACGGCTCGGTCGATGGTGGTATTTGCCCCTACTTCCACTTGGTTTTCGAGGACGACGTTGCCCATTTGCGGAATTTTGTGATACTCCTCGTTTTCGTGGCTGAAGCCGAAGCCGTCGGCGCCGATAACAGCACCCGAATGCAGGATGCACTCATCGCCGATAACGCAATCGTAATAGATGTGTACGCCTGAGTATACAAGGGTGTTTTTACCCACTGTCACCCCGTCGCCGATATAGGCATGCGGATATATTTTGGCTCCGTCGGCAATCTTCACATGCTCGCCGATATAGGCAAAAGCGGCCACATACACGTCGTCACCCACTTGAGCTGTGGGGGCGATGAAACTCATCGGATCGATGCCCGTTTTCTGGGGACGGGTATTGTTGACCATTTCCAATAGCGAGGCCAGCGCAGCGTAAGCGTTGGGCACTTTGATGAGCGTGCTTTTGATCGGTTTTTCGGCCACGAAATCGTGGTTGACCAACACAATGTCGGCATTTGTCTCGTAAATATAGTGCGTATATTTGGGGTTGGCGAGAAAGGTGAGCGTACCCGGCTTGCCTTCTTCTATTTTCGCGAAATTACTTACTTTTACTTCGGAATTTCCAATGATTTCACCCTGTAGGAAATCGGCTATTTGCTTCGCAGTAAATATCATGAATAAATTATTTTAAATGTCGTTTATTTTTACGGGTGCAAATTAACCTATAATTTTTGATACTTTGCCCATTAAAGTTGATAATATACATTAAATGCTCTTTTTGGACGGTACGGTCGGCGAAAGACGATTCTTTTTGAATCGCGAAACAAAATCTTAGAAAAGAATTAATTTGCCGGAATAAAAAATAATCACTACTTTTGCATTCACTTTTTCGGGATGTAGCTCAGTCCGGTTTAGAGTACGCGTCTGGGGGGCGTGGGGTCGGAAGTTCGAATCTTCTCATCCCGACCGAAGTAGTTCTTATAAGGAGATTAATTCATAGGATTAGTCTCCTTTGCTTTTTATCGTATCCGGCCGCTTGGCAAATCGCGGCCGGCATCGCGGAATATTCCCTGGTTCGTCTTCTTTGAATCTTTTTTTATTCGGATTAGGCCCGGATAGGCTACGATTTGAGTTTTTATCCTCAACCGACGCCTCCGATGAGTTGCGAAAGGATGTTTTAGTATCGTCCGACCCCTCGGACGAGGTGAAAAACGTATTTTTTATGCCGTCTGAGCCTCATCCTTAACAAAAAGAGAACTTGTTATGTCATCTGAGCCTCATCCTTAATAAAAAGTAAGCTTTTAATCTCAGCCGAGGCTCATCCTTAACAAAAAGTAAACTTTTCACCTCGTCCGAGGGGTCGGACGGTGTAAAGAATACATTTTTCAGTTTAGCCGAGGCTCAGCCAACGCAAAACAACCTCAACCCACATCGTCTCTGTCCTTTTTTCGATTCTCCGGGTTATCTCTCGGCCCCTTCGCCCTCCGGAACGGAGAGAATTCATGAGTATGCGCCATCCCTATTGTATAGCCGATAAAGAGGAACAGAAGGTTCGGAAACAAAAAGGGGAGAATGGTATGTCTCCACTCTCCCCGTCCTTTCGTTTCTTCTGTCTTTATTTTTTCGACATCCGTTTCCGGTCGTTTTCGTCGAGGAATATTTTGCGCAAGCGCATCGACTTGGGTGTTACCTCTACATACTCGTCTTCTTTAATGTATTCCAACGCTTCTTCGAGGCTGAAAATGATGGGTGGCGTCAACTGCGCTTTGTCATCGGTACCCGAAGCGCGCACGTTGGTCAGCTTTTTCGATTTCGTTATGTTCACCACCAAATCGCCTTCCTTGCTATGCTCGCCGATAACCTGCCCGGCATAGACTTGCGTTTGCGGTTCGATAAAAAACTTGCCGCGGTCTTGCAGTTTGTCTAACGCATAGGCATAGGCATTTCCCGATTCTCCGGCGATGATGGATCCGTTTTGTCTTTTCTCGATCGTTCCTTTCCACGGCTGGTATTCGAGGAAACGGTGCGCCATGATGGCCTCTCCGGCTGAGAGCGTGAGCACAATATTGTTCAGTCCGATAATTCCGCGAGAAGGAATGGTAAACTCGATATGCATGCGATTGCCTTTGCTTTCCATCGACAACATTTCGCCCTTGCGGCGGGTGATGACGTCGATGATTTTGCTGGCGTAATCTTCGGGAAGATTGACCGTTAACTGTTCCACGGGTTCGTAATCCTCGCCGGCGATTTGCTTGATGATGACCTGTGGTTGTCCCACCTGCAATTCATAGCCTTCGCGGCGCATGGTTTCGATGAGGATCGACAAGTGCAGCACGCCGCGGCCGTAGACAATCCAGGTATCGGCATTGTCGGTTTCCTCCAGGCGCATGGCGAGGTTTTTGTCGAGCTCGCGAGTGAGGCGGTCGTGAATGTGGCGCGAAGTGACGAACTTGCCGTCTTGTCCGAAGAACGGCGAATTATTGATGGTGAATAACATCGACATGGTCGGTTCGTCGATGGCAATCGGGTCGAGCTGATCGGGGCGTTCGATGTCCGTAATGGTGTCGCCGATGTCGAACGATTCGATGCCCACCAGTGCACAGATATCGCCCGACGATACCTCTTCAACCTTTGTGCGGCCTAATCCCTCGAACACGTCGAGTTCCTTTATACGCGTTTTCAGGATGCTCCCGTCGCGCTTAAACAGGGCGTAGTCTTTGCCTTGCCGCAAGGTGCCGCGATGTACGCGCCCCACGGCGATACGTCCTACATAATTCGAATAATCGAGTGATGTGATGAGCATCTGCGGGTCGCCTTCCAGCGTTTTGGGCTGGGGAATATACTTCAGAATGGCATCGAGCAGCGGGAAGATGTTGTCGGACGGTTTTTTCCAATCTTCCGACATCCAGCCCTGTTTGGCCGAGCCGTAGAGGGTGGGGAAATCAAGTTGTTCTTCGGTCGCTTCGAGGCTGAACATCAAGTCGAAAACTTCTTCCTGCACTTCTTCTGGCCGGCAATTGGGTTTATCGACTTTGTTGATGACTAAAATCGGTTTTAGACCGATGGACAGGGCCTTTTGCAACACGAAACGGGTCTGGGGCATAGGGCCTTCGAAAGCGTCGACGACCAACAGGCAGCCGTCGGCCATGTTGAGTACGCGCTCCACCTCGCCGCCGAAGTCGGCGTGGCCGGGGGTGTCGATAATGTTTATTTTCGCATCTTTATATCGGATGGAGACATTTTTTGACAAGATTGTAATGCCACGCTCGCGCTCCAAATCGTTGCTGTCGAGAATCAGCTCGCCGCTTTGTTGGTTGTCGCGAAACAAATGGCCTGCGAGGAGCATTTTATCCACCAAGGTGGTTTTACCGTGGTCGACGTGAGCGATAATGGCAATATTACGAATATTCTGCATAGAAAAAATAATTTTTTTTTGAGGTGCAAAGATACTCTTTTTTCGCGAGAAGTGTAGATGCCCCGATCTGTTTTGTTTTTAGGAGAATAACGAATACGGCAGTCTAAACGAGCGCCGCATGGTTAAAAAAGCCGATTGTTCCGTCGAGTGTCCTTATTCTCTGCTTACTACCTGTTTTCTAAAACAAAAGCAGAGCGGTAATATAACTTTACAAAAAAAACGTTATATTTGCGGCCTATATACACAATCTCATCACGAACGTTGCGATAATAGACGTTCTTGGAGTGCATACTTTATTAAAAATAGTAGGATATGAACACAAAAACTCTTCTAGTTGCCTTGTTCTGTTTGGCGTCGGCAACCGCTTTTTCACAAACCGAGAAAGGACGGTTTGTGGTGTCGGGAAAGACATCTCTCGATTTTTCTTATTCCGAAACGACCCTCAAGGGAAGCGTTTCCCCGGGCTTCGACACGTCCGACAATATGTCTAATTTCACTGTGACGGCCTCCGGGGGATATTTTGTCTTCGACGGATTTGCCCCCGACCTTCAGGTTTCGTTCACTTCGCAGGAAGATAAAGCCGACAATCGCCTGTCGCAGTTTACCGTTATGCCCGGAGCGATGTATTACCCCTTGAATAAGGGTATTGTCCGTCCTTTTGTGCAGGCGGGTATCGGGTATGTCAATGTGAGTATCAAAACCCCTTTGGATACCGGCGGGAAATACACGCAGTCTTATAACGGCTGGACGTGGGGCGGCGGTCTTGGAGCGTCTTTTTTTGTCAAAGAACACATTTCCATCGATCTGGCGGCTCAGTATGTGGCCATCAAAACAAGCTATTCGGGCGACTCGTCCCAGAAAATGAATATCGACGGATTTGCCGGCGTAGTCGGATTTTCACTTTATTTTTAATTGCCGTATTGTATGAAAAGCAAGATTTTTATCGTTTTGTTGATGACCCTAATCCTGTCGGCCACGCTTTCGGCACAAACCGAAAAAGGGCAATGGATTATCGGGGGAAATGCTTCTTTGGATGTTACGTATACCGAAGGGGGATTGTCGAACCAATCCGGCAAATCGGGCTATACCGTCTTGAACATCACTCCTGAGGCCGGTTATTTCGTGTTCGATAATTTTTCGGCCGGACTGTCGGGAAACTATGCCTACCGTTGGGACTTCGAGTCGGAGGATATGACCCTGTTGTCGCAATTCAAATACTACCTTTCGCAAAGCAACTGTCGCCCTTTTGTTAAGGCGAATGTCGGGTATCGCTATGCGAGTATATACGGCAATGACGGTTCCCTATTTAATAGTAAAGATATGGGAGGCGTTGTCTTTGGCGGCGGAATCGGCTGCGCTTTTTTCGTGAGCCGTACGATTTCGATCGACCTGGGCGTGCAGTACCTTCATTCTCATTTAACGCAGATGGGGATTACGTATGATTTGGAGACCGATCGAACATTCGATTTTACAGCCAATAAGAACGACGTGAATGTATTCGTCGGCTTTTCTCTCTATTTGTAAGAGACACCCTGTTTTGAGAGCCTTCTCCCGTCTCACGGCTTAGGGCGGTTAGGCGGGAGTTGCTCTCTACAGATGATCGTCGAAGTAACGCGTGATATGCTCATGCAGATGCACACGGTCTTTCCCGATCATGTTATGCCCGTGCCCGGGATAGATGAAATAGTCGGGATGGGTGCCGGCGTTGATGGATGCTTTCAGGAATTGCAGGCTATTTTGCAAGACAACGGTAGGATCCTCATCGCCATGTATAATAAGCAGGCGGTCTTTCAGCTTACCGGCCTTCGGGAGTAAACTCGTTTCGGCATAGCCTTCGGGATTTTCCTGCGGCGTATCCATGTATCGTTCGCCGTACATCACTTCGTAGTATTTCCAGTCGATTACCGGTCCGCCGGCCACACCGGCCTTGAATACGCCGGGATGGCGGAGCAGGAGGTTTATCGTCATGAATCCGCCGTAGCTCCAGCCGTGAACACCCATCCGTTGGCGATCGACATAGGGTAATGCCTGTAGGAATCCCACCCCTTTCATTTGGTCTTGCGACTCAACTACGCCTAAGCGCCGGTGCGTGACATTTTCAAAGTCGATACCCCGGTT
This sequence comes from Limibacterium fermenti, assembly GCF_041902845.1. Classification (GTDB taxonomy): domain Bacteria; phylum Bacteroidota; class Bacteroidia; order Bacteroidales; family Dysgonomonadaceae; genus Limibacterium; species Limibacterium fermenti. The sequence goes on from NZ_CP159486.1 coordinate 215,129, forward strand.
GGAAGTGCCGCGGTTATCCATCACAAACACCAGATAACCTTTTTGCGCCATGTAGATTTCCCATCCGCGCGCGTCGTATTTCCAGCGGTTCGTGACCAGTTGCGAGTGAGGGCCGCCATAGACGTAAACCACCACGGGATAGCGGCGGGAGGCATCGAAGCCCGTGGGTTTCACCAGCCGGTAGTAGAGATCCGTTTGATTATCGGCGGCCTTTATCGTGCCTGCTTCCACCGACGGAATGACAAGCCCTTCAAACGGGTCGGCAGCCGATGCCAGTTCCTGCCTTTTTCCCGAACCGGCAGCGATAAGCGCCGTAACGCCCGGTTGGTCGTGCGCCGAATAGGTGTCGATGAAATAGCTGCCCGCACGGTTGATCTCTGTCGAATGGGTGCCGGGGGCGCGGGTATGCTGCTTGATGGCGCCGCCCGAAAGTTTCACGCTGAACAAATGGTTTTCGATAGGCGACGGCGCTGCGGCTTCGAACCATACGTTTTTACTTTTTGCGTCGAAACCCACGAGGCGTGTCACTTCCCACGGCCCTTTCGTCAGTTGCCGGATAAGACGCCCTCCGGTGTCATACAGGTAAAGGTGGCGGTATCCGTCGCGGCGGCTCTGCCAGATAAATTGCCCGCCGTTGCCGGGCACGAAAACCGGAGGATATTCCGGCTCCACGTATTTGGCATGCGTTTCTTCGAAAAGCGTGGCGGAGAGGCTTCCCGAAACGGCCTCGTACCGTTTCAGCCACAGATGGTTCTGCCCGCGGTTTACTTCCGCGACATAGATGGCGTTGCTTTCCGTATTCCAGGCGATATTGGTAAAATAGCGGTCGGCGGGCTCGCCGGTTTGCAGATAGCGGGTCGTGCCGGTCTGTGTGTCGAAGACGCCGATCGTCACCTGATGGCTGGTCATGCCTGCCATGGGATATTTCGTGTTTTTGAGCGTCGCTATCCGTGTCGAAATATCTACCAACGGGTAGTCGGTGACCATGCTTTCATCCATGCGGTAAAAAGCCAGTTTTTTACTGTCGGGCGACCAAAAGATGCCTCGGTCGATGCCGAATTCGTTGCGGTGTACCGCCTGTCCGTAGACAATCGCTTTGTCTTTTTCATCGGAAACGGCAGTATGCTTGTTGTTTTGATCTTGGATATACAAGTTGTTGTCAATCGTATACGCCAATAAAGAGCCGTCGGGCGAAAGCCGGTGATGAGCGCTTCCCGGTGCGAATGGGAAAAAACGCTCCGGTTTCGAGTCGTCCAAATCGTATATTCCGATCCCTTTATCGGTGAAAAACCGCACGAACCGGTCGTTCTCTTTTTCAAATTCGATATGAAAAACCTTTCCGTAATCATCCCGACGGTCTTTCGTTAAGTCTTTCAGATGGAACAGGAACGTTTGTTTCCCGGCATGGGCGGTATTTTTTGCCGCAAATACCGAATCGTTATGGATGCGTATCAGGCGGTCGCCCTGCCAGTGGAATTTTTCCGCGATATGCGGTTGGTAGGAGGAGAAGGTTTTTCCTCCGGGAATGAGATCCTCTAATGTCAATGTCGAAACGGTTTGCTGCGCTTGTGCGCCAAACGAAATAATATAAGCCAGTATGAATAAGAAAGAAACGATCCTTTGCATAGGTTTTCAGAAGTGTTGTTCGGAAAGAGTTCGAAGGGTCGCATTATATTCGTCGATGATCGAGTGAACGACTTCTGCCGCCGGTGCGATTTCTGTTATCAACGAAGCAATCTGTCCGATTTCGAGTTCACCTTCATTCAGGTCGCCTTCGAAGATGCCTTTTTTAGCGCGTCCACGGCCTAATAACGTCCGCAGTTCCTCTACCGGGGCCCCTTTATCTTCCAATTCCTGAACCTGCGTATAAAAATCATTTTTTATCAGCCGGGTAGGGCTGACTTTTTTCAGGGATAAAACGGTATCGCCTTCTTGCAGGGAAATACATTTTTGTTTGAAGGCGTCACTGGCCGAACTCTCTTCGGTCAGGGCGAAGCGCGTACCGACCTGCGCTCCTTCGGCGCCTAAAGCGAAGACGGCCGCCATGGCCTGCCCTGTAGCGATTCCCCCGGCGGCGATCAGCGGCAAGTCGATGGCCTTTCTCACAGGGGGAAGCAGGGTGAGGGTGGTGGTTTCTTCGCGTCCGTTATGGCCTCCGGCTTCAAAACCTTCCGCCACCACGGCATCGACCCCGGCTTCGGCGCACTTCAGGGCGAATTTCGAACTCGAAACGACGTGCGCCACGATGATTCCTTCGGCTTTCAGTTTTCCCGTCCATGCTTTCGGATTGCCGGCCGAGGTGAAGACGATCGGGACTTTTTCTTCCATCACGATCTTCATAATCTCCTCAATTTGCGGATACATTAACGGAATGTTTACTCCGAAGGGTTTATCGGTGGCGGTCTTGCAGCGTTGGATGTGTTCGCGTAAGGTTTCGGGATACATCGATCCGGCACCCAGAAGGCCTAATCCGCCGGCATTGCTCACAGCCGAGGCCAAGCGCCATCCGCTGCACCAAACCATTCCTGCCTGGATAATCGGATAGCGGATACCGAAAAGGGCGGTTATTCTATTTTTGTTCTTGTTCATAGCTAATGTTTTTTGCAAAGATAACATCCACTAGCTGATTTTACCCAATCTTTGTGGAACAAAATTCAATCACTCTGCTTATCTTTGTGTGTCTGTTGTCCGGAAAAAACGATTCACTGTAACGCCGGAAAACAGATCGATAGTCGTTACAATGAATAAAACGATGCCTGCCGACGGTCGGCAGGTGCCGGAATTAAATGATAAAAAAAGATGAAAAAAGAAATTTCAACTCCTCATGCTCCCGCAGCGATCGGCCCTTACAGCCAGGCGATCGAAGCCAATGGAATCGTATTTTTATCGGGACAACTCCCTATCGACCCGGCAACGGGACATTTTGTTCCCGGCGGTGTAAAAGAGCAAACGGTTCAGTGTTTTAATAACATCAAGGCCGTGTTGTCGCACGCCGGATGCAGCGTTGAGCATATTGTGAAAACGACGGTCTTTTTGGCCGATATGTCGTTGTTCGGAGACATGAACGAAGTCTATGCCCAACAATTCTCCGGTACCTTCCCCGCCCGTTCGGCTTTTGCCGTAAAGACATTGCCGAAGGATGCGTTGGTCGAAATCGAAGTCATCGCGGTGAAATGAAGACTTTCGGCAATATTATCTGGTTTGTGTTCGGAGGCGTATTGGTTGCCGTCGAATATGTCATCTCGAGTATCGGGCTGATGGTTACGATAGTGGGGATTCCTTTCGGGTTGCAATCGTTGAAGATGGCGGAATTGGCGCTTTGGCCGTTCGGCAAGAAAGTCGTTCGTAGCGAGACTACCTCGGGGTGTCTTGCTACGCTGATGAATATTATTTGGTTTTTTATCGGAGGGCTTCCGATTGCATTGACGCATCTTCTTTTCGGGGTGTTGTTTTGTATAACCATTGTCGGCATTCCGTTCGGCAATCAACATTTCAAACTGATGAAATTGGCGTTTACGCCTTTCGGCCGGCGAATCGTAGACGCATAAGCATTCTGTGTATCTTAGCAACCACATAAAAAACAAAGAAAAAATGAACGATTTTAAACAAGAAGATGCGCTCGTGCTTTTTTCGGGCGGACAGGATTCGACGACTTGCCTGTACTGGGCCAAGAAACAGTTTCGCAACGTACAGACTTTATGCTTTTCTTACGGACAACGGCATTCTCAGGAAGTAGAGAACGCCCGTCGCATTGCACAAATGGCCGGAGTGCCGTTTCGAGTGATAGACACGTCCGTGATATCGCAGTTGGCTCCCAACTCTCTGACCGATGCCTCCATAAAAATGGATGAAGAAAAACCGGCAGACTCTTATCCCAATACCTTTGTCCCGGGACGGAATATGTTGTTTCTAACGTTTGCGGCGGCTATCGCTTATGCGCAGGATATCCGCCATTTGGTGACGGGCGTGTCGGAGGCCGATTACAGCGGCTATCCCGATTGTCGCGATACGTTTATCCATTCGCTGAACGCCTCGCTCAATCTGGCCATGGACAAGCATTTTCTTATCCATACGCCGTTGATGTGGAGAAACAAAAAGGAGGTGTGGCGCCTTTCCGACGAATTGGGTGTGTTCGACTTGGTTCGCAACGAAACCCTCACTTGTTATAACGGCATCATAGCCGACGGATGCGGGCATTGCCCGGCTTGCAAATTGCGCAACAAAGGCTTGCAGGAGTATTTGGAGGTTAGAGGTTAGAGATTAGAGGTTGGAGGGCCATGCATGGGTAATCTGGGTGTTGCCTGATAACCGCGAAGCCGATAACACACGAAGTGCGAATAACTAATAACCGCGCGAAGCGCCGATAACCTCAGCGGTCGAAACGATAATATTCCAAAAGCGGATCGGTGCGCCGGGCCAGTATTTTCAGCACCAGATCCATGCCTTGCACCGAAAAGGTGATACCGTTGCCGCCGAGCCCCAACACAAAGAGGGCATTGGGAAAATCGGGATGTTCGCCGATAAAGGGAAGCCCGTCTTTGGTAACGCCGAAAGCGCCCGCCCAATGATAGTCTTCGGTAAAATCGATTCCGGGAAACATTTTTTCCACCTTCCGGATAAGCTTCTTGGCCTTTTCCCCTTTTTTCTTTTCGCGGAGGGTATTGTTTTTAAAAGGAATATCTTCCCCGCCTACCAAAAGTCGTTTATCATCGGTTGTCCGCATATAGATGTACGGATCGGCCGTATCCCATATCAGCGTATCTTTAAGTTCTTCATAGCGGTTGAAATCTTGCTCGCATACGCAGGCGAACGTCGAGACGATATCGGCGTACTTCTTCCGGAACATGGATAATGTTTCGAATCCGGTGCAGAAAACAATCTTTTTGCAGACTATTTTATATCCTTCTTCCGTCAAAATCTGTACGCGCTTATCGTTATATTCTATCTTGCGAATCGGGGTATGATCGAATACCTGCATTCCTTTTGTATGATTCCTTGCAATTAAGCCGTGGGCAAATCGAAAAGCGTCGATCGAAGCGCCTTCGGTCGATAGAATCCCCGGGAAGGAATCCATCTTATAGCGTTCCTTGAGGTCTTCCGGGGATAACCAATGGACGTCGAATCCCTGTTTTTTCCGGAATTCAAACTCCTTCGACAAGTCTTCGACGGCCTTTTGCGAATGAGCCAATTGCAACGATTCTTTTTTTTCGAATCCGCAGTCGATGCTCTCTTCTTTTATGATGGCCTCTAAGTGTTTAATCGAACGGATTCCTTCGCGGTAGCACGTTACGGCCGCTTCTTCGCCAATCATTTCCGCTAATTGGGTAAGAGGGGTGTCGATTTCGTATTGCAGCATCGAGGTGGTTGCAGACGAACTGCCGTTCGCCACATCCCGCTTGTCGAGGAGTATCGTATCGAAGCCGCTACGGTATAATGCGTGACTGATGAGCGCTCCGGTTATGCCGCTGCCTATGACGGCAATGTCGCATCGCTGGTTATTCTTTAATGAGGGGTAGCTGTTTAAAATGCCGTTTTTCAACAGCCAAAAAGATTCGGGAGAGCGTAGTTCCATTTGTTGATTTATTGTTTTATTGTCGAACAATATCGTTGACATCATAGTAAGAACAAAAAAGAAAACCGTTTTGTTGCGCAAATCCCGATGATATTTTCTACATTTGCTTTGGAAAAAGAATCGGTATAATAGCATTTAAAAGGCTTTTTACGAATAAATATAGCCGTGCCGCCGATTTCGATCATGTTGTTTCATTCTGTTTAAATATAAATTATGCAAACCGATAAGTTGACATTGCTCGGTCGCAAGGCCGAGTATAAACAAGAGTATGCTCCCGAAGTGTTGGAAGCGTTCGACAATAAACATCCCGATAATGACTATTGGGTGACGTTCGATTGTCCCGAGTTTACCAGCTTATGCCCGATAACCGGGCAGCCCGATTTTGCGACCATCCGCATCGATTATATCCCTGCTGTAAAGATGGTGGAGAGCAAAAGCTTGAAACTCTATTTGTTTAGTTTTCGAAATCATGGCGCTTTTCATGAAGATTGTATCAATATTATTATGAAAGATCTGATTGCTTTAATGGAGCCGAAATATATCGAAGTGACCGGGATCTTTACTCCCCGGGGAGGCATCAGCATTTACCCTTATGCCAATTACGGGCGTCCTGGAACGAAATACGAAAAACTGGCCGCCGATCGTTTGTTTAATCATTCATTCCCATTGTAATGATTTTCTTTTTTAAGAACAGAATAGCACAATCTGCATGCTTTTTACTACCTTTGCTTGCTTCCTTTGGATACGAACGGACGTACAGCGATGTAACGTATAAAACTTTATTATGCCGGATATCTCAAACCGCGGTAGGCAGATGCCTGCCTCGCCCATACGAAAATTAGCTCCGCTCTCCGATGCCGCCAAGGCACGGGGAATAAAAGTATATCACCTGAATATCGGGCAGCCCGATCTGCCCACTCCCGCTTCGGCGCTCAACGCTATCCGTGATATGGATAGGGCTACGCTGGAGTATAGCCCCAGTGACGGATACCGTTTTTATCGCGAAAACCTGGTGAAGTATTATGCGTCGTTCGATATCGATGTTACGGCCGATGAAATTATCGTAACGGCGGGTGGATCCGAAGCGGTGTTGTATGCATTTATGGCCTGTTTGAATCCGGGAGATGAAATCATTGTTCCCGAACCCGCATATGCCAATTATATGGCTTTTGCCATTTCGGCCGGGGCAGTCATCCGGACGGTGCCTTCGACGATGGAAACAGGTTTTGCGTTGCCGGCTATCGGAGAATTTGAAAAGTTGATTAACGACCGTACGAAAGGCATTCTTATTTGCAATCCCAATAATCCTACCGGGTATGTGTATACGCGTGAGGAAATGGAGAAGATACGCGATTTGGTCGAAAAATACGACTTGTATTTGTTTTCCGACGAAGTGTATCGCGAATTTATCTATAACGGGACGCCCTATTTTTCGGCCTGTCACCTGAAAGGCATCGAAGAGCATGTGGTGTTGATCGATTCCGTTTCCAAACGGTATAGCGAATGCGGCATCCGTATAGGCTGTCTGATTACTAAAAATCGCGCTTTGCACGATACGGTGATGAAGTTCTGCCAGGCCCGTTTAAGTCCTCCGCTTATCGGTCAGATTGCGGCAAACGCATCGTTGGATGCCGGGGAGCAGTATATGAACGAGACGTTTCTGGAATATAAAAACCGAAGGGATTTCCTTATCGAAAGGCTGAACGCTATTCCCGGTGTCTATTCGCCGAAACCCGAAGGGGCTTTTTACACGTTGGCCCGCCTTCCGGTGGAGGATGCCGATGCGTTCTGCACGTGGTGTTTATCAGACTTTTCCTATGACCGTCAGACGGTATTCATGGCGCCTGCATCGGGGTTTTATGTCACCCCCGGCTTGGGGCGTGATGAGGTTCGTATTGCCTATGTATTGAACAACGAAGAAATGGATCGTGCGCTTACCGTGCTGGAAAAAGCGCTTCAAGCTTATCCCCATACTAAAAAATGAATACGGAATTATTTATAGCAAAGCGCATTTACAAAGGCGAGAAGAAAAATGCCAAACGGGTATCGTCGCCCGCCATCAAACTCGCCATTACGGGGGTAGCGCTCGGGCTGGCGGTTATGATCGTATCGGTCTGTATTATTGTTGGGTTTAAGAAAGAGATTCGCGAAAAAGTCATCGGTTTCGGGTCGCATATTCAAATCACCACTTTTGACGAGAATGTTTCGTATGAGCATCAGCCCATCGCCTTTTCCGATACGTTGGCCGCCATGCTCGCCGGCAATTCCGACATCCGGCATTTTCAATCGTTCATCACCAAACCGGGGGTTATTAAAACCGACTCTGATTTTCAGGGGGTTGTCCTGAAGGGGGTGGGAACCGACTACGACTGGAACTTTTTCCGTAAAAACCTTCTCGAAGGAGACATTCTCGCGCCGGACGATACTTCGTCGGTCAACCGGGCAATCATTTCCAAAGATATTGCCGATAAGTTGCATTTGAAGCTGGGGGATAGTTTTATTGCCTACTTCGTGCAAGATCCTCCCCGTGCCCGGCGCTTTGAAATTAGCGGTATTTATCGTACGAATTTTGAAGATTACGATAAGTTGTATATTATTACAGAGGCGGATGTCCTTGCTTCGCTCAATGGGTGGGGCGATGATATGGTAAGCGGCATCGAAGTGCTGGTAAAAGATTACGATCAGCTTGATGAGGCGACCCAAAAGCTTTTCTTCGAACTGTCGACCTATAAAGACCGTTTCGGCAACGCACTGTATGCCCGTTCCATTAAAGATATCAACCCTATGATATTTAACTGGCTCAATCTGTTGGATATGAATGTATGGGTGATTATCATCCTGATGATTATCGTCTCGGGGTTTACGATGATCTCCGGGCTGCTGATTATCATTCTTGAGCGTACCAATATGATTGGAATCCTCAAGGCTGTGGGAGCTCGGGATTTTAGTATCCGTAAAGTGTTTTTGTATCTTTCGGCATTTCTTATCGGGCAGGGGATGATCTATGGAAATATCCTTGCCTTGCTTTTCTGCTTTCTGCAAGATCGCTTTCAATTGTTCAAGCTCGATCCGGCAACGTATTATCTATCGTCGGTACCGGTATATCTGAACGTCGGATATATTGTGTTGTTGAATGCCGGTGCGTTGATTGTTTCTTTATTCATGATGATTGCCCCTTCTTATCTGGTGGCGAAAATTACTCCTGCCAAGTCGATCCGGTTTGAATAATTCGAACACTCGGGGCATGCCGCGAGTATTGCTCTTAGCCGTACCCTCGATAGTATGAACGCTGTTGTTGATAACGTGTTAAGAATTTGTTAAGAGTTTGTTTATAACTATAGGGCGAAAAAGTTGCATTTTGTTTGACCGGAATATTATATTTGTAGCATCATTTTTAAACACTATTTTCTCGTAGGAGAATAAAAATAGTAGGAGTTCTTTGACATTTTGTACACGAGCGGGAGAATAGCTTAATCTGAATGAAGAGTCGCTATTCTATTAATAGAATCAGATGTGCGGATAATGATAGTTCTTCCTTTTAAGATACGGAATTCCTTAAAAAAGAATTTTCTCTCTTTTGAATGAAGGCTATGGTTAGAGAGCCATGCAACCATTCCGAATTTCTTTTTATTTCTTCCTGATGGTTTGGGATTTTGAAGGATTGGAAAAAGACCGAAAAGTTTTAGATGATTTTGTTTCTTTACGATTTCATCTAAGCGGAAAGTCATTTTGGATAAGATCGATAAAAAGGATTTTATGTAAAAGTTTCGACTTGGAACATGTTTCCTTATTTTCGATTAAAGGAAAAATGGAGTTGTTTTTAGCAAAGTGCTTATCCTCTTCTCCTCAAGAGAATTTATACTTTAGAAAACAGTTTCATGTATCCGTCTATAAAGAACTTTACGTAACGGCTTTTCGGAGTACGACGATTCTCATTTGAAAATTGTTGTTGCTTACGTTTCAAAAAGTGAATGTATAGTCCCTCTGTTTTTATATAATAAAGGCGAATATAGATTTCATAAACAACCGACGAATAGAGCATATTCTGCTTCACAATGTGTATGACTATACTATCAAATAATGATTGATCCCATCAATTTGATATATAATAGACTTCTTAGGACTGCTTTAACGGATATGCATGCTGTTTTAGACGTGTTGGGGAGTATTCATATTCTGAAGTATGGTTGGCAAAAATATATAAACTTCATGGTTTGTGTGTTTTTGATTTTTTGAAACCAATCTTGATTGCATTCATTTGATTATATTCCGCCATGTGTGCGAAATGATAAGGACTCCTATCTTATAATAAAAGCCGGCTTAACAGTCGGCTTTTTTGTTTATCGGGCCGGGATACCAAGGGGTTTACCGAATGTGTCGCTTGGAACGACGCCCGAGATTTCCTTTCCGTATTACAATCGTTCGGATAATTCCATCCAACGGAAGGTTTTGTCATCGATAAGGGTTAACAGGTCGGAGTAGCGGGTGGACGCTTCGATGAGTTTATCCGAAGGCAAGGTGCCCGAAGAAAGGTTTTCTTCGATTAAGCCCTTTTCTTTTTCGAAGAGTCCTATCTCTTTTTCCAACTGTTCCAGTTCCTTCTTTTCCTTAAATGTCAGCTTGTTCTTTAACGGTGAAGCCGGTTTGAAGGTGTGAGGATCGGAGGTGCGGGGTTTTACACTTTCGACTTGTTTTTGATCTTCCTGTGATTTCCATTCACGATATTGCGTGTAATTTCCGGGATAGTTTGTAATAACGCCCTTACCGTCGAAAACCAGAAGATGATCCGTCACTTTATCCATGAAATACCGGTCGTGCGAAATCACGATCACACATCCTTTGAATTGCGCTAAATAATCCTCTAATATGCTTAATGTGACGATGTCAAGGTCGTTGGTCGGTTCATCCAATACAAGGAAATTGGGATTTTTAATTAATACGGTGCATAAGTATAGCCGGCGTTTCTCTCCTCCGCTTAACTTATACACATAATTGTGTTGTTTATCGGGAGCGAATAAAAAGTGTTGGAGGAATTGGGAAGCCGTTAAGCGTGTACCGTCACCCAAATCGATTACTTCCGCAATATCTTTTACGACATCGATTACCTTGGCTTGATTATCGAATTCGAGACCGTCTTGACTGTAATATCCGAAGCGCACGGTCTCTCCAATATCGAAATCTCCGCTATCGGGCTCCATCTCTCCCAAAAGCATCTTTATAAAAGTCGATTTCCCCGTTCCGTTATTGCCGACAATCCCCATTTTTTCATAACGGGAAAAGACATAGCTGAAATCTTTCGTAATACAGAGATCACCAAAATGTTTGGTCACATGGCGGGCTTCAAAGATTTTATTTCCAATATATAAGCCCTTTGCGGCTAATCGGAGATTATCTTCCTGTTTTTGAGCGCGCGCTTTATCTTCGAGTTTATAAAAAGCATCAATCCTCGATTTGGCTTTTGTCGCGCGCGCTTGCGGTTGGCGGCGCATCCACTCCAATTCTTTTCTTAACAGATTTTTCGCACGTTCGGTCTCGGCGTTGCGGGCAGAGATGCGTTCTTCGCGTTTCTCGAGAAAATAAGAGTAATTGCCTTCATAGGTATACAAACCGGAAGAATCCAACTCCCATATTTTGGAGCAAACGCGATCTAAAAAGTAGCGGTCGTGCGTTACCATCAGCAGGCTTATCGCACTTCTTGAGAGATAATCTTCCAACCATTCCACCATATTCAAATCCAAGTGGTTCGTCGGTTCATCCAACAAAATCAAATCCGGCTCGGATATAAGCACGTTTGCCAACGCAATTCGTTTTATCTGGCCTCCCGACAATTCCCCCATTTTCTGACTCAGCCGATGGATATTCAACTTTCCCAAAATTTGCTTGATGCGTTGCTCATAATCCCAAGCCTTTAATAAATCCATTTGAGTGAACGCATCCTGCAAGCCTTCTTGCGTGTCGGATGCAAGGGCCTCTTCATATCGTGCTATCGCCGTTACGATTTCATTTTGATGGTTGAAGCAAGCCTCCAGCACCGTTTGATCGGGATTGAAAACCGGATCTTGCTCCAGATAGGCAACGCGGATACTATTCCGGAAAACGATTCTTCCTTCATCGTAAGGCTCTTTTCCGGCGAGAATGTTGAGCAGGGTTGTTTTTCCCGATCCGTTATTGGCAATCAATCCGATTTTATCTCCTTCGGAAATACCGAAAGAAATATCCTGAAACAATAGACGGTCGCCAAAGCTTTTGGTGAGCGTATCAACCTGTAATAATGGATTTGCCATAAGAGAGAATTTTTGTACAAAAATACACAAAAAAAATGAGCAGATTGGTCAATTAGCAAATTAGCAGATTAGCAAATTAGCAGATTAGCAAATTAGCAGATTAGCAAATTAGCAAATTAGTAGATTAGTAAATGAAGAGATTGGCAAATGAAGTCAAAGGTCTAACGTCGAAAGACCGGCGACTGGCGACTGATGACCGGCGGCCGCGAGCATTTTTATCGCGAAAGGGCTGGATTATAGAATTTAATTCCTATATTTGGCATTGTAAATAAACAGACTTATAAACGTGAAAAGCTATGTCAACAATCATTCGCACAGGTATTATCGGATACGGATTATCCGGAAGAGTATTCCATGCACCTTTTATCGATGTGGTGGATGGCTATGAATTGTCAAAGATCAGTACGGGCAATGCCGACCGTCGGAAGATGATAGAGGGAAGATATCCCGTCACGGCGGTTGTTCCCGATGGGAAAGGAATTATTTCCGATCCTGAAATCGATTTGGTGATCGTTACCTCACCCAATACGCAACATTTTTATTGGGCACGGGAAGCGTTGCTCGCCGGCAAACATGTTGTTGTAGAAAAGCCCTTTACCGTAACTTCTGCTGAAGCTGACGAGTTGATAAAAATTGCGAATCGGGAGGGTTTGATATTAACCGTGTATCATAACCGGCGCTTTACCAGCGATACGAAAACGGTGAAGAAACTGCTCGATAGTGGTTTGTTGGGAGATGTGACCGATTTTGAGTCCCATTTCGACCGCTATCGCCGAGACGCACGACCTAACGGAGCTTGGCGCGAACAGCCTCTCCCCGGCTCGGGCATCTTTTACGATTTGGGCGCGCACCTGATCGATCAAACGCTCTATTTCTTCGGTTTACCACAGGCCGTTACTGCGGAGATCAACTCCCAACGCCCGTGGGCGGAAGCGGATGACCACTTCGATGTGCGGTTGCATTACCCAACCTTTACGGCAACTTTAAAATCGGGAATGATTTGCCGTATTCCCGGCCCTACCTATATGGTGCACGGTACCAACGGATCGTTTGTCAAATACGGGCTCGACGTGCAGGAGGCGACGCTCGACGGCGGGGCTATCCCCGAAGGTAAAGATTGGGGCCGCGAACCGGAAAGTATTTGGGGGACGATTAACGTTGAGTATGAAGGGGTAAAGATACAAGGGAAAATAGAGAGCGAACAGGGCGATTACCGGGATTATTTTATCAATCTACGCGATGCGATAGGGGGCGAAGCCGAATTGGCTGTCAAGCCCCAGGAGGCCCGTAATGTCATTCGTATTATCGAGTTGGCGTTCCAAAGCAGCCAAGAGAAGAAAACGATTTCTCTGGAAAACGAGTTCTGATAAATATCCGGGAACTCCTCACTCCATCACCCTTTTTTCAATTTCCACAATCACCAAGATGGCAGAGTCGAAAACCAAAGGGAGGATTCAGAAGCGTAAAGGGCGTGCAGATTGCGTATCGGTGATTTTATGCGGGTAATACCCAGGCAAATAAGTCCCTTATTATTTTTTTGTGATGTGCCCTAATCGTTTCAATGTGTTGGAAAGGGAAATATCCCTTACGGTGGATTTGCGGAAAAGCAACGCGGCAATGCAGATGCCGATGGCCAGCGTAAATAATAAAGACATCGTGAGCATAAGGTTATGCATCATGGTGTTGAGAAGCCCTTCGCCCTCTGCCGCTACCGTATTCCAGTCCGTCAGTTTGATTCCCGCCAGCATCGTCCGGTAGGCATACATTCCGGGGATCATCGTAATGCAGGCCGGCATCGTGAACACCACCGGCGGGTTATGCACCCGGTGTGCCGTCCAGATACCGACTAATCCGATCAGCACAGAACCGGCCAACGTCGAGCCGATCAGTTGGAAACCCAATTGAAGCAATATAAAACGGATGCAATGTCCCATTCCGCCTAACAATCCGGCAACCACTAATATGTTTTTAGGAGCGCCGAAGAGGATGCCCCAGCAAAAAGCGACGACAAACGCAATGGCAAAGTCTGCTATAACGGCCAATAATAGATCCATATCGTATTTATATCAATTCAAAATGATCGATTCCCAATAAAGCGATGCTCAGGGTCATGCCTGCGGCAATACATAAGAGAATAAAGCCGGCAAATAATATCCGGTTTACAGAGGACGACAGATGCCCTTCTATCAAATCGATGACGCAATTCAACAGAGGAACGCCGGGGATCAGGTATAACACCCCCGTAGCCATGGCCGCTTCCGGATTGCTTCCAATGCCGAGCCGGTATCCCCAGCCGGTAATGAGGGTGCTGATAAAGGCGGCAATGCCGATGGAAATCATGGCATTGAAATGCCATTCCGATACTTTCCGCTGAAAGAAATATCCTACGAACGCTGCTAAATAAGCTACCGCCGCATTCCAATAATCGCCCTTTGCCAAAAGACAAAGCCCGGCACACGAAAAGCCCACGGCAAGGGAGATGAGCCAAGGGGGATAATGCTTTTTCTGTTTAATGGACTGGAAAGTTTTCTCCGTTTCTTCGAAAGAGAGTTTCTCCTCGTATACTTTCCACGACATCCGGCTGACATCGGTCAATACCGCGAGATGAACAGAGTGTGGCGGCGGCTCTTTGAAAAGGGTAATCGAGTCTCTGATATCTTTTTTGTTTTGCACCGAGACGAGCAATCCCCGGAAAGAAGAATTGATTTGAACCTCAAAAGCCCATGCCTCGCCCATCCTTTTGATGTTGGTATTCAGCCGTCCCGAGTGCGCTCCGGAAGCCAGTAAGTAGGTTCCCACATCGAGCGCGAATTCGGCAAATTGTTTTGCCGTGAGCCGCGATTGTTTGCTTGAATTATCTTCCGTCATGCTTTTCGTTTATTGTTTTGTCCCGACCGAACAAAAATAACTGTTTTTTTCTGATTGGTGTGTGCTTTGGAGGAAGTTTCGGAAACATCTTGCGGAAACGCACCAGGTATGTTTGAATATTGGTGCCGGCAATGATGAGCGTTACAGCCACGATGATCAGCAAAATTCCCGATACGATGCGCAGCGTAAGCGACTCTCCGAAAACAGTCACGCCGAAGAAAACCGCCGTGACGGGCTCCAAAGCTCCCAGTATAGCCGTCGATGTGGCACCGATATATTGAATGGCGACGGTGGTGCAAAGAAACGAGATAGCCGTGGGGAAAACCGCTAAAGCCAAAAGGTTGAACCACAGGTGCCATTTAGGCGGAGTCATAAGGCTTTGTCCGAAATCGACCCGAACCAGAAATAACGAAAGGCCGAAGAGCAACACATAAAAAGTGATTTTGAGTGTGGCTATATTCTTCAGTTGCGGGCGGTTTACTCCTACGATATACATCGCGTACGATAAAGATGACGCCATTACCAGTAACGTCCCGGTGAGGCTGAGTGTCGTCCCGTCTCCGCCCTTATACAATAAAAAGATTCCGCCTAAAGCCATCACAATGCATAAGACCGTCAGAAGAGTTATCTTTTCACGGAAAAATACCGTCATGATAAGCGCTACGAGGATGGGATACACAAACAGTAGGGTGGAGGCTATCCCGGCATCCATATAGTTGTAGCTCTGGAAAAGAGCGAGCGAAGAAAAGGCCATCAAAAGGCCCATGATGACAAGCGGTAAAATCTCGTTTCGCTTTATCTTGAAATTGCGCCTCCGCACTTTAATCATTATCGCCAAAATAGGAATGGCGATAAGATAGCGGAAAAACAGCACCGAGTCAGGGGTCATTCCTTCCTGATAAAGAGGAAGGGCGAACAGCGGGTTCATTCCATAAGTAGCGGCAGCAATTGCTCCCAAAAGATATCCTTTTGCTTTTACGGTCATACTCTAAAAAAAATTACGCGCAAAGATAGATATTTCCTGCCGAATAGAATGTTTTTTCCGGTGATTCGAGGTGAATCATATGCCCGGTTGGCCGGCGGGAATCAAACCAATTCTATTTTGCCGTTTACCACCGCTTCGAAATCTCTCAGATGCGTAGCTATCAGAATGGCCATATCGGGATATTGTTGCTTGATAGTCCGGAAAATAGCCAGGGCATTCTCGGAACTGATGCCGGCGGTAGGCTCGTCTACCACTAACAGTTGCGGCTTTTTGAGCAACGCCTGAGCCAGCAGCAGCTTCTTCCGCTGCCCGCCGCTTAAGGTTTCGCCGTTTTCTCCTAACCAGGAGTCCAGCCCGTGGGGAAGAGCTAAACGCCAGCCGGCCAAATCAACCGTTTGCAATGCTTGTTCGATGGCTTCGTCGGGATATCCTTCGAAATTTTCACGCAGCGTACCGGTGAGCAAGTATGCTTTTTGGGTGACGTAAATACATTCGGGAACGGGCAAATGAGGCAAGTCCGTGTCGCCGTTCCACGTCAGCGAGCCGCTGCGGCGGTATTCGGGATAAAAAAGACTGTTGAGCAGGGTGGTTTTTCCTTTGCCCGTTTCCCCGAAAAGGGCAATCCAATCCCCCTTTTTTATCTCCATCGATAGTTCGGCGGTACGCACAGGCGTTTCGGGTATTATCGCGCTTACCCGGTTGATAACCAGTTTCTCCAAAGCGGTATGGACGCGGACGGGTTCGACCGGTTGCTCGCCTTCCCTGATAATCGCGTCGATGTCTTTCATTTGACGGGCGACCGAACTCTTTTCCGATTTTCCCGAAAAAAGCATCTCCGCCAATTCGGCTTGCGCCATGATACCGAAGAATATTCCGATAGCCAACGGGGCGTCGATTCCCCGGTTGGCGGAACTCCATAATATAAACGAGGCGATGCAACTGATCCCCAGGCCGCCGACGAGTTGCAGCCGGAATGACTGGGTTTGTAGTTTGTTTTCCACTCGTTCGAGTTGCTGCAGTCGTTCTTCGTATTGACCGATAGCTTTTTCCTCGAGATGATATTTCGAAATTTCTATCCGGCCCCGGAAGCTCTCGATGAGCATCTGATTATTTTCTTCACGGGACGTTTTCAACTTTTCGTAAAGTCTACGGTTGTTGCGGAAAAATAGCTGCGGAATGATAAACAGGAAAAGCGACGACGAAATCAAAAACTCGATGGCGATGACCTGCGAAAACACCATCAGGAAGAAAAAATAGAGGATAAGCGACACGATGAGTGCGGCAAAGGGTAAAACCCATAAGAGGATGTGGTTTAATATCTGGTCGACACCCTGCGTGCTGTTTTCGGGCAACGAAGAATTATTGTTGACTTGTTTTCGGAAATAGGGGAATCGGGCCACGGATTGAAATATTTTTAATTGCAGGCTTTGCTGGACATCGAGAGTCGTTTTATGATTTTCCAACCGTTCGAAATAGCGTGTGGCGGTGCGGAAGAGCGCCAGTAAACGGATGATGGCAGACGGAATCAGGTAAGAAAAGGCGGTGTTCGCCGTGATAAAGACGACACTGCAAATGGCCAGGAACCATCCCGAAATAGCCGGCAAGGCAACAAACGCCACCGTCCATAGCGCCAGCAGCAAAAATCCTCCCAGCCATCTGCCGGCAAAAGGTTGCAATATCTGTTTTATAATAAATCTGTTCATGTCACTTTGTCTTCGGTCTTCGGTCTTCAGTCTTCAGTCACCGGTCTTTAGACCTTTAATTTCATTTGCTCATTTGCCTATCTGCTCATTTGCTCATCTGTTCCCCCCAATTCAAATTCACGATAGCGTCGGCAACAGTATCGAACAATTTTTCGTGGGAGGCCACGATCACCAACCGGGTCTCGGCTAATTTCATAATCTGCGGAAGAATAATTTCTATCGTACCCATGTCCAGATTTGCCGTCGGTTCGTCCAAAATGGCGACCGGTTTGGGGTGAAGCATCATTCGAGCCAACGTGACCAATTGTTTTTCTCCGCCCGAAAGCTGCTTGCCGTTGTGGCTTAATTCGGTTTGCCAGCCGTCATCCTTTTTTGCCAGAATCTTCGTTAGAAAATCCGGATAAGGCTCGCCGGCGTTCGCTTTTTTTTCGAGGAAGACATTGTAGCGAAGCGTTCCGTCGAAGATGAAAGGGAATTGATTCATGTAAGACGAGTTTGCCTTGAGCCATTCACGCGACCGGGCATTGTCTTTTCCGTTTACCGAAACCACGCCTTCTTGAGCCGACAAACTGCCGGCGCAGATTTTTAATAAGGTCGATTTTCCCGAACCCGAAATGCCTTTCACCAACACCAATCCTTTCTGCGGAAAGCGCAAACGGATGTCGTGTAAAACCTTCACCGGCGAAGCGGGATAGGCAAAACTCAGGCCGTCGATGTCAAAACGGTCGAGCGGTTCGTCCATGTCGGTCAGCGTCCCTTTGGGAGGCTCGTTCAGTACGGGCATAAGCCGGTTTGCCGAGGCCAGCGCCCGGTTGCGGTCGTGGTAGGCGCTGACAAATTTGCGCAAATAAAAGAAAAAGTAGGGCGCGAGGGTCAGTAGAAACAGGGCGGTCTGAAAGTTGTAGCCTTTTCCGTAATGGGGGCCGGGCATGATGCCCAGCAGGCTCATGCCTAAATAAATGGCAATGGCGGCGATGCAAATCGTGACGAACAATTCCAGCACGGCCGACGACAAGATGGCTACCTGCATGACATTGGTCGTGGCCTTGTTTAGGGCTTTACTTTTTTTCGACAAAAAGCGGTATTGCGGCTTGAAGTTGTCGAGATTGACAATTTCGGCGATGGTTTGTAAGCGATTGTAAAACACGGCCGAATATTTCAGGAACAGATTGATGTGCCGGTTGTGAAGCGTTTCGGCGCCGACCCCTATAATAATCATCTGCATGGGGATGACCAGCAACGAAACCAACAGGATGATACCTACCCATTTCTCCAGCCAAAAACTAATGACCAATAAGAGCGCGCTGACCAAAACGGATGCCATCGAATAAGGGATGAAAAAGGCGAAATAGGGTTTCAGGTCGTCGCTGATTTTGGTGACGTATAACGTGCTTGAGGTGGAGTCTAATTGACTGTTGTTGAGGAGTATAGGGTAAAGATTCTTCTTGATTCTGGATACGATGAGGTTTCCGGCTTTATAATTGAACTGTGAGGCGAAGTAGGCCAACAGGTATCTGCCAGCCAAAAAGGCCGAGGCGTATAGCAGCAGCATGGGGGCGATTTGTCCGTCGTTCAACCACCATGCGGCGAATTGCGACAAATACCGGCAAAAAACGACAAAGCACCCTGCGCTTAAGAGCGTAAACGCCGACGCCAAGCCATAAGCGCCTTTCGCCTCTCCTATTTTCTTATTCAGCCACCGTGAAGCGCTCTCTTGATTCGAATCCATCGATTGTCTCTCTATATGTATGGGTCATTGACTTCTTTTTGCGGCATAAATATACTACTTTTCTATGATATGAATGGTTTTTGGGGATGAACTTCGGGGTATCGCATCAAACTCCTGCCTTGCCGGTCGCTTTTCGAAGCCGGGTACCGGCCTTGCGGCTCTGCCGGCACCTGCCGCATTCCGGCGACCGGATGAAATCGCAGGTGGATAAATGAAATGTAAACTGTTTGGAACAATAGGGAACCGTTACGTGTTTATAATGCAGGGATTTATTTTTTTTCTCTCTCTATCTGCACCACTTCTCGCAGGATCTGATGTGTGTATAAACCGATTCACAAAAAGCAAGAATAAAAAAATTCATCGGTTCTTTTCTGTAAAAGCAGAGACAGGGTGGCATTATGAAAATTTATATTCGATATATGGTCAGTCGGCGATGCAAAATGGCTGTCGAGCAAGCCTTAATGAGGATGGGGCTCCAATACATTAGGGTGGATTTGGGGATGGCCGAACTTCGCGAGGATATAACCGAAGAGCAGAAAGCCCGGTTGAAACGGCTATTGCATGAGACCGGCCTTGAACTGATAGAAGATAAAAAGGACAGGGTGGTGGAACAGATAAAAACAACCGTAATCGAATCGATCTATTATTGCGGTACGCCCCTGAAAGTCCCTTTTTCAGCTTATCTGAGCCGCAAATTAAATCTCAATTATACGTACCTCTCCAACCTGTTTACAGCGTCGCAAGGCATTACCATCACGCATTTCATGATTTCCCATAAAATAGAACGGGTGAAGGAACTCATCGAATACAACGAACTGACGTTCTCCGAAATCGCCTTCAAAATGCATTACAGTAGCATCGGGCACCTGTCGAATCAGTTTAAAAAGATGACCGGCACCACGTTATCCTTCTATAAAACACACGGCCAAAAACGTGATATTAACATCGAGAACCTGTAAATAGCCGGAGATTTTATTCGTTATTTCATTTTCAGCTCATCCAATCCTTTCCGATTCTTTTCGGCACGCTTACTGGCTTTTTCCGCTCGTTTTTCTTTCAAATTCTTTTGAGGTGACTTCTTGTCAGTCCTATCTTTTCCTTTACTTTCTTTCGACATATTCTTTCAATATATTCATGAAAGACAAAGATGAAAATTATTTTATTAGGTTGCGTTACACAAAAAACAAAATAACTTACATCTTTTACAGATTCGCCGGTACTATCCGTAGCGCAATTGTTTTAATCATGCAACCGCCCCGCTTTTGCTATACATCGCATCATCTAAAAGCATCCTTCGCGCAGGTACGAAAGCGCACAGCTTGTCCTTTTGGAACTCTAGCTGAAGGGATAACGGTCGGAAAAGAAGAAACAAAACAAATTAAAAACAAATCAACATGGATTTAGAAATTATTGGGTCAATTGTTATCGGTATCATCGCCGGTTTTATATCCAGCCGGAGCATAAAGGGGCGGGGATTCAGTCTCCTCGTGAATTTAATTGTGGGGCTGGGAGGGGCTATCGTAGGCGGCTTGGTTTTCAGTTTGATGGGGATAACCTTCGGCGGCATCATAGGCGTGCTGATCCTATCGCTGGTAGGGGCTGTTTTTTTCCTGTGGGTGCTTAACCTGTTTAGTCGTCGTGACAATCGTGCCGGCGTTTGACTCATGCAAAGGAGGAAGGGCACCGTCAATTCCCCGAAAAACAACCGACGAATTGAAAGGCTATAAAAATAATAAAGCGCTTAAATAATAGCTATTTAAGCGCTTTATTCAGTGGTGCCACCAGGAATCGAATTATTCAATTACGATCCATTTGCCGACTCGGTCTGAACCTTCTCGTTTGATTATTCCTTTTTTTGTTAGTTGCTCCAAATGGTATTTTATACTATTCGGAGTTCGGTTTAAAAGATTTTCCAACTCTTTACGAGTGATGTTCGGATTCTCCTTGATGAGTTCAACTATTTCATCTTTTATTGTTTTCTGGTTGTTTTCTGGTTGTTTTCTGGTTGTTTTCTGGTTGTTTTCTGGTTGCTCTTGATTGTTTCTTTGTGCTTTTTTTGTATTTTCCGGGTTGTCAGCTCCAAAACCTTCCTCGAAATACTTCTTTGATATATTTTCCACTACCCTGAAAGCGGTACGCAAAGAGAAATCAAATTTGGCTTCTCCATTTCCATTTTCTTTCAATTCCTTTTGAACCCGATAGACGCCTCTACTAAATCGGTTCACATATCCCAAAACTTTCATTGCTTCTGCAATAAATGGATTCCGGTAATCACTTACGTTGGGGAAGTTTTCCGGACTGACCTTACCATACAATCCTCCCGGATTTTGAATTTCAATTCGGTCGTCATATTCATAAAACTGAATAGGGGAATTCGAATCATAATCACGGTGCATGATGGCGTTCATTAAAAGCTCACGAGTCGCCCAATAAGGATAGGTGGAGACAATCTTTTCCCGCAGAACACTCACCGGAATAGGACGCTTAGTCGATACACTCGTTTCGATAAATGTATCTATTTTCGGAAGTGATTTACATAAATTTCCGTCAAACTTAAATTCATGAATAATATCGCCTGCCCGGTCTATTCCTTTGAAACGTACATACTGAACATACGAACCATGCACATGTCTCTCCGGATTATTTCCAAACAAAACAATTGCACCAACAGTAGGGCAATTATACCTCAAATCGAAAAAGCCAAGCGAAGCTAATTGTTCCTCTATGGAACGTTTGTCTTCCGCCAATATATCTTCCGCAACCGCTTTAGGCAGAAATTCTTTCTTGATAAGCGATATATCTAAATCTTTCAACGAAGCACCAAGACATGGTTTAGCATCATACGTGCGAACATTCGACAATCGTCTTTCAGTCAAAATTTTCTCCTCCATTTCGGAAGCCGGGCTTTTCCGCGGTCCAACACGCACCCAAACACGTCCTCTATAACGTACCGGAGGAAATTCAGACGGCTGAACTTCAGCAACAAGCAGTTCTCCACCTTCAAAAGTAAACTTCTCAACAGTCATCAACGGTTGAGGAAGAATATTTCCATCCGTTCGGATATTGGCAATCTTCAGCAATAAGGTATCATCTACCTTCAATCCACTCAACTCTCCGTTATCATAGGCACCGATCATCAAATAGCCACTCTTTCCATCACCCGAAAGGTCGTTGGAAAAAGCACATATCGCCTGACAAAACTTATCCATATCATTTTTGGACGTTGTCCGCTCTACTCTATGACATTCAGTATCAGCGAGGAGTTGAAGTATTTTTTGCTGGGTAATCATGTTTACAATATATCTATCTTGCTTGCTACAAATATACATAAAAGTATACACATATACACAGACCCATAAAAATTGAGTGTTCTGTTTGAGTCCGTTTGGGCCGGTTTTACACATTGATTTGAAATAAGCCACAACTTTCTCTATATTTGAAGATCATTAACCACTAAAATATTCAATAATGAAAAAAGTATGTGGCTTAGATGTGCACAAAGATAATATATTCTGTGCAATCTACAATGGAGAGAGTCATTCTCAAGTGAAAGAATATGCAACGCTGACCCCTGCAATCTATTCGATGGGTGAGTACCTGCAGTCGGAAGAGGTGGAGGAGGTGGCCCTGGAAAGCACGGGTATCTACTGGATTGCCGTGTGGGACATATTCTACGAGATGGGGTTCAAGTTGACGCTTGTCAACCCGTACCTGATCAAACAGATGCCGGGTCGTAAGAGCGACATCAAGGATGCCCAGTGGATAGCCAGCCTGTTGCACAAGGGCATGATGCGCGGCAGTTTCGTTCCTGCTCCCCTGATACAGGAGTTGCGGGTCTATTCTCGCAAATACGGCAAGCTCAGGCAGCAGGTGACCCGTGTGCTGACGTGTATGGACGCCATCCTGGTAAAGGCAGGTATCCGGGCGAGCAGTTGCCTGAGCAGTATCAGCACGAAAAGTTTCATGGGTATCGTCGAGGCGCTGATAGCCGGATGGACAGACCCGGGCTATCTTGTAAGCCTGGTGTACGGGAACAGGAAAAACAAGCAGAGCGGGAAATTAAAGGAGGCCCTTAGGGGCAATATCAGGGCGCACCACCGCCAGGAATTGTCCTGGGCGAAACAGGAGTATGACATATACCAGTTGCAGATATCGGAATGTCTGTCACAAATGGAGCGGATATGTGGCCTACATTTTGCGTTGCCGGTAAATCTTTTACAAACCATTCCGGGAATAAGCCGGATAGCGGCGATGACCATAATAGCCGAAACGGGTGGGGATATGAGTGTCTTTGAAAATAGCGGCAAGATTGTCGGATGGGCGGGATTGCGCCCGAGGAATGATGAAAGCGCCGGCAAATACAAGAGCACCGCTACCACCAAAGGCAACAAGTACCTGCGTTCGATCCTGGTACAGGTCTCCTGGGCGGCTTCCCGGTCGAAGGGTTCGTTTTTCAAGGAAAAGTTCCAACGCATGACCATGCGCAAGCCAAGGAAAAAGGCTCTGGTCGCCATAGCAAGGAAACTGCTCGTTGTCATATGGAACGTGCTCAAGCACACCAGGCAATACGATCCCCGGCTGGCCCCTGTTTACGATCCGGTGAAGATGAAAGCCCGGCTCGCATATTACAAGAAGGAGTACGAAAAAACAGCGAACATACTGAATATTAATCTATAATACAAGCGTAAAGGCCGGGTAACTTTGTGGTGGCTCAAGACCCCGTTTACAAATAGGCCAATGTCACAGTCGTCCCTGAAACGACCTCAAGAACACAGACCGGGGTTAATGCTGCTCCCAATAAGAGAAGACAAGCCCGCAGAAGAAAATCGCATATCGGAAGGCGTCACCGCGTCTTTGCCTGCAACCTTGTGGGTAG
Organism: Limibacterium fermenti; assembly: GCF_041902845.1. Classification (GTDB taxonomy): domain Bacteria; phylum Bacteroidota; class Bacteroidia; order Bacteroidales; family Dysgonomonadaceae; genus Limibacterium; species Limibacterium fermenti. The sequence goes on from NZ_CP159486.1 coordinate 239,146, forward strand.
GGTGATTTATGCCTGTATCCAAACATCTTTCTCTATTTAGCTCCATTTTTCTTTGAATATGGGGGGAATTTATAGAAGAAAGATACAAATAGTTCGAGGATTAATTCGTATGCTTTAATATGAAATTGGGCTTTCTTTTACAACAAATTGATGATTTTCATTACTTTATATCTACTTCCTAAGTTGTAGAATAGGATAATCGTTAAATTCACTGTTGCATTCATACCGTTTTTTGGTTTACATCTCGGTTTACGTTTAACCTTAAAACCAGTAGAAAAATGAGAAAAACGGTTGAAATAGGTAAATAATAAAGCGCTTAAATAATAGCTATTTAAGCGCTTTATTCAGTGGTGCCACCAGGAATCGAACCGGGGACACAAGGATTTTCAGTCCTTTGCTCTACCAACTGAGCTATGGCACCGTTTTCTTTTTGCGATTGCAAAGATAAGTCATTTTCTGCAATTACAAAATTTTTACAATAGAAAAGTCTTCTCAAAATACGATTTATTCTAAAGTCCCGCTGATCGGTCGCAGCATAACGTTCGGAATAATTCTTTATCGGGTAACTCTGATTTTGGAAATTGGGCTTTGCGGATTCGTTTAATCCGGCTGCGTATTAAAAAAAGCCGGATCAAATGATATTTCGACCCGGCTTTATGCTCGCTTGCTGCTTATCTTAGAATTTTTCCACCCATTTGGCGAAAGCGTCGATATAACTGTGTAAAAACTTCTTCGTATGCTCATTGGTCAGATTCCCTTGATCGTCAAACAAGGTATGAGCGTTTCCTATATAGGCTTCCGGCTGCTGCATCATCGGTACATTTAAAAAGACCATCGATTGGCGTAAGATATGGTTAGCGCCAAAAGCGCCGATGCTGCCGAGAGTCACACTAACCACCGCTCCCGGTTTGCCGTCCCATGCGTTTTGTCCGTAAGGGCGGGAAGCGACATCGATGGCATTCTTTAATGCTCCCGGAATACTCCGGTTATATTCCGGCGTGACGAATAAAAAGCCGTCTGCCGATTTGATTTTGTTTCGGAAATCGGTCCATTCCTTCGGAGGATTGTTATCGGTATCTTCCGAGTAATGCGCTAAATTACCGATTTCTACAATTTCCAAATCCAATGATTCGGGAGCCAATTTAATTAATTGAAGGGCTACTTTTTTGTTATACGATTCTTTTCGTAAACTGCCCACAAGGACAGCAATTTTTTTTGTACTCATACCTAAATTTATTGAGGGTTTATATTCTTAATATCGTAATCTTTTAACGAGTGTCGCATTGTTCTTTTTTCTCGACTTATCGATTGTCATAGACCCCTTAGAAACGCATGCTGCACATTTTTGTTCATTCGAAAGACTCAAATTCAGGACGGCGCTTGTAAGAAATCGGGGATACTGTAATCGACGGGTGAGCAAACGCATAAGCCGATAGGAGTGGGGGAGTTGACTATCTTCTCCTTTCGAAAAAGGAAGTCATCAATTCGGCACATTCGTCAGCCAATATCCCCGCAAAGACTTTTGTCCGGGGGTGCAGGAGATCCGGCGAAAAACCGCTGTATCCCCGCTTTGGGTCTTTTGCCCCGTAGACAATGCGAGAAATCTGCGCCCATCGCAGCGCCGCGGCGCACATGGGACACGGTTCGACCGTCACATAAAGAGTGCAGTCCGATAAATACTTACCGCCTAAAACGTTTGCTGCCGCTGTAATAGCCTGCATTTCGGCATGGGCCGTCACATCGGTTAGCGTTTCCGTCAGATTGTGAGCGCGCGCGATGATTCTGTTATTAATTACCACCACTGCCCCCACCGGTACTTCCTCTTCTTCAAACGCCTTTCGAGCCTCCGCCAAGGCTTGTCTCATAAAATAGGCATCATCCAGTATCATGAAATTTTCCCTTTCTTATTAGCAATAATTATCGCCGCATTTCATTTTCCTCAAAAAGCGTTGGATAGTCTTGTTCCATCTTTTTCAGTACTTGTGAAAGTACGGTTTCGCGAAGCCAACGCGACCGGTTCGTAATGTTGTATTTTTTGAAATAGAAATGAATAAGATTGTACTCTTCTTCGTTCAGCATAAAAGCTGCTTTTTTGTTTCGTACACCCATACGTTTCGGAGTACTGCATTTTTTATTTCTCATCGATCCTTTTTGAAAAAATGTCGGTAAATAGAAGCATTTTCATTTGAAATACAAAAAAACAAAATATTTTCGCGAAAAAGAAGATTTAATACCGTAATTTTGTATTTTCACTAAAATATCAACAGGTTTCCATTAAAAAATGGCAAAACATAATGAGTTGGGGAAAAAGGGGGAAGATGCCGCTGTGCGTCTCTTGCAATCGAAAGGCTACCGTATCTTAGACCGGAACTGGAGGTCGGGGCATTACGAAATAGATATTATTGCCCGGGATGGCGACTTTATCGTTTTTGTGGAAGTGAAGACGAGAAGTTCTTTGCAATGGGGAAATCCGGAGGACTTTATCGACAACAGACGTATGCGCCGCATGATACAGGCCACGGAGCGGTATTTACTGTTTAAGGAAATTGACAACCCCGCCCGTTTTGACGTTATCGGGGTGTTATGGGACGGACACTCCTTTAAGTTGGATCATATTGTAGATGCATTTCTACCTTTTATAGTATGAATATTGAAGAATTATATGCTTATTGTATGACGATTAAAGGAGCTGAGGCGACCTTACCGTTTGACGATGAAACGCTTGTTATGAAAGTGTGCGGGAAGATGTTTGCCATGATTCCCTTAGAGGCCGATACATTATGCATATCCCTCAAATGTGAGCCGCTAAAAGCGGTGTCCCTTCGCGAACGTTACGGATGTGTAGAACCGGCTTATCACATGAATAAAACGTATTGGAACTGCATTTATCTTACCGGCGAAATGACGGACGAAGAAGTGAAATATTGGATACGGCATTCTGTCGAAGAGGTTGTCAAAAAATTATCAAAGAAACAACAGTCGGAATATTATGGGGAGACAAAATGAAAAGGTGGTGAAGATTAGACTCGAAGAAACGATGTCTACCAATACGTATCTGAGGCTGCTGGCCGAACGGCGCGCCCTTGCGGACGGCTCTCTCGTGGTGGCGGAATATCAGACTAAGGGGCGCGGACAAATAGGGAATTCATGGTTCTCTTCGAAGGGGAAAAACCTTCTCTTTAGCGTGTTTGTCCGTCCTAAAGGAATTCCGGCCAACGAACAGTTCCTTCTTTCGCGTATTGTTTCGCTTGCCCTGAAGGAAACGTTGGACAAGTTTGCCGCACCTATCCGTATTAAATGGCCCAATGATATCTATTGGGAGGAAAAAAAGATCGCCGGAATCCTCATTGAGAATGATTTACAGGGCAATGAAATCGAATCTTCCATCATTGGAATCGGTTTGAATGTGAATGAACCGGCATTTCCCCAAGGCTTGCCCAATCCGATATCTTTAAAACAAATAACCGGCATGGAGTATGATCGGGATTTTATACTCGATACTTTCATGAATCATTTTTTCGCGTATTATCATCCGTTGGACGAGACGGAAATCTCTCTTATAGAGCAGGATTATTTACAGAGTTTGTATCATTTGGGCGAGTTTCATCGTTTTGAAGATGCCGGAGGACGATTTATGGGCAAGATTAAGAATGTATTGCCCTCGGGGCATTTAGTGGTGGAAACGTATACACGGGAAGAGCGGATATATGCCTTTAAAGAGATTGCATTTATAGAAAATTCAATGATTCAATGATTGAATTATTCAATCTTGAAATTCCGGAATTAAACCAATAAAAATTTATATGAAATACAAACGAATACTTTTGAAGCTCAGCGGAGAGTCGTTGGCAGGAAATGCAAAGCAGGGAATTGATACGGCTTGTTTGGAAGACTATGCCGAACAGTTGAAGTCCGTCGCAGACACCGGAGTGCAAATAGCGATTGTGATCGGCGGGGGCAATATATTCCGGGGATTACAAGGCACGAAACGAGGCTTTGACCGAGTACGCGGCGATCAGATGGGGATGTTGGCCACGGTCGTCAACAGTTTGGCTTTATGTTCGGCTCTTACGAGCATCGGGCAAAAAAGCCGCGTTTTTACCGCTATCCGCATGGAGCCGATCGGCGAGTTCTACTCTAAGTGGAAGGCCATTGAAGCGCTCGAAAAGGGTGAGATCGTCATTTTATCGGGGGGAACCGGAAATCCTTTCTTTACAACCGATACCGCTTCGGCGCTCCGTGCCATCGAATTAGAGGCCGATGCGATGTTGAAAGGTACGCGTGTCGACGGCATATACACGGCTGACCCCGAGAAAGATCCTTCGGCCGTGAAATTCGAACGGATTTCGTATGATGAAATCTATGCGAAAGGATTGCGCGTGATGGATTTGACGGCCACTACCATGTGTAAAGAAAATGAGTTGCCGGTGGTTGTCTTCAATATGGATATTTACGGCAATCTCAAAAAAGTGATTGACGGAGAGAACATCGGCACGATCGTGCATGTATAACCCCTCGTGCTATCTTCCGGCTTGTGCCCGGAGATAACTAAAAGCATGAACAATGCGGGCGTAATTCGAAAATTCTATGTATTTTTGTCCTGAATAATATATAACCCCAAAAGAATATGAATGATAGTAATATTTCTAAAATTATGAACGATGCCGAGGAAAAGATGCAACTGACCTTGGACTTTTTGGAAGAAAATTTTTCGCGCATTCGTGCCGGCAGGGCCAATCCACATATCCTTGATGGTATAAAGGTGGAGTATTACGGTAGTACTGTACCCCTGTCGAATGTTGCAACAGTCACAGTTCCCGATGCAAAGACGATTATTATACAGCCTTGGGAAAAATCCATGCTTAAAGTCGTTGAAAAAGCGTTACTCGATTCCGATGTCGGCATTACGCCTGAAAATAACGGCGAATTGATCCGTTTAGGCATTCCTCCTCTGACGGAAGAACGGCGTAAGTTGTTGGTAAAACAAACCAAGCAGGAAGCCGAAGATGCTAAAATAAGTATTCGCAATTCGCGTCGTGAAGGCATTGAGGAAGTCAAGAAAGCTGTAAAAGACGGCTATCCGGAAGATGCAGGCAAGGACGCAGAAGCAGAAATTCAAAAACTGCATGATAAGTATATCAAAAAGTTAGAGGAAAAACTGGCCGTAAAAGAAAAAGAAATTCTTACGGTTTGACAAATGGGAAGAAGCCTTTCCACCGAGGATGTCGCTTGGAGCGGCACCCTCGATTATTTGGCTGGCAATGAAAGGACTGGTTATAAGGAATACGGGTAATACCTATTTGGTTCGTGACGATAACGGCACAGATGTCGTGTGTAAAGCCAAAGGGAGCTTGCGGTTGAAAGGGATACGCAGTACAAGTCCCGTTGTCGTAGGAGACCGGGTGACGATGGATGTAAATCCTGACGGTTCGGGATTGATTCGAGACATCGAAGAACGGAAGAACTATATTGTGCGCCGGGCTTCCAATCTTTCCAAACATTCCCATATCCTGGCATCGAATATCGATTTAGCCCTCTTATGCGTTACGGTGCGCTATCCCGAAACAACGACTGTTTTTATCGATCGCTTTCTGGTGACTGCGGAGGCTTACCGCGTACCGGTTCTTTTGATTTTTAATAAGATCGACTTATATGATGAGGACGACCGTTCTTATGTCGATGCTCTCGTGGATTTATATTCCGGTATAGGCTATGCCTGCCTCCAAACATCCGTCTTAAAAAAAGAGGGGCTCACTGAAATCCGGGACCGGATCAAAGGAAAGATCACGTTGCTTGCCGGCCATTCCGGTGTGGGGAAGTCGAGCCTTGTGAATGCATTACAGGGAGACGATTCTCAAAGGGTCGGGAAAATATCGGATTATCACCTGATGGGAGTGCATACCACGACTTTTTCGGAAATGATCGAGTTGGATGGCGGCGGATATTTAATCGATACGCCGGGTATTAAAGGGTTCGGGACGATCGATATGAATATTCAGGAAATATCGCATTACTTTCCCGAAATTTTCCGATTCTCCTCCGGCTGTCATTATAATAATTGTCTTCATATCAACGAGCCCGGCTGTGCCGTGCTGAAAGCCGTAGAGGAACGGTATATCAGTGAAAGCCGGTATCACTCTTACTTGAATATCTTGGAAGATGTAAAAGAGAAAAAATACCGGTAACCGCCCGCGCCCCGTGTCAAACGGCAGGAAGCCGTTAGACGGAAATACGAAAGAAGCTGTATGAATAATCTTTTGATATTGGTACTTCAAACTCTTTACGTGATAACGATAATCAGTGTGGTTATCGTTATCATTTCAGAGAATCGTGACCCTGTGAAGACGGTGTCATGGGTACTTATTCTGGCATTTCTTCCGGTCATCGGGCTCGTGTGGTATCTGTTCTTCGGGCAGGATATTACCAAAGAACATGTTATTTCCAAACGGATGTACAGTAAGCTGAAGAAAAGGCCTTTGGACGAAATTGGAGCGACCGAAGAGTTTGTTTATCCGCAAGAGCACGAAAGTCTTATCCGTTTACTGAAAAATTTAGATTATACCCCCTTGTTAGGAGGAAATCAAGTGACTTTATTTACCCGTGGAGAGGATAAATTCGAGGCTTTGTTGGCCGATATAGCCCGGGCGAAAGAACATATCCATATCGACTATTATGTTTTTCTGGATGATCAAATAGGGACGAGGATTAAAGACGCGCTGGTCAAGAAATCGTATGAGGGTGTAGAGGTGCGAATCATCTATGACAGCTTCGGATCGAGGAAGGCCAAGAAATCGTTTTTTGAAGAAATGAGAAAAGCGGGTATTGAAGCGGAGCCTTTCCTCAAGCTGGCTCTTCCGGTCATCACCTCAAGAATCAATTATCGGAACCATCGAAAAGTGGTGGTTATTGACGGACGCGTGGGATATATCGGGGGAATGAATATTGCCGATCGCTATATCGAAGGTTTCGATTGGGGGCCGTGGCGCGATACGCATGCGCGCATCGAAGGCAAAGGCGTCCAGGGATTGCAGTCCATATTCCTTATCGACTGGTATTTTGTCAGCCAAACGTTGATTACTTCACGGAAATATTTTCCCAAGCTGGATAATTATGGCGATGTCTTGATGCAAACAGTCAACAGCGGCCCCCTGAAAGAAGAACGGGAAATTGTACACGGCATTCTTCAGGCGATATACGAAGCCAAGAAATCCATTTTTATTCAAACGCCTTATTTTATTCCTCCCGAACCCATGACGGAAGCCCTTCAGGCTGCGGCTATACGGGGGGTGGACGTGAGGATTATGATCTCGAAACGGTCTGATGTTCCGTTGGTGCAGATGGCATCGCGATCGTTTATCAAAAGAATTCTGCAAGCCGGCGTGAAGGTCTATTTATACGAAAAAGGGTTTCTGCATTCTAAGTTGATGATGTTTGACGACTCTCTTACGTTGCTCGGCTCCGTCAATTTCGATTCGCGGAGCTTTGAACATAATTTCGAAGTCGAGGCGTTTGCCTACGATGAAGCGTTAGCCTCTCAAGCCAAAGAGATATTTGTAGAGGATCAACGTTATTCACAGTCGGTGTCGTTAAAGGAATGGATGAAACGACCGAAGATAAAGCGGTTTCTCGAATCCTTGGTAAGACTGTTTGCGCCTTTGCTGTAAAAGAGGGGATTAGACAACTACAAATTACAAATTACAAATGACAAATTACAAATGAAGACCGGAGACTGGAGACCGGAGACTAGTGACCGGTGACCGGAGACAAAAAAGGAAAGAAATGGAGCGTATTTTTATTGTCGGATATATGGGAGTGGGAAAGAGTACGGTAGGCAGAGGTCTGGCGGCATTAATGGGGCTTTCTTTTATCGATCTGGATCAATTTATTCAGAGTAAATATCATAAAAGTATTCCTGATCTTTTCAAAGACAACGGAGAAGAAGGATTCCGTACCATCGAACGAAAGGCTCTTATCGAGGTGTCGGAGTTTGAAGATGTCATTGTCTCAACCGGCGGAGGAGCGCCTTGTTTCTATGATAATATGACTGTCATGAATAATGCCGGGACTACCGTTTACATGAAAGCGGATGTTGAGGAACTTGCCGACCGCTTGCAGGCTTCGAAAACCGTTCGTCCGCTTATTGCCGGGAAGACACGCGAGGAACTCATCCCCTTTATTTCGGCGCATTTATCGGCCCGGGAACGTTTTTACAATGAAGCAAAAATTATTTACTACACCGATCGATTGGTGACTAAACAGCAGGTGCATATAACGATCGACGGCATCGCACAGCAGATTAAAAATTACAGATATGTTAAGTGACGGATTAAAAAGCACGTCTTTTTTCGTACGGGAAATGGCGCTGAAAGTAGAACAGCAGCAAGTTTCATTAGTTATCGGGATTCCTTGCGAAGACGAGGCTACGGAAAAGCGTTTAGGCTTGACTCCGGAAACGGTGGCTTTGCTGGTTGAGGCCGGGTATCGGGTATTGTTGGAAACCGGCGCCGGAGCGGGGATACAATATTCGGATGCCTATTATGCCGAATCGGGCGCCGAGATTGTAGAAACGCATCAAGAAGTTTTCCAGGCCGATCTCATACTCAAAATTGCTTCCCCTACCTTGGAGGAAGTGGAGATGATGCGCCCGCGAACAACGGTGTTTTCATTCCTTCAAATACACAAACTCTCTTCAGCCATTTTGGCGTTGATGTCTGAAAAGCGTATCAATGCGTTGGCGTATGAGCTGCTTAATGATCATACTGGCATGTCGCCTTTCGTGACGGCCATATCGGAGATAGAAGGGGCATCGTCCATTACGTTGGCGGCGGAGTTGTTGAGCAATGCCCACGGGGGAAAGGGGATCTTGTTAGGTGGTATCCCGGGAGTATCGCCCACGGAAGTGGTGATTGTGGGAGCCGGCGTCGCCGGTACGATGGCTGCGAAAGCCGCTTTGGCATTAGGAGCGCTTGTTAAAGTATTCGATAACGATATTTCCAAGTTGCGTACCATTCGCCACGAATTGGGCTATATGGTTTATACCTCTACGTTACAACCGAATGTGTTGAGAAATGTATTCCGCTCTGCCGATGTGGTGATTGGCTCCATGCAATATGTCAACAAGACCCATTTCTACCGTATTTCATCCGATCTGGTGCGCGAAATGAAGAACGGATCGCTCATTATCGACTTGCGAATGGCGCAAGGGGGCTGTTTTGAAACGACAATGGAGGCTTGCCTTCCCGGTTATCCTCCGATTTTTGAAAAATTCGGCGTGTTGCATTTTTGTGAACTCAGCCTTAGCTCGAGGGTCGCGCGTACGGCGTCTATCGCCTTGAGCAATATCTTTATATCGTTGTTCTCTTCCATGACCGATAGCGGCGGACTGGAATATCTCGCCCGTTTTAACAGAGGTTTTGCATCCGGATTTTACATGTATTGCGGTAAGATGGTCAATTCCTATGTCGGCAACCATTTTAATTACCCGGTGCATAATATCGGCTTGTTTTTGCCGGGATGCTGAAGAGGTGATAAATAAAAAAGGAAAAATCCGGATTATCGGATTCTTCCTTTTCTGTTATTTTAAATGAAGAACGATCGTTACTTCACCTTATCGACAATCGCTTTAAAAGCTTCCGGATGGTTCATCGCCAAATCCGCCAATACCTTCCGGTTGATATTCACTTCGTTTTTGTGCAAAGCGCCCATCAATTGTGAATAGGAGATGCCGTTTTCACGCGCGGCAGCGTTGATACGCTGAATCCATAGCGCTCGGAAATTACGTTTTTTATTCTTTCTGTCACGATAGGCATAGGTCAATCCTTTTTCCCACGTGTTTTTGGCTACGGTCAACACGTTTTTCCGTGCGCCGATATAGCCTCTTGTAAGTTTTAATACTTTTTTTCTTCGGTTGCGCGATGCAACATGATTTACTGATCTGGGCATAATGTTTGTTTGTTTTGAATGTCAGCGTCTCTGCCGGGCAGAGATCTTTGGAGCATACATCCTGTTAATAAACCTGTTTAGAACGTTTGCGATACGTTACTTAACGAACCCCTAACAGGGCTTTCACGTTTTTCACGTCCACTTTGTCAATCAGACCTGTCTGCGTCAGATTTCTCTTCCGTTTTTTGGTCTTCTTCGTCAAAATGTGACTTTTGAACGCATGCTTTCTTTTGATTTTTCCTGTTCCGGTAAAGGTAAACCTTTTTTTAGCACCGGAATTAGTCTTAATTTTTGGCATTTTGCTATACTTTATTAATGAAAAAATTATTACTTTTTCGAACTATTCCATAGTCGCCCGGGAATAGCCGAATGAAATTCAATGAAAATATCGAAAAAGTGTGCAAATGTAATGCTTTTATTTCAAAGTGCCTCACTTTTTCCTTCTTTTTTGGATATCCCGCTCTCTTAAGGGCTGAAAACTTAGAATCTGTTTAAATTTCTTTCGCGATTCAAAAAGAATTATTTTTTAGCAGTGTTCTTTCTCGTTTTGGCGATAATAGCGGGCTATTTGAGCCAAATAAGAGGAAGAAGAATACAAAAAAGAAACTTTTTGAAGGCGAAGAATAGTTTAATTACAGTCTTCGTAAGAAATTTAAACAGTTTCTTATTTAGATGCAGCCGCTTTCTTGGGGGCGAGCATAATAGACATCCGTTTTCCTTCCATAATAGGTAATTGTTCGACCTTTGCATAATCTTCCAAATCGTTGGCAAAGCGTAACAACAATACCTCTCCTTGTTCTTTGAACAAAATGGAACGGCCTTTAAAGAATACATAGGCTTTCACTTTCGCACCGTCTTCCAGAAAGTTGATGGCATGCTTGAGTTTGAAATTATAATCGTGATCGTCGGTCTGAGGTCCGAAACGAATCTCTTTCACAATGACTTTCACCGATTTCGCCTTTTGTTCTTTCAGCCTTTTTTTCTGTTGATAAAGAAATTTCTGATAATCCAGTATTTTGCATACGGGGGGAGCCGCTGTGGGTGAAATTTCCACCAGGTCTAACTCTTTCTCCTGCGCCATTCGTAGTGCTTCACGGGTAGGATAAATACCCTGCTCTATATTATCTCCGACTAAACGGACTTCCGGCACACGAATTCGCTCGTTAATACGATGTAGTTCTTTTGAATCTCTGGGATTATTCTTCATTCAGCTGATGTTAAATTTTCTCTGTGTTTTATAATCTGATTTTTATTGATTTCTATTTATTTCCAATAATTCTGTTTAGAAACTGTTTCTTACTTTACCTGAGAAGATACCATATCTTCTACTTCACGCAAAATATTTTCTGCAAAGATAGATAGTTTTACGGAGCCTTGATCGTTTCCGCCCTGTTTTCTTACGGAAACTTCTTCATTGGCTGCTTCTTTTTCTCCAACGATTAGCAGATACGGAATGCGTTTGAGTTCGTTGTCGCGGATTTTTCGTCCGATCTTTTCATTCCGGTCATCGACTTCGGCGCGAATGTCGTATTTTTTCAATGTTTTCACGACCTGATAGGCATATTCATTGAATTTCTCACTAATAGGCAGTACAGTAGCCTGTACCGGCGCGAGCCAAAGCGGGAATTTTCCGGCCGTATGCTCAATGAGTACCGCAACAAAACGCTCCATGGAGCCGAAAGGCGCCCGATGAATCATTACCGGACGGTGTTTCTGATTGTCGGCGCCGGTATATTCCAGTTCAAAGCGTTCGGGAAGGTTGTAATCTACCTGTATCGTTCCCAATTGCCAACGACGTCCCAAGGCATCTTTTACCATGAAGTCGAGCTTCGGGCCATAGAAAGCGGCCTCTCCGAGTTCGACTTTGGCCTTGAGTCCTTTTTCGCGACACGCTTCCACAATCGCATTCTCCGCCTTTTCCCAGTTTTCGTCGCTACCGATATATTTTTCTTTGTTATCGGGGTCGCGGAGCGATATCTGCGCTTCGAAGTCCTTAAAGTCGAGCGCATTGAAAATGATGAAGATGATATCCATCACTTTCAGAAATTCCTCTTTCACCTGATCGGGCGTGCAGAAAATGTGCGCGTCGTCTTGGGTAAATCCGCGAACACGTGTCAGTCCGTGCAATTCGCCGCTTTTTTCGTATCGATACACGGTTCCGAACTCCGCCAGGCGCAAGGGCAATTCTTTGTATGAACGGGGGAAAGCCTTGAATATCTCGCAGTGATGCGGACAATTCATCGGTTTGAGCAAAAACTCCTCTCCTTCTTCAGGCGTGTGGATGGGTTGGAAAGAATCCTTTCCGTATTTCGCATAATGTCCCGAGGTGACATATAACTGTTTGGCCCCTATATGCGGAGTGATGACCTGTTGGTAATCGAATTGTCTCTGAATTTTTTTCAGAAAATCCTCCAATTGCAGGCGCAACTGCGTTCCCTTGGGCAACCAAAGAGGCAATCCGGCGCCTACGGTAGGTGAAAAAGTAAACAGTTGCAGTTCCTTGCCGATTTTGCGATGGTCGCGTTTTTTCGCTTCCTCGAGCAGCAGCAGGTATTCGTCCAACATTTTCTTTTTAGGAAAGGTGATGCCATACAAACGGGTGAGCTGCGGGCGTTTCTCATCGCCGCGCCAATAAGCGCCGGCTGCCGATAGCACCTTTACGGCTTTGATATACGACGTATTGGGCAAGTGCGGCCCGCGGCACAAGTCGGTAAACCGGCCTTGCGTATAGGTTGTGATCGTCCCGTCGGCCAGTTCGTCGATGAGTTCGACTTTATAGTTTTCGTTTCTCTCGGAGAACATTTTCAGTGCGTCGCTCTTCGAAACGGATTCTCTGCGGATATCTTCTTTTGCGGCGATGAATTCCATCATTTTCTTTTCGATGGCGGGGAAGTCCGATTCTTTGATGATCACCCCTTCTCCGGGATCGACATCATAATAGAACCCGTTTTCAATGGCGGGGCCGATACCGAATTTGATTCCCGGATAGAGTTCCTGCAACGCTTCGGCCATTAAATGCGCCGACGAGTGCCAGTAGGCATGTTTGCCCTCTTCGTCTTCCCATTTGAGTATCTGCACCTCGGCATCGTCTTCGATGGGGCGGGTCAAATCGCGCGTCTCGCCGTTCACACTTACGGCAAGGGCTTCCTGCGCCAGGCGATGACTGATACTCTCGGCAATCTGCAATCCGGTAATACCTTTTTCATATTCCCTTACGGATGCATCGGGAAAAGTAATTTTTATCATTGTGATGTGTCGTTTAGCTTTCTCTTTTTATTTTTAGAATGCAAATGTACGGTTTTTGAGCGAATATACGCAACTTAATAAGTAATATTTCAGTTTTGCAAGTGGTTACATTCGACTGTTTGTCGCTATTCGTATGATTACAAAGTGTCGTCCCTGCGGGACTTTATTGCTCTCAGCTTGTTGCCCGTAAGCTAAAGCATAAGGTTAATAGAGTGTCGTCTCAAACAACAGAATGGCTGTAAATCAAAAATCACATTTTTAGCACCAATAATGTGATTTTTCTGTATCTTTACAGTCGGGATAAAATTGTAAAGTTATGCAAAGGAAATTATTAGAACAATTATTAGCATGGAAAAGCAGTAGAAAACGTTTACCACTACTGTTGGAAGGCGCACGACAAGTTGGTAAAACTTACCTTCTAAAAACACTTTTCGGGGAAAAATACTTTCAAAAAGTAGTCTATGTTAATTTTGAAAGGACAGATTTAGAATTAGTCGCTTTATTTGAAGGGAACATTGAACCCCAGCGGATTATTAATTATTTGTCTTTGAAATTTAACACTTCTGTAAATCAAAGCGATACCTTGATAATTTTTGATGAGATTCAGGAAGTGCCTCGTGCATTGACTTCATTAAAATATTTTGCAGAAGATGCACCGGAATATTATATTGTGGCTACGGGAAGTTTGCTTGGCATTGCTTTACATAGCGGGACCTCGTTTCCTGTTGGAAAAGTTAATAGATTACGCTTGTACCCAATGGATTTTGAGGAATTTTGTTGGGCAAACAATATGCAAAATCAAACAACAGAGGCGCATGATGCAATTCAATTATTAAAAAAACCACTGATTACAAGCGGATTTAAAGATGTTTTTCAGCAATATCTCGCAATAGGAGGCATGCCCGCTGTCGTATCGGAATGGGTTGAAAACAAAAATCTTACTATTGTAGAAATGATTCTGAAAAACATTCTTGCCGACTACAAAGATGATTTCAGCAAGCATACAAGTAACACGGAATCGCGAAGAATAGGGAATTTGTGGCAAAGCGTACCACAGCAATTTGCCAAAGAAAATCATAAATTTATTTACAAAACTATCGAGCCGTCTGCACGCGGACGTGATTATGCTTTTGCTCTTGATTGGTTGCTTGATGCAGGATTGATTTATAAAATCAATCTCACTGCTCACGGCGACAAATTGCCGCTGTCTTTTTATTCGGATAACTCCGATTTTAAAATTTATGCCCTTGACGTTGGATTGATGAGACAGTTGGCAAGTTTGCCTGCCTCAATTGTAGTTGGCGATGATAATATTTGGTCAAATTTTGGTGGTGCTTTTGCCGAAAACTTTGTATTACAGCAATTGCGTTCACTTGGTTTTGACGAAGCATACTACTGGGCAAGCAATGCCGACAATCCAAATCAGCCCAAAGGGAAAAGTGAACTCGATTTTATTATTTCGGACGAAAATGTAATTTTCCCAATTGAAGTAAAATCGGGCGAACAAGTAAAAGGACAAAGTTTGAGAGTATTTCGTAAAAAATATAGTCCCGAATTAAGCATTCGTTTTTCGCTCAAAAGTTTAGAGTATAACGAGGGACTTTTAAATATTCCACTTTATTATTCATTTTTATTCGCCGACTTGATAAAGCAGAAAGAAAAATTATCTATTTCGGATTTTGCATTTAAGAATAATGACGCCACCCGCACCTAACAAGCGGTTACATTCGGCTGTTTGCCGCTATTTGCTTCGCGTTATTTGCCGGGCGATACGGAGTAAAGCCGATAGCGCTTGGCGGCCGATTAAAAATTCAGTCCCGATAGCCGCAGGAATAACGTGTAGGCGGGTTTGGATGTCGACAGTTCGAAATGATCTTTTAACCGGATGCCGTCGATTGTTGTCCGGTAGTACGTATTGTAAGGGTTATAGTTGGTTACTCCCATCCCTATTGCTAACTGACACGATTGATGAGTGTGGGTCTTCTTCCTGTAAAACAGGCTTAACTGCAAATAATACGCCGGATTGAAGCGGGTAAAAACGGTTTTGCTTTTTACCTTTTCTTCATTCGTAACCACATTGCGCGATTCTACCGACCCGCTGTTGAAAGGAATGGGTTCGAACGAAAAACCCGCATCGGCTGCAAGGCCGAAATGTTTATGAGTGGGCGAAGACAGTTTGATGCCGGTAAGGCAATTTAAGTTCAATATATGTTTATCTTCAATATAATAGACAATCTACGGGTCGTTCGGCGATTCCAAATATTTGTCGATACCGGAATAAGTAGCCGCTCCTCCTATCGTCAGCCCGACAAAAGGGTTCAGCCAGTAATTATATTTCCCTACGCCAACGTTGCCTGAACGCCCGTCCATAAAAACAAGAAGAGAAAAAAGATAACGTAAGGAATGGATTGCTTATGCATACCTCTATTTTTTTATTTGCAAAATTACAGATTCCTGCCGTAAAAACCATACTAAAAAGGGCCGATAAGAATCACCGGCCCTTTACGTTTTTCGATTAATCTATAAATCTCACGCTTTTGAAGAGTTGCCTCCCGTCATTGCTTTACTCATGCTTCCTTGGGGTTCTTCGACTTGGAAGCAGCCGTCTTTCCTCTGTCCATGATCTTACGCGCCTGACGGTAAGCCATTGCGAATTCCGTCCCCTTGAATATGGATATCAGGCTGTCCATCACATACAAAACGCCGCGCATATCGGTAAAAAGTTGCGGCAATACATCCTGATTCTGTACGGCACGGTCTATCGTGATATCACGTGGGCGAGAGATATGCGCCTCGTAGGCATCGATTAAACCTTTAAATTCAGTCAGTTCTACCTCCGTAATCTGGTAAGGAGCGAGTCCCTCCGGGGGTAATGCCGAAAGACGGGTGTGAATGTCGCGCATCTTGGCAATGGCTTGTTTACCGTCGATACCCGAAAGTGAACTGCGACTCACCCGCAGTTGGTCGTGAAGTTCCAGATTTTTGTTATCCAGAGCATAGATGCTGCCTCGCTTGGAAAGGTCGGCAGCCATGTCGAAAGCGTCGAATGCGACGTTCTTTTTTTCGGTAGTTGCGCCCGAAGTTTCGATTTCGGAGCGTTCGGCCGATGCATTGATTTTGTTTTTAATGTCCCAAAATCGGTCTGTGGCCTCTGTGAAACGTGTATTCACTGCCCATACGCTTTTGTATGTGTTGAGGGTAGTCCCCACGGAGTCGGTCATCAGATTAAAATTGACATCTTTTGTTGTCATATCAATTCTGTTTTAGATGAAACCTTTACGTCCGGCAAATATAAAAACAATGATAGTAATCTCCAAACAAATCCGTAAAAAATATACCTTCCGTTCATTCTTTCTAATGAATTAACGTGAAACCGACCAGAAAGAGAGTTAAAGTTGTGATGGCAGTTGATCATAACTTCCTTATTACGTTGATTGGCAGTTCTGTATATTCGGCTATTTCCGATGGCAAATATACCCATTTCCTGAAGCTTTTTGACTATTTGGTATACTTTTTCATCATTTCTTACCATTACCGGGAAAATAGGAGAAACAGAATCATTTATGTCAAAACCATGATAAAGCAACCGTTCCCGTAGATCCGGAACAGTTATAATAATTATCTGAATAGTTGAAAATTAAGCTGAATCCATCTGATGAAAATAAACCGGAACTGACTATTGACGGCATAAGCGATGCAAATGGGTATAGAAAAAGGCACACAAAACTTCAAGGAACAAGGGATATTAAAGATAGGCAACAAGCTAAAATGTTCAAAAGTAAAAATTTCAGGATATAATTTTTGCAAGTTCTCAAACATTAGGTAATTTTGGATTAAAGAAATAAAATACATAAAATTAGAAGAATCGCTCATTTATTGTATTCTTATTATTTTAATTTCAGCAATGAATAACAAACTTATAGAGAAGAGATATAGTAGAAACCGCATTTATTTGCGCGCCGAAGAACAGCTATTTATTAAAAGCCATAAAATTCTGCTTGCAGGGGCGGGTATCGGAAGTAATATTGCCGAGTGTGCATTGCGTTTTGGATTTGAATCACTAACCATTGTAGACGGGGATTTAGTAGAGGAATCAAACCTAAACCGACAGAATTACCAAATGCAGGATATCGGCAAGCCTAAGGCCGAAGCGCTCAAAAAACGCTTGTTGAACATCAATCCACAAGCCAATATCATGGCAATAAGCACCTTTATCGACGATACAAATGTGGAAGAATTGCTAAAAGGGCAGGATATTGCCGTCAATGCACTTGATTTTAAATCGGAGATACCCTTTGTTTTCGACGAATGTTGTCAGAAGCATCACATTCCGGTTATCCATCCTTATAACCTCGGCTGGATCGGTTTGGTTGTGGTAGTAATGCCGGGCGGCAACCAATTAAGAGAGGTCAGCGATAATTGGGAGAATTTCGAAGTGAAGTTTGTGGAACATCTCATCCACGATTTCAACTTGAAGATACAGCCCGAATCAGGGTTTGAAGAAATTATCACGCAGTTCAAAAACGAGAAAGAGATTTTGCCCCCACCCCAACTCTCCGTCGCGTCATGGATAGTAGCCGGCTTGTGCACCAACTTGATGTTTTACATTGCTACAGGGCTGGAAGTGAAACAATATCCCCAATTTTATATGGCATCCGCTCTATTTCCATAGAAATCCTATCCGATATTTCCGGGCTGTACAGGTTTTACAATAAATTATTATTAATGGCATACGAGATGGCCTCCGTAATATTTTCCACTTCCAATTTCTCGAAGATCCGGCGTTTATAAGTTTTTACCGTATCCAACGATTTAGATACATGTTCCGAAATATCCTTCATCGTATAGCCCTGCATCGATAGGCGGAGTACCTCCTTTTCTTCTTCTTTCAGGATAATTCTTGCACATTCGTGCCATTTCCTATCCACCGGACTATATTTCCAATGTCCGGTATATCCTCTACGGGCAATTTCCATATTACCGGGTTTGGTTTTCGAGGAAAAGGATACCGTACAAAGCGATAACCACACTTTATTGCCGTTTAAACGCAAGGGCGTAATCTTATGGTTGATAAGCAACGGCTTGCCGGGCGAAGGCTTGATATGAAAATCGTAGCTAAGGGTATACTCCAACCGGTTTGCCGGCGGAACGGATTCCGTGAAAGTAAACCCGGCTCGGTTTATTTCCAACAATAACGGGATCTCCGGTTCGGGAACGAACCGAAGATAGAAATCGTATCCCATCCGCCGCACTTCTTCGGGCGACAGGCCGCAAAGGAAAAGCGGATTATCCGACACATAGAAAAAATCCTTCCGGAAATAGTCTATCACATAAATGCTTTTATAGGTCGTCCGGGCAAACGCATCTAATAACTGCACGTATGGTTCCACATACGTATATTCTTCATCAGGCACAAAACCGACCTCGTTTTCTTTGATAAAAAAAGATTCTTTTTTAGCCATAATAGTATTGTGTATTTTTAGTCTTTGGCAAAATAAGCAAAAAAATCCAATCCGAACTACAAAAATACACTTTTGTGTAATACCCCTTTGGAAAGTAGTTTATATGTTTGCGAAATTTAACACAGAAGAAATCAAAATATGGATAGATTTATCAAAGACACCGGTGCCTACACTATCTGGCAGTTATCGGACAACAATCTATATGAACTTGCGGAATTTGTGGTATGGGAAAATTATAAGCACCACACAAACGGGCAAATGAGTACAACTTCCATCTCGGAAATTGCCTGTATTCATCAGGAAGAAATGAAATACTTCAACCGCTCACGTATTTTTGTAGCAAGAAATGCAGAAAATAAAATCATCGGCACTATCCGGCTGATGCACTGGGATGGGTACGAGATGTTGCCCATACAGACATTATTTAACATCCGGTCATTAACGGACATTTCCCCCTCCGACAGCAATACGGCGATATGGCATATCGGTCGATTTGCCGTCAGTACGGATGCGGGTCATAATGGAATATTATTATTTAAGCTATTGTTACTTTATGCAATAGCTCCGATGTTCGAATTCGATAAAGGAATCGTTTTTGCCGAATGCGATAGTAGGCTACTGCGAACAATGCGTTTGATGGGGATAGAGGCGGAATCCCTTGGTCGGGGAATAGAATATCTCGGTTCCGAAACCATTCCCATATATGCTACCTTAAACGGAATAGGTGGTTTTTTTAAGAAAAACCGATCATTGTTAAGTAATCCATTCTGCCTCTCGGCATAAACTACACAAAAGTGTATTTTTCTAAGGGAGTCGCAATTATTACACTTTTGTGTATTGCAAGCCATTGCACTCCGGTGTATATTTGTAATAAAAAATCACACTAAACTAAATGAATGCATCCGGTATTTATAGTGCGCAATATAGAGAACGGTTGCTATGACAGTCTATAATTCAATTATTATTCATCAGTTTCCCATATCTTATAACGATAAATAAGAGATAGGAAACAAAAAACAAGAAAAAAAATGAAAAACCTTATTCAATTTGTTTGTGCAACCATTCTTTTGGTGCAGCTTTTTTCCTGCTCACAGGAAAATGAAATGATCGATTCGGAAAGTTTAAAAACTTCGGAAGATTCAATAGAGGAGATGGTAGACGTCAAAACAACGGGGCAGGACAGTATTGTGCTATTGTCAGTCAATCCCGATTCTATTAAATCCAAACTTTTTAAGGGAAGAACGACACGTTCGGCCACACCAATGGCAGCCGATTACGACCCATATTTTTCATCCAACATGTATGCGATTGACGGACTTCCATTTACACTGAAAGCAAGGGATGGAAACAAATACCTATCAGCCAGCGGTAAATGGCAGGAAGTCACCTGGAGTACTACAGCCAACTCGACAGATCAAAAGTTTTATGTAAAGGTATTACCGGCGACATCGGGTATTCCATACCTGATATATTCATACAAATCCAAGACATCGGTAAGTGTGGGGCAGTATACGGCGAACCCGAATGAAAAAATTCTTCTTACAGGCAAAGATGATTCGGGCGATTTATATAATGCATCCTGGGATTTTATCCCGTCAACTTCTTATCCCGGATATTACGCTATAGAAAGTCAATCTTATATTGGACAAGGCAGCAGCGGTAGTTGGGGGGATATCTTTTATCATGTAGTGGAAGTGAAAGATAAAAATAAAGTCAGATACGGTCAATATACTAATAAAGCGCAACAAGAATTTGCGATCAAACCGGATGCAACATTCACATTAAAAAATGTAGAATTTGTGAATGAATATAACGCAAAAGTTACTCGTAGAACAAATGATTCAATCAAAGTCTCATATACGAATTCTGAGAGTAGAGCAATTGGAGTAGACCTCATCTTTGATGATATCCGAAATGTAAATTCGAATTTTATAGAAAAGAAATCCATAGCATTTAAGGTCGGATCTTCCTCGATACTTTTTAGGAGACCTACTGTCACAAATGATAAAATAGACTTCGTTCAGGATTTATCAAAAGAGCCTGACACTTATTATCGCTCATCCCAGAAAGTTAATAATCACCTTTATGCTAAAGTTCCCGTGAGGATTGAGCCCAAGACTAAACTATATGGGACATATTATTTTAAAGTATTTGACGTAGAAGCAGATTATGTTGCCACCATCGAATATAATGGAAAAGAAGCTAAAATATCCGGACGATGGAACGGAAGAATACATGTTGATGAAATATTTGAAACCAATATAGAAATTGTTGACTTGACGACTAATTTATCTCGTGGAACGAAAAGAGTTAATGTTAAAAATGTTAGTAAATCATCTCCTGTAATCCTATAAATTTAAAATGGAAATGAAAAAATACTTTATCTATTCTATCATATTGTTGTTTAGTGTTTCATGTAGTAACGACGAGAATTTGAATATTCTTAACAGTAACGTAAAGCAAGGAAATTCCTCTGCTGATATAATATTGCAACAAAGAAATCCAAGCCTGCCGAGAGTATGGTCTAAAAGAAAAACAAATGTTGCATCAACAAGAGCATCCTTCACAGATCCAACAGATTTTCTGGGATATTCTTATGCAATTGAAAGCGGAAACTCCATAATCGGGGATTTTCATAATGCCAAATTTCCCGTAGTAAATATGAAAAAGCTAATAGAAAGATATCCGTCTTATATTACAGCAAAAGAAATAAGAAGTTCGTATGCACATTCATACACGCATGCTTCTTTTGACCGTCTTGAACAAAATTCTTCTTATACAAGTAAGGTGAAAAAAGGCTTCTCTCTCAATATTGCGGGATTCAAACTTGGAAGAAAGAAAACGGTAACCGAGATTTTCATACGTAATTCAATGAAGGAAAAGACATCAGTTTTTGGTGAATTAAATGTAGAAGTCATAAATGGAATGTTGTCCCTACAAACCGCAGAGAATGCAAGAAGAAGAATTGCATCGGATTACCTGGACGAATTATTTATAGATGCTTTATATAATACCTCTATGTATGATTTATTACATAGCTACGGAGAATTTATTCTAACCGGTTATTACACCGGAGGGAGAGCATCTGCTCTATTTGCAGGAGATTCTGAGAAAGAAACGGAATTCGCTAGTAATGAAAAGAACTTAGGAAAGGAAATAACAGCCTCTTATTCATGGAAAAAAAAAGCACCCATCGGGGCGGATAGTTTAAATAGCGTTAGCGGTGAACTCTCTATCGGAACCAATAATCGCAATGATTCGACTACTACAAAGACTTTCAGTTCGTTATATTATTCTATAAGAACATTTGGTGGAACCTATGGTTATAATGTAGCAACTCCCGAACTGGAATTGAATAAATATCGAATTGATTTGACACCCTGGCTGAATTCATTAAACGATCCAAAAACCCATACAATGGTAGATATTCAGGACGAAGGACTTTATCCTTTATCAGACTTTATATTGGAAGAAAATTTCAGGGATAGATATAGCGATACACATATGGAATATCTGAATCAAAAGTATCTTGATGAACCGTTTATAGAAATAGTTAAAATATATATCCGAAAAAGTAGTTCCGGTGAAAAACTATATGCTATAGCCCCGGTCTTAAATACACGGCAAGGTGATAAAATTATATTGTATGATCCTGCGAATGATCAAGCGAGTGATGAAATTTTAAAAGCTAATAATACGAGTAGTGTCTTTACGGAAAAAAGCAATACCATTCTAAATGAAAAGAGTAAATATTATAACTTACTCATTAAGGCGAATCCTAAAACAATTATCAATCCTATTATGAGGATTCCATTATCTTTCAAAATTAACGCAATAAATGAAACGGCGGTATATAAATATAAGAATCAGAATACAAATATCTGGTACATCTATGATCCGAACGCATTAGTCGCTTTTTCTTACTATGACGATGATTATATTTTGGAGGCGTATGGGATACTGGATTGGGTAAATTCTATTCCGGAAAAATCTATCTCCATGATGTCGCTATATCAAAGATATAGGATATTCGGTTTATAACAACATTTAACAAGGAATTGTCTTGAAGCACAAGACAATTCCTTATATATTTGCATCGACTTAACAAATAAACATTTTTATGAAAGCATTTAATTTCCTTATTTTATTATCAACAAGTATTTTATTGTTTGCCGGTTGTGATAAAAATGACTGCGATTGCGGCAAAGGTGATAAGGTCGAAAACTTTCAACTGACACCCGATTATTTGAAACAGACCATATGGAAAGGACGTTATAGGAATGAGTCTAAGAATGAAATCATAAGGGAAGGATATATCAATATACAGTTCTCAACTGACAAACGGGGAGAATATGAATATAAGCCAGATAACGATAAAGAACCTACCTTTGGAAATTTCCAATATCAGATCAGCAATAAATTATTTATAATCACTGCCGATTGGTATCCTCCATTAGCCGGTGATTGGTTGATTAAATCACAAAGTAAGACAAAAATCATATTAGTACAAGATGCATTTGTCGAAGATGGTGTTAGTAAGAACATGGAATTAAACTTAGTCGAGCTATAAATTATGAATATAAATAAATCGCACATACTCCTGCTGTCCTTATTGTTAAATATAGGCTTCGCCGGTTGCGGTAAAAATGATGCGGAAGATTTTTTCCCTTCCGGGGAATTTCTAAAAGAGACCAGTTGGGTCGGAACGATAATGGTAGAAGAAAAAGGAGAGATTGTCAGAAGGGGAAATATCAGTTTTGTTTTACTACAGAAGCTAAAGGCTATTATAATTTACGTTGGGAGGATGATCCGGATCAGTCAGATCGAGTGCATACTAATTACTCCATTAAGGACAAAATAATGACTTTTCGGGATGATTTTGAACGGGGGAGAGTGTGAATTTAAATGCTGCGGATGACCGGTTGTTACGCCTGATGGAAGCTTTGGCTGTCACTTATCAGGAGGTTGAAGTCAAAAAAAGAATTAGACAGACGGCTGCAACGATATAATGAAGGTAAAACAGTGTTTTATACATCGGGTTATGCACCCATTGCGAGTCAAGCCCACAAATAACGAAATCACATTTCGCTCACGCGGATCTGCCTCGTGCGGTTCATCATGATTCCCGGCACAAGTCCGGAGACTTGCGCCGGCGGGTATTTTCCTCCTTATTATTCCGCATGGTATGGCGGCGGGCCGGCGCTTTTCATCGCCAGCAGAACGCTCGAGCCAGTCAGCGTTCCGCTTGATACTACCAGTATGACACTTGGTCAGGTCAGAACTAAAAAAGATACTACCGGCATGACACTTTGTCCGTTCAGCGGTTCACTTGACGCAATCAGTACGACACTTGGTCAGGACAGGGGGGCACTTGACACGACCACCCCGACACTCGGTCAGTTCAGGAGGGCACTCGACACAATCAGCGCGACACTCTGTCAGGACAGGAACGCGCTTGACGCAATCAGCACGACACTTGGCTAAAGAAGGAGCCTGCCGGATACCGGCAGCGCCTCACTCGACACTACCACTTCCCCAAAAGAGTCCTCTTTTCCTTCCCCGTCGAACCTCTCCAATCGGTTCGTCGGAGATGATTGTCCGTTTGGGTGTTCTCTTATTGCATCCGCTTAATAATGCTGTAAGCTTGTACAATACCCAATTCGCCCGACTTGCGCAGGTCGTCGAGCCCGGCTTCCGTCTCGCCGACAGCCAAACGCACCAGTCCGCGGTTGAAATACGCTTCGGCAAACTGGGGCTCCAGTTCGATGGCTTTCGTATAATCGGTAATCGCAGCCTGATGATTTTTTTCCAATTCGTATAAAGTCGCCCGGTTGTAATAGGCAAATTGAAAGTCCGGCTGTAGCCGCGTAATGGTTTCATAGTCGCGCATAATGGCATCGTATTTGAGCGATTGGGTCGGCACGTCGGAAAGTTTGGCGAGCTTGTCGGCCGCGAATTTGTCCGTTTCGGCCGATACCATACTGCGGGAATTGTCCGTCGCAGAACTCGATCGGGGGGCATCGTCCTTTTCGAGCCTTTCAATTTCCATTTGCTTAGACCGTATTACGGCTCTCGCAAAGTAAGCCATAACGAAGCCGGGGTCGATTTCAATGATGCGCGAGATGTCGATCAGGGCATTTTCGTAGTCCTGCACCAACAAATAGTCCATGGCCCGGCCGAAATAAAGCCGGGTGTCGGAGGTTGCGTTCCGGATGCGCTGCGTGTAACGATCGATCGAACGGAAATGAGCCTGTATTTGTATTTCGTTCAGCGGCACTTCGTAGTTTGTGATCTTTAAGGCCCATTCGAGTTCCATATTGCGGTTGGCCGACTGTAGCGTTTGAGAGAAATAGACCGGCCGGCGTACTTCGAACGTGCCTTCGTAATAAGTGAGCACGAACTCGGGTTCCGGCTCCACGGGCGCATTGATGTTCTGTACTTTGCCGCGACTTTGCCGCTGGTATTTGGTTTTTTCTTCCGATTTCTTGTCGGCGACCACCAGCAGGTTGAATTTTTGGATATCCTCATCGGTTTGTTCGCGGGTATCTTTCGACTCCGGTTGGTCGCTTTCCGTTTTAGAGGCCGGCTCTTTCAGCGAACTGCCCTTTCTGGCTTTCGCCTCTTCGGCACGGGCCAGATTATAATCCTGCTCGGCGCCGCGCAAATCGTTCAGTTGGCGTTTCAACTCCGACCGCATATAATATCCGGTGAAAAAATCGGGATGTTTTTCGAGAACGACATTTAAGTAGCTCAAAGCCCCTTGCGTGTCCCCCGTTTCGCGTTGCAGGATCGCGCGGTTGAGATAAGCAATGCTGTTGGACGGTTCCAATTCGAGCACCTTGTCGAAATCCTTTATAGCCCGGTTGTTGTCGGCTACCTGAGCCCGTAAGAGCCCACGGTTGAAGCGGGCGATCAGGTTGTTTTCGTCGCTTTCGATGACGCGGTCGTAATCGGCCATGGCCCCGCGTAAATCGTTCAGGTTATATTTGACCAATCCCCGGTTGATGTAATTGCCTTCGAAGTACGGATCGAGGCGAATGGCTTCATCCAAATCGGCCAGCGCCTTGTTATAGTCTTTTTGTTGGAAATGCAATAATCCTCTTGCCGCAAACGACTGCGCATTATAAGAATCTATTTCGATAGCCTTGTTCAGGTCATCCATCGCTTTTAGGGTATCCTGCCGTTCGAGATGCATCTGCGAACGGGTAAGATATCCCGGAGTGTAATCGGGATAACGGCGCATCAGCACCTCGAAAAACTTCTCCGCGGTATCGTATTGCTTCAATTCGACATTGACGATGGCCATGTTTACCAGCGTGAGCCGGTCTTCGGGAATGAACTCGAGACTGCGCTGGTAATCGGCCGCCGCGCCTTCGAACTTGTCCTGGTTTTGCCGGGCGGCGCCGCGTAACTGATACGCCGCCGTGTAATACGGATTCCGTTCCAGGCAGAGCGAACAATCTTCTTCCGCACCTTTAAAATCGTCGAGCATAAACTTCGCCATTCCCCGGTAGTAATAGGGGTCGGCAAGGTAAGGCTTGGCCGTGATAACCGAATTGAAATACTGGATGGCCAACACATAGTCCTCGAAATACAACGCATTTTTACCGATCATCATGACGCGATCGGTATTCACTTGCGACGTAGCCGATAAAGATGCCAGCAGTACAAAAATAGACAGGATCGTTTTTCTCATCTTATAGTTTCTGTGATGCGAATGTAGGAAATTTTCGTGACTTTTTACGGGGTTTGCGATCTTTAAGAGCGTTTTAATATTCTTTAGTTTAATGAGCTGCCGGCAAAATCATTCGGTTTCAATCAGCCGGCTCCCGTCGGGTTGTTCGGTAATGGTTATGCGCACCGTATTTTCCGGCAATAACGTTTCTACCAATTCCGGCCACTCGATGAAGCAACGGTTGCCGCTGTAGAAGTAATCTTCGTAGCCGAAGTCGAAAGCTTCTTCGAGTTTTTTGATGCGGTAAAAATCAAAGTGGTACACCGAAGCGCCATCCTCCGTGCGGTATTCGTTAATGATGGCGAAGGTGGGGCTGGTGACGGGTTCCTGTACGCCCAGTTCTTTACAAAGCGCCTTGATAAAAGTGGTTTTGC
Source organism: Limibacterium fermenti (assembly GCF_041902845.1). Classification (GTDB taxonomy): domain Bacteria; phylum Bacteroidota; class Bacteroidia; order Bacteroidales; family Dysgonomonadaceae; genus Limibacterium; species Limibacterium fermenti. The sequence goes on from NZ_CP159486.1 coordinate 265,905, forward strand.
CGGCGCCCATTACTCCATAAAACGCAAAGACCGTTTTATCGTGCATTTCCCGGAGAAAAACTTTAGCCGCCGTTTGGATCTGTGATAAGTCGTTTATTTCTATTTTCATATTCTATTGTTTTGGGTGAAGGGTGATGAGCGGAACAATCATCTCTTCCATCGAGATGCCGCCGTGTTGAAATGTATTTTCGTAATACGATGCAAAGTGATTGAAATTGTTCGGATAGGCAAAAAAGTCGTTATCGAGGGCGAAGATATATCGCGTACTGACATTGGGCGAAGGCAGTCCGATGCTTTCGGGATGGGTCACGGAGAAGACTTTCTTGGGATCATACGCCAGATTTTTTCCTGCCTTGTAGCGCAGGTTGGCATTGGTTTGTTTGTCGGCGGTCACTTTCTGCGGATGTTTGACTCTGATTGTCCCGTGGTCGGTTGTGAGGACTACCGTGCCTCCTTTTCCGGCTATTTTGGAGAGCAACGACGGCAGGGACGAATGCAGGAACCACGAACGCGTGAGCGAGCGGTACGCCGCTTCGTCGGAAGCCAGTTCGCGGAGCATTTTCGACTCGGTACGGGCATGCGAAAGCATATCGATGAAATTGAATACTCCCACAGTCAGGTCGCATAGCTCACGTCCGGAAAAACCGTTCGCAAAACGCTCGCCTTCCTGATGGAGGTTGATTTTAGTGTAAGAGAAGGAACCCTTTCGGCCGAGACGGCTCAGCAATGCCGCAAGCAGATCCGCTTCATGCAGGTTCTTGCCGGTTTCCTCGCTTTCTTCCACCCAATATTGAGGCATATCCGCCGCTATCCGGTTAGGCAACATTCCAGCGAACAAGCTGTTGCGTGCATACTGAGTAGCGGTCGGCAAGATGCTGAAGTATTCCTGTTCCGTATATAAGAAATGTTCGGTAGCCACATCTTTTATGGCCAGCCATTGGTCGAGACGGAAGTTATCGATGAGGATGAGAAATACTTTTTCGCCCCGGTCGATCAAAGGGAAAACCTGTTGTTCGAGGAGTTGCGGGCTCATGAGGGGACGGGAGGGATCGTTGCCGTTTATCCAAGCTTCGTAATGCCGTTTGATGAATTTTCCGAAGGCTTTTCCGGCCTCTTCCTTTTGCCGCATCACAAACTCCTGCATCGGATGCTGCGACCGGGCGAATTCCATCTCCCAAAACACGATTTTTTTATAGATAGCCGTCCACTCCGTGGCCGAATCGGCCCGTCCGATATCCTCGCTCAATTTGTTAAATTCCCCGCGATAATCGACCGTTGCCGTTTCCGAAATGATTTCCTTTTGGTCGAGAAGTTTCTTGATGGTGATGAGTATCTGATTCGGTTTGACCGGCTTGATGAGATAATCGGCGATCTTTTTGCCGATGGCTTTATTCATGATCCCCTCGTCCTCGCTTTTGGTAATCATTACCACCGGTATGTCCGGGCGGAAAGTATGAAGTGCGGAAAGCGTTTCGAGGCCGGTGAGCCCCGGCATGTGCTCATCCATAAAGATGAGGTCGTAGGGCGATAAACGGCACATTTCCAGTGCATCGTTGCCGTTGTTGGCGCAGTCGACGCTATACCCTTTTTCTTCGAGAAAAAGAATATACGGTTTCAACAGATCTATTTCATCGTCTACCCAAAGGAAATGCGCTTTCTTCATCTAATCGATCAGCCGACTCGTATATGAGCCGAATGGAGGAACAAATATATGGAATTCTTATGTATCCGGCAATTTTTTACTCGTGTCGTGCGGAAACCTGTTTTTTTATCCGTCCGATAAAGGCGAAAAATACCGGGCGAAAATGACATGACGGTCATTTTTGCCCGGTACTTTTATCCGGTGAGGAAATGGACGGGATATTTCTACTTCGCGCCGGGAGTTGTCATGATAACGGCAATGCGATCGCCGTTTTCCATGATATTCCGGGCAAATTGCTGAATGTCTTTTGCTGTGATATCGTTCACGATGGCCGCATAATCCTTCGAGATATCGACGCCATGATTCCACTGATAACTCATGACGTATTGCCAATACCTGTTCAGCGTAAGATTACTTTGATATACTTTGAGCAGATATTCTTTCGCTTTGTCGATATCGGCTTTCTCCGGTCCTTCAGAGGCGATATCCTGCAGGCCTTTATCGACTAACGATACGGCCAGTTCCTGAGACTTCGGATTGGTTGTAAACCGTACCTTAACCATTGCTTTTTCTTCCGGATAGTATTCGGCGCTGCTGCTTGCCCCGACAGAATAAGCCGCTCCCGCTTCTTCCCGTATCGTCTTCGTATAAAGTATCGTGAGCGCTTGTCCGAGCATACTCGCCATAAGCTGATTGCGAAAATCGAATGTATGGTCGGCATGATACAGTACGGTTATGGTCGATTTTGGCGTTTCTTCTTCTTGCTCAAAGATACATGAACGGCTACCCGGAATGATTTTCAATACCGGTTTCGCCACTTCTTTCTTATTGGTAGAGGGCAGGGACGCGATATATTTCTCCAGATGAGGACGCAAACTGTCCATATCGACATTGCCGACGATGGAAATCGTAAAGTTTGAAGCATCGGCAAAGCGTTCCTTATAGAGTTTCAACAGTTGGTCGTAGTCCACTTTATCCAGGTTTTCCGCGTCCATTTTTTCGGTATAGGGGGTGTCTCCGTAGAGAGTCCTGCTCAAAGAATCGGCATATATCGTCGAGGGCTTGTCTTTCCCGTCTTTCAGACTCCGTTTCAGACGGTCGACGAGCGCCGTGAAGGCATTCTCGTCCTTATGCGGATAGAGGAATGCGGCGTGCATTTTCTCAAACAACGTCTTGATATCCTTTGGAGAGCAACTGCCGGCGATAGACTGATAGTTTTCCGATATTCCGGCATTGATATCGGCATTGATACCAATGAATTTTTTTTCCATATCCGAAAAATTATAGTTTCCCCATCCCGAAACGCCGACCATCATATTCAATAACGAGCCGTACTTATACGTCTCGACAGGCAACAACGATAATCCGCCATAAGCCATTGCCTGAACAAGTATCTCGTCATTTTTGAAATCCGTTTTCTTGATGATAACTTTAACGCCGTTAGAGAGTACGATATTCACATAACCGTCCTTATCGGTCGTTTCCGATACGATCTTACCGGCTTTCGGTTCTGCCGGCAGGAAAGGCAGATTACTGACTTGGTCGATATAGGGCTCCAGTTTTTCCGCTTTCACCTTATGATAGAGGTCAATCATATCCTGTTGTGACGGTAGCTTCAACGTATCGTTTTGAGGCGCAGTCACGGCAATGACAATATTCCTGTCGTCCGCTGCGAAGATCGAGTTAAGATAGTCGTTCAATCCATCCACATTGAGTTTCGGTAAAGTCTCGTTCCAAAAAGCGACTTCGTCTTCGAGACTGGGTATCGGCTCATTGTCGAGGAAGTTACGTACATATTCATCCACGAATCTTGAACTTTGCCGTTTATCTTTATCTTTCAACAGATTATTGAGGCCTACAAGCATATCGTGACGATAGCGGTCGAATTCCGTTTGAGTGAAACCATGTTGCCGCACACGGAACAATTCGCGTAAAGCTCCTACCGTCCCTTTTTCGATGTCTCCGTTGGCTGAAAGACAACTAACGGTCAGCGCAAGGGCTTTTTTAGTTTTGGCAATAAAGAAGTCGCCGAAACGCACGAACGCAAATCCGAACGGAGCATTAGGCTTCTGGGCGATATCGCGCGTATGGTCGTGATACATCCCATAAATGAAATTATTATACAGGTTGTTTATCAGGTATTGCCGGCTGTTTTTCTTGTCGCGGGCAGGAGCATCGTATTTGAAATAGAACGTTACCGTAGGAGATAACAGTTCTTGGTCACTTCCTATGAATACAATAGGTTCTTTATTATCCGGGACGGGATAATAAATGCGTTCGGCGGCATCTTTGCGGGGAGCCGGTATATCGGCAAAGATGGTTTTAATCTTTTCTTCTATTTCATCCACATCGATATCGCCGACAATCACGATACCCTGCAAATCGGGGCGATACCATTTCGTATAGTAATTGCGTAATGTTTGCGGCTCGAAGTGCATGACGATATCCATATTTCCAATAGGCATCGCGTCTTCATATTTTGATCCGGCCATTATTACCGGCATCATCGCCTCATTCATCCGTTGCGAAGCGTTGTTGCGTGCGCGCCATTCTTCATGGATCACGCCTCTCTCTTCTTCTATATCTTTGTCGCTGAGAGTCAAGTCGTGCGACCAGTCATGCAAGATAAGGAGGCAAGAGTCGATGGCGCCGTTGACGGTGGTGGGTACATTGTCGATATTGTAAACGGTTTCATCGACGGCCGTATAGGCATTCAGGTCCGCTCCGAATTTGACCCCTATTTTTTCCAGATAACTGCGCAGGCCGGTTCCGGGAAAGTTCTTTGTTCCGTTGAAGGCCATATGCTCAAGGAAATGGGCCAGACCGCGCTGGTCGGCATCTTCTTGAATAGCTCCCACTTTCTGTGCGATATAGAAAAAAGCGCGCTCCTTCGGCTCTTGGTTATGGCGGATATAATAGGTCAGTCCGTTGTCTAATTTACCGACCCTTACGGCTTTGTCTTGTACAAAGTCTTGGGCTTGAATAATGAATATACTGCAGAATAAGAGTACTAAACTCAAAACATTTTTCATTTCACACTATTATTTAGTTGTTTACGTAATTCTTTAATTTTTTCCAACTGTTCTCTTTCGGATTTCTCCGTAAGACTTTTCTCTAATGTCGAACAGGCATAGTCGAACTGGCTTTGGCTGATGCCGGCCATGGTGGCGGACTGTTCGAGATTCTTAAAAAGCAATTCTTTATCGTTCATGATGATGGACGCCGGCAGTTTATACATCATCGTATATTCGGCCGCTTTCGAAACGCCGTTTTGCTTCATAAAGTTTTCATATTCATCCATCTTGAGTTTATCATATCCCTTGAATTCATCGGTGCCGACATCCGTAAGATAAAAGCTCTTTGCATACATGCGCCATCTGTCTTCGAGCATCTCGCCGATTTGAGCTCCATATTTGGAGATGAATTCAGAACGGTGTTTGTACACATAGAGAAACGAGGGGTTGTCAGGATTCGTAATGTACGTACAAAAGATGTCGAAAGCCTCTTCATCAGAGAGTAACGTTTCGGGACGACGATTACAAAACTCCTCCGCCACCGTTTCCACACGATTCAGCCTATTAACCCTGCTCAATTCCGCAATATATTCACGGATAAGTTCCGGAGTGCGTTCACCCGCTTCATAGCGCTGTTCCAGTACGGAAGGAGTGTCGTTCCGGAGTTTGACGTTCAGCGTATCGATCAGAGCCTGAGGCTCGAAATATCCCAGCATGCGAAACTTTTCATTTCCATCAGCGTCCAGTACCAGATAGGTGGGATAACTATTTATATCCCATTGTTTCACGAGACCTATTCCTTCCCCTTTCTCCATGTCGATCTTTACCGATACGAAAGCATGGTTCATATAGTCCCCGAGCATCTTTTGCGGAAACACCTCATTGGCCATTTTGCGGCACGGACCGCACCAGGTGGTGTAGCAATCCACAAACACCAGTTTATTCCGGGCTTTGGCAATATCCAATATCTCCTTCAACGGCTTATTCTCGAATTTTACTCCGCCTGCATCCTGAGCCGTCAATAGCGACGGAAGGACAAATAGCCGGAGTATGAATAGAGCGAGTATACTATTTCTTATCATCCTTATTTATTTTACATCACGGACACAACGCACATTCAGCAAATGACCTTTCGCAATGCTCTTTTGTTCATATCCGCTTTTATTATAGACTATTTTGCGACAAAATGCAAAATTGTTTTCAGATTTGGTTTCATCGGTGGTTGCCGTCCAATAAAATCCGTAAACACCTGCATAAAAGTCGATCGGCTGCTGGGAATAGGATTCAGCCGTAATATAAAATCCCCCGAATTGAAGGTCGATAGCCTCTGTAATGTAGGGCCCGACCCTATCCGCCAACCGGTTCCAGTCTTCATTGGTAGGCAGACGCCATCCGTCGGGGACCGCGGCATTTGCGGCGGTGAAATCGTAAAGGCCGCCGTAATTGTCATAATATTTCCGGTTCCTTCCATCGTCATAATAAATGGGTTTTACGGGTGTGAGATCCGGACGGAACGCTCCTTCTGTGGTCTGAAAACGCATATTGTCCGTCATCCATTCCTGATCTCCGTAACGAGCCCAAGGGTATGTAATGCCGTCGCGATCATCTACGAATATTCCGGTAGCGTCCGGTACCGGTGTCGCAAATGCCTCTTCCTCATCGCTGCACGATATCATTCCAACGATGGAGATGAAAAGGAATACGATTGATTTATATCTAAATTTCATTGTCATTTTAAATTGTTAATGGATTAAAGAATCACTCCCAAGTCGGCTATAATTTGTTTGAGTATCGCATACTTCTGCATGACGATAGGATACTGGCCATAAAGGTTTGTAAATTCTTCTTCGCTATATTCGAATACGGCATTGGTATAATCTTCCAAATCGTAGCTCTTCGCCTTGAAATTATACATATAAAATCCATAAGGGTTGCCATAAGCGTAGGCGCTGAGAAATCCCAGATCCATCATCGTCGGATGAATCTTGATGAAATCTTCCACCTCATGGCTATTTCCTGAATCCATTTTAAAGGTGCTATAGTACTGGCTGCAGAACGAATAAAAAGAATCGAAAATGCTGGGGTCGAGTTTGCTGATCTTGCCGGCAACGATGGTTTTCAAAATCTGATTGCGGTAGGCCGTCTGCTCCTCATCGGTCATATCCGTCAATCCGCTTACCGCTATTGCCGTGCATCTCCAGCCTTGGAATACTACGGGATTCGTAAGGAGCATTTCGTAATATGTACTGGCATTTGAAACATAATAATTGATCTTGTCGATCAATAAAAAAGAGAATGGGCGCAAGTCGGGACCGAGAGAAGGCAGTATCTTGTCCTGAACGAACTGTGTAGCGACCTGTTTCTCTTTGTCGGTCTGGATATAGTCAAATTCGAAAATGTTATCCTTACTGCTTAGGGAACCCGTCATCGAATAGCCCAAATTTACAGCCTGGTACGTATAGAATGGCGTATTGTCGGGATTGACGCTTGTCTGCTCTTTTTGGATGGTGTCGTTAAAAAGCAGATAGATGTGATGGGTGTCGTAAAAATGATGCTGCAATAGTTGGTCGTTGGCGCTGGCGCCATAAGGGGTCAGATAGTAATCTTTTTCCAACGCCCCTATTTCCACCTCATCCGAACGACAACCGAAAAATGACAATGCCAGGAAGTTTAATCCCAATAAAAAGAATATCTTACTTTTCATTTGTCTGTAATATTTTTTAATAGTTAATTGTTTTGATAATGGACCTTGGGGGCCTGCTGTTATTCGGCATTCCGACATTAAAACTGATCACTTCGCGGGGTATGGGAAGAGTGTAAGCCTCATCATTCGGTTGAAGTTCGTAGACCGATGTTTGAACGGGAACATTTCCGCCGGTCGTCCAACTATATTCAAAAGTGGTGTAACTGTGTTGGATCGTTTTTGAAAACGGATATACACTGTTCACCGTGTAACGGCGCAGATCAAACCACCGATGGCCTTCCAGACACAATTCGCGTTCACGTTCATCCCGTATCGCCTCGATCAGGTCATTGCCGGATGCCGTTACATCCTGATATTCGGAATTTCTGATACGCTTTTTGCGTAATGAGTTCAGCGCATTTTGCGCGACGGATGTCTCTCCTTTATAAGCCGCGGCTTCCGCCAGATTAAGATAAGCCTCCGATGTCCGGAACAGGAAATTGGCCGATAAGGATGTCTTTTCGAGGTCTAAAACTTCGCCGCCTTTCACATATTCAGCATAACTCTCCGCGTCGTTCCATTTCACATAATAGGTTTTGCGCAGGTCGTTGTCGTCATAAAGCCCCCAAAGATAATCAGACACCCCAAAGTCGGCGATGTAGTTTGTGATGGAACTTCTTACGCCGCCGTTACCCATAGAGAAGATCACTTCCGGCAAACGGGGATTCAAGAAGGACGTGGAACCGTCCATTGCGTTCAAGTCTTGCAAGCTATTGTCACCGGCGTTTATGACCTTGTCGGCATATTCCATCGCCTTATCGTTGTCCTGCATATATAAGTACAAGCGGCTCAGCAATAGTTCGGCCGCCGTCTTGTTGGCGCGATAATAACTCTTTCGGGTAGTGCCGTCCAACAACTCTTCGGCTTGCAGAAGATCGGCAATCGCTTGTTCATACACTTCCTGTACCGTATTTCGGCTGAACAGCTTGTCCTCAATAAATTCCGTAAGCTTGACCGGAACGGCAGGATCGGTGGCTGCCGTTGCCGCGTTATAAGGTTTCCCGTAAAGATTGGCAAGCGTGAAGTAATAAGTTCCGCGTAGAAAGAAAGCTTCTCCTTTGATACGTTGCTTCTCCAGTTCATCCCGGCTGTCTTTGCCGTCGTGATTGTCGATAGTTGCAATGATCATATTCGCGATATTAATGTGCATATATATCATGCTCCAATCATTATCTTCTTTACGAATAGACGTTTGTGCATAGTTTATCCCCACCGACTGCTGCCAGGTATAGTAGCCGAAATATTTCTCACGGACATCCCACAAGGCTCCTTTATTGGTCGTATTGGTTATGTTTTCACTCACTTCGTCGGCCATCAGGTGGATATAGGGATAATACCAGGGTTTCTCGATATACTCCTCCGATAATGCAAATGAGGCCGGAGTTCCCGTAGGCATGTATCCGCTTCCCAACAGCAGCTCATCCAGATCTTCATAACCACGTACATAGGACGTGTCTTGAGAATATTCTTCCAAAAAATCGCCACATGAAGAAAGTCCGAATGTGAGCACCACTAATAATATGTTTATTTTTTTCATGTTCTGAATGCTTTAAAATGAAATATCTAATCCGAATGTGTATGAAGGACAATCCGTGAGTTGAACTTCTGAAAATCCGCTTTGTTGCGGTGTCTGGCCTTTTAGTTTACTCGAACAGAAAGTATATAGATTATTTCCTGAAAGATTGAGGGCCAGTCGGGACAATCCGAAAGTGCTGAGAATTTCAGACTTAAATTCATACGTAAGCGACAGCGTGGATATCTTCAGATAATCGCCGCTCACCACCCGGATATCGCTATAATTGTATTCCTCAAAGTTACTGGGTGCGATAGTTGCCAGTTCCTGGTTGCGCAAACTCCAATGCGCCGCGTATGCAAGAGGATTGGGAATATTCGTTATCGATTCGTCTCCCGGTTTTGACCAATGGTCTACTAAGTCTTTGCTTACATTCGTCCAAGGAACAAACACATTACTCTTAAAGAGTTTGAATAAACGTACTTTCGAACCGATACTATAATTGAACACGGCATTTAAACGCCAGTTATTGTAACGCAATGTGTTGTTGAACGTACCGGATATGGTGGGTTCACGATTTCCCGACTCTTCGAGAATGTTCGTGTATAATCCGTATTTTGTCATCTTCACGAGTTCCTCCTGACGTTCCTCTCCATCATCAAATACGGGAGTTCCGTTATTCGGATTCAGCCCGGCAAATTTATAAGAATAGAATGTTCCTATCGGTTTGCCTTTGCTTAAAGCGGTGCCGTTAAGGAAATCGGTCAGTTCGTATTGATCTTCTCCGGGAAGCGTTTCCAATTTGTTGAATATTTTGGAGAATGAGGTGGATAATATCCAGTCGAAATCTTTTGTCCGTATAGGCGAAATCGTCAGGGCGAGAGAATAACCGTTGTTGCTGATATTTCCCGAATTGACAAGATATTCACCGACACCGTTCACGGAGGATACGGTTTTTGTGAGGAAGGCATCTTTTGTTTTTTTGAAATACATTTCGCCTTCAAATTGCAACCTCCGGTCGAAAAAGGAGAGTGTAATGCCTGTATTGGTGGATGTCGTTTTTTCCCAACGCAAATTCGGATTCGGATAGACGAGCAGTTCCGACACCAGTTCCCCGTAAAGCGGATTGGTCGGCAATTGACGGATGATCATTTGCGGAGACTGTCCTTTCATCATATTTCCTTGATAGCCGTAAGAAGCCTTTAGCATGATAAAATCGATCCAGTCGCGTTTTAAAAATGCATGTTCGGAAATGTTGTAGTTTCCGGAGATGCTCCATATCGGCAACAACTTTTCATTGCTCCGATCCCCGAACTTATTCGACCCATCCATACGGGCATTGGTGTTCAACGTAAATAAGTTTTTATAAGTGTACGATATCGTCGCATAACCCGACAACAAATTTGTCAGGTCGTCCGTAATGGTCGGATAGGCATTTTGTTGTAACCAGTCTTTGTAGTACGGGTAATCGTCCAGTTCGGTATAAGAGAATTGGCGTCCGCGATCTTCATAATATCCGCGATAGACGCTTCCCATAGCGTTGTATTTTGTCGAATTAGCTTCCGTACCGACACTCGCATTAATGTAATGATCGGGGTTTCCGTTTACATATTTGTTGAAATCGACTTGCATCCGCAGCATCCAATTTTTGTTGCGATAACGATTTGAGGTCAGTTCACCGCCAAACGGCAATTCCGATGAGGATCCTTCCCCGCTTGCCGGAGTGGTTCCGTATTCGCTATGGCGTAATATCGCCACACGATTGGTTTTCTCACCCCACCATTTCTCCTGATCGGTTGCCGATGTCTGGTAAGATGCTATTAAACTCGCTTTTAAATAGTCGGTAAATTTACCCTTGAGCGTAAAGTTCACATTCACGGAATTACCCTCTTGCTTGTTATAACTATTGGCAAGTTCGTTCATGATGTTATAGTTGTAGTATTCGTTTATTGCATTGCCCCTGGTTTTATAGTAGGCGTAATCGCCGTTACCGTCGTATGCCGGAATTGCGCGGCTGGCATTATAAGCATAATCCAACGGCGACAGATCTTCTATCGAATATTGGCGATTGCTCACATTTCCAATCATGACCAAAGATGTCGAGAACATGCGCGACAGATCCGAATCCAGATGCATGGAGAAAGAATAGCGTTCATTCTTGTTCCCGCGAATGACATCATTGTCAATAGTATATCCGACGGAACCATAGTAGCGTGTTTCTTTCGACCCTCCGGATAAGCTCACCGAATGTTGCGAGGAGAGGGCATCCCGCGTAAGAATATCAAACCAGTCGGTATTCAAGCCCTCCAATTTTTGCACTTGCCGGGCGAACTCTTCCTGATTCATCATTCCCTGATAATATTGTTGTGCCAGCGACTCATAACCGACATTGAGTTCGGCCGAACCGAAATCATACCCGTTTTGAACAAGATAACGAGAGAAATCAATCCGTTCGGCGGAGTTCATTAAATTGATTCTTTTGTCGGTATAACGCGGGCGACGTTTGTATGACAGGGTCATATGGTAATTTACAATAGGTTTTCCCTCACGGCCTTTCTTGGTCGTCACCACAATTACGCCGTTAGCTGCTTTAGCGCCATAAAGGGCTGTGGCGCTGGCATCTTTTAAAACATCTATCCGCTCGATATCCTGTGGATTGATACCGGCTATGGCGTTCCCGATCCTGTTGATATAGTCGGGATTGTTCAATTCTTCCGGGCTTACATTGACCGGATCTTGCAGTACGACGCCGTCAAGGACCCATAGCGGTTCACGGTTGCCGACAAGAGTGGATGTGCCACGAATACGCAGACGGGGAACAACCCCTACTTCGCCGGAGTTATTCATGAAAACCATATCGGGTATTTGGCCTTCCAACATTTGATCGATGCTCGTCACACCCGGGCGCATGATATCCTCCGCTTTTAACGACGTTACCGAACTGGTCAGTTTCCGCCGGTCTACAATGTTATAACCGGTTACGACCACTTCATCGATATGAATGTCATTTTGTAAAATGATATCTTTATGCAAAGGCGTGCCTCCTTCGGGAAAAGCCACTTCTATTGTGCTGCCTATAAAAGAGTAGATCACTTTGCAGGCTTCTTTCGGAATAGATAGCTTGTATCGGCCTTCCGAATCGGAAAATGTTTGGTAGGTAGAGTTCGGAATGTACACATTCACCCCCGGTAAAACTTCACCTTTTTCATCTTTTATGACACCGGTCACTAATCGCAGCGTAAGGTCTTTTTGCTGCCGTGTCACCGTCACAAAGTGCCCGTCAATCTGATAGGTATATCCCGTCCCCTCCATCACCTTGTCCATCACAGGCCTTACCGGTTGGTCGGAGCATTGAATCGTTATTGGAGGCATATTCCGTATCTCTTCGGAATTATATAGGAAATTTAACCCTGTCTGCTTTTTTACGATGTCAAAGAATTCTTTGACCGTCGCCTCTTTTAAATCAAGAGAAACTTTCATCGTATCCAACGTTTCTGCCGCCATTGTTTGCCGCCCGGGGACTGACAGCAAAAAGAGGACACATAGAAATGTCAGCATATGCCCACTCCTTTTTTTCTTTCTCATTTCACTTCTTTTTTTTGTCTATATTATTACGGTTCTTCAGAATTACATTTTCTTCTGTTATTGAGATCTCAAGGTTCGTCACTCGCTCGATGGCATTCAGTACCGGAATGATAGAACTGTACCGGTCGATGTCGCCGGTAAACAGCATCCGTCGAATGTCGTCCGACTCAAAGATTACCTTTTTTCCATACCAAACGGAAATCACGTCCATCAGTTCTTCAAACGTACAATTTTCAAATACAAAATGTCCTGTATTCCATGCCACGTACGATTCTACATTCACACTTTTCACCTCCGCTTCAGGAAGCGATGAGTATAGTACCGCCAATTCGCCGGGTTTTATTATCCGTTCTTCTCCCTTTTGAGGCGTAACACTTACGGAACCGTCTACCAAAACGACTTTTGTACATCCCATTGTGTTCGTATTGACATTGAAGGAGGTGCCGTATTGTGTCACGACACCTGATGATGTTACTACGCGAAACGGACGATCCTGCTCTTTGGCTACTTGAAAATAGGCTTCCCCGTCCAGATAAACGGTGCGGTCGTGAGAGCTGAAGTGTGATGGATACTTTAGGGTCGTATTATAATTCAGGTGAACGATTGTTCCATCTTCCAATGCCACCCAATACTCACTGTCGGAAAGAGTCATTAATTGATTATTTCCGGATTCGGAGACTGTCTTTTCTTTATTTTCCTGCAATGAAAAAGCCGATTCTCTATTTCCTTTTCTTTGCAAAGGCCACCGCAAGGGAGTGTTTAAATTTATCTTTTCCCCGTCGGCGAAAATAAGGGTTGCCCTTTGTTTACCCATTTGTTCGGAGCGTTTCATCGCGATACGCGTCTCATAAGGGAGCGTCTCGTTGAAGTCCATCCGTCCCGATATCCACATACTGATTATCACGCCTGCAATAGGAAGCAGAAGCATGGCCGCATAGCGAAGCACTTTTTTCCATTGAATGGAACGAATGGCCGGATGCTCCTTCCGGAAGTTCATCCAAGCTCTTTGTTCATCGATCTCCGTATAGCTTTCATAACGTTTTCTGAAGTTGGTGGCCGACATGAACTGTTCATACATGACCCTGTTCTCTGGAGAACTTTCTATCCATGCATTCAGTCTTTTCCGGTCGTCTTCGGTCAGCTCTCCCGTCAACTGTTCCCGGATAATTGAATTTATACTTCTTTTATGTATCGCCATTTTTTTAGTTTATCTATTAATTGAGACAAGTGAGTGTGAAAAGTGAGGGACAGATATTCTTCATTTTTTTAATCATAAAGAATGAATTTGTCCTTAAAATATTTCTTTTTGATCTTATTCGGGCGGTTTTGTTTGGCGTATTGTTCTATCCGTATCGGCGCTTGTCAGGGACGTGTGAATCGATAAAAAAGTTAAATTCCGGCAAGCATACATTCTTATCCATGCGATTCGGTGAAGAAATAAAAAACCGGGTGACAATGATTATAAAAGTAAAAACTCAAGGAATACCAGGGATTGATTGATTAACTTCGTCCGGAGGGAAGACATTCCTCGTTTTTTTTGGGTCTTTACCGTTTCCAGTGAAACCTGAAGTATCGCCGCAATCTCGTCATTTTTCTTCCCTTCCATGGCAAGCAGGAAAACTTCCCTGCACCGTTTCGGCAGGGCATCGATAGCCTGAAAAAGCAAACGATAGATTTCCTCACTGAAAAAATCGTCGGCGTCCTCTCCTGCGAAATAATGCTCTTTATAATGGTCTGCGACTTTCTGTAGGTGGTCGCTCTCAATATCTTTATGCTTAAGATAATTCAACGAAGCGTTCCGTACCGAATTGTAAAGATAGGTTTGCAGGGATATTAATGATCGAAAAGATAATTTCTTCTCCCAAAGAGTCGTAAAGAAGGTTCCGACAATGTCTTCTGCGGCTTCCACTTCGCCGACCATCTGTATGGAATAGCCCACCAACGCTTTATAATAGGCCTTATAAAGCGCACGGAAAGCCGCCGCATCCATTTTATTAATCTGATCCAAAGAGAAATGATTGATATCCATACAGGAGAATTAGGCTGCAAATATATAAAAAAGTTGACATTTTATACGCACGACCATAAAAATCCATTGAAGGGGATTCGCAATGGTATTCGGGTATCTCCGTATTTCTAAATCAATTGCCCCGTTGCCTTCATCTTTATCGCTTAATTAAATTCGCGAAGAGCTATTTCCGAATGAACAAAAGTTGCGAGGGTGAAATTTGTTCCGCAAAGATTGGTAAAATCATTTCGTTGAGGTTATCTTTGCGGGGTATAAGTTTTAACGAACCATTATCGAGGATAAAAGCTACGGACGATATCATCGGTACTAATTAAAAAACAAATGAAAACAACAGCCATTGCATTTTTCGCAGCCGCCCTTATTTTTATGTCCGGCTGCAGTGAGAAAAAAGAACGTCTTTTTAATGGAAAAGATTTGACGAACTGGAATTTTGTCGTCGAAAACGACGCCCGTCCCGCGAGTGAAGTCTTTCTGGTTGAGGATGGAGTCATCCTGATAAAGGGCGAGCCTTTCGGTTATATGTTTACGAAGGAGAAATACGGCGATTGCACTCTGGAAGCTGAGTGGCGATGGGTGGACGAACCGGCCAACAGTGGTATTTTCGTGTTGATAGAGGAGCCGGCGAATCCTTTTCCGAAAGGAATAGAAAGTCAGTTAAAAGCCGGGCAGGCGGGAGATCTCGTTCTTTTGAAAGGAGCCGACCTCCGGGAATATGTGTTACCCGAAGGCGCTACCGAACGTCCTGCTTTTCCAATTATCTCCAAACAAGAGGAGTCGAGTGAAAAACTTGCCGGGGAATGGAATAAAGCCCGTATCGTCCTTCAAGACGGCGTGGTAGAAGTGTATATCAACGGAATCCTTCAAAACCGGGCGACGAGCGATGTGAAAGAAGGCTACATCGGATTGCAGAGTGAAGGCGGGGAGGTGCAGTTTCGCCATGTGACCGTTACGCGATAATCCCGGTGAATACAGAAAAGGATTCAGGGTATGGGCGGCGCCCGCATAACGATGCATTCTCGTTCTGAAATAGTTGGTTGATAGAACTTTTTTCGATACGGCTTGAAATATCGGTATTTTTTTACTTTCTTTGCATACCTATACATTATGTAAGAAGAAATGTTTCATTAAACGAATCAATTTATGTCATTCAGATCAGAACTTCAAGAATTTTTAATCCGCGGCAGCGTGGTCGATATGGCTGTCGGGATCGTTATCGGCGGCGCTTTCGGCAAGATCGTCACCTCGTTTGTCAACGACATCCTGATGCCTCCGATTTCGTTGCTGTTAAAAGACGGATATTTCTCCGATGTGAAGTTGGTGCTCCGCCAAGCCGTGTTGCAGGGCGACGAAATCATTACTCCCGCCATTACGTGGAATTTCGGCTCGTTTTTGCAAGCTGTGTTGGATTTCCTGATTGTCGGTACGGCGATTTTCCTTGTCATTAAAGGGATGAACAAGCTGAAACGCAAAAAGGAAGAAGTTCCGGCCGCTCCTCCGGCACCCACCACCGAAGAAAAGCTGTTGACGGAAATACGCGACTTGCTCGAGAAGAAATAATTTGCTAATAAGCTAATAAGCGAATAAGCGAATATGCTAATTTGCACATTAGCTTATTCGCTTATTAGCTTATTGTAATTCCGTAAGGTATTTCCAATATCTGCGGGGCATGTGGGCGCGCTGTACCTTCGGGTTAAGGCGTTCCTTAATGGTGATGCTCCGGAAATACTCTTTCCACAATTGTTGAAACAAAGCCTCTTCTTCCGAAACTTTCTCTTTATCCAAAATGCCGAGGCGCAATTCGGAAAGCGTTTGCGGAGAAAAGGATATCTCCGTCACCGACCGGCGGTCGTAGTAAAGGCCGGTGTTGCGGCGTGTGTCGTAAATGATCCACGGTTGGTCGGCATAACGCGCTTTGAAGTGTGGAACGATGAGCGATAGCACATTGTAACTGGGCGTGACCGGTGCGAAGTAAATGCCGTCGGCCGTTTCCTGAAACCGCACGAACTGGATGAGTTTGCGCGCGTCGGTGCCGACTTTTAGGGCAATATCCTTGATGCGGAGCACGTCGTCGTCGCCGAAATTCATTTCGATGCCTTTGGGATGGTCGGTGTTTTTACGGATGTAGCGGAATAATAGCATTTCTGTTTCCGGAAGCTCCGACAACCATACACTCAGCATCATGTTGCGGGCGAACCGCGACAGCTTTTTCTCCAGGCTTTTCCATACGCGGCCGGCTTTTTCCTTTTCGGTGACAACGTGATACGACGCATCCACGAAAAGCGGCTTCTGCCCGTCTTCCGCAAGGATGCTATCAGGAAAAATCTTCTGTTCGTAGGCGAAAAACACACACGAAAGCAATCCGTCGAACGTTTTGTCGTAAGTGAAAATAATCAAAATAATTAGCACATTCGTAAATTAGCACATTAGCACATTAGCACATTCATTTTATTCCCCCCAGTCGAAAGAGAGTTGGAGTAAGTCGCTTTCTTTTTTGCCTCGTTGCCGGGCCACCTTCCGGCGCACATATTCCGGTTTCAACTCGTTGACTGTTTGCATCGGCAGGTCGCGGCAGGCGATGAAATATTGCGCCCGCTTCATGACGACTCCTATCTTTTTGAGTTGCGAAAAGTTCAACCGTCCGTAACGCCGCGATGCCACAATGAGTTTCGCCGACTTCACGCCGATGCCGGGTATGCGCAGGATCAGTTCATACGGTGCGGTGTTGATGTCTATCGGGAATGCTTCGGGATGACGGAGCGCCCAACCCATCTTCGGGTCGATATCGAGGTCGAGGTCGGGATGCGTGTCGTCCACGATCTCGTTGACCGAAAACTGATAGAAGCGCAACAGCCAGTCGGCCTGGTAAAGGCGGTTCTCGCGTACAAGGGGAGGATGGGCGAGTACCGGTAGTCGTGAGTCGCTTTTGTTGATGGGAATGTAGCCCGAATAATACACCCGTTTGAACGACGGGCGTTTATACAGGTGCGATGCCAGGGTAAGGATCTGCTTGTCGTTGTCGGGCGTAGCTCCGATAATGACCTGTGTACTTTGCCCGGCGGGAACGAAACGCGGGGCCGACCGGAATTTCTTGCGGTCTTCGGCGCTTTCGAGCATGCCCTGCTGAATGTAGCGCATCGGAGCGAAAACGCTGCCGTAATCTTTTTCGGGAGCCAACAACTTGAGGTTGCCCTCCGAAGGAATTTCGAGGTTCACACTCATACGGTCGGCATACAGTCCCGCCTGCGCCACCAACTCCTGACTCGCTCCGGGAATGCTCTTCATGTGGATGTATCCGTTGAAGCGATGCACGTCGCGCAACAGTTTCACCACCCGCAGCATTTGTTCCATCGTATAGTCGGGATTGCGTATGATGCCCGAGCTGAGAAAAAGCCCTTCGATATAATTGCGCCGGTAAAACTCGATGGTGAGGTCGGCCAATTCTTCGGGCGTGAAAGCCGTCCGCTTGACGTCGTTGCTGCGGCGGTTGATGCAGTAGGCACAATCGTAAATGCAATGGTTCGTCATGAGGATTTTGAAGAGCGAAACACATCGTCCGTCGGGCGTAAAGCTGTGGCAGATGCCCCATCCGGCGGCGGTGCCGATGCCGTCCTTTACCGGACGGCGCGTGGTGCCGCTGGATGCGCACGAAACATCGTATTTAGCTGCATCCGAAAGTATTTTGAGTTTATCGAGCGTTTTTTCGTTGATCATTATTACCCCTCTTGTTTCTGGTTTTTTTCGGTTACAAAGAAAGTAAATCCATCGAACAATATGGCTTTTCATTTCTTAAAAATAATCATCTTGTCGATAATCGATTATTTTTGTAACCGATTCCCCGGCGGGTGTGTCCTATCTTTGTAAACAATAAAAAAATAAATAATATGGTTGAAGAAGTTCTTATTCCCGTTATCGCTATTCTTTCTGTCATCGCTTTGCCTGTAGTGGCGATATTCGTCCTCGGTTTGCGGAAACTCAGTGCCGATCATGCCGAACGTATCGGATTAATCAATCAGGGTATCATCCCTCCCGATAATCCGAAACCGAAATCAACCCCCAACCGCTTTGTGTCTCTCCGGAACGGTATTGTGTTGGTGGCCCTCGGAATCGGTGTGGTCGTCGGCTTCGTGTGTACCGAATACTTGACTATCGGGGAAACGTATGAGTTTTGGATTATCGCCGCAAGCATCCTCTTTTTCCTCGGATTGGGCTATCTGTCCTATTTCCTGGTGACCAAAAAGATGGGTGGCTTTGATGACGACGTGACCGATCAGGACTAAACACCCGCTGATGAACGATAACGATCGTGTGCTGCAAGTGCTCTCGGGCAATACTTCCGCATTCGCTTATTTTGTCGAAACTTATCAGGATATGGCGGTGACCATCGCCTTCAGGATGTGCGGCAACAGGCAGGATGCGGAAGATGTCGTGCAGGAGAGTTACCTGAAAGCGTTCCGCAACCTGCATAGCTTCCGCAGCGAAAGCAAGTTCTCGACATGGTTTTACCGCATCGTTTATAATGCCGCGGTGACCCATAGCTGCTCGAAGATGTGGCTTCGCGAGGGGCAAACCGGATTGTCCGCTGCTGCCGACACGCCTTTGCCCTCGCCCGATGCCGAGTTGGAAAGGCGCGAGCAGGCGCAAATGGTGGAGCGTACGCTGCAAGAGTTGCCCAAAGGCGATGCGTTGCTGCTTACCTTATATTATATGGAAGATCATTCCGTGAAGGAGATTGCGCAGATTACGGGTTTGAATCTTTCGAATGTGAAAGTGCGACTCTTCCGGGCGCGTAAACTCTTTAAAGAGCATTTGCCGGCCGGAGTATATTAACGAATTAAATAGATAGATTTCAATGGATATAGAAGATAAAAACAAGTTTACGGAAGACGAGAAGATGCGCCGGCTGCTGCGTACGTCGAAGTTGCGTGCGTCGGAGAACTTCTCGTGGCGGGTGATGCAACAGATCGAAACCGAAAAAGCGCTCACGGCGCGGAGGCGGACGTCGAAACGGCCGGGCTATAATGTCTTTACCGACACCCGCTCGATTTTCGGCAGCATGTATGCCGTGTTGTTGGCGATGGTGGCTTTGGCCTACTTCGAGCAGGGAAAGGAAGTCCTGCTGACGCCCGATTTTCTGGGCAAAGTGCTGCTGGTGGGCGTGGGCTTCATTGCCTTTTGGCTTTTGACCCGTGCGGAGGGCCGCCTGCGGCGGAAAAAGAACCGTAGAGGCTTGCTTCACCAATGAACTGCCTTATATCTTTACGCCACTTCATATTCAAGTTTCGTTGGATTCTCTACATGTTTAGAAGCGTTTAAGAGCTCAAGGCTTACTATCCTCCCATTAGCGGTATAGTCCAAAATAATTCCTTTTTAATCAAAGATTGATAAACTTTCATTTCCGGCGTATCGCTATCGGTCAGCACTTGTTCGGGTTGCCTGATGACAGCTTCCGCCTTCTCGCGATTTATATTTCGTCGCTGCATTTGTTCTTCTGCAAACGTATCTTACCGGATATAATCGGCGAACCCGATGCGGTTCCCCGACGGGTCGTTAAGCTCGACCGCCCATCCGGTGCGGATCTTAAAGGGTGGTGTGATAAAGACGGCCCCTTTATTTTTCGTCTCTTCATATAACGCCCGTACATCGGCAACCTCAATCCAAACGCAGGGCTTGGCGTCGGGGAACTTTTTCGTATCCTTTAAAATGATTGCCGGCTCTTCGTCTCCGACTGCAAAAGCAACCATTCCTTGCTCGGCAAATTCGAATTTGATCTTTAACCCGAGCACGTCCCTGTAAAAGCGTTTGCTTTGTTCATAATCTTCCGCAGGAAAGAAAAAATTATCGTAATTCTTTATCTGTCTGTTATCCTCCGTTGCGTTTTCCATCTGATATTTCATTTTCTTGTTTATTTTACCTTTCCATATACGTAGGTATAACTATCACGTACACGGATATAAAAACCGAAAATATCGCTCTGCTTATATTCGAGCAACCGTACCGTGAGCTTGTTGTTATTGTTTTCGTATTCAATTGTATAGTAATCCGAACTGGCAAAGGCGGGTTCCACTTCGAAATCGGAGGCCGGCAGTTCGAAGGTGAGTTGATCGTTCGTGTAAGAAAGCGTTCCGATATTTGTATTGTATTCCGGCAGGCTGTTGTTATCGGGAGCATCCATCAGTACAAACTTCACATTGGCACCTATCACAGCTCCATCTTTTTCAATGGGAGCTACGACATACATATTATAATAGTCGCTCCTGATGTTAAAGGCCAGTTTTCCCGAAGGAAATTCGCGGAGGGCTTCATTTTTAAAAATCTGGTACGCATTTCCGGGTTCCACGGCTACCCTGTCGGACACTCCTTCTATCACGGGTGCGGAGATACTTCCCAAGCTGTTTTTCTTTCCGAGGTGTGACAATAAACAATAGTGTGTGTGAAAATTATTCGCTTTGTCGATATAAACATCCGAATTTCCGATCTCCGTTTTTCCGTGATCTTCATTCATGATGTTCACGGAAATGGTTCCTTCCGGATCGGAGGTATTTTCGTCCTTGGAACACGATGCGACCGATAACGTGACAAATATACACGTGCCGATAAGAAGTAATTTATTCATTTTTATCTGTTATTTTATTTATAGATCCAAACTTAAATAAAAAAGTCGAGATTTTATACACGAGCAAATAAAAATCAAGGCCACAGCGTTCTATAAGTAATTAACGTGCTCTAGGCACAAAGTTTAATTTAAAAACATAACATTATGAGAACAGTCTGCGGCCTTGACATCCACAAAGATAGCATATTCATGTGTATTCTGGACGAACAGGGCAAAAAAAGTGAAAGGAAGTTTGGAGTTTCCACCCGTGAGATTAAAGGGTTGTGCAATACGCTCAAGTCCCATTACGTGAGTGAAGTTTGCATGGAGAGTACCGGCATTTACTGGAAACCGGTCTGGCATTTGCTCGAGAAGGATTTCCGGATGTACCTTGTCAATCCCCAGTTCCTCAAACAACTTCCCGGGCGCAAGAGCGATGTGAAGGATGCCCAATGGATTGCCACGGCCCTGTTGAAAGGACTGGTGCGGAACAGTTTTGTCCCTGACTCGATGATCCAGCAACTACGCCTGTACGGTCGCCGCATTAACGAGTTAAACAAGGATATCATACGCTGTGAACAACGCGTCGACATGATCCTTCAAAGCTGTAATATCCGCATCAGCAACTATGTCTCCAACATAGACGGCAAAAGTTACCAAAAAGTCGTGGGCGCCCTGCTCGAAGGGGAACGCTCGGCAGATAAGCTGGTCAAGCTCATACACGGCAGGACCCTGAACAAGCATGGCCGCGACACGGTGCGTGATTCCCTCGAAGGTTACGTCCAACAGGCCGATATCGATTTGCTCAAACAATACATGGAGGCTTTAAAGATGCACCAGGCACAGAAACAGACATGCCTTATTGAAATGGTCAAGTTATGCAAAAAGCATTATGACAGGGCATTCACGCTGTTGCAAAGCATCCCGGCCATCAAGGAGCAGTCGGCCGCCATCATCATCTCCGAGATAGGAACCGACATGACCCTGTTCGCCACTGCGGCCGCCCTGGTTTCATGGGCGGGGCTCAGGCCCCGCAACGATGAAAGTGCGGGAAAGATCAAAAGCCGGAAAATCACGCACGGAAACAAATATCTGCGTAAAGCTTTAATGGAAGCGGCATGGGGAGCATCAAGGACACGGGGATCAATATTCTACAACAAGTTCTGGCGGTTGAGGCAACGGGGCAAGAAGCAGCAGAAGTGTACCGTAGCCATAGCACGCCACCTGCTGGTCATTATCTGGTCACTGCTCTCCAGGGATGAATATTTTGACAAGGAATACATGCAGAAACTCAGCACTGGAGTTGCCTGAATAACTGTCACAAAGAAATAACGGGTTCCTTGTAAAGTCCCTATATTTGTGGTGGATACATTACCCCGTTTTGCAAACTGACTCTCGCAGGGAATCACTTTTGGACACGAGCAAGAGACCTAAGAGTTCGAAGAGGAAATTAATGTTTTTGATGGAAGCCCCAAAGCATTCATCCCGATTGGTATGCTCTTAATCAACAAATATATACCTTCTCAAGACACTTCCGCATACTTTTTTATTCGATTTATAGAGGAAATATACATAAAAGTATACACATATACACAGACCCATAAAAATTGAGTGTTCTGTTTGAGTCCGTTTGGGCCGGTTTTACACATTGATTTGAAATAAGCCACAACTTTCTCTATATTTGAAGATCATTAACCACTAAAATATTCAATAATGAAAAAAGTATGTGGCTTAGATGTGCACAAAGATAATATATTCTGTGCAATCTACAATGGAGAGAGTCATTCTCAAGTGAAAGAATATGCAACGCTGACCCCTGCAATCTATTCGATGGGTGAGTACCTGCAGTCGGAAGAGGTGGAGGAGGTGGCCCTGGAAAGCACGGGTATCTACTGGATTGCCGTGTGGGACATATTCTACGAGATGGGGTTCAAGTTGACGCTTGTCAACCCGTACCTGATCAAACAGATGCCGGGTCGTAAGAGCGACATCAAGGATGCCCAGTGGATAGCCAGCCTGTTGCACAAGGGCATGATGCGCGGCAGTTTCGTTCCTGCTCCCCTGATACAGGAGTTGCGGGTCTATTCCCGCAAATACGGCAAGCTCAGGCAGCAGGTGACCCGTGTGCTGACGTGTATGGACGCCATCCTGGTAAAGGCAGGTATCCGGGCGAGCAGTTGCCTGAGCAGTATCAGCACGAAAAGTTTCATGGGTATCGTCGAGGCGCTGATAGCCGGATGGACAGACCCGGGCTATCTTGTAAGCCTGGTGTACGGGAACAGGAAAAACAAGCAGAGCGGGAAATTAAAGGAGGCCCTTAGGGGCAATATCAGGGCGCACCACCGCCAGGAATTGTCCTGGGCGAAACAGGAGTATGACATATACCAGTTGCAGATATCGGAATGTCTGTCACAAATGGAGCGGATATGTGGCCTACATTTTGCGTTGCCGGTAAATCTTTTACAAACCATTCCGGGAATAAGCCGGATAGCGGCGATGACCATAATAGCCGAAACGGGTGGGGATATGAGTGTCTTTGAAAATAGCGGCAAGATTGTCGGATGGGCGGGATTGCGCCCGAGGAATGATGAAAGCGCCGGCAAATACAAGAGCACCGCTACCACCAAAGGCAACAAGTACCTGCGTTCGATCCTGGTACAGGTCTCCTGGGCGGCTTCCCGGTCGAAGGGTTCGTTTTTCAAGGAAAAGTTCCAACGCATGACCATGCGCAAGCCAAGGAAAAAGGCTCTGGTCGCCATAGCAAGGAAACTGCTCGTTGTCATATGGAACGTGCTCAAGCACACCAGGCAATACGATCCCCGGCTGGCCCCTGTTTACGATCCGGTGAAGATGAAAGCCCGGCTCGCATATTACAAGAAGGAGTACGAAAAAACAGCGAACATACTGAATATTAATCTATAATACAAGCGTAAAGGCCGGGTAACTTTGTGGTGGCTCAAGACCCCGTTTACAAATAGGCCAATGTCACAGTCGTCCCTGAAACGACCTCAAGAACACAGACCGGGGTTAATGCTGCTCCCAATAAGAGAAGACAAGCCCGCAGAAGAAAATCGCATATCGGAAGGCGTCACCGCGTCTTTGCCTGCAACCTTGTGGGTAGGGTGATTTATGCCTGTATCCAAACATCTTTCTCTATTTAGCTCCATTTTTCTTTGAATATGGGGGGAATTTATAGAAGAAAGATACAAAATATATATGTTCAAAAACGTTCTGGAAACACAAATTTAGCTGCACAAGCTGAAAGGTTACGTCCGGATCGCGCGATACATTAAAATGACGGATATTGCTTTTTTTTGGGGGGGCTGTACTTTACGATGTGGGTATAATCGATCACAAAAAATACAGGGGGCGTCGTATAGCGCGGCACTCCCGGAGGAGTTCTTTTTTTTATTTCTGTTTAACTTTTAATTTTTTTGCCGAGTGCTTCCAGCAATTGAGGAGTATCTTTCAGTGCGATGGCTGCGATGGTATACATGTCGCCCATTTCCTTGTCAAGTTTGCGGAAAGCGGCATTTTTTGCCGGTGTAGAGGCCTCCGACTCGCCTTTTTCGCGGAAATATGCCTCGCGTGCTTTTTCCGTAGCGTCTATCAACGAATTGGCGGCTGTAACGTGTTCGGCCGTGATCATGAGAGGTGTCAGGCGGTCGAGATATTCTTGCTTTTCACTCAACGTGCGGTAGAAAAGCTTTACGATGTCGATTCTTCCGGCATACGAAGTCGGTATACGTCCGTCAAGTTCTAAAATGGCCAGTATTTCAGGTTCTTCTCGGAATACGCGTTTGGCCTTTTTGCGGTCGTCGCCATACATTTCAAAGAGTTTTTCGGCCGAATCTTCGAAAGTGGCCCGTGAAGCCAACGATTCCTGGCCCTCCCGTTCGTTCTTGTGATATTCGGCGCGGGCGTTATCGCGGGTAGCCGACAGCCCGGCCACTTGTTCTTCACCATACCCGTGAACGGCCATTTTTTCTTTGATTACCGCTTGGTTTTGAAGGTTCTCTATAGCTGTGTCGGCTCTCAACAATGTTTCTTTGTTCGATACATAATTCTTCCGTTTCGGTTTTTCTTCTTCTTGCCGTTTTTCAGATAACTCGCTATTGTCTTTCATTTTTGTTTACTATTAATGTTATTATTAATTCTATAAAATCGTCTTGCAAAATTATGCATTCTTCCGGTAAAACGGTTTGCTAATACCGTTAAAAATGAGTTTTTTAACCATGATTAGCCGAACGTGTCCGGTTTTAATATTGTTTAGCCTTGCAGTTATTATTCCGGGCGTCCATCCGGGGTGTTTTACCGTTTATCCGCCGCATTTGTACATTCATTTACCGTTTCCTCCCATCGATTCATAACATCCGACGGTTCATTTATCGTTTCCTACCATTGATCGGACATTTCCTACCGTCAATTGATTATTTCCTACCGTTCATCCTCCATTTCTTACCGTCGATTTACCCTTTCCTACCGTCCGTCTATCGTTTCCGACAGTTGATTCATGACATCCTGCCATCGATTGGGTATTTCCTGCCATCGATCCATGTCATTTTGGCATGAATGCTTTCTGTTTGGTCGATTTGACTCTTAAAAAGAGATTCCTATATTCAAACCGATTGCCGAATTACGATGTGTATTCGCGTATCCGGTCGTTTCATTTTTTATATGCATTTGATGGATATCGTTCGACAGGGAAACGAACAGTCGGGTCTTCCCGCGCAGGTGATATGATACGCCGCCCGAGAAAGAAGCGAATAATCCCCCTGTATATTTCAGGAGATTGCTTTCAGTGGAGGGCGTATCCCTCGTTTTTGTTAACGGCAATCGTTCGGATCTTTCGGAAAAGCCATACCCGCATTTGACGGAAATAAAAGGAGTGAATTTGCTGTTGTTTGTAAAACTCCATTTGCCGTATAAAAAGACGGGCAGGCTGTTTTTGATGATTCCGTCTTTAAAAAACATCGCTCCGACCCCCATTCCGAGAGACAAATTTTTTGTCATCCGGTACGCTCCCGTAACGGAAGCCAGCCGTGAGTCGAAATCGGTAGATGCCGACTTCGACACCACCGTTGTTTCCAGTATTATTTCTATTTTTTCAGGAAGCGCCGCTTTCAGCAAAACGGCACAGGAAGAAAACAGAAGTAGAAAAATCATTTTTTTCATCATCATTAATATCCTAAAACCATTAAAATTACTAATCCTGCTTGAACGGCTATCGTAAGAACTTCTCCCAACACCAAACCCATTTTCTTTCCGGCAATTGTTTTCTTTCAACGTATCCTGTGGAGGGAGATAGCTTTCCTCCGCAGAATCGCCTGCCTGTTTCTTTTTCGATTTATTATAGCTTGTTTTTTTATTACGCTAAAGTTTTTAATTCGGAGGCAAAGATACGGCGAATGTTGCTCCGCCGCAATAGAAATCAGTGCTACACTTAGAATATTTAGAATTTTGAAAGAGATAACTATTTATTTATAAGTATTCTATCGTTTCTTGTATTAAGACGATTGTCTTTTTCTACGTTGATTGGTGTAAAGTTTCTTTTGCCGTTGAAAGTCGTATACATAAATTCTCAGATCCGAGCTGAAAAGGCGGTCAATCGCAGCAAGTCTTTCCTGTAATATTCGTTTTAATGGCTCCATAACGATTGAATTAGTTCACACAAAAGTGCAAACTAATTCCTAACTGACAAATTTTACGTAAAAATCGTCACTGCACTGACGATTTTTTTATGATCAAGCCATCGTGTCGGCTAGACCGCTTATTTCAAGGAACAAAAATATCCGTCCGATGCCACAAGCTATCGGACGGATAGATAGGTGCGTTGAAAACGCGGTCACTCGTTACCTTTAATGAAGCGTGCAATCTCCCTTACTTCGATGCTTCCTCCGACCTCGAAAATGGGATTGGCTTTGGCAATCTCTACCGCTTCCTCCACGTTTTCAGCTTTTACAATGACATAGCCCGTTACGATTTCCTTGCCTTCGGAATGCGGCGCATCCGCTACGGTTTTATCCGCTTGAATGGTTTTGGCCCCCGCAGGTGACAGGGTGTTGCCTTTGTCGGCGAGTTTGTTTTGTTTGGCCAGGTTTCCGAGCCAATCCATTCTTTCTTTCACTTGTCCGGCAGACGGTTTAAGTTCCGACTCTTTGTTTAATCTGAATAGAAATATAAAATCTTTCATACGTACACTTTTTATTTATTAAAATCGAGACAAAGGTAAGACGCAAAAAGAGTTAAATAGTAGGACTTTCAGAAGAGTTTTCGGTACTTTTTCAAAAAAATCCCCGGTGATAGGCCTGTTTTCTTTTTGAAGATACGGGCAAAGTAGGATGAATCGTCGAAGCCCATTTGAAAGGCGATTTCAGAGATGTTGTCACCCGAATAGATCAAAAGGCGTTTGGCTTCCGTAATTTTCAGATTAAGCAGGTATTGTTTGGCGGAAATACCGAGTACTGTTTCGCACGTGCGGCTCAATTGGTCGGTACGGACATTCAATTTATCCGCATAAGAACGAATCCCAAATGATTTTGAATAATCTGATAGTACCAATTGTTTAAATTCTTCGATCAACGTATTCCCTTGGCTGGTCTTTATCTGCTTTTTTTCTGCAATTCGTTGTAAAAGAAGAAGGTAATAACGGATTCCGGCTTGTACATTATCGTTTGAGAGGGCGTCGTTTTTTTGGAATTCCGTTAAAATATTCGTAAACAGGCGGGCGTGGAAATCCGCATCGGCATTATCGATATCTAAAAACGGAAAGGTATAACGAAGGTTGATATCTGTCGCTGCACGATAGTCTATGGCGATGAAATATCCCTGGTTATTATTGTAAAGTCCCCAGTTGTGCACTTGTTTGGGGGCGACGTAGAACAGGCGTTGAGGTTTTATCTCAAACTCATCCGAATCGATCACATAAATTCCGCTTCCGTGCGTAAACCATACGAAAGAAAAAAACAGATGACGGTGCGGCCATTCCAGTTCCGCATCGTCCATCGATGTGAAATGCCGGATATAAAAGAATCTTTCCTGCATGGCGTCGGGCAGGACTTCCGTGAAGGAGTATTCTTTCATCGAATCAACGGCCTGTAATGTTATCGCAACAGGAAACTGAAGTCGTCTTCGTTCGACAGCTCGCGAGGATCCTCCCCGTAATGGAAAACGCGCGCCTTGCGGTTGCCGATGAGCACCAGTTCGTCCTCTTCGAGCAGCAGCGATGTCCCCTCGCGCAATCCCACCACATACAGGTCGCGGTTGACTTCGATAAACTCGTTGATGCGCACCTCGCGCGTTTCGCCGCCGTGGTTGGCCGGGTTTTCATCGAGATAATGCGGGTTGATTTGGAAAGGCACCAGGTTCAACGTTTTAAATTTCAACGGCTCCGCGATGGGCATGTCGTTGGTTGTGCGCAGGGTGGGGCAGGCGATGTTCGATCCGGCGCTCCAGCCGATATAAGGCGTGCCTTGGCGAACCTTTTTACGGATAGCTTTCATGAGTTTTCTCTCTTGCAGCATCTTGACGAGCTGCCAGGTGTTGCCGCCTCCAACGACAATGGCTTCGGCGTTTTCGATAGCTTCGACCGGATTGATAAAGCGATGGATGCCCGTCACGCGATGGCCTATTTGGGCAAAGCGCGCATTTACCCGGGCTTCGTATTCGTCAAACGAAAAAGTGACGGCCGCGTAAGGGATAAACACGGCGTTTTTCGTCTTCTCTCCTAAAAATTCCCTGATAGTTTCTTTCGGATGTTCCAGATACCCTTCACCCGGATTGGTAGAATTGCTGATCAACAATAGTCTCATATCATCATTGTTTTTTGGTCTTGTTTTTTTTATATATAGGTGCAAATATAACGAAAAAGGCTAAAACGGGCGATATGACGCGGGAATAAATTATTTTTGCACACGAATAAAATGAAGATGGAAGAATCAATAAACGATATAATACGAAAAATCAGGACGGACCTGCGGCGCTACATGAACGGTATTGCCGCGGCCGGCATGCGCGATAAGGGCGTACATTACCGCATGAATTTCGGCGTGGAGATTCTCCGCCTGAAACGCATCGCCGCAAAGTATACACCAAACAAAGACCTGGCCCAAAGGCTGTGGAACGAGGATGTGCGCGAACTCAAGATATTGGCTACCATGCTGTATCCCCCGCACGAGTTTTCTACGGATACGGCCGAACTATGGGTGCGCGAAATTCCTTATCAGGAGATACGGGAGCAGTGGTGCATGAACCTGTTGCAGAAACTCGATACGGCCGGTGTGTTGGTGGAGCGGTGGATAAGCGATGCGGATGAGTCGGTACGCGCCACGGGCTATTGGTTGTATGCTCGGTTATGCCTCGCCGCTTCGCCTTTGTCGGAGAATATTCCCGGAGGAGCGTTGCTCGAAGCGTCTTGTGGCGATTTAGAGAACGAATCGATCGTGTTGCGTCAGGCCGCGCTCAATGTGTTGCGGTTTTATGGCCGCGTTTCCGGCGATCGTGCGGCGGAAGTCATGCATAAGATCGGATCGTTCCAACACTCGCTGCGGCCCGCCGGGCGGGAGATCTTCGATGCTTTACGCTTTGAGTTCGAAGGATAGGCCTCGTGATGGTTGATGTAAGGTTGAAGCTAAAAAAAATCCCGGGCATCTTTGTACAGAGTTGTCCGGGATTTTGTCGGCGATCATCTCGAAATCATGTTAGTCGCCTAAATGTTCGTGCCATGATGTTGCATCTTTAACGGCCTTTTTCATGTGGTCGAGCCAGATGGCGCGAATTGCCTTATGATCGCCCAACCCGATTACGTTGAATTTCGCCGGATCGGTGGTTGCACCTTCCGGACTGATGGTGAAGCCGAGCTTCTCCAATTTTAATTTCCAACTGTATTGGGCATCGTGGTCGGATTCTTCCGGATTGACCTTCTCCAGGGTTTGTCCGTCTTCCAGTCCGCCGAGAAGGTCGTTCTGGGCATGGTCGCCGGCAATCGACATCAACGGGGACAGATTGACCGTCACTTCTTGAGGCGTTTTGTTTTTCCTTTCGGCATATGCAACAAGTTCTTCGCGGATATGCGTAAACATCTGGTCGCCCCAATCAACAGTGCCGACGAAAATATTTTTCTCCCCGCTAAGCTTTTGCAAGGCCTCTTCCAACTGTTCGTAACGCAAATTGGCATGATTGTATTCCCTGTCGGGGTTGCCGTGGCCCATTAGCGCCACCACTTCGCCTTTTGTCAACCGCTCTTTATAAAAGTCGTACAGGATTTTGGCGACTTTGTCCACATCTTCTTCCGTCTCGAGCAGACAAGGGCTTTTTGCGACCTTGACGTCTGCGTAAGGAATCATAAAGTTCTTTTTTACGTCCGTATTCATCAAACTCAGATACTCTTCGCCCGGAATAATATGAAGGGATTGCACATACACGGTTTGGTAACCTGCCTTTCCGATGGCGTCGAGCCACAAGTCGGGTTGCGCGTAAGCTTTTCCTATTTGTGCATACACGCGCGATACAATAGTGCGTGAAGTGAACGACATGTAAATGTCGGTGTTGGGATACGCATCCTGATAATCTTTGATGATCTTGTCGTAAGTAGCCTGAGGTTGTTCGTAGGTACTGCCGAAAGAGCAAAGCAACAAGGCTGTCGGGTTCTTTTTGGTTATGCTGACCGCATCACGGTCGCCGTACGGGGCGGGATCGTCCTCACCGCATGACGTGATAAAACCGGCTGACAGAATGAGTGTCAGGGAGAAACAGAATTTAAGAAATTTGTTCATAATACATTGTTTTAAATGAATAATAAAAATGTTATTTATCTGAATGTTGAAATTTGATTGTCACCGATGCGTAAAGTGTACGCCCCGGGCTGATTGTCCCTCTGTTGTGCCCGAAAGGCGTACGATCTACATAATTAAATAGATTGTCTATGCCGACATGTACATCGACTGGAAATCTTTTCTTATCGAAAAAACTATGGACGCTGTTTATACGCCATAATTGATAGGGCTTGGCATTGCCGTCGGAGGTATAATACCGTTCCGATTGGTAGCGACCGTAAATACTGATTCCCATGGTATATTTTTTCCATGCATGTCGCCACGACGACTGGAAAGTGACGTTGTGATGCGCCGTGCCGTTTATATGGACATACTTCATATAATCTTCCGCCTCTTCGTCATCCGTGCGCTGTTCTTTAGCATTCAGGTAACTGTATGTGCCGCCTGCTTCGATTTGGTGCGGCAAATTCACATGGAACGAAACGTCGAGGCCGTAAATTCTACCTTTCGACAGATTTACATACCGCATGGTTTCTTCCACCAGGAGCTGCCTGTCTTCGTAAGAAGTTTCCGTATGTTGAAGCGAGATAATGTTCCCGATCCGGTTGTGGTAGGCCGTCAGGCTTGCCTGTATACGGGGCGTATTGTATTCGGCTCCTATGGCGTAATAATCGGACTGTTGGGGCTTTAACCGTTCATTTCCGTAATACGCCTTAAGCTTGCTCATGATGGTTGCATGATAATGATAATACAATTCCTTAACGGTCGGCGTCTTGAATCCATTGGCATACGTGGCGCGCAACGAAAAGTCATTGATTTTGTAGAGCCCGGATATTTTGGGCGTCAGGCTCTTTCCGAATGCTTTATGTTCTGCCAGCCGCATTCCTCCGGTAATGTTGATTTTCTCCGTCGGGTTCCATTCTTCCTGAATATAGACGCTCAGGGTGTAAGCCGATGCTTCGTTATTTTTCAACCGGTAAGGTGCGACCAACTTTTCATGAAGATATTCCACGCCCGAACTAAGTGTATGCTGTTCGCCTAAATGAAAAACCCCTTTCATATTGCCCATCCGGCGGCGCTGTGAGGTTTGCAGGGCGCGGTCGCCGGGATAATATACAATCCGCTTGCCGTTCTCATCGAAATAATCCGTATAATCGCGGCTGGTATAATCGTAGAAATAGTCGTTTTTGTCATAATCCACATCCAGCGAAAGATAATTTTTGTTTTTCATTTCATACCGTCCTCCTGTGGCGTAATGTTGGTCGCGGTAATAGAAATCGTAAAAGCGCCATTGGGGAATACCTGTCGGCCGGTACGTATGCTTCTCATAAAAAGAAGCGTCGGCAGTCCATTTGAATGATTTGCTCAATTGGTACGTCAGGTTTTCCGAAACGGTGTAGTTTGTACTGCGGTTGACGGTGCGGGTCACACTGTTTTCGACCAGTTTTCCGCGGTGATATTCCAAATCGGTATTTTTCCAGCCGTCGGTGCGCCTGCCCGAAAAAGAAGTCGTTGAGTTCCATTTGCCGCGGATAAATCCTATCCGGTTGCTTTGGTTCAGGTCGCCGTATGCCCCGATGCGGGTCGTATTGGCCGCGCTCCATTTATCGGTATTCCTTTTGGATATAAAATTGATCACTCCCCCTATGGCATCCGATCCGTAGAGCGAAGACGAGGCCCCCTTTACGATTTCGATGCGCTCTATATTATGAAAGTTAATGCGGCTCAAATCATTTTGCCCGCCCACGTCACCGTTGATTCGTTTGCCGTCTATCAATATCAGGATATAGTCATTTTTCAACCCGTTCAGTTGAACATTGCTGCCCATATCGTTGGGGTTGAACGTAAGCCCCGCCGATAGCCCTCCGATCACCTCTTCTATATCACGTCCGGCATATTCATTCAACGCCGCTCCCGAAATCACCTCTGTCTGTACGGGCGCATCCTTGAAATAGTGCGGCGTGCCGGTTCCGGTAACGACGATTTCATTCAGCGAAAAAGATACCGGCTCCAGGCGGAAATCGGCATTCACGCCCTCGCCGCTTAGGTCAATGTCCCGTTTCTGCGTTTCATATCCTAACGCAGATACAACAACCGTATAGTTCCCCCCGGCAAGTTCAAGGGAATAATATCCGTTAGCGTCGGAATACGTTTTTTGCGCTGTCTTTTCGATCGATACGAGCGCTTGCCCGACAGGCGAACGGCTCTTTTCGAAAATAACGCCCGATAACCTGATTTTTCCTTGTGCGGAAACGTTCGCAACACATCCGGCAAAGAGCAGCAGGATAAAAAAGTTCCGCATCCCCGTTCCCGATTCCGGCAAACAACCCTTAGGCTCTGCTAAAGCAATATTTTTTACGCTCATTTTTAGTTGCTGAATTTAACTGACAAACTGACAAACACAGTCCTTCCCGGAGATAATGTCGCATAGCTGCTTCCGTAAGGTTTATCATCCACAAAGTTGAAGATATTCTCAATACCGAAACCGGGTTCAAACACAATTCCGTGAAAACTCTTCAACGTGTGCCTCGAGGTGAAGTTCCATAGTTGATAGGCCCGCGCCCATTCATCCGAAAAATAGCGCTTGCTCTGTAGGCGTCCGTTGATATTGAAGTTGGACTTAACCGTTCCCCAATCTTTCGCCCAATTTACATTGACATTACCGGTATGCCGGCTGATGCGTTGCAAATCAGCGCCTGTTTCCAAATTCTTTGCCTTGACGTAGGCATATCCGCCACCCGCACTCAAACCGGCTCCCATATAATACTCAAAAGAAAAATCCACTCCGCGGATACGCGCCTTATCCCTGTTGACATATTTGTCCCTTTTGGTGATATTGGCCGGATCGCCCGGTTCGCGCGGGATGCTTTCTTTTTCTATAATATTTTTTACTTCGTTGAGGTATCCATTGACCGAAACAGTGAAATTATGGGAATAATATTCAATTCCGGCAGAATAATAATCGGAGGATTCGGGTTTCAAATCGGTATTTCCAAAAGTTATGGTCGTTTTTCCTTCCGAATAATAATAGAGTTGTTTCAGGTCGGGCGCCCGGAATCCTGCGGCATAGGATGCCCGGAAGTTCATGTTGTCAAGCGAATACATGGCCGAAATCTTCGGCGTCAACCGGTTTTTAAATGTTTCGTGGTAAACATACCGGACTCCCGGAACAATCTGTAATCTGTTATTCAAAAGCCTTATCTCATCCTGTGCATACAGGGCCGTGTTATAAACGTCTTTTTCCCCTCCCGTCACATCTACATGTTTTAGATAATCAAGCCTGTATTCCGCTCCTACAGACAGCTTGTTAAATTTTCCCATGCCGAAAACCCCTTTCAGGTTCGCATGGTAGTATTGTTGCCGGCGTACCAACGATTCATCCCCTACCTTATGCGCCTTGTTTTCATTTATGTATATTTGAGAATAATCAAAGTTATCCGTATTCATATCAAGGGAGAGGCAGCCATTCTTCTTCAACAGGTATCTTCCGCCCAAACCGGCCGTATAATCTTCATACAGCATATTATAATCCGTCACGGTTTTGGGACGTTTAAATTTTTTATCATATAAGCTGCCCTCTGCATATAAACTCAGCTTTTCGGTGGGCGAAACCGTGAATCTCTGGCTTAGAATGTTTGATTGAAAGCGTTGAGACGTTTGTGCATCCGTATGTACCAATTCGCCGTTTTTATCCAATGTCACGTTGCTCAACTGCCAGCCGTCCGATTGATTACGTTGGTAAGATGTTGAAGAGCCGAATATTCCAAAATTCAAATCGATATTTGCTCCTTGGGTGAATTGGCCGTATTCCCCATATCGGGTATTCGAAGTAATATAGGTTTTTTCTTTCCTTTTTTCCGTAATGATATTGATTACGCCGGCGATAGCTTCCGAACCGTACAGGGAGGATGCCGCTCCTTTCAGAATCTCTATCCGCTTCACATTCGACATGTTAATACGTGCAAGGTCTGTGTTGCCGTTGATGTCGCCGCCCAATTTTTTCCCATCCACCAATACCAGGATATAGCGGTTCGATAATCCGTTCAGTTGCATATAAGGACCCATCGCGTTCGGACTGAAAGTCAGTGAAGGCTCCAGGGCTATCATTGCATTTTCGAATGAAGGGAAAGCGGCATTTTTCAGTTCTTTTTGTGTAATAGCTTCAATTGCAACCGGAGAGTCTTTCAGTTTCCGGTGTGTCCCCGTTCCCGTCACCACCACTTCGTTTAGGTTTAAGACTGATTCCGTCAGTCGCAGTACCAGATCAATTCTCGATTCGCCGATCTTTTCGCGAACGGTTTCATAGTCCAACCGGCTTGCGCGCAAAATATACTCGCCTTCGGGCGCATTAAGCTCAAATCGTCCTTTTTCATCGGTTGCCGTTCCAATGGTCGTTTTTTCCAACCGGACATTGACATTGGATACCGCTTGGTTTTTATTATTTACGACTATCCCTTTCAACTTTAGCTGCGCTATAGCATTAACGGATAAACCGCAAACGAATGCCAACAGTAATAGTTTTGTTTTCATTCTTTTATTCTTGTTCCTCGTTAAACTTGTATGATTGTTTCATACAAGTCCGTCAAAAGCAATATTCTTTAACTTCCGCAAGTAAGTTTCGTGAGTTGTCGGCTATCCATTAGCATCGCGCGAAGCGCATGATCGGCGGAGCCATTATCCGTGACGCGCGCACTGTCGCCGCAAGCAATTATCCGCGACGCGTTTTAGAGGGTTGACACAACCTGCGAAACTTTAAATTAATAAATGCCTTCGGAAAGAATAAAATCAGAAATACATGTTAAAGATGCGTCGCATGCCTTGAAAGGTAAATTCAAAGGGGACGTTTGTAAGTGATGTGTATCAGCTTTATTCCGCGAAAGCTTTATAACTAATATCCTTCCGGCAGGTTTTCTGACTTGCTCCATCTTTGAACGGCCTTCCCTTTTCCGATGGAAAAAGTGGACTGTTGGTAATGTTCAAAGACTCTTTGCGGAGCTTACAGCAGCGGGTCTGTTCAGGATTTTCACCTGATTCCCTCTCGTCACGCTTTGAAAAAATAAAGGTGACTCACCGAAATTGAATACGAAGTTAGCTAAATTTTAGATATTCACAAGCAGATGTATATAAAAATAAAAAGATTTAAAATATTCGAAGTCCTCTGTCGGCGATCAGTAATCAGCCTGCAAATCCCCGGACAGAACACGCTGTTGGAAGCTCTGTTGCAGGCCGGAAACTAATTGTTTTGCGTACGTATCCAGTTAGTAATATCTTCGAGCACTTGCGGGGAAAGGGTTTGTTCTATCCGTGCATATTCATCCACATAACCGGTTTGGCTTTCCTGAAACAAATGGTTCAGTCTGGGATACGACCGGACGGTGACATGCTTGTTTCCTCCCTTTTGTAAAGCCGTGGCAATACCTTGGAGGTTTTGCGCAGCCGATACTTGCCGGTCGTTTTCTCCATTAAGTGCCAGCACGGGACATTTCACTTTCAGAAGATAATCGGAAGGATTGAGCGCCAGAAAATGACGATACCAGGGAGAGAGGAATCCTTTTAAGTTACTGCGAATAAATTTATCTTTGTCGATTCCCTGTTTAGATTGGGGCGGAAGTCCTTCCCAAAGCCGGATAAGTTGGCTGCGCAAGACCGTGGTATCGGGTAGCGCGTCCGGCCGGCGGCTAAGGCTTTCGAAAATCTCCCTGTTGCTCCTTTGTAATTTTTCAATGTCTTCCGTTTTCAGGTTCTGTTGCGTCATCGATACTTCATTCTGGTAAAGAATGACTTCAATTCCTTTCACACCCGTCCCGGCCATCAAAACAATGGCCTTGATAGCGTCGTCTTGTGCCGCTACCATTGGGGCGATTACTCCTCCTTCGCTATGGCCGATAAGAGCGACTTTTCCCCGATCGATATCTTTCCGCTCCCGTAAAAAACGAACTGCTGCGGCCGCATCTTGAGCAAAATCGAAAGTGAGGGCATGCGCATAATCACCTGTCGAAGCGCCGATGCCTCGCTTATCGTAACGAAGCACCGCAAATCCGTGGCGGGTAAGATGACCGGCGAGCACAAGGAACGGTTTATGCCCGAAGATTGTTTCGTCGCGGTCATTGGGACCGCTACCCGCAATCAATACTACCGCCGGAAAAGGCCCTTGTCCTTTCGGTAAGGTAAGCGTTCCGGCCAGCGTTACTCCGGCATCGTTATTTCGAAAGGTAACATCCTTTACATCATACGGAAAAGGAGGGTGGGGATTTTGCGGACGATTCATGGTCGGATAAGCGTCTTGTTCGCTCCGTTTCAGTACGAGAGGAAGTTGCAACCCGCCTTGCCGGAAGATGCCGTTAATAGAATCATTGGCAAGGGTGCCGGAGTAGGACAGTCCCAATTGACCTGCCGACAGTTCGAGGTGGTTTCCGTCGAAAGCGACGCGGCTTGTAGGTAATCCGAATCCGCCTTGGTCGGGGCTGTCCATGGTGGCCGAATAACCGTCTGCTGTTTTTTCTATATGGAACACTAACTTTAGAGAAATGCCTTGAATGGGAAGAGTACCTACCCAATTTCCGGTGATGTCTTGCGCCCATGCTCCGGTACATACGAGCAAAGCGGCGATAAAGAATAAAATCTTTTTCATTTTGGGTTAAAATAATTTCGGTTTTACGTGCAAGCCGCTAATATTTGTATTTTCATCGAAAGTTAATTGTAGAACAAAAGAAATTCGTTCGAATTTGGCGGTTGTTTCGGTCACTACGAGCTCTCCTTTTGTCGAAACCGACGTGTCGTCTTCGAAGCCTTGAAAGCGTCCGAATTGTTTTTGTAAGCCGTTCCACGTCGATTCTAAATCCTTTACGGGCAATTGCGCAAGCATTTCGTCGTTAAAAAGCGAGGTAATGCTTTCATTAATGTCGTTTTCAGCAAAAAAACCGGTGATTTCTTTCGTTCGGGCTAATACTTTCTCTTCCTGTTCCGTAAGAGGACCTTGGGTTCGTATTTCTTTTTGCGGGTTTCCCAACGCTTCTTTCACGACCAGTTGATTGATACCGAACGCTGAGGCCTCGGCGATAAACAGTGTTATGACAAAGGTGATGATGTGTACCGGCTTCGTCAGATTGGTGGATACGGCAAATGCCCGGTACATCCAATAGAGCGAAAGCCCGATAAAAACCAGTGTGACCAGTGCGAACAAAAAGATTGCGCTCAGATTGATGGATGACAAATCGGCTATGCGCCGAAACGCCGGCACAAATCCGGTGAATGCGAGAAAGAAAAACGGTATTTCGGCAAACGCCAGCGTTCCCGCCAGATCCACCAAACGAAACTGTCCGGCACGCGCCACTTTTGCGGCAATCCACGCGATCAACACCAAGACAATCCACGAAACAACCTGAACGGTGATGCCGTATAAGAACGAGTGGAAATAGAGATGTACATCCACTACCCCGTCGAAAGCGACTCCGGCGATGCTTCCTGCAAAAGAGGTGGCGGCCATCATGATCAATCCGATGAACAACGCTTTTCCTCCGGCAATCTTTTCAAAAGGATTGATGAAAAATCGAATGATTGATGAGTTATTTTTCATTTTCTGTCATTTTAAGTATAATGTTATTTAAAAGATTCCTTACAGTAGGGTAACTCAAGGAGAGTTCTTTAGCCATCTCTTTGAGGCTCCCGCTCGATTTTACGAATTTAATGATGAAGTCCTGATCGGCGGGCGACAGCCGCGCGAGCAATGGTAATTCGTATAATCCCGTCACTTCGGTGCTACACGATTCACAAACCAGACTTTTTACTTTGAGTTGTTTTCCACAACTGGGACAATTACACGGAAGTATCATTTCTTTTTTTGCACAAAGATAAGGTGTTTTTCATTTTAATCAAGAATAAAATCAATAAAATTGATAAATGACTTAATATTATTAAGAATATAGTTGGTGTTTATATGTTTTTCTCAATCTCCAATCTCTATCTTCCATTACCTCATTCATGATGATACGGTTCGTTGCGTAAGATTGTCATGGCCCTATACAGTTGTTCGGTAAACACGAGCCGCACCATTTGATGAGTAAAGGTCATTCGAGACAGTGAAAGCTTCTCGTTTGCTAAACGATACACTTCTTCCGAAAATCCGTACGGTCCGCCGGCAATAAACACCAACCGTTTGGGTACCGACAGGCTTTTCTTCTCAATAAATCGGGCAAACTCCATCGACGTATATTCTTTACCCTTGTCATCAAGCAGTACGATATGATCTCCCGGCTGAAGCATTTGCACGATACTTTTGCCTTCTTGTACTTTTTGCTCTTTTTGGGGTAATTTAGACGATTGTTTGCCCGGTGGCAACACTTCCGCTTCGAAAGAAAGATAAAAATTGATTTTCTTGCCGTATGCATGGATGGCTGCAGCAAAAAGAGCATCATCGGCTTTGCCCATGGAGTAAAAAACAATCTTCATTTTCTTCTTAAATCGGTCTTTATAATAAAAAAGCATTTAATTCCTGCAAATATACTTGTTTATTTTATACTTTTGTGAATTCTTTTAGAATGACGAATTTTTTGCATCACAAAATGTACGGTTCGTAATATAGCAGGAAATATTTCTGCTTTTCGTTTAAATATTTTATGAAAGTAACAGAATTAACAGATGCGCTTATTGACTTGGCGTTAGCTGAAGATATAGGCGATGGCGACCACACCACTCTCAGTTGTATCCCTATTCAAGCGATCGGACAATCCAAGCTTTTAATTAAGCAGCACGGCATATTGGCCGGCGTGGATGTTGCCCTGGAGGTGTTCCAACGGGTCGATCCTGATTTGCAGGTCGAGGTCTTTCTGAACGACGGAGCCGAAATCCATCGCGGGGATGTGGCTTTTATCGTGTCGGGTAGTGTGCGCTCTATCTTACAAGCCGAACGCCTCGTGTTGAACATCATGCAACGGATGAGCGGCATTGCCACCGTCACGCATCGATATGTGAGACAACTCGAAGGAACTTCGGCCAAAGTATTGGATACCCGAAAAACTACCCCCGGTATGCGTATGCTCGAGAAACAGGCGGTGAAGATTGGCGGAGGTACCAATCATCGTATCGGACTTTTCGACATGATTCTGCTGAAAGATAATCATGTCGATTTTGCCGGAGGAATAGAGAAGGCTATCCTCAGTGCACAGCATTATCTGAAAGAAAATAATAAAAAACTGAAGATCGAGGTCGAAGTCCGGAATTTTGACGAACTCGATGAGGCCTTGCGTACGGGAGGTATCGACCGTATCATGCTCGATAACTTTACGCCCGCGAATACGCGCCGTGCAGTGGAGTTGGTCGATCGCCGCGTGGAGCTTGAATCTTCCGGCGGAATTACATTTGATACGATCCGTGAGTATGCCCTTGCCGGCGTCGATTATATTTCGGTAGGCGCGCTTACACACTCGGTCGATAGTTTAGATATGAGTCTTAAAGCACTTTAAATCGAAATGAATACGAATAAAGATAAACAAGAACTGCTTGATCAGCGTTATATGCGTATGGCTTTTATTTGGGCGGAAAACTCTTATTGTAAACGCCGTAAGGTCGGAGCATTGCTCGTAAAAAATAAGATGATTATTTCCGATGGATATAATGGAACGCCATCGGGATTTGAAAATATTTGTGAAGATGAAGGTGGCGTCACTAAACCGTATGTGCTGCACGCCGAGGCGAATGCAATTACAAAAGTGGCGCGTTCGAACAATAGTAGTGAAGGGGCCACTCTTTATATTACCAGCTCGCCTTGCATCGAGTGTGCCAAATTAATTATACAGGCGGGGATCGCGCGCGTGGTCTATGCCGATGCGTACCGCTTGAGCGATGGGATTGAACTGCTTCAAAGGGCAGGTATTGAAATCCTGGCAGTTGAATTAGAAAAATAAATACAACACGTAAAATGGATTCGGGAAAGAAAGTTAAAATATGGCTCCCTTTGTGGGTAGCGTTAGGGATTGCCCTGGGACTGTTTATCGGTAGCCGGTTTGCTCAATTCGGCAATACCGGAAAAATAGATGGTGCCGGAAAGATTGATGCGTTACTCAATTATATCGACCGGTCGTATGTCGATACGGTAAATATGCGACTCTTGGTTGAAGAGGCGCTCCCAAATATTGTACAACAGCTTGATCCGCACTCGGTGTACATTTCTGCCAACGAAATGAAACGTGTCAATAACGATCTGGAAGGGCATTTCTCGGGTATCGGCGTTTCGTTTTATCTTTTAAGGGATACGATTGTCGTTACTGGTATCGTGCCGGGGGGCCCCTCCGAAGCAGCCGGCATACAACAATGGGATCGTATTGTGACGGTTGATGATTCTCTTCTTGTAGGAAAAGGTCTCGACAACGACAAAGTCCTTAAGGCTTTGCGGGGCGAGAAAGGTTCGGAAGTGAAACTGGGGGTCGTACGTGACGACAATCCCCAACTCATTGATCTGGTTATTACCCGCGATGATATTCCTGTTAGCACCGTGCAGGCTGCTTATATGCTGAGCGATGCGGTGGGCTTTATAAAAATCGGCTCTTTTGGCTTTAATACTTTCCGGGAATTTATTTCTGCTATTTCAAAGCTCAAAAGTATGGGAGCGCGCGGCTTCGTGGTCGATTTGCGTGGAAATGAAGGAGGTCCGCTCGATATCGTCGTGGCCATGGTGAATGAATTTCTCGGCAAAGGCGAACTGATTGTCTATTCCGAGGGACGGAACTTTCCCCGCACCGATAATTATGCAAATGGCACCGGAACCTGCAAAGACGATGATATTGTGATTCTGATTGATGAACTGAGCGCTTCGGCCAGCGAAATCTTTGCCGGGGCTATTCAGGATCATGACCGCGGCTTAATTATTGGTCGGCGTTCTTTTGGAAAAGGATTGGTGCAGAGTCAGCGCTCTTTCCCCGATGGCTCGGCTGTGCGGTTAACTGTGGCGCGCTATTATACGGCCTCCGGACGCTCTATTCAGCGCACTTATCAACGGGGCAAGTTTCAAGAGTATGAGATGGAGGCTCTTAATCGGTACCTGCAAGGGGATTATGCAAATGTCGACACGACGGGCACCATGGAACCTTTTAAAACGCTTGGAGGACGCATGGTTTACGGCGGACATGGCATCATGCCCGATATTTTTGTTCCCCGCGATACGGTTGGTTATAATTCGTATTACAACACCATCGTCAATAAAGGACTTTTGCAGGAATATGCGATTATTTATTCCGATATGAACCGCAATAAGCTCAAAGAGTTTGATAACTGGGAAGAGTTGCATCATTATTTAACGAGGCAACCGTTATTGTTAAATGTGGTGAGCTATGCCGATAACAACGGCGTTCGTAGAAGGCCCTATTATATTCAGGAATCGAGTGAGTTGATAGAATCTCAATTGGAAGCGCTTATTGTTCGTAACTTTTTTGGAGAGGAGGCTTTCTATTTGGCTTTCCTTAAAAAGGATCCTCTTATACGAAAAGCAATTCAATTGATTGAAACCGGCAAAGCTACTCCGGTGGCCGTTGTGAAGGGAGAGTATGTCTGAATCGGAAGTGATATCGGTCTCGAAACAGCTCCTCAGAAAGCAGGTAGCTTTGTATAAACGTTCTTTTTCGGAAAAACAACTGTCGGATTTTTCGCAAGAAACTATTTCGATGCTAATCCAATCGGAGTTTTTCAGAAAAGCCCGGTGTATCTTGGCTTATTGCAGTATGCCCGATGAGGTCGACACGCGTTGGCTCTTAAAAACACAGGGCGATTCGAAGCAGTTTCTGTTGCCGGTTGTCACCGGTGAAGACTTGACGCTGAAGGCTTATACGAGCGACGAAAAGATGATTTGTTCCACGTATGGGATATGGGAACCGGAAGGAGATCGGTTTACGGCTTACCGTGATATCGATTTGGTGATTGTTCCGGGGGTTGCCTTCGACAGAAAGTTGCACCGCCTGGGAAGAGGAAAAGGATTCTATGATCGTCTCTTGCCGGATATTTCCGCACCAAAAG
This sequence comes from Limibacterium fermenti, assembly GCF_041902845.1. Classification (GTDB taxonomy): domain Bacteria; phylum Bacteroidota; class Bacteroidia; order Bacteroidales; family Dysgonomonadaceae; genus Limibacterium; species Limibacterium fermenti. The sequence goes on from NZ_CP159486.1 coordinate 308,799, forward strand.
CAGGTATTTGTTTTAATTTTCAGCTGTTTAATGAAGTTCCGTTTGGTGAGGATGATTACAAAATGGATATCCTCTTCACTCAAAGCGAAATGATTATGAAATAGAGGGGCAAGTGTTTCGGCTCTTGTTTTCAAATCACTTATATATTTATGTGTCATTTAAATCTTGAATTATGAGTAAAATTTTAAAAAACTATTTATATAAAAAGGTATTATCGAGGTTTAGCGTCTTTTTAATAGATATCCTCATCATTATCTTTTCGTGTATATTTATGTTTGTATTGCGTTTCGGCTTCCAAGACCTGACCGACACTATAAGGGCCGATGGTATGATGATAACTTTCTTGCTTGTGTTATTTAACACCGTGTTTTTTATCATCTTCCGTACGTTTAGCGGTATTTTAAGGTTTTCGTCTTTCTCCGACTTGTTAAGAATTGTATATGCCTTGAGTTTGGGGTACGGACTTGCCTTTTTATCGGCGGTGCTTTTACTGGATATCCATATCGGTTTTACCCTCTTCAAAGAAGTGTTTTTTGCGACGTATGTCCTGAATGTCTTGCTCATGGTTTTCTCGCGTGTTTTTGTCAAGGAAATATATGAAGCGCTGATAGGGACGGAAAGTAAAGCCGTAAATGTGTTTGTGTATGGAACAAAAGAAACCGGTATAAGTGTGGCGAAAGCGTTAAAAGCCAATAGCGAATTTAATTTTAAGGTATTGGGATTTATTTCGGATGAACAGCATATGATCGGAAAAGATTTGCTCGGTGTGAATATTTATGCCAATAACGACCGCTTATTCCGTATTCTCGAAAGCAAAGATGTGAAGACCATTATTATCTCTCCGCAAAAGATGGAAGAGATTAAAGATACGAATATGCTCAGTAATTTTGTCGATCATAATATTTCGTTAATGACCACTCCCCCCATCAGTGAATGGAATGGTTCTTTAACCAGCCGTGCGCAACTGAAGGATATTCAGATCGAGGATTTGCTGCTTCGTGACCCTATTAAAATAAACATGATGCAGATTGCTTCGGATATTCAGGGCCGGCGCATATTGGTGACGGGCGCTGCGGGTTCGATTGGTAGCGAAATCGTACGGCAGGTGGCTAAATTCAATCCTTTTAGCGTTACACTCATTGATCAAGCCGAGACCCCGTTGCATGATATCCGCTTGGAGCTTCAGGAGAAATGGCGCAATTTACCGATGAAAATTGTCGTAGCCGATATTACGAATGCTTCGCGCATGGAGAATATATTCCGGGAGTTTAAGCCTCACTATATTTTCCACGCAGCGGCTTACAAACATGTTCCTATGATGGAAGATAATGTTTCCGAATCGGTGCAGACGAATATAAACGGGACGAAGATACTCGCTGACCTCGCCGTTAAGTATGGCGCCGATAAATTTGTGATGATTTCTACCGACAAGGCAGTAAATCCTTCGAATGTAATGGGCTGTTCGAAAAGAATTTGTGAGATATATGTTCAGTCATTGGCGAAATATCTCGAAAAAACAGGCCGCAACAAAACACAATTTATTACAACTCGATTTGGAAATGTACTCGGGTCGAATGGTTCGGTTATTCCTTTATTTAAAGAACAAATAAAGAAGGGAGGTCCGGTAACGGTAACCCATCCCGAAATTATCCGCTATTTTATGACTATTCCCGAAGCTTGTCAATTGGTGTTGGAAGCCGGCTCCTTTGGAAAAAACGGAGAAATTTATATATTCGATATGGGCAAGCCGGTGAAGATATTGAATCTAGCCAAAAGGATGATTCGCTTATCGGGGTCGCCGAATGTGAAAATTGAATTTACCGGATTGCGTCACGGTGAAAAGTTGTACGAAGAGCTTCTCAACAACGAAGAAAAAACGAAGCCTACCCATCACGAGAAGATTTTGATTGCAGATGTCCGCAAGTACGAATACCCGGAAGTCAGTGACCAAATCAATTCTTTGATCAAGCTTTCTTATGAATATGACGAGATGCAGATTGTCAAAAAAATGAAGGAAATAGTGCCGGAGTTCCATAGCATCAATTCACCTTTCGAAGATGTCGACCGGCAACTTGAGAATGCCGCTGATAAAAAGGTCGAATCGGCCTCGGCAAAGGGATAATAACGTGTCATTACTGCATGGCGGATTAAGCCTTCAGAATTCCTTGTATTTTGCAGAGTTTCGTATAGTAACCGTCCAAAGCATAAAGGGTGTCGTGTTTGCCCGACTCTACGATTTGTCCGTCTTGTAATACATAAATCATGTCGGCATTTTTCACCGTCGATAGGCGGTGGGCAATGATAATCGTGGTGCGGTTCTTTAATAAATGTTCCAATGCTGCCTGTACAAGTCTCTCCGAGTCGGAGTCTAATGCTGATGTCGCTTCATCCAGAATAAGTATTTGAGGATCCTTTAAGATGGCTCGCGCGATGCTGATGCGTTGGCGTTGTCCTCCCGATAGCTTTCCCCCACGGTCACCGATATTCGTTTGATAGCCTTTAGGCGTGGCGATAATAAACTCATGGGCATTCGCTATCCGGGCGGCTTCAACGACCTGTGCTTCGGTTTTGTTTTTAGCGCCGAAAGCAATATTATTGTATATCGTATCATTGAAAAGAATAGCTTCCTGATTTACGTATCCGAAAAGCGAACGCAAATCCTGCAACCCCGTATCTTTTATATCCGTATCATCGATATAGATCCCGCCTTCTTGAATATCGTAAAATCGAGGTAACAAATCGGCAAGCGTCGATTTGCCCGATCCCGATTGACCGACAAGCGCAATGGTTTTTCCTTTTTCAATATGCAGATTGATTCCTTTGATTACCCACTCCGAATTATATTTAAACCACACGTCTTTATATTCAATATCTTTCTTGAAATGTAACGGTGTGTTGCGGGTGGTGTAAGATTTTTCATTTTCTGCATCCAATATCTTGTCGATTCTTTCCATGGATGCCAGTCCCCGTTGGACAGCATACGCCGATCTCGAAAATTCCTTTGCCGGATTAATGATGCTATAGAAAATAGTTAGATAGTAAATAAAGGTTGCGGCATCGATCATGGTGGAACCCTTTAAAATAAGAGAACCGCCAAACCAAAGCACAACCGCAATGGTGAGAGTTCCCAGCAATTCGCTCATGGGATGGGCTAGGTTTTGCCGGCGCGCAATCCGGTTCGACATCCGTCGGAACTCATTGCTGCCGCTGTGAAACCGTTTTGATATATCATCTTCGGCATTGAACGCTTTAATCACCCTTAATCCACTCAGTGTTTCCTCCACTTGCGACATTAATTCCCCCCATTTATTCTGGGCTTCGAAAGAACTTTTCTTAAGGGTTTTCCCTACCGTTCCCATAATATATCCCATTAAAGGAAGAAGCACGAGAACAAATAAAGTGAGTTGCCAACTCAACAAAACCATCGTGATAAAATAAATAAGCATAAGAATAGGATTCTTAAACAGCATATCCAGCGAACTCATCACCGAGTTTTCCACTTCATTTACATCGCCCGATATGCGTGATAAGATATCTCCTTTTCTTTCTTCCGAAAAAAATCCGATGGGAAGTTTCAGTATTTTATCATTAATTTGATTACGTATGTCGCGCACGACGCCAGTCCTTATTGGAATAATGAAATACGATCCGAAATAGGCTGTGCCTGTTTTGAGGATGGTCATCATTACCAAGAAAACGGATAAAATCATTAATGTATAGGTATTGCCATACATATCCATTATTTGCGTCACATACCAATTCAGATTGTTTAAAACAACATCCACAAACGAACTGCCAGGAGCGTTCCATTCTATAAATTTATAAGTGCCCGTATTTACTTTAAAGAGCACTTGAAGTATTGGGATAATTGTCGCCAATGAAAAAACATTCAGGAAGGCGGTGAGGATATTGAAACCAAAAGTAAGAACTACATACTTTTTATAAGAGAGCAAAAAACGTTTTATGAGTCTTATTATACCTTTCATTTGATCTGTCTTGGCGATGTTCTGCGATTTTATAACCAAAAAATAATCTATTCGTAAATCGGGCGCAAGATAGTCATAAATTATGATTCTCCTTGTTTGAAGACCGTTTTATTTTATGCCGGTGAGTTTTTTTGAAAAAAAGATTGATTTTTTTCATGTGTTCATAATGCTTTTAATCTGATTGTTGAAGCTTATTAGGAGTGAGGAGGTGAAAAATATATTGAAAAAAAGTATTAGATAATTTTGTTCGTAATAAAAAAGCCCTTATCTTTGCACCCGCTTTTGAGAACAACAGGAAGTTTAAGTCAAAAGGAAACGATCTTTAGCATATTTACATACATAGTAAAATAAAAGACAAGCAATATAACGATTGCTCTTCGAGAAGAAGGAATTTTGAAAGAAGAGCAGTTGGTACCCGTTAAAAAAATAACAGGATAAGAAAACAGTAAGTCGAAGAAAAAGAGCCAGCATTTAGGGATGCTCAACGTTAGTAGAAGATAGTGGCGTGCCGGTTGAAAAGACAGGTTACGTTCATAACAACAAATTATACAACGAAGAGTTTGATCCTGGCTCAGGATGAACGCTAGCGATAGGCCTAACACATGCAAGTCGAGGGGCAGCGCGTTGTAGCAATACGATGGCGGCGACCGGCGCACGGGTGAGTAACACGTATGCAACCTACCTTTAACAAGGGGATAACCCGTTGAAAGACGGACTAATACCCTATAAAACAGGGATTCCGCATGGGAATATTTGTTAAAGATTAATCGGTTAGAGATGGGCATGCGTTCCATTAGCCAGTTGGTGAGGTAACGGCTCACCAAAGCAACGATGGATAGGGGAACTGAGAGGTTTATCCCCCACACTGGAACTGAGACACGGTCCAGACTCCTACGGGAGGCAGCAGTGAGGAATATTGGTCAATGGACGGAAGTCTGAACCAGCCAAGTCGCGTGAAGGATGACGGCCCTATGGGTTGTAAACTTCTTTTGTAAGGGAATAAAAAAGGATACGCGTATCCTATTGTCTGTACCTTACGAATAAGGATCGGCTAACTCCGTGCCAGCAGCCGCGGTAATACGGAGGATCCGAGCGTTATCCGGATTTATTGGGTTTAAAGGGTGCGCAGGCTGTATGGTAAGTCGGCGGTGAAATTTTGCAGCTCAACTGTAAAAGTGCCTTCGAAACTGTCATACTTGAGTATAGATGAAGTAGGCGGAATTTGTGGTGTAGCGGTGAAATGCATAGATATCACAAGGAACTCCGATTGCGCAGGCAGCTTACTAAACTATAACTGACGCTCAAGCACGAAGGCGTGGGTATCAAACAGGATTAGATACCCTGGTAGTCCACGCAGTAAACGATGATTACTAGCTGTTTGCGATATAATGTAAGCGGCTGAGCGAAAGCGTTAAGTAATCCACCTGGGGAGTACGTTCGCAAGAATGAAACTCAAAGGAATTGACGGGGGCCCGCACAAGCGGAGGAACATGTGGTTTAATTCGATGATACGCGAGGAACCTTACCCGGGCTTGAAATGCATTTGACGGTATTCGAAAGGATACTTCCCTTCGGGGCAGATGTGTAGGTGCTGCATGGTTGTCGTCAGCTCGTGCCGTGAGGTGTCGGCTTAAGTGCCATAACGAGCGCAACCCCTATCATTAGTTGCCATCAGGTAAAGCTGGGGACTCTAATGAGACTGCCATCGTAAGATGTGAGGAGGGTGGGGATGACGTCAAATCAGCACGGCCCTTACGTCCGGGGCGACACACGTGTTACAATGGATGGTACAAAGGGCAGCTACCGTGCGAGCGGATGCTAATCTCTAAAACCATTCTCAGTTCGGATCGGAGTCTGCAACTCGACTCCGTGAAGCTGGATTCGCTAGTAATCGCGCATCAGCCACGGCGCGGTGAATACGTTCCCGGGCCTTGTACACACCGCCCGTCAAGCCATGGAAGCTGGGGGTACCTGAAGTTCGTAACCGTAAGGAGCGACCTAGGGTAAAACCGGTGACTGGGGCTAAGTCGTAACAAGGTAGCCGTACCGGAAGGTGCGGCTGGAACATCTCCTTTCTGGAGGACGAGCCGGTTTATCGGCCGGAGCAGCCGTTATCGGATAACGGAGTATTCCTTGAATAACGGCTCTTTTCTCGATTTATTTATTTATTCTTTATCGATTGTTATAAAAAAAAGAGGTATCGACAAAATCAGTTATTGCGATTGTCCGAATTAAATATGTATGTTAAGATATAACTCCCGCCTCATACGGGGTACGTATCCCTTATCATCCTCCAGTCCCTTATCGCAAGAGCGGGGCCGGCAGCAGAGCGTAGGGATGCCGACAAACCAGCCAGTCCTATAGCTCAGTTGGTTAGAGCGCTACACTGATAATGTAGAGGTCGGCAGTTCAACTCTGCCTGGGACTACGGGGTTCTATATTTAAAAATTCCATATTCAAAATTATAATCTTGAATTTTCAATAAGGAATCTTGAATTGAAAGAACGGGGGATTAGCTCAGCTGGCTAGAGCATCTGCCTTGCACGCAGAGGGTCAACGGTTCGAATCCGTTATTCTCCACAAGTTCAGGCAATATGTATGTGTGCCGGTAAGCAAAAAAAAATAAAAAAGAAGAGGAAATCCAGCGGGATTTGCGGTAAAGCGAGAGAGAAAAAATAAGCGGTAAGTGTGTTCACTTATTGATTGGTTTGAGAAGGCCGCATGGGCGGCATAAAATAAAACGGTTCGACTCCGACTCAGACAACTATCGATATTAATATCGAAGCGATCTTTGACATGATGAAAAGGTAACAAGAGCAAAAAGTAAAATTAAGAATCAAACGCTAAGTATTTATCAAACCCAAAGGCATTTATGTAAATAAGTGTCACTGAGGTCGGCGAAAAGAAAGTAATTAAGGGCACATGGGGGATGCCTAGGCTCTGGAAGGCGAAGAAGGACGTGATAAGCTGCGAAAAGCTGCGGGGATTGGCAAATACGAATTGATCCGCAGATATCCGAATGGGGCAACCCGGTACGAGAAGATTGTACCATTCCGTTTAAGACGGAAGGCGAACGTGGGGAACTGAAACATCTCAGTACCCATAGGAAAAGAAAACAAAAGTGATTCCCGAAGTAGTGGCGAGCGAACCGGGAAAAGCCCAAACCTGTATTGTTTCGGCAATAGAGGGGTTGTAGGACCGCACAAGCGAAAAGACAAAGAAGTGGAATAAACTGGAAAGTTTAATCGTAGAGGGTGATAATCCCGTACACGTACCATTGTCCGGAGTGGCGGTATCCTGAGTAATACGGGACACGAGAAATCCTGTGTGAAACAAGCGGGACCATCCGCTAAGGCTAAATACTTCCCAGAGACCGATAGTGAACCAGTACCGTGAGGGAAAGGTGAAAAGAACCTCGAACAGAGGAGTGAAATAGACCCTGAAACCATGTGCTTACAAGCGGTCGGAGTCCCTTTCGGGGGATGACGGCGTGCCTTTTGCATAATGAACCTACGAGTTACTCTTGCCTGGCAAGGTTAAGTGCGATAACGCATGTCAGCCGCAGCGAAAGCGAGTCTTCACAGGGCGTATAGTCAGCAGGAGTAGACGCGAAACCAAGTGATCTACCCTTGAGCAGGTTGAAGTTTTGGTAACACAACATGGAGGACCGAACCGGTAAACGTTGAAAAGTTTTCGGATGACTTGAGGGTAGGGGTGAAAGGCTAATCAAACTTGGAGATAGCTCGTACTCCCCGAAATGCATTTAGGTGCAGCCTCGGACAAAGAGCTTGCATGAGGTAGAGCTACTGATTGGATGCGAGGGCTTCGCCGCCTATCAAGTCCAGACAAACTCCGAATGCGTGCAAGTGCTCACCGGGAGTGAGGGCGCGGGTGCTAAGGTCCGTGTCCGAGAGAGGAACAACTCAGACCATCAGCTAAGGTCCCGAAATATATGCTAAGTTGCATTTAACGAAGTTTTGCCGCTATAACAGCTAGGATGTTGGCTTGGAAGCAGCCATTCATTTAAAGAGTGCGTAACAGCTCACTAGTCGAGTGGCAAAGCATGGATAATAATCGGGCATAAGCATATTACCGAAGCTATGGAATTGGCAACAATTGGTAGGGGAGCATTCCAGTCAGCGTAGAAGGCGTATCGTCAGGTACTCTGGAGCGTCTGGAAAAGCAAATGTAGGTATAAGTAACGACAAAGGGGGTGAGAAACCCCCTCGCCGAAAGACTCAGGGTTCCTGATCAACGCTAATCGGATCAGGGTTAGTCGGGTCCTAAGGATAAGCCTAGAGGCGAGTCCGATGGATGAAACGGTTAATATTCCGTTACTGGGATAATAAGTTAAGCGGGGACGCAGGAGTGACACCACTGCCATCTGACGGAATAGATGGTTAAAGGGGGTAGACGAAGAAGGGTGTAGGGAAAACCGCATCCGGAGTTGAACCTGAAAGTATGGCAAGTCTTCGGATGAGCCAATAATGTGGGTAATCAGACTGCCTAGAAAAACCGCTACACATTCAATTATTATTTCACCCGTACCGCAAACCGACACAGGTAGTTGGGTTGAGCATACTGAGGCGCTCGAGTGATTCACGGTTAAGGAACTAGGCAAAATAGTCCTGTAACTTCGGGAGAAAGGACGCTCCGCTTTACGGCGGAGCCGCAGAGAAATGATTCAGGCGACTGTTTAACAAAAACACATGGCTATGCGAATTCGAAAGAAGCGGTATATAGCCTGACACCTGCCCGGTGCTGGAAGGTTAAGAGGAGATGTCATCTGTCAAAGGAGAAGCATTGAATTGAAGCCCCAGTAAACGGCGGCCGTAACTATAACGGTCCTAAGGTAGCGAAATTCCTTGTCGGGTAAGTTCCGACCTGCACGAATGGTGTAACGATCTGAATACTGTCTCGACCGTGAGCTCGGTGAAATTGTAGTATCGGTGAAGATGCCGATTACCCGCGATGGGACGAAAAGACCCCGTGAACCTTTACTATAGCTTTACATTGATGTTGGGCACTGGATGTGTAGGATAGGCCGGAGGCAGCGAAGCGGTGACGCTAGTCATCGTGGAGCCGACGTTGAAATACGGCCCTTCTCGTGTTTGACCTCTAACTCCTGAGTAAGGAGGACATTGTATGGTGGGTAGTTTGACTGGGGTGGTCGCCTCCAAAAAAGTAACGGAGGCTTCTAAAGGTGCGCTCAGGCCGATTGGTAACCGGTCATTTAGAGTATAATGGCATAAGCGCGCTTGACTGGGAGACTCACAAGTCGATCAGGTAGGAAACTAGAGCATAGTGATCCGGTGGTTTCAGTATGGAATGGCCATCGCTCAAAGGATAAAAGGTACTCCGGGGATAACAGGCTGATCATTCCCAAGAGCTCATATCGACGGAATGGTTTGGCACCTCGATGTCGGCTCGTCACATCCTGGGGCTGGAGAAGGTCCCAAGGGTTGGGCTGTTCGCCCATTAAAGTGGCACGCGAGCTGGGTTCAGAACGTCGTGAGACAGTTCGGTCTCTATCTATCGTGGGCGTTAGAGATTTGCGAGGCACCGACACTAGTACGAGAGGACCGTGTTGGACAGACCTCTGGTTTACCGGTTGTTTCGCCAGAAGCATAGCCGGGTAGCTAAGTTTGGGCAGGGATAAGCGCTGAAAGCATCTAAGCGCGAAGCCTACCTCAAGATGAGATCTCTTTTAAGGGTGGTTGTAGACGACGACCTTGATAGGCTGCAGGTGTAAAGGCGGTGACGTCAAAGCCGAGCAGTACTAATTACCCGTACGCTTTCTTTTTAGTCAGATGTATCTGACGGGTTTGACAAATATACAAGATTTGTGGATTGATTGAGTGAGTATGCTTTTTTTACCTTCATCATGTTATTTTACACGCTTACCGGATAAGTAAGCAGCGATAATTCAGGTGGTTATAGCGTTGGGGATCCACCTCTTCCCATTCCGAACAGAGAAGTTAAGCCCGATAGCGCCGATGGTACTGCACAATCATGTGGGAGAGTAGGTAGCCGCCCTCTTTTAAAGTAGAGCCTCCGTAATGTATGTTACGGGGGCTCTTTTGTGTGTATGGATAAATGGGTAAATGGATCAACGGAAGGAGAGCCTGGAAGAGGAGGGGATATGGGGTTCGGGCGGGGGCGAATGCTCCCCTCAGGGCACACCGACACAAAAAAACTCCCGTCCCGCGAACGGGAGGGAGTCAAATTAGTACTTTCTATTATCTTGGAAGTTTATTCGTTTACCGGCTCTAAATATTGAGCATAGGAATAACCTTCCTCGCCATCCTTATCGAGTACAAACCACCATTGATCATTATATTTGCTGACCAATGTAATAACATCCCCATGCGCTGCCTTTCCTACAATGGGTTGATCAGAAAATTTATTCATTTTCCCGGCTGTAATTAGGGGCTTCTCGTGTGATCATTACACCATGTGGATGACTTTCTGCATATCCTGCGGCTGTAATTTTTGTAAATTTTGCATCGTGAAGTTTCTCTATGTTTTCTGCTCCGCAATATCCCATTCCCGCTCTAAGTCCACCTACCATTTGATAAATTACTTCTTGTAAAGTTCCTTTAAATGGTACACGGGCCTCGATACCCTCGGGTACAAGTTTTTTGATGTCGTCTTCTACATCTTGGAAATAGCGGTCGCTGGAACCTTGCTGCATAGCTGAAAGCGATCCCATACCCCGGTAAGTTTTAAACTTACGACCGTTAAAAATAATTGTCTCTCCCGGTGATTCTTCAGTCCCTGCTAATAGAGAGCCCATCATCACGGATGTGCCGCCCGCAGCAAGAGCTTTTACAATATCGCCTGAATAGCGAAGTCCTCCATCGGCGATAATAGGAACGCCGGTACCTTTCAAAGCTTCTGCCACATCGTAAATAGCCGAGATCTGTGGCATTCCTACCCCTGCAATAACCCGAGTTGTGCAAATCGAGCCTGGCCCGATTCCTACTTTTACGGCATCAGCTCCCGCTTCTACCAAGTATTTTGCTCCTTCTCCGGTAGCGATATTTCCTACGACAATATCAATGTGGGGAAATGTTTTCTTAATCAGTTTGAGCATGTCGCCGACTCCTTTAGAATGACCATGCGCCGTATCGATGACAATTGCATCTACACCGGCTTCAATAAGAGCTTGTGCACGCTCTATGGAATCGGAGGTTACTCCTATACCGGCCGCTACCCTTAATCGCCCTTGATCATCTTTACAAGCAAACGGTTTATCCTTTGCTTTCGTAATATCTTTATAAGTAATAAGCCCTATTAATTTGTTTTCTGTATCGACAACAGGGAGTTTCTCTATTTTATGCTGTTGGAGAATTTCAGCGGCTGCCTCCAGATCGGTCGATTGGCGTGTTGAGACCAGATTTTCTTTGGTCATTACTTCTTCAATGTGTTTATTCATCGATTTTTCGAAACGCAAATCACGATTGGTGACGATTCCTACTAAACGATTCTGGTCATCCACTACAGGAATACCGCCAATTTTGAATTCACTCATCATATGTAATGCATCGGCAACCGTTTTCTCAGCAGTGATACTAATCGGATTAATAATCATCCCGTTTTCGGCTCTTTTCACAGCCCTGACTTGTTTTGCCTGGGCTTCAATGCTCATGTTTTTGTGAATAACTCCGATGCCACCTTCCCGTGCGATAGCAATAGCCATTGTTGTTTCGGTCACCGTATCCATAGCGGCAGAAACCATCGGGATATTTAACGATATATTACGGGAGAATCGTGTGGTAAGATCAACATTTCTAGGGAGAACCTGAGAATATGCGGGAACTAACAAAAGATCATCAAAAGTAAGACCTTCTGTAACAATTTTGTTTGCAATAAATGACATAAGTATACCTTTCTATTTTTATTGCGTGCAAATGTACTCGTTTTTTGTGAATTCCGGTTATAAATGCGTGTTAATTTTTATGATATCCATTTCTTGACAGTCGAAGGCATTCGGTACGCACGTAAAAAACCTCCGGATGGGACGATTGTCCTACCGGAGGCGGGTATAAATTATTGTCGCAGCTTATAAGATGCCGACCTTTTTAAATATTTTGTAGATTCGTTCAATAGCATAATCGACTTGCTCAATCGAATGAGTAGCCATCAAGGCGAATCGTATCAATGTATCTTCGGGTGCCACGCCGGGAGATACCACTGGATTGACGAAGATACCTTCTTCGAATATTAATTTGGTAATGTAAAATGTTTTGTCATTATCCCGAACATATAGAGGCATGATGGGGGTTTCGGTAGGGCCTAATTCAAAACCCAAATCCTTGAATCTTTTTATCGTATAATGTGTTAATTCCCATAAATGCTTCACCCTTTCCGGTTCGGCTTTCAGAATGTCCAGTGCGGCGGATGCGGCGGCAGTAGCGCCGGGAGTGATACTGGCACTGAAAATATTGGTTCGGGCATTGTGCCTCAAATAATTGATTACGGGATAATCTCCGGCCACAAATCCGCCGATGGAGGCCAGCGATTTGCTGAAAGTGCCCATCACCAAATCCACGTCGTTTAATAAGCCAAAATGGTCACACACTCCTTTTCCGTTATATTTTCTTCCCAATACGCCCAGGCTATGGGCTTCGTCGACCATGATATTGGCATTGTATTTTTTAGCCAATTTCATGATTTCCGGAAGATTCGCTAAATCGCCTTCCATACTGAAAACGCCATCCACCACAATAAGCTTTACTTTATGGCTGTTGCATCTCTGCAGCTGCTTTTCCAAAGAAGCCATATCATTATGACGAAACTTATACTTGGTCGAAAACGAAGTTCTTAGCCCTTCTATAATGGAAGCATGATCTCTTTCGTCCCAAAGAATATAGTCGTCACGTCCAGTAAGGCATCCGAGGACTCCTTCATTAACCATGAATCCGGTAGGAAACACAATCGCTTCCTCCTTGTCCATAAAGTTGGCCAATTTACGTTCAAGTTCAAGATGAATGTCTAAAGTTCCATTCAGAAAACGTGAGCCAGCCATTCCCGTACCATACTTTTTGGTGGCCGCTATGGAAGCTTCTATTACTTTCGGATGGTTGGTTAATCCCAAATAGGCATTCGAACCAAACATCAGGACTTTCTTTCCATTAATAATAACCTCTGTATCCTGATCACTTTCTATAGCTCGAAAATAAGGATAGATGCCTGCCGCCTTAGCGCGTTGAGGGGCATCGTATCGCATTGTTTTTTCTCTTAACAGGTCCATTTTCAAAATTAAGATAATCGGTTTCTGTTACTTTATTTTTAAAACAATCTGTTTTTATTTGAAACCGAGTTACAAAGATAACAATTAATTTATTTATTATTTTACGGATATTCTATTTATTTCTTTGTCGCAAGTTAAAAGTCTTACTATCAAATTGAAGTTCTTATTTTCGCTTTAGTTGAAAGAAGAGGGCGGTTAATTAAAAATAATGAATAAACATTTTTATGTCTGACGACGTTTTATTATCTGCCATTTAATACGATACTGGAATTGTATGGTTTGCTAAGAATAAAAGAGCTTGCCTGATGAATGGTTTTATAGATAGACGCCCTGTTTTTAGAATATTGGGAATATAATAAAAATTGCAATGGATAATAAGTACAAAAAACTTTTGAAATGTATCGCATTAGATGCGATCGGCATGAGTACGCTGGCGATACCGGGTATAGGGGCGTTCTTAGATGCTGTTTGGGCCCCTATAGCAGCTTCTATCAGTTATAAGATGTTTGGGAATAAGCGGGGAAAATACACCTCTCTTATTACATTTATCGAAGAACTTTTGCCGGGAACAGATGTCGTTCCTTCCTTTACGATCTTCTGCATTCTCTTTGATTTTATAGGATTGGGAAAAGACGATAAAGTACGTAATGCCGTCACAGATGTCGACTATACGGAAACGCGATGACCTGAATATACAATGGGTGCTTCCTATTTCTTTTGCAAGAGGACTACATTTTCAACATGATGAGTATGTGGAAACATATCTACCGGTTGTACCCGAGCTACTCGATAAAGACTATCGAGTAAGCTGAGATCGCGGGCTTGTGTGGCCGGATTGCAGCTGACGTATACGATCCGTTCGGGCTGAGCCGATAAAATTGTTTGAATCACGTTATCGTGCATTCCGGCACGGGGCGGGTCCGTAATAAGGATATCCGGCCGTCCATGCTCTTCGATAAAACTTTCGGTGAGGATATCCTTCATATCCCCTGCAAAAAACAACGTATTCTCGATCCTGTTACGGTGCGAATTATCCATGGCATCCTCAATCGCTTCTTCCACATATTCTATACCAATGACTTTTTTTGCTTGTCGTGCTATAAAATTTGCAATCGTTCCGGTACCTGTATATAGGTCATAAACCAATTCTTTGCCGGAAAGAGACGCGAAGTCCCGTACGACTTTATACAATCGGTAGGCTTGTTTACTATTGGTCTGAAAAAATGATTTTGGGCCGATTTTGAATTTCAGACCTTCCATTTCCTCATAGATGAAGTCGTTTCCTTTCCATGTAATAACCTCTTGATCCGTAATCGTGTCGTTGGCTTTTTCATTGACGATGTAAAGCAACGAAGTTATTTCAGGAAATTCGGAAGCCAGAAAGTTCATCAATCGGGTTCTTTTTTCTTCATCTTCTTTGAAAAAAACGACGATAACCATGACCTCTCCGGTGGAAGTCGTGCGAATAATCAGCGTACGCATCAATCCTTCTTGATTCCGGAGGTCAAAAAACGGATACCGGTTGTTGAGGCAAAATGCACGGACAGCATTTCGGATACGGTTTGAAATGTCATCCTGCAACCAGCATTTATGGATATCCAACACCTTATCGAACATTCCCGGAATATGAAATCCCAAGGCGTTCATGTCAGACAAATCTTTGTCGGTATTTATCTCCTTTTCAGTAAGCCATCGCTTATTGGAAAACGTAAATTCCAGTTTGTTGCGGTAAAAAGTTGTATCGGGAGCAGGTAGAATGGACGATATTTCGGGTAATTCCACTTTACCGATGCGGGTAAGATTATCGACAACCTGTTTCTGCTTATATCGAAGCTGTTCGTCATAAGGCAGTATTTGCCATTTACATCCCCCACAAATACCGAAATGGTCACAAAAAGCATCGGTGCGTGTGTCCGAATAAGATTCGAAACGTACAACCCTCCCTTCGGCATAACTGCTTTTTTTACGGGTAAGCTGTATGTCGACCACATCGCCGGGGACTGCATAGGGAATAAAAACGGTCAGCCCGTCGATTTTCGCAATCGCTTTTCCTTCGGCAGCCACATCGCTTATCATTACCGATTCCAATAAAGGAAGTTGTTTTTTCTTTCTCGCCATTCGGTCTGTTTCTGTTTTAGGATGCAAAGTTAGGATTTTCTCTGAAAATGAGAAATAATTAATAACTTGCGAAGCCCCATCAAGCAAGTAAACCACAAGTTATCTTGGATACGATTCCAATGCAAAGTACGGTTCCGGTTTGCTTGTAATGAAATACTTGGTTCCTATGAGACCTTATAGAAGATTATCAATCATTTAAGCATCCCGGCTTGATGAGGCTTTTATGTATTCACAAGTTAAAATTATGGCAAAGAAAGCGAAAAAAATCAAGACAAACAAGGGATTGAAATTGGAAATCGTGAATCCCAATTCGGCGGGTATCGATGTTTCTTCCACCGAAATGCAAGTATGTGTCCCTGAAGAGCGGGATGGGGAAAACAACCGCCGCTTCGGCACGTTTACGCAAGATTTACACCTTATATCGGATTGGCTTAAAGCCTGTGGCATTGAAACCGTCGCCATGGAATCCACGGGGGTGTATTGGGTCCAACTCTACATGATACTGGAATCGGATGGATTCGATGTGTTGCTGGTCAACGCCAAGGCCATCAAAAATATCAGTGAAAAGAAGACCGACCGGGTAGATGCCGAAACCATCATGGTCTTGCATAGTTACGGGCTTCTGAGAGCCAGTTTCCAACCCCAGAACCATGCCCGGCGCATCCGCAATGTATCGCGCCACCGTGACGGGTTGTTGAAAGCTTCTTCGCGGGAAGTGCTCCACATGCAAAAGGCCATGGAATTGATGAACATCAAATTGGGCAATGTCATCAGCGATATTTTGGGAAAATCGGGACAGGAGATTATTCGCGCCATTCTGGCCGGGGAACGCGATGCCCGAAAACTATCGGCTTTGGCCGATCCCCGATGCAAATCTCCCAAAGAAACCATCGCCAAATCCCTGCAGGCCAATTGGGACGAAGACCTGCTGTTCATGCTCAAACAAAGCTATGAACTGTATGTATATTACCAAAACCTGATGAAGGATTGTGACAAGCAGATAGAGGGCATCCTGCAGGAGTATCTCAAAGACGTTAAACCCGAAGAAACTTCCAAGCCGGAGCAAAGGGCGAAAAAAGCAAAAGCTCAAAAGAATGCCGTCACGATAGATATCGAAAAGCACGCGATCCGATTATGGGGTGTCAACGCGATGCGCATACCGGGTGTCAGTGAAGCGGCCCTGTTGCGGTTGGCCGGTGAGCTGGGACACGATTTTACCGATAAGTTTGACTCATACAAACAGTTTTGTTGTTGGTGTAATCTCACACCCAACAACAAAATATCGGGAGGAAAACTCCAGTCCAGCAAAATTCCAAAGCGGAAGAATCCTGTTGGACAAATCCTGCGTTCTTCGGCAAACTCCCTGAAAACAAGTAAAACGCCCTTAGGATATTACTTCCGGCGTATACAGGCAAAAAGCGGTTACTTGCCGGCTATTATCGCTACTGCGAACAAATTGGGAAGAATACTCTATACAATGGTTAAATACAAGGTCGAGTTTGATGACTCTTTTACCCAAACCAGCGAAACCGAGATACTTAGAAGAAAATTGATTAAGACCCAAAGAACCCTCGAAAAACTTCAAAATCAAATCAAAGAATGCGGATGAAATGGTTTGTTATATAGAAGATAATCAATAAAAAGAGAAGTGTCGATAGCGTTAAAAAAATGCCATCGTATGGAGTTTCGTAATTGGATTCATTGTAAATCTCCTTTCAATAAAAAATAATACTTGTTCATTTTAATGGACAAGCAAATGTAAGGAACATTTTTGTAATGATAAAAAAATCGCGGTAAAACAACGTCTTACCACGATTTTATAATTATCTATTATTCTGTGTGATAGTTTCTTTATTTCACTTCCTCAAAATCCACATCGGTTACATTGTCGCCGGATTGGGTTCCACCATTCTGGGAAGAACCGGTGGTATTCGGACCTTCATTCGGATTTTGTGGCCCCTGTTGTTGGTTGGAGGCATTATACATATCCTGCGAAGCTGCCTGAAATGCGGTGTTCAGTTCTGCAATAGCTCCATCGATAGCCGCTACATCTTGCGCTTTATGCGCTTCTTTCAGTTTATTCAACGCTGCTTCGATAGGCGCCTTTTTATCGGCCGGTATCTTGTCTCCCAACTCGGAGAGTTGTTTTTCCGTTTGGAAGATGGTCGAGTCCGCCTGATTCAACTTGTCGATACGATCTTTTTCTCTCTTATCGGCTTCGGCATTCGCGGCTGCCTCTTCTTTCATCCGTTTGATTTCGTCGTCACTTAAACCGGAAGAGGCTTCGATACGGATCTTTTGTTCTTTGCCGGTCGCTTTGTCTTTAGCCGACACATTGAGGATACCATTGGCATCGATATCGAAAGTCACTTCGATCTGAGGAATGCCCCGAGGAGAAGGCGGAATGCCATCGAGATTGAACACTCCGATTTGTTTGTTATCGCGTGCCAGCGAACGTTCCCCTTGCAATACGTTAATTTGCACCGAAGGTTGGTTGTCGGCCGCTGTAGAGAAGACTTCGCTTTTCTTTGTAGGAATCGTCGTGTTGGCGTCGATCAGTTTGGTCATTACACCCCCTAATGTTTCGATACCCAAAGACAGAGGAGTTACATCCAACAACAAAACATCTTTCACTTCACCTGTCAGTACGGCTCCTTGTATCGCGGCTCCGACGGCAACAACTTCGTCCGGGTTTACCCCTTTGTGCGGGGCTTTACCGAAAAGTTTTTCCACTAATTGCTGTACGGCTGGTATACGGGTAGAACCACCCACTAAAATCACTTCGTCAATCTCAGAGTTGGTAAGTCCGGCATCTTTCATCGACGTTTGGCAGGGCAGTATACATTTCTGTAGCAAGTCATCGATTAACTGCTCGAATTTAGCGCGGGTCAATGTTTTCACCAAGTGTTTGGGTATTCCATTTACCGGCATAATATAGGGCAGATTGATTTCGGTAGACGTCGCGCTTGAAAGTTCTATTTTTGCTTTTTCAGCAGCCTCTTTTAGGCGTTGTAATGCCATTGGGTCTTTACGCAAGTCGAGCCCTTCCTCTTTCATAAATTCGTCGGCCAGCCAATCGATAATTCGATGGTCGAAGTCGTCCCCTCCGAGGTGAGTGTCACCGTTTGTAGACTTCACTTCAAAAACGCCGTCGCCTAATTCGAGGATAGAGATATCGAACGTCCCTCCTCCCAAGTCAAAAACGGCAATTTTCAGATCGCTTTTTTTCTTATCGAGACCATAAGCCAATGCGGCGGCTGTAGGTTCATTCACGATACGGCGTACGGTAAGTCCTGCAATTTCCCCGGCTTCTTTTGTAGCCTGGCGTTGTGCGTCGCTAAAGTATGCCGGTACGGTAATCACCGCCTCCGTGACTTGTTGTCCAAGATAATCTTCGGCCGTTTTTTTCATTTTTTGCAAAACGATGGCCGATATTTCTTGCGGAGAATATAAATGTCCGTTTATATCTACACGAGGTGTATTATTATCGCCGTGTACCACTTTATAGGGTACCCTGGCAATTTCTTTTTGCACCTGATCGAATGTTTCGCCCATAAATGTCTTGATGGAGTATACGGTGTTGCTCGGGTTTGTAATAGCCTGACGTTTGGCAGGATCACCCACTTTGCGTTCTCCATTGTCTACAAAGGCGACCACCGAAGGCGTCGTCCGTTTACCTTCATTATTAGGGATTACCACCGGTTCGTTACCTTCCATTACGGCAACGCAAGAGTTTGTGGTTCCTAAGTCAATTCCAATAATTTTTCCCATAGTTATATGTTGTTTTACTTTTTAATTTTTCTTTTTACTTACATTTTTCAGTATGCACACTATTTTGTTTTCAAATGTTGTGCCAAAAATCAGTTGGCAGAAAATATGACAATATGTCGTATTCTTTTTTTTTGATAATTTAGGAATAATCGTCAGGTAGATCTTGTATCTCCATGATAAAGCCCATCCTTTTATTTAAAAAGATGGGCTATTAAGTTTTATTCTCCGTTGAAGGATTGTGTCCTTTCTATCTAAGGTAATTTCCCAATCAATTCGATAAATTGTTTACGATATCCGTTCGGATCGAATGAGAAGGATGACCCGGCAAGATTTTTGACCATTTTTTGATCCAAAGTGCCTTTATACTCCGACTCGCGCATTAATAATCCGAATCCGGCAACCGAAACGGCAAATCGGGTATCTTCGGAAGCTGCGTTGATCGATAACGGTGTTTGGCGGATGGAGAGACTTAAGGGCCGGCTGCTGTCGCTGTCCGGAAGTTTGTACCGGAAATCAAATTTAGCGTATTCAGCCGAGGCATCGTTCTTTTTCAATATCACTTCATACAATGCCGTAATCGTTTGTGAAGAGCCTATTTCACCCGCATCCTTTTCATCGTCTTCAAAATCCTCATCTTTCATTTTACGGTTTTCATAACCGATGAGACGATACGACTCTACCCTGTCCGGATTAAAGGTGATTTGTATTTTGGCATCCTTGGCTACCGTGTGGAACTTGGATTTTTCGTGAACGAAGACCTTTTGAATCTGATCGGCATTATCGATATATTCATAATTGCCGTTTCCTTTGTTGGCTATTTGTTCCATCATGTAGTCGTTGAGGTTTCCGGTACCTACGCCCAATACCGTAAGGTAAATACCGCCTTTCCGCTTTTCTTCAATCAATTCGACCAAGGCGTCGGTGGAGGATATTCCGACATTGAAATCCCCGTCGGAGCCCAATATAATACGGTTGTTTCCTCCGTCTATGAAGTTTTCCCGTGCAATTTCATAAGCCGTTGTAATACCTGCGGCTCCGGCGGTCGATCCGCCGGCTCCCAACCGATCGATCGCCGCTTTTATATGATCTGCTTCCGACGCAGGTGTAGAAGGAAGTAACACACCTACTTCACCGGCATATACTACAATGGCGACTCTGTCTTCCGGTTCGAGTTCATCGACAAGTTGTTTGAATCCGGTTTTCAGGACGCCGAGTTTTTCGGGCGGGGTCATGGAGCCGGATACATCGATCAGGAATACATAGTTGGAGTTGGGTAACTCCTCTTCAGGAATGGTTTTTCCTTTAATTCCCAAACGCATAATATGGTGCTCTTCATTCCACGGACAGGTAACCAGCTCGGAACTCAACGATATGTTTTCGCCGGCTTCCGGCTCGGGATAGTTGTAGGTGAAATAATTGACATATTCTTCCGTACGTACCGATTCTTTAGGCGGTTTCTGCCCGAGATTCACATATCGGCGCATGTTGGCGTATGAAGCTCCATCGGCATCAATTGAAAAAGTGGATAGGGGATAGTCCTTTACTTTCAGAAACGGATTTTCTTCATACTCTTTGTACTTTTCGTTATAGGCAATCTCTCCGAATCCGTTTTCATACGAATAAGAGGGAGAGTCATCATCTACTTTCGTGCACGATAGAAAGAATATCATGCAAACGGCTAATACTTTTGTAATTGTTTTCATCAGATAGCATATTTTAAATTGTTCTTATTGTTAGTTGGGAATGTATCCGCTTCGTGCAATTATGCTTTTACCCGCTTTTGTTTGAAGTAAATCATAGAGTTTGTAGGCATAGGAAGATTTATCCAAATCCGAACGGATGACGGCATATACATCCGCCATATACGGGTAAGTTTGCTTTGAAAGGCTACTCTTATCGGGATAAATTCCATTTACCGACAAGGTTTTTACACGCTCGGCATCCCTTACAATTTGTTCCTTATAATAATATACCGTGTAGCAAATGGCATTTTCTTCTGAACGAACCTGAGAGAAAGCCAGCATCATGCTTGAGAGTTCGCGTTCTTCACTCCATTCCGGCATGTGTAATCCTTTCATCACAATGGATTCCATGAGTTCCTGACTGCCTGAGTTTTGATTGCGCACATACGGTTTAATCGGCAAGTCATTGCCGCCAACCTGTTTCCAATTGGTTATTTTTCCCATATAAATATCCTGAATCTGCTTATGGGTAAGTGTTTGAACAGGATTTTTCTCATTAATAATAAAGATAAAAGCATCGTGCGCTATCGGAGTTTCGGTTAATGTAACCCCAGCCTTGATGGCATACTCTTTCTCGTCGTCCGATATTCGCCTATGGGTAAGAATAAAATCAGCCTTTTTATCGATTAAATTGATGAAAGACTGGTGCGTTTGCGAAGTCTTTATCCGTTCTTCAAAAAAACTACGGGGAACATCGTCGTAGTTCGGTTTTATTTCCCAGGTGAAATAGGCATATAACAAATGTTGCCACTCATAACGGCAATTCAACAGTTCGCAGGCAATAATCGTTTGCAGAGGCGCCGTCGAAGTGGAGCCATCGACACGGGGATAATTTTCCGTCGTAATTCCTTCAATAGTGACTGAGGGTTTATTGGTTTCTTTTTCGCAGGAAAAAACAAATAAAGGCACAAGCAAGAGAAATAACTTTAGAATCGTTTTCATAACCCTTTTTTTATAGATAGAAATTAGTAAGTTGTTGAACGCCTACATTTATAGAGATGTTTTTTTTGAAAAAACGCTGCATCATTTCTTCTCTTTAACAAGTACTGAAAATAAAACGGGGCAACCGGATAAACCGGCAGCCCCGCAAAAATTAAAATTATGAATGGAAAAAATTACTTTTCAGGCATGAGTTTATAATAACCCATATCTTCAATGCGTGATTTTGTGACCGAATTATAGTTTTTAATCACCTCAACTTGTCCGTAATGAATATATACTTCGGCGGAACGGCGAAATAACTCGGGATTCCGGTTGGCATCCTGCAACAGCAAATGCCCCATAATGATATGTCCTGCACATTCCACCAAACGGCGTGCGTGGAAATCGAGATAATCTTCATCTTTGGGAGTTGTAACCAATTCCACCAACTTCTCATACATTTGCGCCATCTTCGAAAGGGCCCTTTTTAATGGCTCCAGTTCGGGTACAACCACTTCCTTTTCGTATTCCCTGATTTGTTGCAAATACGTTCCGGTGGTGACGTGGCGGATGGCTGCAACAACCTGCAATTGGGTCGTTCCTTCGTAGATATTCGTGATACGCGCGTCGCGATAGAGCCGTTCGCACTTGTAATCTTTCATATATCCCGATCCGCCGTGCACCTGGATGGCGTCGTACGCATTCTGATTGGCATACTCGCTCGTCATTCCTTTTCCGAGCGGTGTGAAGGCGTCGGCCAAGCGCGAATAATGCTTCATTTCGGTGCGCTCTTCAGGAGTGAGTTTGCGTTCCTTCGAGATGTCCTCGAGCGTTTTGTACATATCCACAAAGCGAGCGGTTTCGTAGAGCATGGTTCGGGAAGCATCGGTCTTGGCGCGTATGTTCGCAATCATTTCATATACAGCCGGAAACTCGATGATCGGTTTGCCGAACTGCCGGCGTTCGATGGCGTAGTTGTATGCTTCTCGGTAAGCAGCGTCGGAGAGCCCGACGGATTGCGCCATGATACCCAAACGAGCGCCGTTCATGAGCGACATCACATAGCGAATCAGTCCCATGCGGCGGGTGCCGATCAGCTCGGCTTTGGCATTCTTAAATACCAATTCGCAAGTGGGAGCGCCCTTGATACCCATTTTATTTTCGATGCGGCGTACGGTAACGCCTCCCTGTTTTTTATCATAAACGAACATCGATAATCCGCGCGCATCTTTAGTGCCTTCTTCCGAACGCGCCAACACGAGATGGATATCGGCATCGCCATTTGTGATGAAGCGTTTTACCCCGTTGAGATACCATTGCCCTTCTGTTTCATTGTAAGAAGCCTTGAGCATGACGGCCTGCAAGTCCGATCCTGCATCGGGCTCGGTGAGATCCATCGACATGGTTTCGCCTTTCACGATGCGAGGCAGATATTTATCTTTCTGCTGTTCTTCGGCAAATTCATAGATGGTTTCGCCGCAATCCTGCAACATCCAGATGTTTTGGAAGCTGGCGTCGGCGCGGCTCACCATGTCGGCCGACATCATATAAGGAACCATCGAAAAATTGAGTCCTCCGTATTTGCGATGCAGTCCCATACCCATCAGTTCAGCCTTGTTCAAGGCTTCGAGATTGCGACGAGTAGGTTCGGCGTATGTTACGCGGCCATCGTGGATGGTAGGGCCGCTTTGGTCGACCGCTTCGGCATTGGGTTCGATGATTTCGGCACAGATTTCGCCGACCACCTCGAGTACTTTATCGTAACTGTCCATGGTGTCTTCAAAGTCTATGGGCGCATACTCATAGTTGTCTTTGTCTGTATAATTTCTTTCCTTCAGTTCGACAATACGCTTCATCAGCGGGTGCTGAAGATGATGCCTGAACTGCGGGGTGTCAATATAATAATTCATACTTTTTTACTTGCTATTCTTTTTATAATACTTAATCATTTTAGGAATCACCGTTTCCACTTCGCCGGTAATGACATAATCGGCCATCGTATTGATGGGCGCATTGGCATCGTTATTAATGGAAATAATGATGGAGCTGTCCTGCATTCCGGCAACATGCTGTATTTGCCCGGAGATACCGCAGGCGATGTACAGTTTGGGACGCACGGTGACCCCCGTTTGCCCGATTTGGCGCTCGTGCTCGGCAAATCCCGCATCGACAGCGGCGCGCGAAGCTCCCACTTCGCCACCCAGCACATCGGCCAAGTCGTAAAGCAAGTCGAAGTTCTCTTTCGATCCCACTCCATAGCCTCCGGCAATGATGATGGGCGCATTTTTAATATTGACTTTCGATTTTTCGATATGCCGTTCAATGACGGCCACCGCAAAATCGTCGGCATTCACATAGTCATTTACGTCATGCTCCACAATTTCGCCTTTGTAAAGCGGGTCGAGCACTTCTTTTTTCATCACACCCTCGCGCACGGTCGCCATTTGAGGACGATGGTCGGGGTTGATGATCCATGCCACGATGTTGCCTCCGAAAGCGGGGCGGATTTGATAAAGCAGATTCTTATAGGTCTTTCCCGCCTTTCTATCTTCATGATCGCCTATCTCCAGCGAAGTACAGTCGGCGGTGAGGCCGCTACCCAGCGAGGAGGATACTCGGGGCCCGAGGTCGCGTCCGATGATCGTCGCGCCCATCAGGCATATCTGAGGCTTGATTTGCTTAAAGAGATTAACCAATATGGACGTGTGTGGGAGGGTGGTGTAGGGCGACAGGCGCGCATCGTTGAAAATATGCAGCGCGTCGACACCGTAAGGGAAAACCTGTTTGCCTACTTCGCCCAGATGGTTTCCGATAGCGACGGCTTCGAGTTTACAACCGAGCTGATCGGCCAGCGAGCGTCCTTTGGTCAGCAGTTCGAGACTCACGTCGGCTACGGCGCCCTCATCCGTTTCTATATATACGATAATATTGTTCATAATTCTGTTATCCGATTGTGTGATTAGCGATTAGTTCTATCATGAGCTGTTCGATTTCATCATCGGAACCGCTCAGGTGCTTGCTTTCTTTGGTTTGGAAGACGACATTTTCGATTTTCTTCACCTTTGTAGGCGAGCCCGACAGGCCGCAAAGATCGATGTCTGCATCCACGTCGGCGACCCCCCATTCTGTGAGATTCAGATAAGGACGGGTGCTGTAAATGTCGATGTAATCGATGTTTTCGGCTTGGCGCTCCGTGACCGTTTTGGCATGTTTGAACTTTAGCAGCAGTTTCGCATTTCGTGGGCGGCAGGTACGCGCCGAACCGTTTACCGTAACAAGCAGAGGTAACGGACTTTCTACCGTTTCCACCCCATTTTCGAGACGTCGTTTCACCCGCGCCTTACCGTTATTGATTTCTTCTATTTCCTCGGCATAGGTAACTTGAGGGATGTTCAACTTTTCCGCGACTTGCGGCCCTACTTGTGCCGTATCGCCATCAATAGCCTGGCGGCCGCAGATAATCAGATCGTATTTACCTATTTTCCGTACAGCCGTCGATAAAGCGTATGAAGTGGCCAGCGTATCGGCACCAGCAAAAGCTCGGTCGGTGAGCAATACACCGTCGTCCGCTCCCCTGAAGAGACCTTCGCGCAGAATGTCAGCCGCGCGACCGGGCCCCATGGTGAGCATGGTGATCGTGGAACCGGGATACCGGTCTTTTATGCCTAATGCCTGTTCGAGCGCATTGAGGTCTTCAGGATTAAAAATAGCGGGCAAGGCCCCTCTATTGACAGTTCCGTCGGCTTTCATCGCATCCTTCCCGATATTTCGCGTATCAGGCACTTGCTTCGCCAACACAATAATGTTAAAAGCCATGTTTTCTTATATGTTTTTATACGTATTTTTTGAGTGCAGCAAATATACGCAAAATTTTTAACGGCTGTATTATTTTTGCTGGAGATTTATGGGTATAGGGAGGTCTTTAGGTTGATAAGTGATTGATAGAATCGAGGGCGCCGCTTGGAACACCCACCTCAATAAAGATTAAAACAGACGTCCTTATACTCTAAGAACGTCTGTTTACAAAATGCCACCTGCTATTATATAGCACTCTTAATTTCCACTATCTTCATATCCCGGATTCTGAATTAAATTAGGATTAGCAGCTAATTGAGTATGGGGAATTGGATAAATCTCACGGTTTTTATCATTTGTGGGTTTATGATCCCACCAACTAGCCGTTGTGAATTTTCCAAAACGGATCAAATCTTCCCGTCGCTTTCCTTCAAAAATAAATTCCCGTCCACGCTCGGCAAGTAATTCATCCATTGTCAAAGTAGAAGTTGTATATTTCGCCTTTTCCCAATCAGCCTCTTTAAAGGCGCGCTTTCTGCAAGCATTGATCAAATCGACCGCTTCTTGTGTTGCCACTCCTCCGTTCTTGCGCATAAGAGCTTCCGCCTTGTTAAAGTAAATTTCGGTCAGGCGATAAAGCATATAATGGTTTTCCCAATAATTATCATCCTCTATTGTACCACTTTTATATTTATTGAAACGAGCTCCGCTATTTTCCTCTCCTTGATCCATACCTCCTTCGCTTGTCAAATCTCCTTCACTTTCCCTACGAATCGAATTGACATACACAAAAGGTTTTCCATTATATTCTTCGGTTCCCAAAATAGGTTTTCCATCCAAAATATTATATTGTGGACCAAATAAAAACCATTGTTGTTTACGCAGATCATTTTCCTGGTAGGCGTCAAAAGCGGAGGGTATAACTACAAAAGCATTCCAACCCGAATAACCTACGCCCAATGCATAACTCATATTCGAATATCCCATAAGGAATCCGTCCCACCCGAACGTAAATCCTCCTAATCTGCTGAATGCAAACTGGAACAATGCTTCTTTCGCATCTTTATTCGTATTGGAGAATGTGTCCAGTAAATCGGATGCCAACTCCGGTTTTCCCCCGAGACCTCCTGCTTGACCGCTAATAATTTTATCACACGCAGCAATACATTCATCATACATGGGCGTACCGATAAAGTATTCGGCATTCAGATATAATTCCGCCAGCATGGCATACCCTGCCGTCTGTGAAACACGGCCCACCAATTCTTTTGAGTAAGGAAGGAGCTTCGGGACATGAGTTTCTAATTCTGTTTTAATAAAATTGAAAATTTCAGCTTTCGACTGTGTCGGAGGATTAAGAGGTTCTCCTACTGTTGTAATAATAGGAGCATTTCCCCACAATTCCATGATTTTCATATAATGGAAGGCCCTCAAAACATACAATTCACCCAAAATAGCCGCCATTTCCGTATCGGAAATATCGATAGATTTATTGTCAATTCCCTCTAAATCCATAATGGCCGCGTTTACATATCCTAACCCCGTCCATATTAAAGTCCAGGCATTGCGCATACGTCCTTCATTGGCTGTCCATGTGTGATAATGCTGGCGAAAATGGTCGCCACTGTCGTAACCATGTTTTCCCTTTTGAGGCCATGCCAACTGGTCGGCCGATAATTCTGCGTGATAATAATAACCGTTTTGTCCGGTAGGAGCCATCCATGCCTGCATATGCGTAAAAGGCCTAAGCGCAGCTTGCAATACTTCCGTTTTATTATTATAAAAATTCGACTTATTCAATTCCGTATAGATGGTTTCATCCAGATTTGTACAACTGTTTACTCCGAGGAAAAGCATTATTATAATTATAAAAACAGAGCTTTTATATATTCTATTTTTCATATCATCTATTTTTTTCTAAATTCTACATTAAAATCCAACATTTAATCCTATTGACCACGATTGTGTAAGAGGATAATAATCTCTTTTTTCCACACCTGCTTCAAAACCGGTATCCTGCACTTCCGGATCGGTTCCTTTATATCCCGTGATGGTAAATAAGTTCCTTCCGGTAAGATATACCCTTAAATTCCGGATATAAGGAGTGTTGAGCTTAAAATTATACCCCAACGTAAGATTATCCAATTTGACAAAATTGCCGTTTTCGAGATAATAATCGGAATATTGAGGATCGTCATCCAATTCATTATGTTTCGTAACAGCACTCTTCAGCAAGTTATTAGGAAGCCATTTTTTATTGCCGAAGTACAGTTCTTTCAGATTGAGAATATCAAAACCGAATTTACCCCGGAACATAAACGTCAGGTCGAAATTCTTATATACAAAGGTATTGGTAAGAGAAGCTTGGAATTTTGGAACGCCATTTCCGATAATAGTCAGGTCATCATCACTCAAATCCGTTGCCGACCCTGTAGAGCCGTCTTTTTTATAAAATAACCATTTGCCTTCTTCGGTAAATCCGGCAAAACGTTTACCGTAGAAATTTCCTACCGAACCGCCTTCCTCCAACCTGAAGGCGTCGCCTAAATTACCGGGCGAAGGAAGTCCATAAAAGGAGAGCCAGTTGGCTTTAAATACATCACTTGAGAGTTTCGTCAGCTTATTACTTTGTGTATTTGCCGCAAAATCGATATTCCAATTAAAATCTTTTTGTTGGACAGCTATTGCCGAAATTTGAAATTCTATCCCTGAATTTTTTAATGTTCCTACATTGGTATATATTTGGTCTCGTACATAAGGAGGTTGTTGAGCATTATATCTATACAACAAGTCTTTTGTATTCCGGTTATAGATATCGATAGACCCTGTAATTCTTCTCTTTAAAATAGAGAAATCCAGCCCGAAATTCAACTCGGCTTTCTGTTCCCACCGCAGATTTGGATTCGGATTGCGGGCCGCTCCATATGTTTGGTAATAAACCCCATCCTGAGGATATACCCCGCCTGTTCCTAAAGTTACCAAAGACTGATAATTATCAATTCCCTGATTTCCCGTTATGCCATATCCGATGCGCAATTTCAAATCGTCGATAGCAGATATTCCTTTCATAAATTCTTCTTCACTGATGGTCCACCCTGCTGATACAGCCGGAAAATTACCCCATTTATGATTGGCCCCGAAACGTGAAGAACCTTCGTGACGTAAAATTCCCTGTAAATGATATTTATCGGCATACGAGTAATTGATTCTACCAAAGAAAGCTACCAGCGTATTATCCTGTTTTTCGCTACCCATTCCGGGACGTGGCAATTTTGTATTGTTGATGGCGCTTCCCGCACCCAAATTCCAGTCCTCGAAAGCATCCGTAGTAAAACCGTTATTGTTGACATTAAACTTTTCAAACGTATAATATTGGTAACTATACCCCGCCATTGCCGTGATGGTATGCGTATGATTAAATGTTTTCCGGTAATCAGTTGTCATTTCGAATGTTTTTCTCCAATCCAGATAATTTTCCTTAGAGGCATATCCCATTCCCTGATAATCTGTTCCGACACGGTTCTCCCAATCTTTTGAAGAACGGTAATAACGGTTATTATAGGTGTTCCGATCATAAGAACCAAAAGCTGCGACCGACCAATTCTCCAATAATTGTAGCTGTAAACGAAGATCGGCGGATGTTGTCTGCTGATTTCTTTTGGAAAGGCGGTTTGCTAAACGAGATATAGGATTATAGTTATTGAAAGCCTCCGTTTCGAAAAAGGTGCCATCTTCGTTATAAAGAGGCGCCGTAGGATTTCGTTGGATAGCCTGTTCAAAATCTCCTGTTCCACCACCCAGTAAATTAGCATCATTAAAATTGGTTGCAATATTCAACGACATGGTTAACCGATCTTGCAATCCTCTTTGATTGACATTAATACGTCCTCCAAATTGCTCACGGGAATTTTCTTTCGCAATTCCATCCAGTTTACTGTAAAAAAAAGAAGCCCTGTAATTCGTATTTGCCGTTCCCCCCGAAGCAGAGAAATTATGATAATGACTAAGATTATCTTTATTGATTAATTCATCGAACAAGTCTGTGGAAGCTCCAAAATCCTGATCGGCATTAATTATTCCCTGATTAATTAAATCTCTAAAATCAGAAGCCGATAAAATATCCGGTTTATTATTGATTTTCTCATGTTGCAAATAAGTAGAATAATTAAATTCAGGAGCACCTGCTTTTCCTTTTTTTGTCGTGATTAAAATAACTCCGGCATTTCCCCGGGTTCCATAGATTGCCGCCGCAGAACCATCTTTCAGAATATTGAATGATTCAATATCATCCTGCTGTAACAAATCCAAATTTCCGCCAGGTATTCCGTCTATAACGATTAAAGGAGTTCTGGTTCCTGTAAGGGAAGTAACTCCCCGTAACTGTATGTCCATTCCTGAATTAGGATTGCTTCCTTGAGTCCGGGTCATATTTAAGCCTGCGACCTTGCCTTGTATCAGATCCAACGCATTACGCGATCCTCCAGGATTAAACTTGTCTGCCCGAATAGTTTCTACAGCAGAAGTTACTTCTTTCCGTTTCATGGTACCGTAACCGACAACCACGAGTTCTTCCAATAATTCGGTATCTTCTTGTAAGATCACATTCATATTGCTCCTTCCGTCTACCGGTATCGTTTGAGTTACCATGCCTACATACGATACATTCAATATGGCATTCGATGGCACATTCGCTAAGACAAAATTACCATCGTTATCGGTAATCGTGCCGGCAGTAGTACCTTGCACCTGGACGGAGACTCCGATTAATGGTTCCCCATTGGTATCAGTAACCGTTCCTGTTACGGTAAGGTTTTGTGCCGATACACCTAACGATATAGCCCATAATAAAAAGGAGAAAAACACTTTCGATAAATTTGAAATTTTTCTTTTCATTCTTTCATTTGTTTAGATCAATTAATTTTTGTGTGACCATGCAAAAATAAGAAGTCAAAAAGGTGTATTTCACTATAAATGGTTGTATAACTTCAAATACTTAAGGGTAAAATACATCGGATGCCTTTTTTTTGTATTTTTGTGGATTAAGGATATGTGAGGAAGTACCCGGCAATATCCTAATAAATTATTTTGCATCAACATATAGCATAAAAACAATTATGGGAGTTACTTATGAGGTTAACAGAGCACATTTAGGATACAATGTAAAGCGCTTGCGTGAAATCCTGGGAGTAAAACAAGAGGATTTGGCAGAAAGGATGCAACTATCGCAACAGTCGATATCGAAACTGGAGAATAAAGAAGAATTAGATAACGATACATTGGAAAAAGTAGCCGATGCGTTGAACATTCCTTCGGAAACTATAAAAAAGTTTACAGATGAAGGAGCTATTCACATTATATCCAATACCTTTTCGGACAATGCTTCGATCAATAATTATCCAATCAATAATCCGATTGAGCGAATTGTGCAGTTGTACGATGATAAGGTGAAACTGTATGAAGAGAAAGTCGCGCTTTACGAACGGATGTTGAAATCGGAGCAGGAAAAAACGGCTTTGCTGGAAGAACTCGTCAGGAACAAACCCGATGCCGGAACAAAAAAGATTGTATAAATAGAAGTTGCTATAATAACATTGTATCCATACGGCAGCCTTAAATATTGTACGAAACTATTGAATGTATCGGGAATATTTTATACATTTGCGCTATCTCTCTTGTAATAAAAAAGAAATAAAGCCATTTTTAGATGTCATTATTTAACAACATAACGTTCAATGAAGAAAAGACGCTGAATGCAGTGCTTTATATCGTGGGCAAGTTAAGGCGAAAGGATTTTCATAAAATATTTAAAATCCTCTATTTTTCCGATAGGGAACATTTAAATGAATATGGGAGATCCATTACGGGAGATACGTATATTGCCATGACTGACGGCCCTGTTCCTTCCAACCTTTACGATATATTCAAATCCGTGAGAGGGGACGGTTATTTTAAATCATATGGAAAAGGGTTTGAAGATTATTTTTCAGTCATGGACTGGGATTTTATTAAGGCAAATAAAGCGCCGGACTTACGCAAGCTCTCCAAAACAGATTTAAAACATATCGATCAATTGCTTGCAATGTATGGCGAATTATCATGGGATGAAATAAAAGAGAAATCTCACGATTATGCTTGGCGCAATACGGCCGCGAACAGAGAAATTAAATTTGAAGATATTATTCGGGAAAGTGGCGGAGATGATGATTTTATTCATTATGTAAAAGAACAAAATGATCTTGTCGCATTATGTAAATAATGAAAATTAAGAATGATTTAGACAAAAAAGTAAGAGAAGAACTTTTCAGGTTAACTTTATCAAGGGGCGCAGTATTTTTAAACAAGTTTGCTGAAATCGACCATCCTAAATTCTTTGTCGTTGCAGGATTAAGTCAAGATAAAATATATACTTGTTCTTTTTAAATTAATTCAAACATTCATCCGGCGCTAACGAAAAAACAAGAGCTTCTAAATTTACAAGTTCCAATTAAAGGAGATAAGTATAGTTTTCTAACTCATACTTCTTTTGTTTGCTGTTCAACTGTATTGCCTGTCAAAACGACCAATATTCACTCTTGGATTATCAATAATACTTGTTCGTACAAAGGCCAATTAGACAAAGATGATTTAGCAAATGTAACGTCGGCTATTATTAACTCCGGTTTATTAACCGACGAAGAAATAGAGCTTTATTTTAATGAAGAATAAACAATTATGTAAACAACTTATAAAGTCAGCGGGAAACATATCGGTTATAACGTAAAGCGCTTGCGTGAAATTCTGGGAGTGAAACAGGAGGATTTGGCGGAAAGGCTGCAACTGTCGCAACAGTCGGTATCCAACCTGGAGAATAAAGACGACTTGGATGATGACACGTTGGAAAAAGTGGCGAATGCGTTGAACATCCCGGCGGAAGCAATTAAAAACTTTACCGATGAAAACGCGATTCATGTTATTTCAAATAATTTTGCTGATAGTTCAATTGCATCTGTTATCAATAATTATCCAATCAATAATCCGATTGAACGGATTGTACAATTATATGAAGAAAAGGTGGCCCTCTATGAACGGATGCTGAAATCGGAGCAGGAAAAGAATGCTTTGTTAGAAGAACTTATTAGGAATAAATCAAATATCGGGACTAGAGAGGAGTAGGCAAACTGATAGACACGATTTATCAAAGGCTTGTTAACTACGTTTTTTATAAATAGATGTAAAAAAGCGTATCTTTACATCACTATTGGCTCTTTATTCTTAAAAAATGAATTTCCCGACAGCTATATGAAAAAGAAAAATGGATATGCATTTGCAGGTTTCCAATGAAGAACGTAGCTTGCTACAAAATGCTTACAGACCGATGATAAAAACTGTAGCGACCGGCAAACACGCAGGCGTTTCAAGTTGAACGGCCCTCTTTTCAGGCTCGATGCCCGAAATTTGGAATGTTCAGCCTGAAATTTTACGCCGGCAGGCCAAAACTTCGGGCATAGGGTTTGAAATTTTACGTATAAAGTTTGAAGTTTTGAACAAATCGCCTTAAGTTTTACGTCCGGAGTTTGAAATTTCGGGCTCGAAGGCTGAAGTTCATACCTCCAACCCTGAAATTAGGATGTCCGGACGTAAAATTTGCACCTTTTTGCCTAAAGTTTCAACCTTTATACGTAAAATTATACGTTCCGGGACGTAAAATTTCAGGGCCCCAACGTATAATTTGGGGTAATGAACCGGAATATCCCCGTTTTTATATTCAGAAACTGTTTAAATTTCTTTCGCGATTCAAAAAAAATTATTTTTTAGCAGTGTTCTTTCTCGTTTTGGCGATAATAGCGGGCTATTTTGAGCCAAATAAGAGGAAGAAGAATACAAAAAAGAAACTTTTTGAAGGCGAAGAATAGTTTAATGAGAGCCTTTCGTAAGAAATTTAAACAGTTTCTCACTATAGCCCGGCAGGCTCCGGCGGATAAGGCATAAAAAAACCCGCGGGGAACACGCTCCGTATTCCGGGCGGGATTACGCCTGTACAGCGGATCATCATGCAGCTTATGATTTTTTTTCGATCGTTTTACCACTTCGGGCAAAGAACTGGCTTACTTCGTTATTTTTTTCTTCGAATCCGGGTGTGCCCGTGCCTGCCTTGTAAGAACAGTAGCCGTGGTCTACCAGCGCTGACTGAAGGTTGTCGTAGTCATGAAGCGTTTTGGCGTTGATCGTTCCTCGTTCCAAACTTTGAAGGCGGTTGATGATGTTTTCCAGAAAAGCGCGGCTCTTGTAATCTTTTTCAAATTCCACCCAATCTACATCGGGCGAATCCAATTCCGGTTGGTTTTTGTGGTAATCATACGTCTTGTTTACTACCAGTTTATTACTCTCGTTAATACTTCCGTACTTTAACCGGTCCTTCGGTTCGAGATTCACTACTACCGGCGCAAGGGCGGCTTCCAATGCCTTTAAGGCGGTGTCGACTTCAGTTTGTTGCGCTTCGTCGAGATGTTTGTTGTTTAAGTTTGTTATCGTACCCATAATTATAACTGTTTAAATTTGGTATTTACTGAAAGGCGGCTCTTCTTTCCTTTTTTGGGCCGTCGATAAAAAACCTATCATGATAAATGATCACCTATAAAACAATCTGGATCGAGAAAAGTTATGGTATATCCCTCGTTTTTTAATTATTTAACTCGACCGGAAAACTCAACGGCCCTGTATGGGGCGATTCATGGGCGGCTCTCCCCGGATATTTAACATTATATCCCTAAAATAGACGATGATAGGTGTAGAAAATCATTACTTTTAGGTATTTCACGGGTAACATGAATTCGATATTTTTGTATCTGCATAAACAAAAATATTACCTAATTAAAGTGTTTTAGAAAAATGAGAAAATTTTATCAATTCCTATTAGTTACTATTATTCTCGGGTCGGGCGCATTCTTGTTCTCTTGCGATGGCGATGATGACACGCCCGA
The DNA here is from genome assembly GCF_041902845.1 of Limibacterium fermenti. Lineage (GTDB taxonomy): Bacteria > Bacteroidota > Bacteroidia > Bacteroidales > Dysgonomonadaceae > Limibacterium > Limibacterium fermenti. The sequence continues at coordinate 343,348 of NZ_CP159486.1, forward strand.
TTGGAAAAATATCGATATAACCAATGCAGCGCTCAAAAGCATCTTGCAACAGAAAGGATATACGTTTAACGAAGCGGGGCAACTGGTGCAGGACGACAAAGTGGCGGCCACGACCTCGCTCGACCTCTCGGGCACAAAACTGGCCGACTTCTCGGGGCTGGAAGCGTTGCCCAACCTGAAAGAACTGATCCTGGCCGATAACGGGTACGGTCCGGTGTTCGATTTCTCCGCATTGCCGGCGCAGATTACCGCCGTCGACCTGACCGGAAATAAACTGTTCGATTTCGAAGGACTGGTCGATGTAAAGGTGGAAAACGACGAACGACAGACCACTGTGTTGCGCGCCTTCACCAAGCTTTACCTGCCCGAAGCGGCTAAATATAATGTGGAAGACCTGATGCCTTACTACGAGAAGGCCGGCGCGTCTACCGATATGCAAATGCAAGACGCCAAAGGCAAATTGCAGCCCTATACCACGCTGCGCGAAATTCCCGACCAATATTTCCGCACTTATCTGAAAACCCTGTTCGCAAGCCTTTTTCCGGGCGACGGCACACAGATAGACATCAGCAAGCCCATGGCATTGGCCGAGTCGGGAAATAATATAAATTTATGGTACGACAACCAGTTTGCTGATATCGGCAAAATCAAGTCCATTGAAGGCGTTGAATATTTTATCAACAATCCGTATTATAAATCTTTTTACGTTTCTATCGGGTATACGTCTGAAACCCCGATCACCGTGTCTTACCTTGTTCCCCGGGCGAATATAAAGGGTATATTATTCTCCACGGTATCTACCCCCGACGGCGTTGATTTGTCCGGCGCGACAAGCCTGGCTTCCTTAACAATGGGCTATAACGACTATCTGACCGAACTAGACTTGTCCAACACCCTTGTTTTCAATCAAAAATTGAGCGATATCGAAAGTTCTATTGGCAATACCCTTTCGCTTACCCATTGCCAAAACCTGAGAACCATCCGGTTCCCCAAACAGGCTGAAGGGATTGTCTGGGGATTATTGTTAGGCGATCTGCCGGCATTGGAAGAACTGGACCTGGGATTCGTATATGCCGCACAGAATCTATATTTAATGCAATTACCCAAATGCAATATAACCTATCCCTATTTGAAATATTATTTTAACGGAGCAAAAAAAATATTGCAGGATTTTAGCGTTGATAATCAGGTATTCTTTGCCGTATCCCAAGATGTATTCGATATGGAATCCACCAAAGCATTCATTACAAAATACAGGTTCCCGAATCCGGACTATAATCCGGATGACTATAGCGACAAGTATCTATTTTATCTACGAGACGCTTATCGGTCATACCGCAAAACGTTCGCCGCAATTGAGTGGAGTACTTTAATGCAGGGATAAAACCAATAAAGGGCTTAGGCTTTTCTATTTATTAATCATCTATTAATTTTTTTATTATGTTCAAAAAATTTGCTTTGTCGGCAATGGTTTTACTGGGAGTAGTAGCCATGCCAAATGCGTTTGCAAAAAATGCAAGTTCCGGTGTAAATGAAGTAGATGCTGTGCAAGTTACGACAACGTATGAAGGTACAATGTCCGTAGTAATGGGCACATCCTCGAGTTCCATCCAACATACTACCGAGGCCACGCCCCGGGGCAGCAACGTAGACTTGTTCATCGAGAATTTTAGTGTGGGCAGAATGCCGGCTTACATTGAAGTGGATGCCAAAAATGTTATAGCCGACGGCATTGCAAGGACTTATTCAAATGTGGTAAGGTTTACATTTAAAGGTTCTAGCACCTCAATTTATTTCAGCGCGGAAATCACCGTAACGGCTTACGATGCTAACACATTGGTGTATACGATTAATGTATTGGAGGCCGAATATCAGGGTGCTCCTTTCATTGCCACTGTGAATTTCAATGGAACGGCTTTGTAGGTTGCAAGGCGAAGCCGGCTAAATGAGTAAAGCGATTTATTCATGATCGCTTTCATTAAGAGAGGGCATGCATAAAGACATGGCCTCTCTTTTCAACCCCTATCGGAAACATAGTGCAAAAACTCAACAATCAATCAATAAAAAAATGAATCATATAAAATCACTCATATATATAGCGTATTGCCTTGCTGCAATCGGCCTGTTTTTCACCTCCTGTTCTTCCGACGAGAAAATTACGAAGGAACCGCCGGCGAAGGACTTGGTGCTAAAAGCAAGGGAATTTTTACAGGAGGATATCGTGCTCAGCACGCATGCCACGATGAATGGGGTGAACAAAACGCTCCTTCCTGCCGGCTGTCCCACCAAGTTCAATTTTACCTGGCCGGATAACAATACGATGAAAGTATCCCTCAAAAATTTCAGCGTCGGTAAGATGCCTTTGACGGTCAGTTTCAGGTGCGACGTTGAATTCATCCAACTGAATACATACGAGAAAGATACTTATAAAGGGAGCGGATGGATAAAATTTCAGGGAAACGACGGTGAGACGTTCAGCGAAGAGAATGCAGGCAACGGTACTTCTAATACAGTAAAGGGCAGCGGCATAACAGGTTACTTTAATGTGGACACCAAGCAGATCAACTTCATTGTGGATTATAACATGATGAGCGTCCGTTCGGAATGCTTCCTGCAAACGATCGACAAGACGCGCATCGACCGCTTCGAACAGGAGTTCGAACAATACGAAAAAGACCTTGCCAAATATAAGGAAGAGCATGGCTTGTCGTAAACGGGAAGATATAATATTCCGAGGAGAACGGAGAAAAAGGATGCGAAAACTGTTTTTAATGACGTGCCTGTTCCTTACGGCATTTACAGCCTTGGCGCAGGAAAGAGTTTCTTTGCGGTTTCTCGAAAAAGGGACCGAACTGCCGGTGGCAGGGGCGAAAGTCGCTTATTCCCCCCGGCAGGATATGCGGGGGGCGATATATGCCGTTACCGACAAAAACGGCAACGTATCGCTGTCCCTGCCGCCGCGCGGGGAAGGTTACTACCGCATCACGATGTTGGGATATATTCCCCTGTCCGGTAAAATATCCGCCGGAGAGCCTTCTCCGGTGGTTTATCTGGAAGAGGACGTATTGGGCTTGAATGAAGTCGTGGTAACGGGTTCCCGCACCGAGCGCCCGCTTAAACGGTCTCCCGTAACCACGCAGGTGCTTAGCGGGCAGGCGATGGTCGATGCCGGATACGCCAACCTGCAACAGGCTTTGCAGCAGGAAACGCCGGGATTGAACATCCAAAAGGTCGGTTTCGGAAACGAAATTTCCATGCAGGGGCTGGATGCCCGTCATGTACTTTTCCTGATGGACGGTGAGCGTATGACCGGCGACATGGCGGGTAACCTCGATTACGAGCGTTTCAACCTCCATGCTATCGACCGCATCGAAATTGTGAAAGGCGCCAGCAGTACGTTGTACGGTTCTCGGGCCACAGGAGCCGTCATCAACCTGATCACCAAAAAGAGTGCACGGCCCCTCAGCATCGACGCCGGTGGGCGCTACGGGCAGATGAATGAACGCAACTACAAGAACCCTTCGAAGAAAGATTTCCTGTATATGTTCGAGAAAAACGCCGACCGTCCCAACTTCCAAGCTTGGACATCCGGTGGTTTCAAGGCGGGCGCCTTTACTTCGCAGACCGATGTATGGTATAGTTCGAGCGATGCCTTCTATCTCTATCAGGCCGAAAACGACCGGAAGGTCTATACGAAGGAAGCCAATCCTTTCCTGCCTCACGATATCGTATTGGAAAGCGTATTGCCCCGTTCGCCCATGGGCATCGAAGGCACGGAACATGTTTCCGCTTCGCAGAAACTCTGGTACGAGCCGCACGAAAACCTTACCGTGTTGCTCTACGGCAGTGCTTTCTTTATGAATACGTACGACTTGATACAGGACTTGAACTTTTCACAGTCGCGCGACTTTACCGGAGGGGCGAAGGTTACGTACCGCCTGAAAAACCGGTTTACCGTGACGGGTAGTTTGCACAGCGACTTTTACGACCGTTTTAAACGCCACGAACGCATCGATGAGCGGCTGAAAGTCTATAAGTCGCGTATCGTGCAGCCTCGCCTATCCGTCACCAGCGATTACTTCCGCGGGCATAGCCTGATTTTCGGCATCGAGCATATTACCGATGACTTGACGAGCGACCGGTTTGTAAACCGTGTGATGACCAACCGCTCGCTGAGGGAAACTGAATACTTCCTGCAAGACGAATGGACGGTAAATCGGCGTTGGATGCTTTCTGCGGGTATCCGCACCAATTTCTCGCGTGTCTTCGGTTTTATGGGGATGCCCAAGTTGGCCGTCAAGTACTCGCCCGACGAACGATGGAGCTTCCGCGCCAACGCCTCCATGGGCTATCGCTCTCCTTCCATCAAAGAGTTGTTTTTCAACTGGGATCACTTGGGGATGTTCCAAATCAAAGGCAATGAATACTTGCGTCCCGAAAAGAACAACTATGTTTCTTTCGGAACCGAATACAGCAACAAGCGCCTGTTCCTTTCCGGAACGCTATACAGCAACTTCTTCCGGAATAAAATAGAGGGCGTATGGAGGATTTATGACATGCAATATAATTTTGAGTATGCCAATCTCGAAAGCCAGCAGTTGTTAGGAAGCGAGGTATTGGCGCGCTGGCGCATGACTGATAACTTTACGCTCAACGGCACCTATTCGTTTGTGGATGTAAGTAAAAACAAGGGCATTCAGGTAAATACTTCTTCGCCGCATGCCGCCACCGGCAGCCTGGAGTACCGCTACCGCAAACCGGATTATCAATTGTCCGCCGTTTTCAACGCCTCTTTCATGGGCGGCAAGGAGTTCGACGTGCAAGACCGTGTGTTTGTGGAGGAAGAAGGGCGCAGCTACGATGCTTATTTTCGGTGCGACTTGCCTGCATACACGCTTTGCAACGTGTCCGTGTCGCAAACATTCCGCAACAGGATACGGTTGACCATAGGCGTCGATAATATATTCAACTATAAACCCCGCACGTTGGGATCGGGGATTACCATGTTCAATATACCGGCTACACCGGGTACGCGGGCGCATATACAATTGGAATTCAAACTCGATGACGTAAAGAACGTGTTTAATAGGAAAAGATGAAAGCGATAATAAAATCCATTTTATTGTTAATGTTAGGCGGTTTGTCCGTATCTTCGTGCGTGAAGTACGATGCCGAACCGTTTGAAGGAAAAACATTGCCTCGTGTGACCGGTTATTCGACCGGCGTGACCAATGATTGGCTTTATTTTAATCTTCGAACGGGAGAGCGTTTTAATGCTCTGGCTCCAAACCGCGACATCCCCGAAGGGGAACAGCGAGACCGTACCGACTGGGATTTGGCTTTCTGCGGATACCGCTTGCGGACGAATAGCGGAACGAGCGGCGACGGCTTGGGAGGTGCCATCGATTTGGGGTATGGAAATTACGATCGGTGGACAAGCGCCGGCCAGCTTCCTGTGGATGCCCCATGGGTTGAAGATACCGATACGGATGTGTATGTCACCATGTCGCAGAACGATTGGAATAAATATTTGATCGAGCATCAGTTGGATTTTAATGAGAATCCGTGGTTCGATCCGAACAGAGGGCCGGCAAAGATGCTGACCTCTGCTAATCCCGTATTAGCCCAATCGATGAGTTTTTCAGGGCCTCCTCCTGTGTATACTCCTTCTTTTCATACCTATGCGGTGCGCACGGCTGATGGAAAGAGATTTTTCAAAATACAAATCATCAGTTGGTATGATGCGAACACCGAAATAGGGGATACCGGCGGAAGAATCAGTTATTATTGCGACGAACTGGAATAAGGGCCATTCGTTATTGAAGGTCAAGCGAATTGTTGAATCATTAAATCATTAAATTGAATTTATAATGGACATTTCAAAGAATAATGTGTGGAAGACGTTAGCTTCCTTTTTTATGGTTTTGTTTGCCATGCCGTTGGGGCATGCGCTCATGATTATGATGGAAAATTGGATGACCCCTACGGCCATGCATTATGCGGCATTTACTATGGGAGCGGTAGGACTCGTGATGGTTATCATCGGCGTGTTTGCCCAAGGCGATACGCGCCAAACGCTATGGGGACTTTTTGGCGGATTGTTGTTCTGGACGGGATGGATCGAGTTTATATTGATGTATTATGCCCGCCGTTACGGGGTGCAGCCCGAAATGGTCAACGGCGAAGTTGTTACCAAGCCGGAGTATTTGTTGTTCCCGGCGACATTCGGCTTTTGGGCGATGTTTATGCTATTATATTTGTTTAGTGCAAAAACGGGCTGCAATTTCTTCAACTGGTGCCAGAAAGTGTTCTTCGGAAATAAAAAGAATGCGATCGTGGTACGTCCCATGACACGCCATACCTCGATCGTTACGTTTATGGAACTGAACATGATTCTGTGGACCAGTTATCTGTTGCTTATGTTTTGTTATGACAGTCATTTTCTGGGCGATCATCATCCGGTGACGTTTTTGGTGGGGCTCGGCTGTTTCATCGGCGCGATCTTTATGTTTATCCGACAGTTGAAAATCAGTTCCTGGGGAGCCAATATTCGTTTTTCCATCGCCACCGTCATTGTTTTCTGGGTTCCTGTGGAGATATTGGGACGGGTGAATTTCTTCAAAGAAATATGGACCGAGCCGGCAGAGCATCAAACCGAAATGATCATTCTTCTTGTGGCTTTTATCCTCTTGGCCGCCGGCATAGGATATGCCTCATACAAAAAGAAAACCGATCGTAAGAAATCCGGGCCTGATAATGCTCCGACCGTCTAATCGCCCCGGGCGGTTTGACGGATAATCATTTTAATAAATCATTCGCAAACAGATAATTCTACTCGTTTCTTTAATTCCAGATTCATTTCTTGAAAACCGGCTAACGTGTTTCTCTCAATCATCGTTTTCATAAAAGGTACAAGTATCCCGGAAAAGATTTCTCCTTGAATGAAACGCGTTGTGTCGCCTTCTTTCACCAATTTGAAATAATGTTCCCCATCGAATAATCCTTTTATGAATAACCGCCCTATCCACCGGATCTCCTTGCCTTCATCGACCGTAATAATTGTTGGCCTGAATTTCATCGGTTTGGCGTTAGGAGGTTTTATCTCAACTTCCATTTTTGCCGATTTTGCCAAGCTTCCGCTTATCGACAAAATGAAGGGATTCCACTCTTTATATTTCTCAAAATTAATGAGATGTTCCCACACTATCTTAGGTGTAGCGTGAATAATTACTTCAGATTTTATTTCTTTTCTTATCATAACGGACAGCTATTTTTGTATTACGCAACAAAGATCGTTCATTTTGATAAGAGAGTTCTTGACATTTATCAAGAATTCTTCTTCCTTATCCGGCTGAACGTTTCAGCGGTCATTCCCAGCATGGATGCCAAGTATTTCAAAGGCACTTGATTGAACAGGCGCTTGTTGTTGTGAAAAAAACGGAGATAACGTTCTTCCGAATTGAGTGAAAGAAATTGAAAAATTCGATTCTCCATGGTTGTAAAGCAATTCACGAGAAAGATTTTTTCCAATTCAGGCCAATTGGGGATCACCGTACCGATCGTATCGTAGTCGCTTTTGGATATAAAGTATAAGGTCGCGTCGGTGATTGCTTCAATATTCCATCTTGCCGGCTGATTCAGCATGAAACTATTTAAATCCGTACCGAACTGGCCTTCTGTCGCAATCCATTGAGTAATATCTTTGCCGTCGTTTAGTGCCGATACTCGAAGAATGCCGCTTTCTATAAAAAACATTTTTTTACAATATTGTCCTGTTCTTAAAATAAGCTCCCCTCTTTTAAGAACTACTCTTTCAAAGTGTGCCGCAACAGAAGATAGCTTATCCTCTTGAATAGTAAAATAGATGCTGAGATATTTTTCTATTTGATTCATATCGATGGATTTTTACACAAAAATAGCCATTACTTTAATAAAAGAAAGCAGTACCTTTGTCTTCCGGAAACTGGCGGCATCCTGATTGCCGTTGTAAGTTTTCGTTTGTAAGATTGTTTTAGGAAAAGAAAGAATATGAATAACAAGATAGCGAAAGCTCATCTCGCCCTTTTTGCGGCAGGTTGTTTATGGGGGCTTATGTCTCCTGTGGGTAAATTAGCGATGGATGCCGGTATTAGCGGTATATCGTTGGCTGCTATGCGGATGATAGGGGGAGCTGTTTGTTTTTGGACCGCTTCCTTATTCGCTCCTAAAGAAAAAGTGGCTAAACGCGATTTTGTAAAATTGTTTTTTGCAGCCCTCCTGGCTATCGTTTTTAATCAAGGATTATTCATTTTAGGCTTGTCGCTTACTTCGCCGGTAGATGCGACGATTATTACCACGTCTCTGCCTATTATCACGCTGATATTGGCCGCTCTGTTCCTTAAAGAGCCGGCCACGCCGATGAAGATTGCCGGTGTTGTGATCGGCGCTGCCGGTGCCTTAATCCTCATAATAAGCAATCACACCGGCTCCGGGATTTACGGAAACGTCCTTGGTGATCTTTTTTGCTTATTTGCCCAGATCAGTTTTGCCTGTTATTTGACCATTTTCCGTGGTTTTATCGGTCGTTATCATATTCTTACTCTGATGAAATGGATGTTTACCTATGCCGCGCTGTGTTTCATTCCGCTTTCATGGAACAGCCTTTCGGAGATGATGAAGAGTTCGTTTCCCTCGGCTGTCTGGCTGGAAATCGGATATGTCGTTCTATTCGGAACTTTTTTTGCCTATCTGCTGATAATGGTCGGTCAAAAAACCCTTCGGCCGACCCTCGTCAGCATGTATAATTATGTTCAACCAATTGTCGGGACGGTAGTTTCCGTATGGTTGGGAGTAGGCTCCTTCGGATGGATGAAGGCTTTCGCTTCTGTATTAATATTTATCGGAGTCTATATTGTGACGCAAAGTAAATCGCGCGAGCAATACCGCAAAGAAGTTACACGGATAAAATCCTAACAGGAACAATGTTTTCAGGAGTAATTGCTCTGTAACCGGTTTTTTATCCTGATAAGTACGAAGGTAAATATTTTTTGTACTTACTTTGTACTCGCTCTTTTTTATTTATTTATTTTGCAAAGTATTTAATTTGGTCGAGTATGCAATTTACAACTTCTCCTTCTGTCGTGCAGTCGCATGACATACGCCGCTTCCGGTTTCGGGATACGCCTTTCGTCAATCTGATGAATAAGCGTATATATAATGTGTTGATCGTTGCGTCGAAATACGATATGTTTATGTTGGAAGATGACGGCCGTGTGGACGAACAGATTTTCAACGAATATACGTCGCTCAACTTACGTTATCCGCCTCGTTTTACGCAGGTAAGCACCAACAAAGAGGCGATTCGGGAACTTCGATCGAATCGTTACGAGTTGGTTATTTGTATGCCGAATATGGATAATAGCGATGCTTACGAGTTGGCGAAGGAGGTGAAGAGGGATTATCCTGAAATAGCGACCGTGTTGCTGACGCCTTTTTCGAAAGCGGTTACGCGGGCCTTGGAAAAAGAGGATTTGAGCGGAATCGATTATGTGTTCAGTTGGTTGGGAAATACCGAATTACTGGTGGCCATTATCAAACTGATTGAAGATCGGATGAATGTGGAGCATGATGTGAAAACCGTAGGTGTTCAGACCATCATGTTGGTGGAAGACTCGGTACGCTTTTATTCTGCGGAGCTACCCCTACTTTTCAATTACGTGCTTTCGGCTTCGAAAGAGTTCTCGAAAGAGGCGCTAAACGCCCACTTGCAGATGTTGCGTATGCGTGGCCGCCCTAAAATATTGTTGGCGCGTGACTATGAAGAGGCAATCGACTTGTATAAGAAGTACGGTGATAACATGCTCGGGGTGTTGTCCGATATGAGTTTCAATCGGGAAGGAAAGAAGGACAAACTTGCCGGAAAAAAGCTGGGCGAATGGATCCGCGAACAGGATGAATATATTCCGATTATTTATTCCTCTTCCGAAAGTCAGAACCGGGAATATGCCGTCCGGATAGACGCTTCGTTTATCGATAAGAACTCGAAGACGTTTCCGCAGGATTTGGAGAAAACCGTTAAGGATAATTTCGGGTTCGGCGATTTTATCATTGTCGCTCCGCATACCAAGCAGGAGATTTTCCGGATTAAAAACCTGAAAGAATTGCAACTCAATATCAAGCGTATTCCGAAGGATTCACTATACTATCATTTGTCGCGCAATCATTTTTCGAGGTTCTTTTATACTCGGGCAATGTTTCCCGTAGCCGAAATGCTGAAAAAGATTCCCGTGACGGCTTACGCTTCCATGGACGATGCTCTCGAGTTGATTTACGAAGCCATTGTCGAATACCGCAAGATGAAAAATACGGGAGTTATTGCGGTGTTTGAAAAAGACCGTTTCGACCAATATTCCAATTTCGCACGCATCGGTGAAGATTCTTTGGGAGGCAAAGGGCGCGGACTGGCTTTTATCGGGCAGATTGTGAAAACGCATCTCGAACTGAATAACGACGATAATTTTCCGGTCATTACACCCAAAACGGTGGTGTTGTGTACCGATATTTTCGATGAGTTCATGCAAGCCAACCGGCTTTACGACATTGCCCTCTCGAACCTGCCGGATGAGGATATCCTGAAGCATTTCCTCTCGGCCAAATTGCCCAAGCGGTTGGCGGGCGATTTTCTGGTCTTTTTCGAGGCTATTTCGGCGCCGATAGCCATCCGCTCGTCGAGCTTGCTCGAAGATTCGCACTATCAGCCTTTCGCCGGAGTGTATTCTACGTATATGATACCGAATGTGACGGATAAGTACGAGATGTTGCACTTGTTGAGCGATGCCGTCAAAGCGGTCTATGCGTCGGTGTTTTACAAAGACAGTAAGGCGTATATGGCTGCTACGCAGAATCTGATCGAGCAGGAGAAAATGGCGATCGTCCTGCAGGAAGTCGTCGGGTCGCAATACGGCAACTATTATTATCCGGCCATATCGGGTGTTGCGCGTTCCATTAACTATTATCCCATCGGTAACGAACAACCGGGCGACGGCATCGTCAATATGGCGATGGGGCTGGGCAAATATATTGTCGACGGAAATACCGGACTCCGGTTTTCACCGTTGCATCCGTCGAATATCTTGCAACTGAGTACGCTCGATTTTGCACTGAGGGATACGCAAACCCTTTTTTACGCGTTGGACATGGAATCTTTTTCGAAGGAGTTCAGGGTCGATGACGGATTCAATCTGGCGAAAATCCGTTTAAAGGAAGCAGATAAGAACGGCCCGCTGCGTTTTCTGTCGTCGACCTACGATCCGCAGGATCAGATTATCCGTGAGGGCTATTATGAAGGCGGGCGGAAGATCGTTTCGTTTGCGAATATTCTTCAACATGGCATGTTCCCGTTGGCGGACACGATCGATAAAATACTGAAGATCGGGCAGGAGGAGATGGGACGCCCCGTCGAAATCGAGTTTGCCGCCGATATTATCGATCAACAGCACGGGGCCTTTTATGTGTTGCAGATAAGGCCCATTGTCGATAACCGGGAGGTGGTGCAGGAAAACCTCGAAGAAACGGATGTGAATGATACGGTGCTGTTTTCGAACAATGCATTGGGTAATGGTATTTCGTCCGATGTATACGATGCGGTGTATGTGAAAACGGCTGCATTTCAAGCCGCGAATAACTCGCTCATCGCCCGAGAAATCGAAAAACTGAACAGGCAGTTCACCGAACGCGATGCATATTATGTATTGGTAGGTCCCGGTCGTTGGGGATCTTCCGACCCGTGGCTGGGCATTCCCGTCAAATGGACACACATCAGCCGGGCAAAAGTCATTGCCGAATCGGCCTTGAAAGACTACCGTATCGAACCGAGCCAAGGGACTCACTTTTTTCAAAACCTTACTTCGTTTGGCGTCGGTTATTTTACGATCACTCCTTTTGTCGAAGGCGGCGGTTTTTTCGACGAAGCCTATTTGAATGCTCAACCGGCAATCTTCGAAACCGATTTTATACGGCATGTCCGTTTCGAGCATCCGTTAGTCATCAAAATTAACGGGAAAAAGAAACTGGGAGTCGTGATGAAGCCGTGATAGGAGACAGGGAGACAAGGAGACAGAGAGACAAGGGGACGGGGGGACAGGGAGAATTGTCCGCTTGAAATCTACAATTGAACGGCTACAAGAGGCTGTTTGCGGTCGCTGTCGGTTATAGGGATCCGGAGGATAGTAATCAGTCCTCCCGTACACCGAAATCTCGTTTGTCGGTAGAACAAATCATTCAATGTATTTAAAAAAAAAGTTAAAACATCTACTTCTTGCAGCAATTAGAAGGTTTGTGGCATCAATATATCCGTAAGCGTCGTATTTTTTATGTGATCTCGAAAATCGCGCTTCGACATAAACCAATTATTAATTTAAAGAATACGTAGATTTATGAAAAAATTAAGTTATTTGTTGAGTGTAATGCTCGTATGTTTGTTCGTTGCGTCTTGTGACAAAGAAGATGATAAGAAAAATCTGACTCTTAATCCAAGTTCTGTAGAAGTAGAAATAGCCAAAACCGTCGATGTAGCCGTTAGCGGAGGAACTTCTCCCTACACAGTAACCCCGACGGATAAAACAACCGCTGAATTAACGGTGAGCGGAAGTAAAATTAGCGTAAAAGGAGTAAAAGCCGGAAAAGCTACTTTCACAGTGAAAGATAAGGATAATAACAGCGCAACACTTTCGGTAACGGTGAAAGATGCTGCCGTACTGAAATTTACTCCTGCCAAAGTAGAGAAATTGGAGGAGGGTAAGACCGTTGAAGTTACGGTTGCCGGAGGCGAGGCTCCTTATGCTGCCGAACCGAAAGATAAGACGGTAGCCACCGCAACGGTTACGGATGCCAAGATTACCGTAACCGGCGTGAAAGCCGGAACAACCGAAATTACGGTAACCGATAAAGATAAGAAGAACAGCGCCACTTTCGCGGTAGAGGTTGTGGCTCCTGCGGCCGGATAGGTTTTTTTGAACGAAAACAGTAAAAGAGATCAAACCGGAAGCCGGCTCGGAGAATTTTCGAACCGGCTTTTCATTTTATTTTTTTTCAACTAATTGGCCTGTGATTTGTTTATCAGAAGATAATGCACCAACAGTTTAAAACAGCATACGACATGAGAAGATGTTTTTTCCTTTGCATAGTGTTTGCATACGCTTTTAGTATTTCTGCACAAATGAAACAGACGACAAAAAATTATGAAACCCAATGGCAGGCGGTAGCTGCATACGAAAAAAAATCGCTACCCCAATCCGCTTCCGCCGAAGTTAATAAGATATTACGTCAGGCGATTGCCGACAAAAACAGCCCGCAAGTCATCAAGGCCCTTATTCATCAGGGGAAATACGACAGTGTATTGGATAGCCAAAAAGATACGCTGGTCTTCGTTCATTTGAACGAAATGCTTTCGAAAAGTTCCGATCCGATAGAGCAATCCGTCCTGCATTCCATGTTAGGTGAATTGTATCTCCAATATTATCAGAACGATCGCTGGAACATTGATCAGCGTACGCAACTATCGGGCTTTGTTCCCAGGGATATGAATGAATGGACGAAAAATATCTTTTACGATAAGGCTGTAGAGCATGTGGCGAAGTCGGTCGCCCCGGCAGACGAGTTGCTGAAAGTGAAAGTCGAACACTATGCCGCCGTCATCGAATTGGGAAAGGATTCGCGCCGTTTCTTCCCGACAATGTATGACTTTTTGGCAAAGCGCGCCATCGAGTTGTTCCCGCAAGTGGAGGAGGATGACGATTTAAGCCGGTCGTTAGCGCGGAAACACATCACACAGGAATCGTTGTTCGCGCCCTTGGAAGAGTTTGTCGAGCTGCCTTTTAACCCCCAACCGGAGGAATATAACCTGTGGGCGTTGGAAATGTACCGCAGATTGCTCTCGTCGTTGTCTGGAAGGGGATTGGAGCAGTCGACCGTCCTCATCGAATTGGAGAAAACGGATTATCTGAGAAAATTGTATTCTGCTTACGAAAACTATGCGTTTCTTTCGCTCGAAAAGATGTACCGGAAATGGGAGAATCAGGATTTTAGCGTGGAAATTGTCGATAAGATAGTGGATATCTATCAGGCGAAGTTATTCTCTGCCAATATTCCGGGAGCGGAGGACGATAATATCCGTAGAGAAAAGGATGCCCGGAAAAAACTCTATGAATTGTTGCGAAAAAATATTGAGGCCTTTCCCCGATATGAGCGTATTGCTTTATTAAAAAGTAAATTATCGGCCCTTACCCAACCCTCTTTCTCGCTTACAGGGGAGAATGCATACACGCCTGAAAGCGAAAAAAAATTAAACTTGACTTATCAAAATCTATCCTCGTTAAAAGCCAGGCTCTATCGGGTGGAAATGCCTGTTTTTGACCGGTATAATGAGAATTTGAAGAAAAACGAGAAGAAAACGTTTGTAAAGGAAATATCTGTTCCATTGCCTCCCGAAGAGGTCTATTTAACAGGTAAAACGGCATTTTCCATCGATATAAAGGAACCGGGAGCCTATAAATTGGAATTCGAGGCGGCGAATAAACAAGTCGATAATCGTTCTAACGGGCATGATTTCTATTTTTCCGTTTCCGATTTAGCCGCTTTCGGCCGATCTTTAAAAAAAGATCGTTACGAATTCTTCGTCGTTAACCGATCGACCGGCAAACCTGTGAAAAATGCGAAGATCAATATTTATAAACTGCCTGGAAACTGGAACAATTCATCGTTGACTCTTGTCAAAACCATTCTTGCTGATGAGGAAGGTTTGGCCGTTTATCAAAAAGATATTCCCAATTACGATGTCTTTTATCAAGCTGTTGTCGACGGAGATCGCGGGTCTCAATTGAGCCGCCTGCCGTCTGCCGGTTATTATTTTTCGGAAGACATAGCGGAAACCACGCCGCAAACCATTATCGATATTTTCACCGATAGAAGCATTTATCGTCCCGGACAAACAGTCCATTTCAAGGCGATTGCCCGTTCATCCGGAGATAAAGAGGCGAAACTCGTATCCGGCAAACCGTATGATTTCATCTTATACGATACGAACCGTCAGGAACAGGGCAAACAAACATTGACTACGAATGAATACGGCTCTGTGGCTGGCGAGTTTGTGTTACCTCAGGGGGTGTTAACGGGCTCGTTCTTTATCGAAACGGACCATGGGCGCGTTCCTTTCAGAGTCGAAGAGTATAAACGTCCTACCTTTGAAGTTACGTTCGATAAAATCGATAAGACGTATAAGTTCAATGAACAAGTGACGTTGAAAGGTGCTGCGCAGAACTTCTCAGGCATAAAATTACAACGTGCCGAGGTGGCGTATCGCGTTTCCCGCCAACAATTATGGTGGGGAAATTGGGGACGTCCTGCCGATCACTTTGCCGAAGGAGTGACGCAGACAGATGATAACGGCGCCTTTGAAATAACGTTTACTCCGCAAAAGACCGATGCCGGCAATACGCTTTTGCGCTCTGCCTATTCGTTCCGCGTAGAGGCCTCCGTAACGGATGTGAATGGAGAAACGCAAACAGGAACGTATACCGTGGCGGTAGGCGATGTTTCGATGATATTGCAAGCCGATATTTCCGATAAAGTAGAAAAAAACAGCGACAACAAGTTGAATATTTCCGCCAAAAACCTCGATGGAAACGATATCCCGGCGGAAGGAACCTATCAATTGTTTTCCTTGCAAGAGAACGATTCTATTGATACGCAAATATGGGAAGGCCGTTTCGTTACGGGTGAACAAAAAGAGTTGAAGAATAAACTCAAGGATATTCCTTCCGGAAAATATAAACTCGTTCTCAAATCGAAAGATGATCGGGGGAACGAAGTGACTGCGGAGAACAGCTTCGTGCTGTATTCCTATGCGGATGCCCGCCCGCCTATCCAAACGAATGACTGGTTTATTGTAAAAAACGGTACGTTCGGAACGGCTGAAAAAGCCGAAGTCATCTTAGGCGTTTCCGATGAGAACGTCCATGTCCTCTACGAATTGTGGAAAGAAAACGCGCTTCTCGAGCGCAAGTGGATCGTTTTAAATAATGAAAACCGGTTGTTTTCATTGCCTTATAAAGCATCGTACGGCAAGCAAGTGACGTTGATGCTTTCGTATGTGAAAAAAGAAAAGTTTTATATGCATCGGACGGAAATAGATTTGCGCAAAGAAAATAAAGAACTGAAGGTGTCTTTGGATGTCTTTCGCGATAAAATCCGTCCCGGTTCGCAGGAAGAATGGCGCCTCACGGTGAAAGACAATGCCGGGAATCCCGCCGTCGCGGAGGTGCTGGCTTCGATGTATGACTTTTCGCTGGATAAAATTTTCCCTTCCGTCAACTGGAACTTATCAACGTTCCCGTCTAATCTTTCTGTGCCCGCTCCTGCCGTCTATCGAAACGCTTCTTTCGGACAAGAAACGGCTCAGTGGAATTCGACGGTAGACTCTAATCCTATAAAAGCGTTCGAGTTCGATGTTTTTAATTGGTTTGGGTTGTTGATGAGAGGTGGTTATAATATTGCAATGCTTCGTAGCGCCAAGTCTGTTACCTTTTCTGCTATGGAGGAAAGTTCCCTTGCCGGAGAGGATCCGAGTCTGCAATCTCATAATCAAATAGCGGTTTCGGTGGCGGATGTAGCGGCATTTAGCACGCAAGAGACCGTTCAAGACGGTGCTGCCGGCCTACAGGACGAAAACGCGGCTGTTCAAATACGCCGACGGTTCGATGAAACGGCGTTCTTCTATCCGCAGTTGCGAACCAATGAAAAAGGAGAGACGCAAATCGCGTTCACGGTTCCCGAAAGCAATACCCGCTGGCGCTTCCGGGTGCTGGCGCATGACAAGAACCTGAATACGGGCAGCGCCGAAGCTTTCGCCGTATCGCAGAAAGAACTGATGGTTACACCCAATATGCCGCGTTTCCTTCGTCATGGCGACCGGACAAGTATCTCAACGAAGATTTCGAACCTGTCCAGTGAAACGATAAACGGTACGGTAACATTAGAATTTTTCGACCCGGTAACCGATGAAGTGATAAAGGACAAAGGTGTGGAAAATCAGTCCCAGCCGTTCTCTTTGGCCAAGGATGTTTCGTCCGATGCGGCGTGGACATTCGATGTTCCGTCGGATATTGATATCATCGGCGTGCGGATTGTCGCCCGGAGCGATGCATTCAGCGACGGCGAGCAACATGCGCTGCCGGTGCTTCCGAACCGTATGATGGTCACGGAAAGCCTGCGTTTGGATGTGAATGGCAATGAGACGAAAGAATTTTCGATGGATCAATTGGTCCATAAGACTTCCGGCAGCGCCGAAGAGTATCGCCTGACACTGGAGTTCGCTTCTAATCCTGCTTGGTATGCCGTGCAGGCGTTGCCGGTGCTCAGTAATCCGCAAAGCGATAATGCCGTGAGCTGGTTCGCCTCGTATTACGCCAACACGTTGGGATATCATATTTCCCAAGCCTATCCCAATGTGGCAAGGATGATTGATGCGTGGAAGAAACAGGGTGGCGATGCGGATACTTTTTTATCGAATCTCGAAAAAAACGAGGAGTTGAAAAACGTGTTGCTGGAAGAAACGCCATGGGTATTGGAGGCGAAAAACGAATCGGAGCAGAAGCAGAAATTGTCGTTGTTGTTCGATCTCAACCGCTCGACGATGCTTACGAACGCCGCCATCGACAAACTTAAAGATTTACAGGCCTCGCAAGGCGGGTGGAGTTGGTTTAAAGGGTTCCGGCCGGATGTAACCATCACTCATTATATTCTATATGGCTTCGATCAGTTAAAAAAATTGGAAGCAGGAACGATTACCGACGACATTCGCTCTATGCAGGCAAAAGCGGTGTCGTACATCGATTCCGAAGCGCTCAGCCGCTTTGAAGAATTGAAGAAAGGAAACCGCGATTGGCGCAAAATACAAACCATACCGGTATATGATTTGGAATATTTGTACGTGCGTTCGGCTTATCCCCAGTATCCCGTAAGCGATGCTTTGACGCAAATGACAGATTTCTATACCTCTGTTCTCGAAAAAAATTGGACCCGCTACGGACTGTATGAACGGGCTATCATCGCACAAATTATGCATCGGAAAGGGAACGCATCCGTGGTGAACGATATCCTCCGGTCGTATCGGGAGCATGCGACGACAGATGTGGAGCAAGGCATGTTTTGGGCGAATAATCGCAGTCGTGTGTTTATGTCCCAATCGACCGTATCCGTACACACTTTTATTATGGAGGCTTTTCAATTGGGCGGCGCAAAACCGTCCGAAATGGATGGAATGAAGCGATGGCTGCTCAAGCAGAAACAGACGCAGCAGTGGGAATCGACGCATGCCACGATGGACGCCGTGTATGCCTTGTTAAGTACCGGAAACGACTGGTTTTCTTCCGATGCAGGGACGGCCGCCACGGTGGTTTTAGGGGGAGAGGTCGTAGAGCCGGACAGCAAAGAGGCGGGTACGGGCTATTTTAAGAAGGTTTGGAATCGGTCGGAAATACGTCCGGAAATGGGGCAGGCCAAAGTCATCCATCAAGGCAATCAGCCGGTTTGGGGCGCCTTATACCGCCAATATTTCGAAGAGTTGGATAAGATTGTAACGACGGACGCTTCGCTCGACGTGGAAAAGCGTTTGTTCACGGAGCAAACGGACGCTTCGGGTACGAAACTGGTCGAGGTGAATGAAAGCCGTCCGTTAAAGATCGGCGACAAAGTGGTCGTCCGGTTGACCGTGCGTACCGACAGGGATATCGAGTTTGTGCATCTGAAAGATATGCGGGGCGCTTTCCTCGAACCTGTCGAGCAAATTTCGGGAGTACGTTGGCAAGGCGCAACGATCTATTATCAGGCAACAAAGGATGCTTCCACGAATTTCTATTTCGATCATCTTTCCCGGGGTGTTTATGTGTTGGAATATGCCGCTTATGTGACGCGTACGGGAGATTATTCAAATGGCATTGCAACGATACAATGTCTCTATGCGCCGGAATTTACCGCTCATACGGCAGGAATGCGTGTCCGGGTTGAGAAATAGAAGAAGAGAATTTTATAGAGTTTCAATTTTCGGCATTCGACTAAAAAATTTATCTTTGCATACCCATTCTTCATAATATGCGTAGAACAAATTATGATCAGGGACCCTTTATGGGATAACGAATATAAAAGAATGGAGCATTTGGAACATAAAACTATAAAAGTCGCTTTTTTTGCCGATATCTTGATCCGGGATTTTGACGGGGCGATAAAAACAATGTATCAACTGATTGATCGAATTCCCCCGGAAGGGTTTGAATATCTGTTTTTTTGCGGCACTCCCCCCAAGCATTCTTTTCCCCATAAGGTCGTAAAAGTACCTGCTATTACGATTCCTTTAAATATAAGCTATAAAGCCGCTTTACCGAGACTGGCCAAGATCAGGCTCTGGTTTGCGCTTTCGAAGTTCGAGCCGGACGTCATTCATATTTCCACTCCTTCTCCTCTTGGTTTTTTTGCGTTGGATTATGCCAAGAAAAGAGGAATTCCCGTTTTATCGGTTTATCATACCCATTTCATATCTTACATGAGGTATTATTTCAAATATGTTCCTTTTCTCATTCGTCCGGCAGAGTCATTGATCAAAAAATGGTATTTGAAATTTTACAATGCCTGTACCCTTGTATATGTTCCTACCCGGCAGATTATAGACGAATTAGTTTCTTTCGGCATTGAAAAAAAACGGTTGAAATTGTGGCAACGCGGATTGGATACGGCGTTGTTTAATCCGTCAAAACGAGACAGGAGTTTTATGAAAAAACTTACGGGGAACGATTATCCGTGCATTCTTTTTGCTTCGCGCCTCGTATGGGAAAAGAATCTGGAAACGTTGTTCGATATTTATGATCTGGTCCGAGCGAAAGGATGGAAAGTGAATTTTGTCATCGCCGGTAACGGCGTTGCGGAGGCGGAAGCCCGGGAACGTATGAAAGATGCTGTTTTTACGGGCTTTATAGATCATCGGAAGTTGGCGACGTTATATGCCTCCTGCGATGTTTTTATCTTTCCTTCCATATCCGAAACGTATGGGAATGTGGTGGTCGAAGCGATGGCTTGCGGGTGTGTGCCGGTGATTGCGCGTGGCGGAGGATCACAATCGCTGGTGGATAACGGACAGAACGGTTTCTTATGTGAACCGAATCAGGCTGAGGATTATATTATTCACATTCAACGATTGTTAGAGGATGAAGAACTTAGGCGAAAAATGCAATCGGCCGGATATCGATCTGTGGGCGATTTAAGCTGGGAGAGCCTGGCGAATGTATATTTCAACGACTTGAAATCTTTGTCGCGATTCGATCCCCCGAAAATTACGGATAGAGAGGAACGTCTTTTCTCATCTGATTTTAGTAAAGCGGAAATAACGTTAAAATAAAAACCCTCCTTAAACTAAATTGTTATATTAACATCGTAAACAACATATAAGAAAAGAAACAAAATAGGTATATATAATATGAAGAAGATTTGTTTAGCAGTGCTCTTTGGTATAATAGGATTAAGCATGGGTTTTGCGCAATCGGCGCCCGAAGTTAAATTTAAAAATATTGTTCATGATTTCGGTTCGATTAAAGAAGAAATAGGAGCGGTCACTACGCGGTTTGCATTTACCAATACGGGTAAAAGTCCTTTAATTATTCAACGTGTATCGGCCTCTTGCGGATGTACGACACCCGGATATACGAAAGAGCCGGTTTTACCCGGAAAAGACGGAGAAATAACAGCCAAATATTCCACTACCGCGCGTCCCGGAACATTTAATAAAACCATTACGGTATATACCAATGTACCCGATACGGTATATGTACTCACGATCAAAGGAAATGTAATCCCTAAAAGGCGATAAAATAAATGGCCCATCATCATCCTGAAAATGATTCAAAATATTTAGGGCTGAATGTAAATAAAGGCATAACCCGCCCTCCGAGTATCAATCCTTATCTGCGACAAGTCCGGAAAGATTATCGTAAGATTTACACGGCACAAGAATATGCCGAGGGTATTCTTAAAGGAGATATTGCCGTGTTGAGCCAGGCGGTGACTCTTGTGGAAAGTTCCAAGCCCGAACATCAGGTTGTCGCTCAGGCAATCATTGAGAAGTGTCTGCCTGCTTCCGGCAAGTCTATCCGTGTGGGAATTACCGGCGTGCCCGGTTCCGGAAAAAGTACCTCCATCGATGCTTTCGGAATGCATCTTATCGAACAGGGACATAGATTAGCCGTCCTTGCCATAGATCCCTCAAGCGAGCGGTCCAAAGGGAGCATTTTGGGTGATAAAACCCGGATGGAAAAGTTATCGGTAGATAAAAATGCATTTATCCGCCCTTCTCCCTCTGCCGGTTCGTTAGGCGGCGTAGCGCGTAAAACCCGTGAAACCATTATTCTTTGTGAAGCGGCCGGATTCGATTATATTTTTGTAGAGACGGTAGGTGTAGGCCAATCCGAAACGGCCGTTCATTCCATGGTCGATTTCTTCCTGCTCATTCAATTAGCGGGTACGGGAGACGAATTGCAGGGCATAAAACGGGGTATTATGGAGATGGCCGATGGCATTATTATCAATAAAGCGGATGGAGATAATATCGACAAGGCTAAAATGGCCGCCCGCCACTTCAAAAATGCGTTGCACTTATATCCTCTTTCCGAGTCGGGATGGAGTCCTGAGGTCTTGACTTATTCAGGGTATTACAAGATAGGAATAAAAGAGGTGTGGAATATGGTTCATCGTTTTATCGATTTCGTAAAGGAAAGCGGCTATTTCGACCGGAAGCGTAATGAACAATCCAAATATTGGATGTATGAAACGATCAACGAGCGGCTTAAAAACGATTTTTATCGTAATCCTTTTATTGAAAGCTTGATGCCGAAATTGGAAGCCGATGTTCTTTCTGCACGGAAAAGTTCTTTTGTTGCCGCAAAAGAAGCTTTGGATGCGTATTATGACCAAGACAATTGAAAAAAACGGTTCTTTCGGATAACAACGTACCGAAAGAATCCGTATCTTTGCGATCTGATTATAAAGAGGCGCACTCTTCTAACGGTTAGGAATCCTGCTTCTCACGCAGGCAATAGCAGTTCGATTCTGCTGTGCGCTACTTTTCAATCTTCTATCAATCTTTATTCAATCTCTCATCAATCCTCCGTCTCTTCCATGTTGTGGAATACGTTCTGTACATCGTCATCATCTTCGAATTTCTCGATCAATTTCTCTATTTGCGCCCGTTGCTCATCATTTAACGGTTTCGTGTCATGCGGAATGCGTTCGAACTCCGCCGAATGGATGTCAAAGCCGTTCTCTTCCAGATAAGATTGGATGTCGGAATATGATTTAAATTCTCCGTAAATAACAATCTCGTCCTCATCGGGATGTACTTCGTCCACACCATAATCGATGAGTTCCAATTCCATATCTTCCAGAGAAATGTCGTCTTTTTCAGCCACCCGGAAAACACATTTGTGATCGAACATAAATTCGAGGCTTCCGGTAGTGCCGAGAGATCCTCCATGTTTGTTAAAATAACTGCGAACGTTTGCCACTGTACGAGTAGGGTTATCGGTTGCCGTTTCTACTACAATAGCGATTCCATAAGGACCGTATCCCTCGTAAATCATTTCCTTGTAATCGGAAGCATCTTTGTCGGTTGCCTTTTTGATAGCCCTTTCGATGTTCTCTTTAGGCATATTCTCTTTTTTAGCCTGCTGAATGAGCATGCGTAGACGTGGATTTGTTTCCGCTTCCGGGCCTCCTGATTTTACGGCGATGGTAATTTCTTTCCCTATTTTCGTGAACACGCGGGCCATGTTTCCCCAGCGTTTCATTTTTCTTGCTTTACGATATTCAAATGCTCTGCCCATATTGTTTGTTTGAGTTGTACTTATTTCTAATCTCTAATCTCCAACCTCTAATCTCTAATTTTATCACCTCAATGCCGCCCCGACCTCTTTCTCCAGATTCAATTGTATTTTCTTCATCACGGCATCGATTTGCTTGTCGTTTAATGTCTTCTCGTTGTCTTGCAATACAAAGTTGACGGCATACGATTTTTTGTCGGCCGGAAGGTTTTTACCTTCATATACGTCGAAAAGCGAAATCTCTTTCAACAGTTTTTTCTCCGATTTACGAGCGATATTTTCGATTTGTGCGAAAGTCACGTCTTTGTCCACCAGTAAGGCCAAATCGCGGCTTACGGCAGGATAGCGGGGAATCTCGGTAAATTGAACTTCGTGATTAGCCGTTTCTTTAAGAATCGCGTTCCAGTTTAATTCGGCATAATATACCTCGCTGTCGATATCGAAGTCCTTTCGCAACTTGCGCGTCACAATACCGAATTGACCGATGTTTCGGGCATGGGTGGAAATACGTATTCCCGAAGAAAAGATATCGGAATGGAACGGTTCGAAAACAAGGCGTTGGTGCGACAGTCCCAATCTTTTCAAACTGTTTTCGACGTATGCTTTCAGTTCGTAGGCCGAACCGTCCTCTTCTGCTGCCTCCCAATTTTTACGGGTTCGTTTTCCGCATATCCATAAACCGAGATGCGTTTCTTCTTCATATTCTGCCAGTGTTAGTTTATCGCCATTTCTTTTGCCGGTATCGAAACGATAACAATTCCCGAACTCATACAAGCGCAGGTCATTATTCTTCCGGTTCCGGTTATAAGCGATATTTTCCAACCCTCCGTACAGCAATGTCCGGCGCATGACACTGAGATCGTTGCTGAGCGGATTGATTAATGCGACGCATTCCTGCAAAGGATATAATGCATTGTTTTCGTAGTAGGCTCTTTTAGTCAGTGAGTTATTCATGACTTCGTGGAACCCGTTCGCGGTAAGTTGCTCCGAAATCAATGCCTGTAAAGCGTTTGCCCGGTCGGTAGGCGTTTCGAAGGAAAGATTTCCTTTGAGAGATGTTCCTATTTCTATATTATTATATCCGTAGATACGCAAAATGTCTTCCACCACATCCACATCGCGTAAGACGTCCACCCGATAAGTCGGAATGCGAAGAGTCAGCGCATCGCCGGTCTCTTCTTCAATCTCTATTTCGAGACTGTTCAGAATACTTTTTATCGTTTCTTTCGGTATTTCTTTTCCGATGAGCGAACAGGTCTTTTGATAGCTGAGAGCCACCTTCGGCTTTTCTATGACGGAGGGATACGCGTCCCTTATGTCGCCTTCAATAGTTCCGCCGGCAAGTTCTTTAATCAGCAAGGCTGCCCGTTTTAATACGAAGATGGTATTATTGGGGTCGGCGCCGCGTTCGAAACGGAACGACGAGTCGGTGCTCAGTCCGTGCCGGCGGGCGGTTTTCCGTACCCAGGTCGGATGGAAATAAGCCGATTCCAGAAAAACATCTTTCGTCGCTTCCGTCACTCCCGAGCGCAGGCCTCCGAAAACGCCGGCAATACATAAGCCTTCCGTTTCGTTGCAAATCATCAGGTCCTGATCGCTTAATTCGAGTTGTTGCCCGTCGAGCGTAACGAACGGCGTTTTGTCGGGTAAGGTGCGTACCGACACTTTACCGGACGGGATGTAAGCCGCATCGAAAGCATGCATGGGATGTCCCGTTTCATGGAGGACAAAGTTTGTAATATCCACCACATTGTTGATAGGGCGCAAACCGATAACGGTCAACTTATCTTTCAGCCAATCGGGACTTTCTTTCACTTCCACGCCGCGAATGGTCAGGGCGGAGTAGCGGGGACAGGCTTCCGTATTCTCAACGGTTACGTCGATACCTCCTTCTTTCCGGTCGATCTGAAAAGCCTCGACAGAGGGCGGAGTAAGCGTATAGGGTTTTCCCGCTTGTCTGAGCCAGGCCGCCAGGTCGCGCGCCACGCCGTAATGCGATGCGGCATCGACACGGTTGGGCGTAATATCTACTTCCAGTACAAAATCGCTTTTAACGTTATAATATTCTTTGGCCGGCATTCCGACGGGTGCGTCCCCGGGAAGAACGATGATGCCGTCGTGGGAGTTGCCGATACCTATTTCATCTTCAGCGCAAATCATGCCGAACGATTCTTCGCCACGTATTTTGGAACGTTTAATAGTGAAAGAATCATCGCCGGAATACAAAACCGTACCAATGGTTGCCACTACGACTTTTTGTCCGGCGGCTACGTTAGGCGCCCCGCAGACGATGCGAAGCGGTTCGTCACCGCCCACCTCGACGGTGGTCAAATGCAAATGGTCGGAGTTGGGGTGGGGCGTGCAGGTCAGCACCTCGCCGATAACCAACCCTTCCAGGCCTCCTTTAATGGTTTGTATTTCCTCTACGCTTCCTGTTTCCAAGCCGATGGAAGTAAGCGCATCGGCTGTTTCTTGCGGGGACAGGCTAAACTGTAGATAATCTTTCAGCCAATTGTATGAAATGTTCATTCTATGAAATATTTAATCGCTTCGGAAAGGTCGTTTCCCGAAAAATTGTTCAAAAGTACAAAAAAAATGAGGGTATAAAAAATTACTGAGGCACAAAAAATTCCACTTTTCCGCATTTAGGGCATACATAAAGGTCGAAGGATTGCCGGGTAACAAAGAATTCAAACAGATTTCCGAAAAATCCCAAGCGTTGTCCTTCATGAAACTTATAGTTTCCCGCATACGACATCGGAACATGGCATCGCAAACAATCAATTTCTTTTTTTAATAGATGCCGTTCGGCAATATCAACGACTTTTCCTTCGGAAAAATGATAGTTGCAATTCCAGCATAAGTCAAAACTATCTTCTACTTCTGAGCCGCAGTTGGGACAATGTTTCATTGTGAATTGATTTTTGGCAAAATTATATAAATTTCCTTCAATATCCAAGTGCATGAAATAAAAATCAAGAGAATAGAGTCTTTTGTATATCTCTTCTAAGAGAGATGACTTTAGCCGATTTATCTTGTCCATCATCCGATGAAATAGAAAAAATATTACGTGGAATAGGATATAAAGTTTATTTATTTGATAATTCGTCTGAAGAATTAACCATGATTGCAGAGATACAAGAAGATTCATCCATGATAATCCATATAAATTCCATCCGAGTTCCTAATTGGTTTAAAAGGTATGTTTTAAATCATTATTCATAATGACTGAAATATCCTATAAGAGCAACTGTTTTCTAAAGTGATGGGAGCACTTATTAATGATTCCAGACCACCATCAGTTGCAAGCCCTTTCCGGCAAAACGGTTGCTTGTCGTTTGTGATGGAATGGCATAACTTTCGGGATTCCAATAGCCGATCACGTAGAGGGAAAGATTGTCCCATTGCCGTTGCCAGTGAAGGAAGTTGTAGAAATGGAGGTTTTCCCAGTCGTAATACACGATGGCGCTGAGGTTATCGAGCATCGTAAGCGGGTAGGAGAGACGGAGGCCGGAAAAACTGAGCAAATTGTTTGCGTCGATTCCTTTTTCGCTGTAAGAGTAGAAAAACTGTTCGAAAGTAACTCCCAGTCCGTTTCCGATGCCGAAGGTGTAATCCGTGCCGATTGTGAGCATCTGTTGATTGGTGAATGCCCCTATATTCCGGTTTAATCGCGTCCACGATGTTTCGAGCCAGAGGCCAACCGTCACATCCATGCGTATATCCAGCCCGAAACGGTTTTCGGCAATGTTATCGTCATAGCCGTAACCGGTTGCACCGGCTTTCCGGAAATGATAGGACAGCGCGCCTTCGCCTTTCGGTATCGGTATTTGTGCTCGCCCGCCTATTTCGGGGAAAGAGCGGGAGGAAGGAACGATTTCCCATCCTTTGCGGTTATCGTTGCCGTAAAGCCCCCACAGCCAGATATTGGCGTTGTTTTGAAAATAGTAACGGAACAGTCCGCCCCAGACGCCGTCGGTCAATTGCAGCGGATCGCGCGGATCCATGCTGTCGAACCACATCAGCGGGCGGAACATCTGCGCCGAACCGAAGTTGATTTTCTGCAATCCCAGCCGGACTTCCGTCTTTGCCGACGAATAGCGCGCCCATGCTCTGTAAGGTTTTATTTTTCCTTCGGCCGAAATATCATCGAACGCGTTTATTCCGATGTCTCCGAACAGATTGGCGGAAGCTTCGAAATCGATCAGCTTCGAATCTTTCAAAGGAATTTCGAAGTTTGCCTGCGGAATATACCGCCCGCCTATCCACACCGGGGTAGCAATGTCGGGAGCGTACTGTCCCCATCCGGACAGTTGCCCGCTGAAATGGAATGACGGCTTCGACCTGTTTTGCGCACTATCTTGCTGCGCTTGTAAAGACATTGAAAACAACAGGACGAATAACGCAGTCCAGTGTACGATTTTCTTATTATACCTATTCATAATCCATAATCCATAATTCATCCCTCATCCCTCATCCCTCATAACTCATCTTTCCCCGCGAATTCCGTAAAGAAACATTTTAGCCAGTTCTTCCGTTAAATCCGGCACCCTATCGTATTCGTCCAACACCCTTTCATCGCTCAATAAATCCGCCATTCTCTCTACCCATGCCAACAAGATTTTCGGATTAATATCTTTCCGTATATATCCTTGTTGTTGCGCCTCCGCAAAACTCTCGATCGCCACTTTCACCGAACGTTCAATCCATTCATCGAAGAATGCCGAAAATTCATCGCCGGAATGTTTGAATATTTCTTTAAGAGCTTCCTTACTTATTTCGGCGGACCCCGTCCTCTTCATTTCAAGAATCTTCTTCATTTTTTCGGAAAAAGGAATATCCGACCGCATCATCTTTAAATAAGCGTCTATCTGTACCTCATAAAGGGTGTCAAAAACCTTTTTGACGAGTTCTACTTTATTGGGGAAATATTTATAGAAGGTCATTTTGCTCACGTTCGCCTCTTGGCATATCTCTTCTATGGATACTTTTTTTATCCCGTATTGAAAGATCAATTTTTTACCGGCGATCAGTATGTCTTGCTCCTTTTTAGTCATATATTATATTTCACGATTTCACAATTCAATAAATTCTTTATTGTGGAATAATTTTGTAATCTTGAATCAATTTATTGTTTTAAGCTTGCTTTACTGAAAATGGTTGCGGGAATGTCCTTATCAAATTGGATGTTTGTGATCGTGTATTCGGTTCCTTTACCGTCTTTCAGCATATCTTTGTAGTTCATCTTCGTAGGAAACCAGCGGTTTTGTATCCGTTTGATGTCGCTCAAAGTGATTTGTTTCAGCAGTTGCCCGCTTTTGGCGTACAGTTCCTGCTTCAAAGGCACAAGGCGTTCGGTATCCACCCACATTTTCTGAGAATGATAGGCCACGTCGTTCACTTTTGCCGTCAGTTTCACCACGTAACACTTTCGTCCGTCGATGGTTTCCCCGCCGGCAAGTGTGGGCGTATACATTTCCGTCAGTTTACGATCCTCCATCATGTCTTCGTAGGAGAGGTCGGAACCCATGACCGATTGGCGCAACATGTGCCCGGATATCATGATGGTACGATCGGTGGAGGGGGAGTAAACCCACATCTCTTTGGCGAGTTTCAACATTTTCGTACCTTTTTCCCGTGCCGGAGACAGATATTCCGTAAACGATTTTTCGTCCCCTATGGTGTAACTCTTTGCAGTCATCGTGCGGCTGTTGCGTTTGCCGTGAACCGTCATCGTCGATTCCGCTATTTGGCTTTTCGCCGAAATATTTTTGTCGACCTCTTGAATGATCTGTTCCGCATTCTGAGCCGAAACAGATACGGTAACTAACGTGATAAATAGTATGTAAAAAATCTTCTTCATAATCATCAAATCTTAAATCTTGAATCTTAAATAGCTTAATCCAGTTCTTTAAACAACATCGCCGTATTGCGCCGGTAGATGGCTGTTCCCGCCAGTGCAGAGCCGATAAACATGGACAGGACACCCGGAATGAAACCGATAAAATATAGCTGCCGAGTTACGCGGGCATGGAGCACGGGATCTATCATCATATTCACACTATCCATCATGGCGCTATAGTCGATGCCGTGATCTTGCAGGTAATAGCACAACGCCACCCCTAACGTCGTGCCGACAACCGACCCGATAATCCCGATGAATAATGATTCCACCAAAAGTGTGCGGTAAATATGCTTTTTTTCTTCGCCCATAGCCAGACGCACGCCGAACTCGTTATACCGCCGGATGCTACTGAGTATGCCCGCGTTCCAAAGCACGATCGCCAAAGCAAAGACCAGAAGTATAACGATCGCCAACGAAACGACATCCATATAGGCCAACATCTGCCCCATGAAATCCTGATCGGCCAATTGTACCATGACGGGTGTATATTCATCCGTTTCCGCAGTGTGTTGGCGGTTGAAACTTTCCTTTATCCTTTCCGCCTGCTCGCTGTCGTAAAGGTTGCCGGGCAAGAAGCCGAATAATTCGCTTGCGGCATTATCCATATCCAGCAAAAGGCGCGCGTCGGAAATGTCGAGGATAACGGCGCCGCGATCGAGCTGGGCGATGCCGAAGCGGGCGACTCCCGCCACTGTGTAGTTGGCAAAACTCATCGACCCGTACATGGTGGAGCCGAAGAATGTCACCGTGTCGCCCGGATGTACCTGATACCGATCGGCGAAATCATAACTGATGATAATCTCATCGGGCCGTTGTATGCCATGTCCGGACACAAGCGATTGTTGCAAACCGATGCGTTCGGCTTCGCGGCTACCGGGGCTTAACAAGTCGTACGCTGTCCCGGAGACCGGTCCTTGCGCTTTGGTTTCGCCGTTCCTGTCGGGGATGTCGAGCAGTCCTCCGAAAAAGATGCGCGGCGTCCATTCCACACCGGAAAAATCTTTCGTCAACTTCTCTTGTAAAGCGTCCGACTCTAACAAAGCCAGATCGTTGGGTTTCTGCTCCTCGTTATTCAGATAAGCGCGGGTCATGACTTTCAGGTGCCCCGTTTGGAAGTCGGCGGTCGTGCGGATCATGTTGTCCAACGTACCTTCGATAAACCCGGATGAAAAGACCACCGCAAAAACTCCTATCGTTACCACCAATACCGGTAGCAGGCTACGGTTTCGATCCCGTATAATTCCTTTCCACAAAAATCTGTACATGAATTATGAATTATGAGTTATGAGTTATGAATTATGAGTTGGAACGTTGAGGTATGAATATTTTATTCATCATTCATACTTCATAGTTCAATTAATCCTCCCTTTCAGCGCTTCCACAATATTGCTTTTCGCGATTTTCCTCGAGGGAATGTAGCTAATCAGCATCGATAGGACAACAATCAGAATGATGCTCGTCAGTATCGATGACGGTTGATAGACCGGATACATAGCATCACCCATCCCCAATCCCATTTCGGCATACCCTTCGGGTAGCTTAAGGCCTGTTTTTGCAAACCAATATAAGACGGGGGTGCCCCATATAAAACTGATGAGAATGGCCAAGATGCTGTATGAAGTCCCTTCCAACGTGAAAAGGCGTGTAACCCGTTTAGGAGTCATGCCTAAAGCGACATACGTGCCGATCTCTTTTTGACGGCGGAAGATGGAAAGCGTCTGCGTATCGAATACCGCCAACAAAGCGACGGCCAACAAAATCGAAAAAATGATGACCGATTCTACCCGGTTGCTTTGCTCCATAAGATATAAATCGTTCAACAGGAAATCGGTGTCTTTATAGACCCACGTACCGATGTTTTGTCTGATAGAACTTTCTTTGGATAAGACGAAATACGTTGCTTCGCCCTGCATCTGAGTCATTTGCCGGAGGTTGTCGAGACTGATCCATATCTGTCCGGCATCGATGGTCGCTGTGTTGGAATCGAAAATCGATGCGATGACAATCTCCCTCGCATCGAATGCGCCGTATTTGTCTCGCCATCGAATGAGCAGATTATCGCCCGGTGCCGCTTTCAACGTATTCGCCATTCTTTTCCCGATAACGGCTTTGATCGCACCGGTTTCGTCCGAGGCTAATTCTTTTGACGGGATTTTCAAAATGTGCTGTTCGGGATCGATACCTCTCAGCAGGATATTCTGCATGTTGCCGCCTTGATAGGCGGTCGCTTGCGACAGAAGCACGGGTGTGATCGATTGAGCGGTAATAGCTCTGTTCAGTTCTTCGGGGATGGGTTCATGAGCATCCTGAAGAGTAAAGATGTCATACGGGTCGTAGTGTTCGCTCCATAGTTGGCCGTAAGCTGCATCCCACTCGCGGGCGCTCGTGACGGCATTTTTCATAAAGCCATCGAGTATTCCGTTGTAAGCCACCATCAGCACAAAGACAAACGACAATACCGCGACGTTCAACCAAGTGCGCCGTCCCGCTCCGAGAATATTTTTTATTGCTGTACGTAATAACATAATTATGATGTATGAGCTATGATGTATGAACTATGAACGATGAACGATGAATTATGAAGTATGGGTGATAGATTGTGGTTCATAGTTCACGAGTCATGCCTGTTTTTGTTTTGTTGTTAAAATTGAACTTTTAATCATTTTCAAAATTTCCGAAGCGTCCTTATAAATGCTGTCGAATGTATTTTGATCGAGCAAATATGCCGCTTGCAAAATTTCCAACCAATACATGGTTTCGTCACATTCTTTTTGGGCGATTCCTAATTTATGAATGAAATCATTCGTGCTTTCGGCATTTTGAGCTTCCCTGTAATTTGCGCCTATAGAAGTTCCGGCTCGAAGCATCTGCTTGCTGATTACAAACTCCTTTTTCTCCTCCACAAGATACCGGTACAAATTGATGCATCGGATTGCGAATGCAAATGTCCTTTCCCTTAAAATATTATTCTTTGCTTCCATTGCTCTATAATTCATCGTTCATCACTCATCGTTCATCGTTCATAATTCCTCCGTCCTCACCTTCCCGTCTTCGAGATGTATCGTTCGTTTGAGGTATTGCATCACCTTTTCGTCGTGCGTGGCGAAAATAAACGTCGTATCCAACTCTTCATTGAGCTTGCGCATGGTTTGCAGGATCGTATGCGAGTTTTTCGCGTCGAGATTCGCCGAAGGCTCGTCCGCCAGTACAATTGCCGGGCGTTTTACCATGGCGCGGGCAATAGCTACTCGTTGGCTTTCACCGCCGGAAAGTTGCGAGGGGCGCGATTGCGCCTTGTCTGCCAGCCCGACCCATTCGAGCGCATCCGTTACAGCTCTGCGGCGTTCTTCTTTCGAATTCTTTTGCAAGAGCAAGGCAAATTCCACATTTTCGTATACCGTATATACCGGCAGCAGGTTGTAGCTTTGAAAAATAAATCCGATGCTTCGGTTGCGTAAAGCCGCCGATTCCTTGGGCGTCAACGAAGCCACAGAACGGTTTAGTACCAGAGCTTCCCCTTCGGTCGGCGTGTCGAGCGTACCGATAATATTGAGCAGGGTGGTCTTACCCGATCCGCTCGGGCCGACCAAACCGAGAAACTCCCCCTTTTTTATGCTTAAATCGATTTGATTGAGCGCTGTGAAGAACCCGTTTCCAACCGGAAAACGTTTCACAAGGCCTGTTAAGCGGATAATTTCTTCTTTCTCTTCCATTTATTCCGTATGTATTGATTTTTTATGGGTATACTAATTGGGTGTAAATATACGAATTTATTCTAAAATTAATAGAATCGTATAGTTTTTTTCTTGTTTTTCTTCCGCAAGGTTACACCTTTAAACAAAGTGCCGGTCAAACCGGCGCCGGAAGTATGAAAAACGGAAGATTGTCCGTTCCGGCGGCATCCGGAACGTCGGCGGGCGGTCGTTTTCGTTTCCGTCGTGAAGCGGAATTGCCTGACGGGAATTATTTTGCTTTCCGGTGGTAGGCGGAAGGCCGCCGAGTGTTTATTGTCTCTTCCTGCGAACGGCGGAACATCGGCGGTCGGTCGTTGCCTTTTCCGCACGCATGCGGAAGACCAGATGGTGATTGTGGGGACTTCCGGAGAGCAGGCTTTGTGTGAATATTCGACGTTTTTTAGTATTTTTGCCATGCGGCAGTCCGCAATTTTTTTTCAATCATAAAATGCAAAAGCGAAAATTAATTCTTTTGTTGAGCATCGTGGGCGTATTGGTTGCAACGATCTTTATTTTCAGTTGCAGCACGGCGCTTTCCGAAAGATATATGCAGACGGTTTATCCGGTTGTCGCCTCCATGCTGTCGTTTGTTTCAGGCCTTTTACCTTTTTCTTTGTATGACGTGTTTTTAATCGTGGCATCGCTGCTGCTGATAAAGCTGATCGTTTTTGCCGTCATCCGTAAAATCACATTTTCAGCCTTTCTTTTTTCTTTTATCCGTTTTGTAGCCATTATTGTCGCGTGGTTTTATCTTTCCTGGGGAATCGCTTATTTCCGGAAAGATTTCTACAACCGGTGCCATGTGCAGGAGATAAAGTTCGAAGAGGAAAGTCTTAAAACCTTTGCCGTCCGGTTCATTGATGATGCCAACCGCCAGTATGTGGATTGCAGCAATATGGATAAGGAGGATATCCGCCGTGAGATTGAACAGTCGTACCGGTTGTTGCATCCGGCGCTAAAAACGCCTTATCCAAACGGCAAAAGAAGAGTGAAGCCGATGATGTTCGAGCCGGTATATTCGAAAACAGGCGTTTCGGGATATTTTGGCCCGTTTTTCAATGAAATTCATGTGAATAACTATAGCCTGAATTTTACGTATCCGTTTACGTTGGCACATGAAATGGCGCATCAGTTTGGCATCGCACCCGAATCGGAAGCAAACTTATATGCTTTTATCGTTTGTGCCGGCAGCAATAACGATAAAATCCGGTACAGCGCTTACGCATCGGCGCTTCGGTATGTGTTGGGCGATGTGCGCAGGTTCCTTCCCGATGACTATCAATCGATGGTTTCGTCCATCCGCCCTGAAATTATGGCCGATATGGAGCGGAATAGGGAGCATTGGCTTGCGGTGCGGGACGAGTCGCTGTCCGGTGCTCAAGATAAAATGTATGACGCATATCTGAAAACCAATAAGATCCGTTCGGGGCAAGGCAACTATTCCGAAGTGGTAGGCCTATTAATTTCCAGTTACGGTATCATTCAGTAATAGCGATTTACTTGTTTCGTAATTTTGAATCGTCGCATATTTCCAGTATTTTTGTTTTTCTTCTTCCGATATCCATAGAAGAGGTCGGCAAAATTTTGTATCAATGGACAATAATCAAATAGCGTTCGATTTTGCGCTTCATACCAATCGTAATTTATTTATCACGGGAAAAGCCGGGACAGGGAAAACAACGTTCCTGCACCGGCTGAAAGAGGCTTCCGGCAAACAAATGGCGGTGGTCGCTCCCACAGGCGTCGCGGCGATCAATGCCGGGGGAACGACTATTCATTCTTTCTTCCAACTGCCTTTGTCGCCATTCTTTCCTACCCCGGAAGGAAAAAAAGACCTCATCGCCAAAGCGCGCATGCGTTCGCAACGGCGGCGGATTCTGCAAGAGTTGGAGTTGTTGGTGATTGATGAGATCAGTATGGTGCGCGCCGACCTGCTCGACGCCATCGACCATACCCTGCGCTATTACCGTTATCGCCCGAACGAACCTTTCGGGGGCGTACAGGTGATTTTTATCGGCGACATGTTCCAGCTCTCACCCGTAGTGAAAGACGACGAATGGGAACTATTGTCGCAATTCTATCCAAGCCCTTATTTTTTTCATAGTTTGGTTATCGCCCAACGGCCACCGGTATATATCGAGTTTGAGAAGATTTACCGTCAAACGAACGCAGATTTTATCCGTATCCTGAATGAGGTGCGCAACGATAGCTTGTGCGCCGAAAGCCTTCAGGCGCTGGAGCGTCGCTATGATCCGTCGTTTGTGCCGCCGGAAGAGGACAATTATATTACCCTGACGACGCATAATTATAAAGCCGATCTTATTAATTCGGAAGAACTGGCAAAAATCAAAGGGAAGACGTATATTTTCGACGCCGAAATAGAGGGCGCGTATCCCGAAAAGAGTTTTCCGACGGAGCAACGGCTCGAATTGAAAATCGGAGCGAAAGTGATGTTTCTGAAAAACGATACCGAAATGCCCCGGCGCTTTTTCAACGGGAAGATCGGGGTCGTGGATACGATTGACGACGACCGTATTACGGTGCGTTGCGGGGAAGACGAACTTATTGACGTCGAGCCTGCCGTGTGGGAAGATATACGCTATACGGCCGACCCGTCGACAAAGCAAATCGAAGAGAAGGTGGCCGGGCGTTTCAAACAGTATCCGTTGCGGTTGGCATGGGCGATTACGATACACAAAAGCCAGGGCCTGACCTTCGATAAAGCGGTTATCGATGCCGGACAGGCGTTCGCCCCCGGACAGGTTTATGTGGCCTTAAGCCGATGCCGTTCGTTGGAGGGCGTTGTATTACTGAGTAAAATCCATCCGGAGAGTATTCATACGAATCGCCGGATTGTCGAATACGGAAATCTGAAGCAATCGGGCGGCTTATTGGAAAAACAGCTCGACGAATCACGGAAAAACTACCGCCTCGACCTGCTGCTTTCCGTCTTTGATTTTTCATTTGTCCTTTCGTTAAGCGACCGGTTGGTGACGAAGATCCGCGAGGCGCAGAAGTCGTTTAACGAAGAAACGGGTACTTATGTCGAAAGCCTGCGGAAAGAGTTGGGGGAGATACAGGCGGTGGCGGTAAAGTTCCAGACGCAATTGCGTTTTATCTTCCGGCAAGAACCTGTCGACGAAGCGTATTTGCTTGCCCGGCTGGAGGCATCCGAGGCATTCTTTTCGCCGAAACTGCGGCATTTGGAGGACGCGTTGCGCCACTCGCCCGCCGTGACCGACAGTCGAGCACATGCCGAAGAATATAATGAAGCGGTTCAAGATATTTTTTCGGAGCTGATGTTGAAGAAGCATTTGCTCGCCCGTTTGAAGGAGGATGCGAGTATCGATGCGTATTTTGATGCGAAAAACCGGTTCAAGCTTCCCGATTTCAAGGTGAATGCATATGCTGCCGCGAAGACGACAAAATCCGATTTGTCGTTCCCCGAACTGTATTATCTGTTGGCGGAAGAGCGGAACAAGATTTGCGAGCCGCTCGATTTGCCCATTTACATGGTGGCCGCGAGCAAGACCCTGTACGAGATGGCGGAATATTTGCCGCAAAATGAAGACGAGTTGCTTCAAATCAGTGGCTTCGGGCCGGCCAAAGTGGAGAAGTACGGCTCTGCGTTTTTGTCTGTTATCGGGCAATATTGCGAAAAGCATCATCTTGAATCGCGTATGGCGAAGAAAGAGTCTTCGTCGAAGAAGAAAAAAACGGAAAAGACGAAAAAGCCTAAAGGGGGGAGCGGGCGTATTACGTTGGAAATGTATCTGTCGGGGCGTACGATACAGGAAATCGCCACCGAGCGCAAGTTAGCGGTTTCGACCGTCGGGACGCATCTTGCCAAGTTTGTGGAGACGGGAGAGTTACGTGCTTCCGATCTGGTGCCGGAGGAGCGGCTGAAACTCGCGGAAAAAAGATTGGCGTCGCTCCGTCCGGGCGACTCGCTATATCATGCGTTGAAAGATGACTTTTCCACGATCGAAATCATGATGATCGTCGCTTCCAGAAAAACAAATTAGCAAATTAGCAGATTAGCAAATTAGTAGATTAGCAAATTAGCAAATGTGTAAATGTGGGGTGATGAATTGTTGAATTAGGATTTGTATCGTGAGTGAAATGAGATATAATAATGCCTCCGGCAGTTGAAGAAATAAAAACACCGGGGACGTTGCTCGAAGCGGCGTCCCCGGTAAAAATCATATCTTCGGAAAATTCAAAACAGCTTCTTAATATCCGCGAATCGCTTTGATTCCCGGAAGCACTTTTCCTTCAATAAACTCGAGCAATGCTCCACCGCCCGTCGAAACGTACGATACCTCGTCGGCGAGGTCGAATTTATTGATGCAAGCAACCGAGTCACCGCCTCCGATCAACGAGAATGCGCCTTTTTTTGTTGCCTCCACAATGGCGTTGGCTACCGCGCGCGAGCCATGATCGAAATTGTCGAATTCAAATACTCCCACCGGGCCATTCCACAAAATCGTTTTGGAGTTCTTGATGACTTCGGTGAATGCCTTTTCCGATTCGGGACCGATGTCCAACCCTTCCCATCCGTCGGGAATTTCTTTTACCGGCACGAAATCCGATTTCGCGTTATTATTGAAGTCATCGGCGATCTTCGCATCCGTAGCCAATACCAGATTCACGCCTTTTTCTTTGGCGAGGTCGACAATTTCCTGAGCCAATGCCAGCTTATCGTCTTCCACAATCGATTTTCCAATCTTTCCTCCATACGCTTTGGCAAACGTATAGGTCATTCCGCCTGCCAGGATGAGGTTGTCTACCTTGTCCAACAAGTTCTTGATGATATCGATTTTCGACGAAACTTTCGAACCTCCCATGATGGCGGTGAACGGGCGTTGTGTTTCGTTCAGCACCTTTTCGATTGCCTTGATTTCGTTTTGCAGCAGATAACCGAACAATTTATGATCGGCGTCGAAATGATCGGCGATCAAAGCCGTGGAAGCATGTGCGCGGTGTGCCGTTCCGAAAGCGTCGTTCACATACACGTCGGCATACGAAGCCAGTGTTTCGGTGAACTGTTTCTGCGATTCCTTCACCGCCTTTTTCGCTTCGGCTACTTCTTCGGGACTCGCCTCTTCGGCCAACCCGCGAGGCTTGCCTTCTTCTTCTGCATAGAAACGGAGGTTTTCGAGCAACAACGCTTCGCCCGGGCGCAACGCCGCGGCTTTGGCTGCCGTTTCTTCACCGATGCAGTCGTCGGCAAACTGTACATCCACTCCCAGCAATTCCGATACGCGGGGAAGAATATGTTTCAAGGAATATTTATCAGTCGGGCCTTTCGGACGTCCCAAATGCGAGCCGATAATGACACTTCCCCCATCTTTCAATATCTTCTTAAGGGTCGGTATGGCCGCACGGATACGGGTGTCGTCGGTAATGTGCAGGTTTTCGTCCAGAGGAACGTTAAAATCCACACGAACAAATGCCTTCTTTCCGGCAAAATTAAAATTGTCAATTGTTTGCATAACTACAGTATTTTAGTTGAAATAATAATCGTTTGAATGCTTGAATAAGAAACTACACGCACTCGTTTCGCTAAGAAATTGCGGGTCTGACCCGCAATGACAATAGCATCGCAAAGATAAGAATAATGTCTTGTTTGTGCGATATTTTCCGTTGAAAACTTTCGGCCGTATGCGCAACGGTCGTCTAAGCTTATCGGGGCGTTGCATCGACCGATGTTCCCGATAGCGAAAAGTTTTTCTTTAAAAACGGTTTTAATAAAATCGAGTGTCCTTTCGTGCTCTTTTGTTACATCCGACGCCTATGTATAAACAAATGTACGTCTCTTTCGTTCGATACATAGACAAATAATAGATGCGTGTCCGGAGCGGGAGGCAAAGAGATGGAAAAGTTTTTTAGCAAAAAGATATACAATGAATAGCAATTTGTTATTTTTGCGGGAAAATGTAGATATGATCGATAAAGACGCAAACGTTTTGCTTATCTATACGGGGGGTACCATCGGCATGGTCGAGAATGCTTACACCGGCGCTTTGGAACCTTTTAACTTTAGCCATTTGCATTCGAATGTTCCGGAGATCAAGCGGCTGAAGTTTAAGGTAGATACCTGCTTATTCGACCCGCCGATCGATTCGTCGGACGTTTCTCCGGCGAAATGGAAAGAGATCGTAAAGGTTATCGAGCAACATTATGACCGGTTCGACGGTTTTGTCATCCTCCATGGTACCGATACCATGGCTTATACGGCATCGGCATTGGGACTGATGCTTCAGAACCTGACCAAACCGGTGATCCTTACCGGATCGCAACTGCCTATCGGCAAACTGCGTACCGATGGAAAGGAAAATCTGATAACGGCGCTTGAAATTGCCGCCGACAAGTTTGCCGACGGTTCCGGCCGGCCTATCGTGCCCGAAGTCTGCATTTATTTGCAAAATCTGCTGATGCGGGGAGTGCGGACGACGAAAGTCAATGCCGATAATTTC
This sequence comes from Limibacterium fermenti, assembly GCF_041902845.1. Classification (GTDB taxonomy): domain Bacteria; phylum Bacteroidota; class Bacteroidia; order Bacteroidales; family Dysgonomonadaceae; genus Limibacterium; species Limibacterium fermenti. The sequence goes on from NZ_CP159486.1 coordinate 382,361, forward strand.
AGTGCGTTTAACAGTCCGAATTATCCTTATCTGGCCGAGGCGGGGGTGAATATCCGCTATGAAGATCAATTTATTTTAAAACCCGATTACGACAAGCCGGTAGACTTCCATTCTGATTTGGACTCGCATGTGACTATTTTAAAGCTCTTTCCGGGTATCCGGGAGGAGGCGGTGCGCGCGGTTTTGTCCATACCCGGATTGAAAGGTGTGGTACTGGAAACATACGGGTCGGGAAATGCTTTTCAGGATAAATGGTTTGTCGATCTTCTTCAGGAGGCGATTCATCAAGGCATCGCCATCGTGAATGTGACGCAATGTCTTTACGGAGGGGTGCAAATGGGACGGTACGAAAACGGCCAGCACCTGCAAAAGGTGAACGTCGCGAGCGGATACGATATTACGACTGAAGCGGCATTGGCCAAGCTGATGATCCTCTTTGGCGAAGGCGAGTCGCCGGAGCAGGTGCGGCGGCTGATGGAACTGCCATTGTGCGGCGAACTGACGGTGAGATAGAGATTGATGGGCGGAGACAATTGCAAATTACGAATTACGAATTACAAATTACAAATTACAAATTACAAATTACAAATAGTCGAATCTATAGAATCTCTTTGATTTCCTTTAACGACCGGACGGTGAATGTCGGATCAAATCCGTCGGGACAGGCATCGGCGGGGTTGAACCATATTTGTGCGATACGGCTCCGGTAGGCTCCTACAATATCCGCATCCCAACTGTCGCCGATCATGATGGTTTGGTCTCGCCGGGAGTTGGTGTTCTTTAAGGCATAGGTGAACATGTCGGGGTGCGGCTTGTTGATTCCGGCCTCTTCTGAAAGAATGATTTTGTCGAAATAACGCGCCAGTCCCGAGTTGTTAATCTTCTTATACTGTATTTCGCTGAATCCGTTGGAGAGAATATGCATGCGGTAACGCGGTTTCAAATAATCGAGCAACTCTTTTGCCCCCTCCATGAGGCGTGTTTTGCGCGTCGTGCGCTCAAGAAAATCCAGGCTTAAATGTTTTGCATATTCCGGGTCATCGACCCCGAAAGGACGTAGTGGCGCAAGAAAGCGCTCTATCGTCAGTTCTTCCTTATCAATCCCTCCCTGACTGTATAAGCTCCATAAATGATTGTTATTGGGAAGATAAACCGCGTAGTATTCTTCGAAGGTCGGATAAAAGCGGTTGTATTCATAATCGTGATAGACCTCCTCCAAACATTCCCTTCCGTTTTGATTGATATCCCAAAGCGTATTGTCCAAATCAAGAAAAATACTCTTGTATGCCATAATAAAGTGATGTGGGGATGGATGATAAAAACAGAAGGATGCCCAAAAAGATATTCAGGCACCCTTCATGATGAATTTAATAAAATTGAAAGTTTTTTAAAACGTTAGTTTACTTCTATAATCAGATACTTCGTCAAGCTCCAGAAGCGTTGCGTATCGGTGATCTGAAGGGTGAGGTTGCCGTCGGAACCCTTTACCAGTTCATACGTTCCATCGGGATGCGTCGACCACAGTTTGGCTTTGGGAGCGTATAAAGCGATTTGCGTTACGTCGCGGATATCGATTTCGAGGAAATACTCCTTGTTGAAAGTATCCTGCAAAACACGGGTGGCTCGTAAGAATCCGCCCGATAAAATCTTTTGATCTTTCAGTTCGCTCGCCGTGCCGAACACGTAATAAGCCGTGTGCAACGTGCGGTCTTGCTGCTGAATGGTAGAGGACTGCTGCTCTGTTTCGACAGCCAACGATTCGATATCGCTCGACAATTGGGCGATCTGTTCGTCTTTTTTCACCAATTCCGCTTGAAGTTCGGTTAGTCGATTTGCGCTTTCCTGCATTTCGCGGTTCAGGCGGTCGATGGTATTCTTCAACGAAGCGACCTGCGAGTTGCTGTTCTCAAATTTCTTATTGAGTGCGGCAAGCTGTTTTTTGTTTCGTTGCAATACTTCGGTAATCATCTGGAAATTCTCGGTGACGCGGGCTTTCGTGTCCTTATTCATTTCGCCGCTTTGCGAGGATTGCGTCGAGATATACTTCTCGGCTTCCCTGATCTTGTCGAAGTTGGCTTCCACTTCACTAATGACCGACATCATCTCCGATACTTCCGCATCGGAAGCCGAAGATTGGCTCAGCAGGGAATCTCTTTCCGATTCCAACTGCTTATACTCTTTCGATTCTTTTACATTTGTACAAGAGACAATCAGTCCCAATACAAAAAATATCATTCCTACTTTTTTCATAAAATCTGTTTTTTATGTTCTTATTAAACGAATAATCTCAGAAATAGTTTATTATTAAAGTCCGGCAACCACGATTACGAATTCGCCTTTCGGTTCCTGTTCGGTGAAATGCCGGATTAATTCGTCCAAGCTCCCCCGTACCGTTTCGGCATAGATCTTCGAAATCTCGCGCGATACCGATGCCCGCCGCCCGCCGCCTAAAGCGCCGGCCAATTGCGTTAATGTTTTCACTACCCGGTAGGGCGACTCGTAGAAAACCATGGTGCGGTTTTCTTCGGCCAACTCTTTCAAACGAGTCTGGCGTCCTTTCTTTTGGGGTAAAAAGCCCTCGAAGCAAAAGCGGTCGTTCGGCAATCCCGATTCCACCAGCGCCGGCACAAAAGCCGTGGCGCCCGGCAGGCATTCGACCTCCACGCCCTCCTCAAGGCAAGTCCTCACGAGCAAAAAGCCCGGATCGGAGATGGCCGGCGTGCCGGCGTCGGAGATCAGCGCCATGTCGCCTCCCGTTTTCAGGCGTTGGGCAATGGACTGCGCCGTTTGATGTTCATTAAACTTATGATGCGACTGCATAGGCGTTTCGATGCCGAAGTGTTTCAATAACACGCCGCTCGTACGAGTATCCTCGGCCAGTATGCGTTCGCACGTTTTCAACACATTGAGCGCTCTCAATGTAATATCTTCCAGATTTCCCACCGGGGTGGGGACGACAATCAGCTTTCCCATAATCCCGTTTGCGTGTTATACGGCGTTCTTGCCGGCCACACGGAGAAAATCTTTCACCACGGGGTGGTCGAAATCCCACGAGGTATGCTCCCGTAGATAGTTCTCCGCTTCCTCGGGCGATTCAAACGCTTCGAGCTTGAGCATCATCGTGTTCATCTCTTCGCGGTCGCCGTGAAAGAGTTCGCGTTGAAATAAAAAGCGATCATTGAGGCTCATCCGCCGTTTCATGAAAGGCACGCCGGCAGAAAGCGTTGCGGTCTCGGCGGACGGGTTCTCCCCCTCCGTTTCCGTATCTTCGCCGGCAACCGGGAGTTCGTTTTGTGCCGCTTGAGCACGTTGCATCCTCGGATTGATATATTCGGGAAGCGTAATGCCCTCGGCATACCGGTTGCGTTTGACCATCGTCTCCTCTTTGAGGATTTCGACTTGTGGCGCCGTATGTTCCAGGGGTTCTTCCTCCGGCGTATATACGTGTTCCCCGGTAAGGGGCGGTGTAGCCGGCTGAATGCCTTCAGCGGAAGCCGGAGTCTCCTTGTTGTCCGCTTGGTTTTTCGCGCCGGATTCCGCCAGCGCGGCGACCATGCGTTGCATTTGTAGCTTCATCTCTTCTATTTGCAGCGTATCGAGGCTATGCAGCAAACGTTCCATCTCCTGTAGCCGGGTGAACGCATCAGAAATAAACGAAAACGGCACGGCGTCGTTGCGTTTTACCGTCAACACACGTTCTTCCAGTTTATTTATTTCGGTGAGAAGCCGATCGATATGTTCTTTTTTCTTTTCCTGCATCGAGACTATTATTTTCCTTTTCTTGAGCGATTGTTCCGGATTCTGTTGATGAATCCTCTTCAAATCAATACACAAAAGTAATCATATTTCGGTAACCATCACTATGAAACCGGGATTTTTTGGAGGTTAGAGGCTTGTCATTTGTCATTAGTAATTAGTAATTCGTAATTAGTAATTCGTAATTAGTCATTAGTAATTAGTCATTAGTAATTAGTAATTCGTTATTTGTCATTCTCCATTTACCATCTCTTTCGGGAGGTTGACGAGATACAGTCTCTCTGAACTTCGTGTAATAGAGGTGTAGAGCCAGCGGTAGAAGTTGTCGCCCATATACGATTGCTGAATGTAACCGATATCCAGAAAGACGTTTTTCCATTCGCCCCCCTGCGCCTTGTGGCACGTTACGGCATATCCGTATTTCACCTGCAAGGCGTTGAAGTATGGGTTCTCCTTCACCTTTTTATACCGTTGGCGCTTTTGGGAGAGATCGGCATAGTCCTCCATCACCGCTTCGAAGAGCGCGTTGTTTTGTTCTCGGGTCATTCCCGGCACCTCGGTGTGCAGCACGTCGAGGTTGATCTTCGCGTCGAACTCGATGTCGTAATCGCGATGGAGCAGCAGCACATTGCAGAAACGGAAGCCGTACATCTCCTCGTATCCGCGTATGCGCAACACTTCCACGAACTCGCTGTTGGCGAGAAAGTCGAGCCGGTCGAAGCCGTCGACCCAGAAATAATTGTTTTTGGTGATCATCAGCAAGTCGCCGCCCGACAACTCTTCCTCCCGGTAGAGCACCGTGTTGCGGATGCCGTTGTTGTAGGCGTTGACCCGCTTGTTGGAGCGCGAAATGACAATCGTCTCCTCGATGCCGTCACGGCGGTAAGCGTCGGAGATCTCGTCGATCAGTTCGGCGCCGTTGATGCGTTTGATGTCGGCAAACGAATCCGTCGACAGACGCGGAAAGTCTTCGGTGATGTTGAGTTGCAAGGCATTTCGCAGGCGGGTGGCATTGGAGAGGATGCCCGACGCTTCGGCCTGCCGAACGATGTCGGTGAGGACAGCCTCCGTCACGTCAAGCGAGTAAGAGCGCAAGACGTCGGCATCGAGTGCGGGACTGAACTCCTCTTTCACGGGAGGCAATTGCGCGGTGTCGCCCAGCAGCAACAACCGGCATCCCTGCCCCGCATAGACATAGCGTACCAGGTCGTCGAGCAAGCGCCCCGAGCCGAAGACCGAATAGCCGTCGGACTCATTACTGATCATCGACGCTTCGTCTACAATGAATAAGGTGTGGGCATGCAAGTTTTCCGCCAGTCCGAAGTCCATCGCGTCTTCCGAGAATTTCTTCTGGCGGTATATCTTCTTGTGAATAGTGAACGCGGGCTGTCCGGCATACCCCGAAAAGACCTTCGCCGCCCGTCCCGTGGGAGCCAGCAGGACAGTCTTCTGATTGAACCCCGACATCGTCTTGACCAAGCTCCCGATAAGCGATGACTTGCCCGTGCCCGCATATCCTCTTAACAAAAAGATGCGTTCCGACTCTTTCGAAAACAGAAAGTCGACAATAGCTTCGAGCGCTTGCCGTTGGTCGGGGGTGAAGTCGAAAGGGAAATGGGATTTTACTTTATCGATGAAGAACTGATGAATCATTACCGGGTTATTTTTCGGGTAAAAGTACGAAAATTATTCTACTTCCATGCGTATCGTTCAGATAGTTTTTTCCTGTTTTCACCTAACGCTCCAAACTATTTTGTATTTTTGTAGTTGGAATAAAAATAAATTCTATAATAGAAAGGATTCGTTATGGAAACGTCAAAGAAAATAAAGACAACAGTGAAACCTGTAACTAAAAGGCCGCATAAAAGAGTGTCTAAAACGTGGCTTGCCGCTTTAGCTCATGAGGGTACAGGTAAGATTGAAGACATGAAAGCAGTCTTGAAATGAAGCTATGTCAAGATATTTGCTGGATACGAATATTCTGATATTTATGATGTCGGGAGAGTTGGATAATATTTCTGAAGAGGTCGCATCTATATTAGGGGATTACGATAATGAATTGAATACAAGTTCTGTTGTTGTTCTCGAACTCCTTCAACTTTACAGAAATAAAAAAGTAAGTACAAAGAAATATCATACGGCGCAAGATTTTTTGAAAGCGATAGAAGATGTCTTTTACATTAAAATCCTGCCGTTCTCTAAAGAACATTTAAATACGTTATCGAAGCTCGAAGTCGCGCCGAGGCATCGAGATCCCTTTGATCACGCCATTATTTCACATGCCATAACGGAGAAGCTAACGCTGATATCATCCGACAGGCAATTTGAACACTATACAGGGCAACATTTGGATTTTGTATTCAATAAGCGATAATACCTATCCTTTACTCGAATAGAATCCTTGTCGCCGTTTTTTTGAAAAAAGATATTCATTTAATATATGTTTTTACCGGAAAATATTGATTTGGCTTATTCTGAAAAGTATGTACTGACGCTGCGGCTGGCGGCGGACGAATTTGCGTATAGCATCCATTGTCCTACCGATGCTTCGGTGTTTCATTATCAGAAAACCTCTTTCGGCAATGCCTTGTCGTATGCCGAAAATGTGCAGAAGCTGATCTTCGATTTCAATATTTTCACCCAGTTCTTCCGGGCGACCCATGTCGTGACCGCTTCGCCGGCTTTCACATTGGTGCCCGACGCCTTTTTCGAGAAGAAGCGCGCCGCGGAACTGTTCGATTTTAACTTCCAAGAGCCCTCGGAAACCGTTCTTTCCGATGCGGTATGCGACGGGTCGTTGCATGTGGTGTATGGTGTCGACGAAAAAGTTCATTCGTTTCTGTCGCGGAACTTATCCTACCCGCAATTCCGGCATTATACGTCTCCGCTCATCGACGCCTGGGCTTCGTATCGCGCTGATGAAGACGTCAAGCGATGCTTTGTCGATTTCAACGACACGTACGTCACGGTGGTCTGTTTTGCGGGCGACCGGCTTTTGTCGACCAACAGCTTTCCGGATAAAAAACGCTACGATGCGTTGTACTTTATTGCCAGCGTGTGGGAGAAGTTGTCGATGAATCAGGATACGGACATCCTGTTCCTGTCGGGCGATCTTGCGGCCCGCCCTGAGTCGGCCGATACGCTGCGAAAGCTTATCCGCCATGTGGAGCCGGTGGTCTTGACGCCTCCGGTTTCCCTTACCAAACAACAAGTGGCTTCTATCCCCACCGATATTATCGTACGGCTATGCGAATAATCAGCGGAAAATATAAATCACGCCGCATTCGGGTACCGTCGAACCTGAAAGCCCGGCCGACGACCGACTTTGCAAAGGAGAACCTGTTCAACATCCTTTCCAACCGGCTGGAGTGGGAGGAGACCTCGGCGCTCGACTTGTTTTCGGGCACGGGAAGCATCGCCCTCGAAATGGTGTCGCGAGGCTGCCCGCGGGTGGTGAGCGTGGAGATGAGCGTGCAGCATCACCGCTTTATCTCGCTTGCCAAAGAGACGCTGGATGCTCCGGAGTTATTGGCTTTGCGGGAGGATGTGTTCCGGTATCTTCGCGGCTGCACGGAGGCGTTCGACTTAATCTTCGCCGACCCGCCTTACGATCATCCGCAAGTGGGCGCGGTGCCGTCGCTTATCTTCGAGCGGGGGTTGCTCAAGCCTGACGGATGGATGGTGATGGAGCATTCGCGAAACTACAACTTTTCGGAGTTGCCTTTCTTCTTGGAGGAGAGGATATACGGGAATGTGCACTTTTCGATGTTTAAGAGGGGGAGTGGAGAATAGAGAATAGAGAATAGAGAATAGAGAATAGAGAGTAGAGAATAGAGAGTAGAGAGTAGAGAATGGTAAGAGGTGGATGGCGGACTGTGACTGATAATACCATCGCCCGCAGTTCTTCCCCTTTTGGGGGAAGTTAGAAAGAGTAAATAGACGAGGCCCGGGCGGAGAGGTTAGCTTGGAGAAATCGTAATTCCAACCGTTTCAAACGGTATTTTAAATTTATTATTGTATCTTTGCCAGCCTAAATAAATGGTACAAAAAAGATAAGTCGTTCATTAGGCGAAGACCTTTCTATGGCGGTATAATGCAGCTTATCTTTACTTTATGATGAAGAAACTCGATTTTTACAAAAAGGATGATTCCGTGAATAGTAATGAAGAAATGTCGGATCATTTAATCCAACGTGATAACAAGGTCATGAGAGAGTCTTTTAAATCGACTCCGGCATGTTATTACAGTCCGCGAATCGGTGTGATGGGACTGGGTAAAACCGGTCTCTCTAATGTTTTGTCATTCTCGTCACGCTTTCAAACCATCGGATTCGATCGCGATGTGCAACGGGTGAACCAACTCCTTGAAGTCGTCGATAAAAAAGTGACTCTTACCACCGATGTCGATATGTTGCGTAAATGCAACTTCTTTATTATCGCCGTCGATTCCCTTTCCGAAAACGGGGAGCCGTCCGACATCACGCCTTTGGTTCGGGCCGGCCAAATGGTGGCCGAAGTGCTCCAACCGGGCGATACCGTCGTCTATGACACCCCGGTGCATCCCGATATTATTCTGAAACAATGCGTGCCGGCAATCGAAAAAAAGAGCCGGCTTTTCTCCAATAAAAATTTTTTCACAGCTTACCGTAACAGCCGCTCTGTGCCGCCGGATCCTAAACTGAAGCCCTTTACCGGTTGTTGCGCGGAAATTGCCAACTTCGTTGAAGAGATTTATGCGGCTGTGGATTTTTCACCCCGCCCGCTTAGACGTGACAAAGTGGAATGAGAGGTCGGTTGAGGTACTGATCTGCTGATTCGAAATCTCCGGAGACGATGCGAAGGAGATGTAGGGTGATTCGAAGGGCGTGTCGGGCGATTCGAAGTCTTTGGGAGGTCGTTCGAAGTGTTTGTCGAACGATTCGAAGTCCCCGGAGACGGTTCGAAGGAGATGTAGGGTGATTCGAAGTGCCCGGAGACGATGCGAAGGGCGTGTCGGGCGATTCGAAGTCCCGGGGGAGTCGTTCAGAGTGTTTGTCAGGTCGTTCGAAGCCTCTGGGGAGTCGTTCGAAGTGTTTGTCGAACGATTCGAAGTCCCCGGAGACGATGCGAAGGAGATGTAGGGTGATTCGAAGTTCCCGGAGACGATGCGAAGCGTTTATCGGGTGTGTATTGGTCGGCGGGGAAGCGTATTCGTCTTTGTCGGGTGTGTATTGGTCGCCGGAGACGCGGATTGGTCTTTGTCGAGCGTGTATTCGCCCGTGGAATCCGATTGTGATTCATGTCGGCTAACGAATAGCTTTCGGAAAGTCGTTATTTGTTATAGCCCTTTGTCTTTATCGTCTTTGTCCTTGGTGCGCGCTGCGCCGAAGTAAAAGCTGAACACCTGCGTCAGAATGGTGCTGAGAACGCCGAGCAGATAGATCACCACATCCTTGACATCGGTATGAATGGTGTCGTTGCGGAAGATGACCAAGTAAAACAAGGCGAAGGTGAGCACGGTGGTCAGGATGGCCAGATACGATGAGATGTTTTTGGATAGACGCGTGGCGTTTGCGCTGGTTTCGACTTCAGCGTTGCGTTTGCGGGCGCTATCGGTGTCGGCCAGGATGGTTTTCGTTTCTTCAATACCCAGACGGCGCATATCGACCTGATATTGGTTTTCCGCCTTCTTCATTTCGAGTTCGTGTTGCAGCACCTCTTCTTTCGAGGTGGCGACATTGTCGATGACGTTTCCTACCGTCTCGACGAGCTTGCCGGCTTCACCGGCGAATAAATCGGTTAGTTTCATATTAATGGATAATTGACAATGGAGAATGGAAAATGTGGATGATTATCCGGCTTCATTTAAGGCTCTCACCACCCATCCATAGAAATATTTCTTGCTTTTGGGGTTTTTCTTGACAATCGATACATAACGGGCGATTTTTCCTACGGTAAAAGCCGATAGGAATGCCGCCGGGTCGAAGGCGTTGATCTGTTCGAGCGAGTGCGGGCCGATGACGCCGTCGACGTTCGCGCCTACGACCAGTTGGGCTAATGCCGATGAAGTACGGAGCCCTGCATTCACGGCAAAATCGTAGATGGAGTCGGCCACGGACTGGTTGGCGATCTCGTCGCCGCGAACCGGATCCCAAAAGGTGATGCGATAGAATTGCGCTATCCGGTCCTGCAAGGCGGTGTCTTTTTCGAGTATGGCCGGGAAATTCGAGCGCGTTTTATATTTGTCGATGATGGCCCATCCCGACCATTTCCCGTGCATGGCGCGAGCAATACCTTTGTAGGTCTCGTCGCCCGGGTCGTCGGGGTCATCGACATAGCCCCCTTCGTTGACCAGCGTTTTCTGATATGCTACATTGAAACCTGACATAATTTTGAAATTGGTGGTTGGTGAGTGGTGAGTGGTGAGTGGTGAGTGGTGAGTGGTGAGTGGTGAGTGGTGAGGTTGTCCTATTTACTACTCACTAGTTACCATTTACTCCTTATTCCGATGCCGTATACCCAAATCGAGGATGATACGGGCATTTTTGTATTCAGAGTAAAACTGCGTGCCGTCGAAGTACTTCATTAAACTGTCGAGTACGTATAGAATACCGCGCAAGTCGGATATGGCATCATCGAGTTGCTCGTTCACCGTTTTCTTCTCGACCTTTTTATCGCGAAGTTTGGCAAGAACAATCTCGTAGGTGTCGACGGCCGTCTTTAGCGCCTCGATATCTTCGGGCTTGACTCCCATGTCGACGATTTTGTCGGCAATGAGCGACAAGATTTCATAAATGGCCTTCACGGTGTTCAACAGGTAGCGATGAGGTAAGCGCGACAAGCTGCCTTTGCTGATCGATAATTGTTGGTTCATGTCCATGTCATTGTTATCCAAAGCATATACGCTAGCCGGTTTGGCCAGTTTTACGGCAAGTCGGATGGCCTCGGTCCTGGCATTTTTACGGTCTTTAGTCGTTCCCGTGGTGTCGGTTGTGCTTTCGACCGAGAATGTGTCGGCCGCTTTGAGTCCGGTATTCAGATAACCTACTTGCGTTACGATACGGGGAATGCCTTCCCATGACGGTTTGTTATTGTTCATTGTGTCGAGGGTACTGTGACCCATGTTCAGGAAATTCTCGTCCAATGTTCTCATCACTTTATTATTTAAATTGTTATTAGTTGATTTAAAAACAGCCGAAATTTACGAGTCTCTATTTTAATTTCCAAATAAATATTTCGAATTTTTAATTAATTTAGCCGTGGAGGTGCCTGTTTAAAACTATTTGCACTTACGGCGGACGGTTTTAAACTCTGTTAAACATGGCGATTGAGGACTGAAAAAGAAATACGAAAAAGAAGGAGTGAGATACTTAATCCTTGCTTCAATTCTATAAAGAATTCCCGATTGTCTCATGTTCTGCCTGTTGCCGTCTGAGGATAATGGAGATAGCGTATTACGGTAGAGAATAAAGCCGATAAGATGATAGACACAGAAGGATACAAATTCAAGAAAGGTGGATGAGAGATTGCGGTTAAATCAAAATCAAATAAAAGCCATAACGGCATTGGCAAAGGAACACTTTTCCGATGAAGTGCAGGTTTACCTTTTCGGTTCCCGGACGGATGAGCGAAAAATAGATGTTGTTTTCGATAATACCCTAAAATTAAAGTTTTTTTCCCATTAGACCCTGTGTGTTATGAGAAAATTGATTATGATGCGTTGAGCTATTTCGATCAATTCGTTTACCGTTTTTCCAAATTACTGGATAGCATGGGCGCTAAACTTTTTATTGAATTCTATCGAGATTGGAGGCTTTGGGCATTCTGGATAGCGTCAATGGATGGCTGTTATTACGCGAAATAAGGAATAATCTCGCCCATGAGTATTCTTTCGATAAGCAGGAATAGTAGATGGATTAAACGTGTTGTACGAACATTATGACATCCTGTTTAGAAACTGTTTTGAATTTTTTTATGCGGTGTTTTTTTAGTCATTTTTTGATGGATTTGAACTTTCGTTTCGCATCGAATAGCGGGCTATTTGAAAGAAAGGAAAGTTCAAAGGCGCAAAAAAGGGCAGAAAACAGCATAAAAGAATAAACAAAATTAGATCATTCGGAAAATTCAAAACAGTTTCTAATATTTGGGAGAAGATGGAAAAGTATATGTTGAAAAAATTTCCGTGGTTGACTAAATCCGAGTAGCGCTTGTAACGGAAACGTAATTTAAATTGAATGTAAAGGATGCCATGTAGGAAATTTTGTTTATTTTTGCAGGATTAATAACCCACTATGTGAGTATAACCATTAAGGAGTATGTGTATGACTAAGATTTCGGATTCTTCCCGTCTTCAGTGGTATGTATTGTACACTGCTCCCCGAGCCGAAAAAAAGGTGGAAGAACGGATTAAAAAACTACAGGTGCCGCCGGCAGAGACTTATCTGCCGCTTCATTTGTCGCTCAGACGATGGTCCGACCGGGTGAAACAAGTCGAAGCGCCTCTGTTCCCTTCCTACCTCTTCGTTAGAACAACTGAAACTCTTGTTCGCTCGCTGCTTGCAGTTCGGGGCATTGTTCGTGTGCTGTATTTCGAAGGACGTCCGGCTGTAATGCGGGATCACGAAATCCAATCCATCCGGACTTTCCTCAAACAGGCCGCCTGTAAAGAGATTTCATTCCAACCGGATGAAGAAGTTCTTATCGCTTGCGGACCCTTAAAGGATATCTCCGGACGGATTAAGCGCATCGGCAAAAACCGCTTGGTGTTGCATCTTGAACAGTTGCAAATAACGGTGAGCATTGCCACCGATCAGGTCGTTAAGAAAAATTTTTCCTGATTGTGCTGTGGGCTGAAAAATATATAGTTAGTCGTCCCTTATCGGGACTGACCCGCCTTTGGCGTAGAATAGACTGGACAACGGACAATGCACAATGGACAATTGATAATGCATAATGAAAATCTTAGAAATAAACGATAGTGTATGCAAAGAATGAGCAGATGTATCACGCTGATTAGCTTCGTGTGGCTGTTTTTCATCGGCAGCTTGTCTGCCCAGATGAGCGATCAGGATGTGGTCAAAGAAATGAAAAAATCATCCGAAGAGGGCAAGTCGCAACAAGAAATTCTTCAGGATTTAACGGGGAAGGGTGTCACGACCACCCAATTGCAACGTATCCGCGAACAGTATGGCGACGGGCAAACGAGTGGGGGTACCACTCTCCCCGCACAGGCCGGATCTTCGCGCGAAGAGGTGTTGCGCCAAGACCCCGAGGCCGGGCAATTACGCGGCGGCGTTATTGATGCAAAAGACGCGGCACAAACGCTGCCTCCCGAAGAAAAAGTATACGGGCAAGATCTCTTTTCGTCCGATAACCTCACCTTTGCTCCCAATATTAATATGCCTACCCCCGCCAATTACGTGCTGGGCCCGGGCGATGAAATCATTATCGACCTGTGGGGCGACTCGGAACTGAATGTCCGCTACACCATCGCACCCGACGGCCATATCACCGTGCCCGGATTGGGACGCATCCCGTTGAGCGGCTTACAGGTCGATCAGGCCCGGTCGCGCCTGCGGTACGAATTTTCCACCATCTACTCCGACCTCGACTCGGACGAACCACATACTTTCCTCGGTATATCGGTAGGCAATGTCCGCACCATCCGCGTCCATGTCATGGGCGAAGCCGTCCGCCCCGGCACTTATACGCTCTCGTCGTTCGCTTCGGCCTTCCATGCCCTGTATGTGGCGGGCGGCCCGTCCAAGATAGGGAGCCTGCGTAATATCCGGATTTTTCGTGCCGGAAAAGCTGTGGCGCATATCGATATTTACGAATATCTGATGAAAGGAAACAATACCGCCGACATTACGCTGCAAGACGGCGACATTGTAAAGATTGACCCGTACGGCATTCTGGCTCAAGCGACGGGCGAAGTGAAACGGCCCATGCGCTACGAAATGCGCGAGGGCGAAACGCTCGAAGACCTCCTCCGTTTTGCCGGCGGATTCAGCGGCGACGCTTACCGTACCAATGTATCGCTTCTGCGCAAGGGCGCCGACGAAAAACAGGCTTTCACGCTCAACGCGCCGGAATATGCCGCTTTCGTTTTGCAGGACGGCGACCGGGTGGAAGTCGGTAATATTTTGGACAAGTACTCCAATATGGTCGAAATATCGGGTGCGGTAAACCGTCCGGGCAAATATGCCATCGGCGACCGCATACGCACGTTGCGCGACCTCATCGACATCGCCCAGGGCCCTACGGGCGACGCATACCGATACCGAGCCCTGTTGTATCGCGAAAAACAAGATCTCACCTGGGAGATGGAATCCATCAATATAGACAAACTGCTGGAAGGAACCCGTCCCGACATCACCCTTCGCAAGAACGACCGGCTGTATGTGCCTTCGGTCCTCTCGTTGGAAGATGAACTGTCCTTATATATAGGTGGGGAAGTACGCAACCCGGGTACCTATTCGTTTGCCGACCGTATGACCATCTCCGATCTCATCTTGCAAGCCGGCGGATTGAAAGAGTCGGCTTCCATTGCCCGCATCGATGTGTACCGCCGCCTCAAAGACCCGCTAAGCACCACGCTATCGGTACGCTCGGGCGCTGCTTTCAGCTTTTCATTGGAAAACGGATTGATTGCTTCGGGCGACACGGCCTTTACGCTGGAACCGTTCGACCAGGTGGTGGTGCGTCGTTCGCCTGGTTACGAAGAACAACAGGAGGTGACCGTGAAAGGCGAGGTGTTGTATCAAGGGGCGTTTGCCAAGTTGCACAAAGACGAACGGCTCTCTACGCTCATCGAGCGCGCCGGCGGGCTCTCGCAATATGCCTATCCCAAGGGGGCGCGACTGCTGCGAAGGTTGACCGACGATGAGCTTATCCGTGTAAAGGAAGCATTTATTGCGAAAAGCCGAGCGGATAAAATCGACACCGATTCGCTTAACCTCGACAGCCTGATGACCGCTACCAACCAATATGTCGGTATCGACTTGGAAAAAGCGTTGAAACAGCCCGGAGGCGACGAAGACATTATTCTTCGTGAGGGCGACGTGCTTACCGTGCCGCAATATGACGGCACCGTGAAGATTTCGGGAGCCGTGATGCATCCCAATACCGTGGCCTATAACAAACGCTACAGCTTACGCAACTATATCTGGCAGGCGGGTGGATACAGCCGTCTGGCCATTAAGACCCAACCGTTCGTCATCTATATGAACGGTAAAGTGTCCACAGGACGATGGGCCCGGATAGAGCCGGGTTGCGAGATTGTGGTGCCCGAGCGGCCCGAACGACGGCCCACGTCTGTGCAGGAGGTGTTGGGTATCAGCACCTCGCTGGCATCCATCGTGTTGCTGATTACCAATCTGATTAAATAAACCCGTGTAAAAGAAAAAAGCATTTATGTCATCACAAACATCTCTGCCCCCATCCGCCGATCTTCCTCCCGCCGTGCAAGAAGACGAAATCGATTTGGTAGATATTCTTCGCCGCCTGTGGCTCAAACGCCGTTTCATCCTGTGGGTGACGGGAGCCTTTTTATTACTCGGCGTGTTTATCGCCCTCTTTTCGCCGGTGAAGTACACCGCTTCGTGCACCGTGGTGCCTCAAAGCGGCAAAGACGGATCGGGCGGTAATTTGGGAGGCATCGCCGCCATGATGGGCGTGAATATGGGCGGCATGGGCAGCAGCGAAACGCTTTCGCCCACGGTATATCCGCAAATCATCAAAAGCGTTCCCTTTACGCGGGAGATCATGCAAACCCCCATCCGGGTCGAAAAGTCGGGCGGAAAATCCATTTCGCTCTACGACTATTATACCGACAAACAGTATCAATCGTTCAATCTTTTGGACGGCATAAAACGATATACCATCGGCTTGCCGGGTTTGCTGATCGGGGCGATGCGCGGTACTTCCGTCCAAGAGGCTTCTACCGATAGCGTTTCAACGATGCTGGCCCTTACAGACGAAGAAGAACGCGTATATAAAACCATTCAAAGTTCGTTGACGCAAAATTTCAATCAAAAAGACGGATATCTGACGCTTGAGTATTCTTTTCCCGAAGCGGA
Source organism: Limibacterium fermenti (assembly GCF_041902845.1). GTDB lineage: Bacteria > Bacteroidota > Bacteroidia > Bacteroidales > Dysgonomonadaceae > Limibacterium > Limibacterium fermenti. The sequence continues at coordinate 398,175 of NZ_CP159486.1, forward strand.
AGGAGCGGCGCAAATCACCGATCAAGTCCGCAAAACATTGGGAAAGTATGTGATGTCGTTCAAGTCGGAAAAAGCCGAAGACAACCTCGCCTTTGTGGAACAGAGTTACGAGGATGCCCGGAAAGACTTTCTGGAGAAGCAAAGCCGCTTGGCTTCTTTCCGTGATGCCAATCGCGGACTGACTACCGCCACGGCGCAAGCTACCGAACAACGCTTGCGCAGCGAATATGACCTGGCTTTTAGCGTGTATAGCGAGTTGGCCAAACAACGCGAGCAAGCCAAACTGTCGGTCAAGGAAACCAAGCCGGTACTGACGGTGATTGAACCGGTGGTCGTGCCGTCGCAAAAAAGTGCTCCTCGACGGGGAATAATTCTGATAGGTTGCCTCTTTTTAGGATTCATCATTGGTTGCGGGTGGGTGTTTCTACAACCCTTCCTCAAAGATATTCGAAAAGAAATAAGAGAAGAAGATAAGCCTTCGGCGATAGTTTGAAGATAACGCTTTGCGGATAGACGGGAGGTTGAGGTTGGATTTCAAAGAGATGAAATTTTTATTATCACCAAGTTAGATAGAGAAAATCAAAAGTTGGAACTAAGCTCGTTCAAAAAAGTGACTAAGCCTGAAAAAATATAAGCCGCTTATAATAAAGACATTCAAGAGGGAGCATAAGCTATTGACAGTGAAAAAATGACGAAGTTGTCATTAAGCTTTGCACAAAAAGTCACTATGCTGCCGGATAAGAAGCTTCAACATACGGAGGAATTAGGATCTTAGCTTAGAAACTGTTTTGAATTTTATTTGGTTATGTCAAAAGCACCTTTTAATTTTGCGAACTGAGCATTGAAATAAATCCAATGAATAGTCCTCTGTCAGTTATTTGAGCCGGAGTGTCGACATAGAAGGGCGCACGTATGCTTATCGAAAAATAAGCGACCGAGGAATGTTGAACGGCTTGGGCGAATTGATGGATGAAGAAATGAAGAATTCCGAAAATATGAATGTGTATATACGTTACGGGATAGAAAAATCGCATGAAACAGGAGTAGATGGGCTATGTTATAAATTATTTTTTCCAAAACGAAAGGATGTATGAAAATAACAAATGAACAAGCGGAATACTTGTTGACGCTACCCAAAAAGGTCGTTGAAAATAACACGCTTCTGGATGAATTGACCATTGAACAACAATACCCTTTTCATGATCGTTTTGAGTTAGTGTCCGAAAGAGATGATGACTTTTCTTTTTTATGGGAAATTAAACAAAGTAAGAAAAACAGTATCCGGATTAGTTTGCATTGTCAGGAAGATGATAGTAAAACAGGATTGCTTCGAGTTGATTATAATGGTGGACACACCAATCCTATGGAAGTGACGGAGTTTGTTCCGGAGAAATTCCGCCCTTATGCCGGAAAAAGCTTTTCAGTAAATGAGCATCACATTCATTATCATGTGGAGGGTTATAGCAGTCTTGCATGGGCGATTCCTTTATCCGTGGATGAATTCGCAATTAAAGAGATAAAGCAAGGCCCGGATTTTAATCACACCTTTGCGGAAACAATAAAATTATTCGCAAAGACGATTCATATAGAAACAGCGATTGCAGTAAATATATTGCTATTATGAATTGGATAGACAACAGCATCAAAGAATATTACGATTGGCTTCGTGAAAAAACAATCGTAACGGTTGATGAACAAACGGGATGGAGTGAGATTACCACACCATTTCAGGGATTGTTCAATGACAACATTCAACTATATGCAAAATTGGAAGACGGCAAGTTGATTCTTTCCGATGACGGATTAACACTCGCCAACCTGGAACTTGCCGGCTCTCCGGTTCTGCGTTCTCCGAAGCGGAAAGAATGGATGGATATGATTTTTTTGAACTATGGCATAACCTTGCGGGATAACGAATTGGTAGCAATCGGAACGGTGAAAGAATTTAATCAAAAAAAACTCAATCTGCTAAGCGCTATATCCGAAATTTCCGATATGGCTATGTTAGCCAAGCATACCGTATCTTCCCTTTTTAAGGAAGATGTAAAAGCCTATCTGGAGGAACAGAATGCGATTTATACCCCCCATTTTATAGCAAAGGGATCTACGGGCATCGAGTTCACTTTCGATTTTCAGATAGCCGGCCGCCAAAAAGAATTAGTCATTAAATGTTTCAATTCTTTGAATAAAATGAATGTACCCAATTTCTTGTTTGCTTGGGATGACATAAAACCGGCTCGGGAAAAAATCTCAGGTAAGGTGTTGAGAGGATTGGCCATCGTCAATGATACGGATAAGGATATTAAAAAAGAATATCTGGACGCCTTGGAAAGCAAGGGCGCCGATTATATTCTTTGGGAGCAACGCCATCAACCGGAAATGGAGAAAAAACTGGTAGCTTAACGAGCATCACTCATCATTATTATGGATATTGAGACAATTCTACAACATATGGAAAAAGAGCGGCTCGAATCGTTCCTGATTGCGCATGCAAAGAAGCATCCGGAGTTTCTCCGGGAGCTCGAACAGCAAGCATTGCCGAAAAAAAAGAAAAGAGCAAAGGTCGATTATAAGGAGGAGGTAAAAAGATGTCTCTCTTCTTCGCAATACGACGGTTACCTTGACCGCTACGGACATTCGATGCGCGAAAGTTCGGTGGCTGACGAGTTATATGATTTGACGGAGAAAGCGCGGTTTTTCGCCAAAGAGGGTTCTTTCGAAGATGCATTGGATATCCTGCTCTCCATCATGGAAGAAGTGGCCGCCTCGTACGAAGAATATGAAGATTACGACGGCGAGCTGGCCGCCGCTTGCCAAGAGGCATCGTCGGTGCTGGAGGAGATGCTTCACTATGATATCCCGCCGGTACTGATGGAGTTGTTGATCGCCCGGCTCGGACGATTGATCGCCGATGACCGGTTTGAAAATTACAGCCTCGCCGATATCAACGGACTATTATTCGCCGACACGCTCAAATCGTCCCGTACGGCAGATGCACTGGCTTTGCTCGATGCGGCTTTGGCCCGGGAGCCTGATTCTTTCCGTACCGATTCGTTGGTGAAGACCAAGCTCGAATTGCTGAAGAACGACGGGCGTACGGAAGAATACGAACAAACCCTCGACGCGTATCTGTATCTTCCCGCAATCAGGCATATCCGTTTGGATGCCTTGTTGCAGGCCGAAGCCTATCCCGAAGCTCTCCGCCTGGTAGACGGAGGCATCGCCGTGGCGGAAACGAAAAGAAATCCCGGAACCGTAGCGGCTTGGAAAGAAGTTGAATTGCGTATTTACAGGCAAGCCGGCGACCGGGAAAACAGCATCTCTTCGGCGGAAGAATTGTTTGCGGTCGGTCGTAATGCCATGGACTATTACGAAATCCTGAAAGAATTGATTCCGCCGGCCCAATGGCCCGTTTACCTCGACAGGCTGCTCAACCGGAAGAGCTCCGGCTTTTATGATACCGTATATCCCCGCATTTACATCCGGGAGGAATATTGGGGCAGGCTCATGGATTGGGTGGAACAGCATACCGGCCTGAGGAACAAATACGATTCGGCGGTAGAGTACGAACCTTATCTACGGGCGCATTATCCCGAGCGCTTAATGGAAATGTATCGTTCACGGCTCATCGGCTATGCGCAAGACAACATGGGGCGGGAGCATTACCGTTTTATTGCGCAGATACTCAAAAAAATGCAAGCTTCTCCCGGAGGAAGCAAGACGGTTACCGCTTTGGTGGACAATTTCAGGGAAACGTATGCCAGCCGTCGGGCGATGATAGAGGAGTTGAGCGGATTTTAATGGAGGTTAGAGGTTGGAGATTGTAAGTTGGAGAAAAAATGGGCCCGGGGCTATAGTTTAAAGATAGCCCTTCGCGGATAATGGCTAAAGCTGATAGATGAAAGATTGATAGGAGATTGTTGAGAGAATTGAGTATCTTTGTGCAAATTTGAGACAAACTTGGAGTTTATGAAAGGAATCGTATTGGCCGGCGGATCGGGGACTCGATTATACCCGATTACGAAAGGGGTCAGCAAGCAAATGTTGCCCGTGTATGATAAACCGATGATTTATTATCCCATATCCACGCTCTTCTTAGCCGGTATACGGGATATCCTCATTATCTCCACTCCTGAAGATTTACCCGGCTTTAAACGGTTGTTGGGCAACGGGAACGATTATGGGGTGCGTTTTGAATACGCCGAGCAACCCAGTCCCGACGGATTGGCGCAAGCTTTCATCATCGGCGAACAATTTGTCGGCAATAACCCGGCTTGTCTGGTGTTAGGCGATAACATCTTCTACGGACAGGGATTCAGCACGATGCTTGATACTGCTGTTCAGGATGCGGAGCAAGGCTTGGCTACCGTTTTCGGCTATTATGTGAATGATCCGCAGCGATACGGAGTCGTGGATTTCGATAAAAGTGGAAAGGCGCTTTCGATCGAAGAAAAACCGGCGAACCCAAAATCCAATTACGCCGTAGTGGGACTGTATTTCTATCCCAATAAAGTTGTAGAAGTTGCAAAGAATATCAAACCCTCCGCCCGGGGAGAATTGGAAATCACCACCGTCAATCAACAGTTTTTAAGAGACGGTGAGTTGAAGGTGCAATTGCTTGGGCGGGGATTCGCGTGGTTGGATACCGGCACCCACGAATCGTTGTCGGAGGCTTCCACGTTTGTGGAAGTCATCGAAAAACGGCAAGGACTCAAAATCGCCTGTCTGGAAGAGATTGCGTATCGGAAGGGGTGGATTACCGAAGAACGCATTGACTTGTTGGCTCAACCGATGAAAAAGAATCAATACGGACAATACCTGTTGGAGTTGATAAAAAAATAAATTTTTAGATATGAATGTTATACAGACGGAAATAGACGGCGTTGTTATCATTGAACCTAATGTATTCGGAGATGATCGAGGGAATTTCTTTGAATCGTTTTCGGAAAAGGTTTTTCGAGAAAACGTATGTAATACGCGATTTATACAGGATAATGAATCTAAGTCTCGGTATGGCGTGTTAAGAGGATTACATTTTCAAAAAGGAGAATTTGCGCAATCCAAACTGGTCCGGGTTGTAAACGGCCGTGTATTGGATGTCGCCGTGGATATTCGAAAAGGCTCCCCTACTTTTGGTCGTCACGTTGCCGTAGAATTGACAGGAGAGAATAAACGACAGTTTTTTGTGCCTCGTGGATTTGCGCACGGTTTTGTCGTATTGAGCGATGAAGCCGTTTTTCAATATAAATGTGATAATTATTATGCTCCCCAGGAAGAAGGAGCCATTGCGTGGAATGATCCGGATTTAGCCATAGATTGGAAAGTACGTCCGGAAGAAATCCTTTTATCGGAAAAAGATCAAAAGCATCCTTTGCTGAAAGATGCTCCTTACTTATTCGATTTTCAAACAAACTATTATGGATAAAATATTGGTGACCGGCGCACACGGTCAGTTAGGTCGTGAAATTCATCAATTAGCCGCGAATAGTAAGCAAGCTTATTTTTTTACGGATGTCGACGAACTGGATATTACCGACCAAAGGGCTGTTGACACTTTTGTGGAATGCAACAAAATCGATGTGATTATTAATTGCGCTGCTTATACGGCGGTGGATAAAGCGGAAGATCATGAAGCGGCAGCCGAGTTGATTAATCACACGGCGGTTTCGTATTTGGCGGAAGCCGCAGCCAAGCATCATGCGACCCTCATTCACATTTCTACCGATTATGTGTTTCAGGGCGATCAAAATATCCCCTATAAAGAAGAGGATTCCACGAACCCTTTAGGTGTGTATGGATGGACGAAGCTCGGGGGCGAGAAAGCCATTGCGGCTTCGGGATGCCGGGCGCTCATCTTCCGCACAGCATGGCTCTATTCCGAATTCGGGAATAATTTTGTAAAAACCATGCTACGGTTGACGGCCGAAAAAGATCGGTTGAACGTCGTATTCGACCAGGTCGGTACGCCGACGTATGCGGCTGATTTGGCCAAAATAATTTATGATGCGGTAGAAGCTAAGCAATACATAGGCAAGGAAGGTCTATATCACTTTTCCAATGAAGGCGTCTGCTCGTGGTACGACTTCGCCCACGCTATCGCCGGAATAGCCGGACATATGCAATGCGATATCCGGCCCTGTCATTCCGATGAATTTCCATCGAAAGTAAAAAGGCCTTCATTTTCGGTATTGGATAAGGCGAAAGTGAAAAACATATTCGGTATCCAAATTCCTCATTGGCGCGATTCTCTTATTCGATGCATTGCCCGATTAAATAAATAAAAGTAATCCTATAAATTCTACATAAAAATGATTCAGCAATTCAAACGAAATATTTTGATCACCGGTGGAGCCGGCTTTATCGGATCACATGTGGTACGGCTTTTTGTGAATAAATATCCCGATTATCATATCGTCAATCTGGATAAACTCACGTACGCGGGTAACCTGGCAAACTTAACGGATGTAGAAAATAGCCCGAATTATACGTTTGTTAAGGCCGACATCTGCGATTATAACCGGATGGTTGAAGTCTTCGGGCAGTTTCATATTGATGGGGTTATCCATTTAGCAGCCGAAAGCCATGTAGACCGATCCATTAAAGACCCGTTCTCTTTTGCTCAGACCAACGTTATGGGGACACTCAATCTGTTGCAAGCTGCTAAGCAAGCTTGGAAAGAGGATTATTCGAACAAATTGTTCTATCATATTTCCACCGATGAAGTATATGGTGCGTTAGATTTTGATGGTACACTCTTTACCGAAGAAACCCGTTACGATCCGCACTCGCCCTATTCCGCGAGTAAAGCATCCAGCGACCATTTCGTTCGTGCCTATCACGACACTTACGGATTACCCATGGTTATCTCCAACTGCTCCAACAATTACGGTCCTTATCAGTTCCCAGAGAAGTTGATTCCGTTATTTATCAACAATATTTGTCACGGCAAACCGCTGCCGGTATACGGAAAAGGAGAAAATGTCAGGGACTGGCTCTATGTGGAAGACCATGTGCGAGCCATTGATGTCATTTTTCATCAAGGCACCATTGGAGAAACGTACAATATCGGCGGTTTTAATGAGTGGAAGAATATCGATTTGATTAAAGTGATGATTAAAACGGTAGATCGTATACTCGGAAATCCGGAAAGAACATCCGATCATCTCATCACCTACGTTACCGACCGTGCAGGACATGATTTTAGATACGCGATTGATGCTTCGAAGTTAAAAAATGAACTTAACTGGAAACCTTCGTTACAATTCGAGGATGGTATTGAAAAAACCATTCATTGGTATCTAGATCATCAGACATGGATGGATGATATAACCACTGGTGCATATCAAAAATATTAACTGAAGTTTTACAAGTCAAGTCTTACGAATACCTCTAAATTTTTCGAATTACAATATTGGGAGAGTTTTTTAATTAAGTTAGATAGTAGTTGTTCGTCGCAACATAATGCATGCGAGCCTGACTTTGCTCACATGGCTTAACGCTTGTAATGACCGAATACCATATTATAAATATCGAAATGTCATTGATTTAGTTGTATGATGTTACAATAGATATGTGAAAGTTGAATATCAATAGTACAGTGTAAGTTTTTGACTCTCTTTATTAATGTCTTATGAAGTCTATAGGTAAAAATCTTATTTATACGATTATTCTTAATGTTGTCAATGTCTTATATCCAATTCTGACATTTCCCTACGTCTCGCGCTTATTAGGGCCTAGTGGTGTTGGTCTTGTTCAGTTTATTACAACATTTGCACTTTATTTTGCTTTAGTAGCTTCATTGGGACTTCCAATATATGGGATACGTGAAATCTCGAAATCCAAGAATGATAAAAGAGCGCTAAGTAAGACTTTTTCAGAACTCATTATTCTTTCGTTGATAAGTAATGTAGTCGTTTTATGTATATATTTAGCTGTTATAAAGCATTCTTATTTTGAAAAAGACTATACTTTTTATTTGGTGAGTTCTCTAATTGTATTTTTTAATGGTATTAGTATAGAGTGGTTTTATCAAGGTATAGAGAAGTTTAAGCTTATTGCTGTTCGATCTGCAGTTGTAAAGCTAGTTGCCATAATTGGGTTATTCTTGTTTGTTAATTCTTCTCAGGATGTTTTTAATTATATGCTAATGAGTATTTTGGCTATAATTGGAAATTCAATTATTAATCTTTTTTTAGTTGTAAAGTATGTTAGATTTGATTTTAGACACATTAGTGTACAGCGTCATTTAAAGCCTATTTTTTTTGTTTTTTTTTATTGTTTAGCAACAAGTATGTATACAATGCTTGATACTATTTTTTTAGGTGTTATGACTAATAGTGCTTATGTGGGATATTATTCTGCTGGAGTAAAATTAACGAAAGTATTCATTCCTTTCATAACAGCGATTGGAATATCTCTACTGCCTCAGTCTTCAAAAGCTTTTCATGAAAAAGACTCGGATTCTTTTTATTCTTTTGCTAACTACTCCTTTAATTATATAATATCGTTCGCTGTACCGATTTGTTTTGGTTTACTTTTATTTTCTAAAGAATTGCTCATTGTTTTTTCAGGAGAGAAATTTTATGAAGGCGTTGTCATAATGCAGGTTTTGTCATTTCTTCCACTTGTAATAGGACTGGGCCATCTTTTCGGAGTTCAGATTCTTATTAGTGCAGGAAAAGACAAAGAAATTTTGACATGTGTTTTGCTTGGAATGATCGTTAATATATTATTAAATGTTTGGTTGATTCCCCAACTCAAACATGTGGGGGCAGCTATTGCGAATATTTCATGTGAAATTGTCATTACTATTTTGTATATTTATTTTGTGAAGAAAAACTTTGAATTGAAGAAGATAATAGACCTGCCTACTTTTTATAAAGCGCTAATTTCGTCTCTACCTTTTGTGTTTATTTATTTTTTAGTCTCTTTTTTTTCAGGAAGTTATATATTGACAATTGTATTGGGCGTTCCTTTATGCGCCATTACTTACTTCTTCTTCCAATTTTTTATATTGAAGAACAGCGTACTTATTCATTATTTGCGATCTATTTTTAAACATAAACCGATGATAAAGAATGAAAGATAAAATTAATAAAATATCAGTCGTAATGGCTACTTATAATGGAGAAAAATTTCTTCGTCAACAATTAAACTCAATTCTTAGCCAAAGTTATCCTGTTGATGAATTAGTCGTAGTAGATGACCATTCAACTGATAGTACCTTATATATACTAGAAGAGTACCTTAAGTCGAATCAGGGAATCATGAAAATCTTTCAAAACAAAGAAAATAAAGGATTTATATATACTTTTAAGAAAGCACTAAGATTCTCATCAAATAATTATATTGCTTTTAGTGATCAAGATGATGTTTGGGAATATAATAAGATAGAAAGTCAAATGGACGAAATCACCAAAGTAGAAAATGGTCGATTCGATATTCCCATTGTCTGTTTTCATGACTTGAAGCTGATCAATAAAGATGGTGTTTTAAGCGATACTTTATCATTTTGGTGCTCGAAGAAGATTCAAATACGACATGCCTCATTAAAATCGGTTTTATTGAAAAATGTTATAACTGGGTGCACTATGTTGATAAATAAACAAATGAAGGACGAAGTACTCAAGATGCCTAGTTGTGAAATTTTATTCCATGACCATTGGATCGCTTTGATTGCATATGGATTTGGTGTTGCAATACCCTTAAATAATACACTCATAAAATATAGAAGTCACACAAATAGCGTCACGGATAAAAAATCCTTAAAAGTTTCAGAAAAACTTTTTTTAGCAATCAATCGGTTATTGCATAAAGATGAGAGTTATCTAAAAGAGAACTTTGAACAAGTTCGTGTTTATAGGCAGTGTTATTTAGATCAAATACCTGAAGGAGCTCGAAAAACAATAGACTCTTTTTTAAGTTTAGAGAACAAAAGCTATTATCATAAGCTTTTTTATCAATTTGAATTCAATAAAATTTTATAAATTCATGGTTTCAGTATGTTTAGCATCATATAATGGTGAGAGGTTTATAAAAGAGCAGATCGAATCTATTCTTTCAGAGTTATTACCTGAGGATGAACTTTTAATTTCTGACGATGGAAGTTCAGATAAAACAATGCAGATAATCAACGATCTGAAAGACAGCAGAGTTAAAGTGTACCACAATGAATTCAAAAATCATATAAAGAATTTTGAGTTCTTGCTTAATAAGGTCTCGGGTGAATATATTTTTTTATCAGATCAAGACGATGTCTGGATAGCTGGTAAAGTAAGAATATGCTTATCTCATTTACAAACCTACGATCTGGTATTATCTAACTGTATTTTAATTGACGGAAATGACAACATAATCGAAGAATCTTATTTTCAGAAACTGCCAAAGACCGGTTTTTTTCGAACATTTTATAAAAATATTTATACAGGTTGTTGTCTTGCTTTTAATAGGAAAATTTTGAAGTATTGTTTACCGTTTCCGGATAGGCTCAATTCTCATGATATGTGGATTGGGATGATTGCAGAATTAAAAGGAAAACCAATTGTTATTAAAGATCGATTGATAAAATTTAGAAGGCATGGGGATAATTTTTCTTCATCTGTATCCGAAGATACATTCATTACTCATAAAAGTCCTTACACCTTTAAACAAATTGTAAGTGATAGATTATATATGTTGAAGCATTTAATAAAAGTTTTACATGTCGGTAAATAAGATAAAATTTACAAATAAACTCTTTATTATTTTCTTCTTTTGTTTAAGTATGGCAAGTTTGCCCACTCATGAGAGTAATTCGGGAGAAACAACATATCAGTATTTAATTATACTGATATATTCCATTTTTGCTTTATCAATGACAATTATTAATTCCAATAATGTAATTAGAGAAAGATTATCAATAAGATATATAGATTTTATACCATTAATATTTATTTGTGTATGGATATACGGGGTTTTCATAGGGTTATTGAGAGATATTCCTAATAAATATGTTTTTAGAAACTTTGCAGGAATGTTTGTGTATTCCATTTATTATATTTTTGTACAGCAAAAATTATCTTTTGAGATCATTAAAAAGGCTTGTCTATTTACATCACTTTTAGGGATTCCCGTAATTTTCTATTATGTTTATTCAAATTTATCTTCTGGTGTTTTGGCTAATTTTATTATAGGAGAAAGAATGATTTTTTGTGGTTTGCAGTTAATCATTTTTATTCCGTTCTGTATTGCATTTGGACAGTTTTTCTTTCCCATAAACACTCAAGACACAAAGTTTTTCAAGAATAATTTTATAATTTTGCTTGTAGGAACGATCACTTTTTTTACAAGTGTTATTATGAGTTTTTCTAAGGGTATGATATTGAGCTCTATATCCGTCGTGTTTATAATCGTTATGACAAAAGTGCTGAAAAATTTTAATGTGAAAAACATATTATATGTTGGTATTTTCTTATTAATTATATCGGGTATGCTATATTATTTAGATCTTTTCAAATTATTAGGAGAGTTGTTTAGTGGTCAAGAAGTTTCTAACGCTACACGAAATGAACAGTCTACTTATATCATATCCGATCTTACTTTTTGGGGAAGAGGTCTAGGCGCTGGATTATCTGATTCCAATTATATAAGAGCTGATGATGCTCCTTATGCTTTTGAGTTGACTTATTTGAACTTAATTCATAAGTTTGGGGTGTTTTCCTTACCTTTATTCTTCTCATATATATATACATTCTTGCTTATTATAAGGGTCTTAGGAAAATCACAAAGAAAGAATTTTGTAGGTCTTTTGTGTTTAGGTTTAATGGTCTATGTTTTTCCCTCAATTGGTAATCCTTTTTTGTTTTCCCCATTATGCGTAACCTTACATTGCCTAACCCTGATAATATTAAAAAAGGAGTTATATGAAAAAAAACTGGCTGTTAATGCTCTCAAATAATATGATAATGAATAATTTTGTTTACATGCAAGTTCCAAAATAGACATCTTATTTCAACCCAAGTAAGTATTAAGAGCGGATGATGATAAAACGAGAAGAGAATGAGTTTAGTGATTGTCTGTGTAATGAGAAGTGAACATCAGAATTAGTTTAATAAAAATGAATCAGATATTGTTTATAGTTTTTTTTTCGTTTATAACTTGTGAATTTATGTTCTCCCAACATTTGAACTCAATAATTACTCTATCAGACAAAAGTACAGGGGAAGTCACAAATTACAAACAAACCAATAAGTGGCTTGATAGTACAAAGATGAAAGACTCTAAAGTAGACGGCATTATTTATATAAAACAGAAAGGATTGTATTATAGACGAATCTTCAATGACAGAATCAATATTAAATGGTTCACAGCAAAAGGAGATGGAATATTCGATGATGCCAATGCATTTATTTCTGCTTTAAAAATAATTAAGGCCTTCGGAGGTGGAGTTTTATATATCCCTAAAGGTAATTATAAAATTACCCGTCCACTATATGTTGATTTTGACAATTTAATCATACAAGGGGATGGTTCTAAAAATAGTGTTTTACACATTAATCATAATGGAATAGGTCTATCTTATAAAAGTAAAATTCCGGATTTATCAACTGCGCGATTCAATATTTATGGTATTTCTCTACTTAATAAAGTAAATAAGTCCAATTTACCATCGGATAAAATGCAGGGTATCGGAATTCACTGTCAGGAAATGCATTCTTCAGATTGGAGAGATGTTTATATAGAGAACTTTTTAGATGGACTTATTTTAGAAGAGTCATTTTTAAATATTTTTACAAATTATTTTTCTCAATCAAATTGGCGAGGAATAAAGACTATTGGAGGTACAAATGGAAATACTTTTTATAATGGTGTGCAAAGAAACTCTTCAATTGATTTACGAGGTAAGGGCTCGGAGAAAAATACATTCATAAATATTGATATAGAACCTGCGAGTAATACTCAGTTTGTAGGAAATAATAATACTTTCCAGAATTGTCGATTTGAGAGGTTTAATTTATTACATGGTGATTTCAAAAAAGTTTGGTTTGTTCTTGGGTCAAATAATAAATTCATAAAATGTGATTGGCATTGGAATTGGGTGGACCAGCCACAAGAATATATGATGCAAGTATATGGTAGTGGTAATGAAATAGAAATATCGCAAACTAATACTACCCCAAAACTTATTTTCTTTAAACCCCAATCGAAAAATAATTTTTTAAAATATACAGGGAGTTTTAGCGATTTGGAGATTACAGGTTCTGTGAGATATTCTGCAAATTTCATAAAAGACTTAGGTGTAGCCAATAGAATATTATTTCATACGGACGTTGGTGATATAGAATATATAGGCTCCTTATATTATTCTGCCAAAGGAAATTTTTCTAATATTTTGGAGAAAAAATGGTACGAAGGAGCAGATATAAATGCAAAGACATTGATTTTATCAAATAGCGATATTGGAAGTCCTCTAAACTTATCCCCTCTTCACACAAAGAAGATAAAAGTGATTAATGATAGATTTGTAAGACGAATAAAATTACAAAATAAAATATCCGCCGATGGCATTAAAAAGTATTCAGCTAGCGCGTGGGTTTTTATACCACAAGAGTTTATAGGGCATTATGTTTCAATCTCTATAGTAGAGGGGCAATACATTCTATTGAATATTGATGATGATTGTAAGGGAAAATGGGTGCGGATAAATGGGTATGCATTACCCGATAAAAATAAAATCGTTCAATTTTGTATCGATACAGATGCAAAAAAAAATAGTTTTTTTTATTTTTCCATTCCTGTATTATCTGAAGGTTTAGGTGCTGTTCCTATAAATTATGATTGATTTCGAATTTGTATTTTTATTATAGGAAATCGTAAAGAATATGAAATAAATTTACTTTATACATGCAAAATAAAACACTTCTAATTACAGGCGGTACCGGCTCATTCGGTAACGCGGTATTAAATCGTTTCCTGAATACGGATATAAAAGAAATCCGTATTTTCAGTCGAGATGAAAAAAAGCAAGATGACATGCGTCACCGCTTGCAAAATCCCAAAGTAAAATATTATATCGGTGATGTGCGCGATAAGCGTAGTGTGGACAATGCCATGCTCGGTGTGGATTACATTTTCCATGCGGCGGCATTGAAACAGGTGCCTTCCTGCGAGTTTTTCCCAATCGAAGCGGTGAAAACAAACGTATTGGGCACGCAAAACGTATTGGATTCGGCAGCGCAGCACGGTGTAAAACGAATCATTGTATTAAGTACCGACAAAGCGGCGTATCCTATCAATGCGATGGGTATCAGCAAAGCGATGATGGAAAAGGTAGCGATTGCCAAGGCGCGCGCGTTGGGAGATCGTGAACCCGTCATCTGTTGCACCCGTTACGGAAACGTAATGGCTAGTCGAGGGTCGGTGATCCCTTTATGGGTGGATCAAATTAAAGCCGGTAAAGCGATTACCATTACCGATCCGAACATGACGCGCTATATGATGACGTTGGAAGATGCGGTAGATCTGGTATTATATGCTTTTGAACATGGGCATAGCGGTGATTTGTTTGTTCAGAAAGCTCCGGCAGCTACACTTACCGTGTTGGCTACAGCGTTAAAGGAAATCTACAAGACAGATACGGAAGTAAAGGTGATTGGTACGCGCCATGGCGAGAAACTCTATGAAACGTTGGTCACCCGTGAAGAGATGTTCAAGGCGGAGGATATGGGCAATTATTTCCGCATCCCGGCCGATAGCCGCGACTTGAACTACGATAAATTCTTTATCGAAGGGCAGGAGGATATCTCCAAAGTGGAGGATTATCATTCACACAATACCCGCCGTCTCAACATAGAGGAGATGAAAGAATTGCTTCTAAGATTGCCGGAAATAAGAGGCGATATGAAATAACTCGAAATGATATGAATATATTAATCACCGGTGCAAAAGGATTTATTGGAAAGAACCTCATCGCTGAACTAAAAAATATAAAAGAAGGAAAAGCCAAGACGTATGATTTGTCTTCCGAGTTGGAAATCTTTCCGTACGACATCGATACCGATCCTGCTTTATTGGATACCTATGCTCAAAAAGCCGACTTTGTCTTTCACTTGGCGGGAGTGAACCGTCCGAAGGAACAATTGGAATTTATGGAGGGAAACTTCGGCTTTACTTCGACATTATTAGACAAGTTGCAACACTACGGGAATACGTGTCCGATCATGATTTCTTCTTCTATCCAAGCCGCGTTGGATAATCCGTATGGGGTCTCCAAAAAAGCCGGAGAAGAGTTGCTGTTCGATTATTCCCGCAAAACCGGGGCGAAAGTGTATGTTTATCGTTTTCCGAATGTGTTCGGAAAATGGTGCCGACCGAATTACAATAGCGCCGTCGCTACTTTTTGCAATAATATTGCGCACGATTTGTCTATTCAGGTGAATGACCCGAAGGTGATCATGACGTTGGTATACATCGATGATGTGGTAAAGGAGTTGATTGCTGCTTTGGAAGGCAATGCGCATACCGAAGGTGCGTATGGCAAAGTGGAAACGGAACATGCGATTACCTTGGGCGAAATAGTTGAACGGATTTATTCGTTCAGGGATAGCCGTAAAAATTTGTTGGTGCCGGATTTCTCCGATGCGTTTACGAAAAAATTGTATTCGACTTATCTAAGTTATCTTCCCGAAGATGGCTTCTCTTATCCGCTCACGATGCATACCGATGAACGGGGATCGTTCACGGAGTTTTTGAAATCGCCCGACAGGGGACAGGTATCGATAAACATATCCAAGCCGGGCATCACAAAAGGAAATCATTGGCATCACACGAAGAATGAAAAGTTTTTGGTGGTAAGCGGCAAGGGAGTAATCCGTTTCCGCAAGCCGGACGAGGGCAATATAATTGAGTACTTTGTTTCGGGAGACAAACTGGAAGTCGTGGATATCCCCGTAGGTTATACGCACAATATTGAAAACTTGGGCGAAACCGATATGGTTACGGTGATGTGGGTAAACGAGATATTTGATCCTGAAAAGCCGGATACATTCTTCCTAGAAGTATAAAATCAAAAGAAGCGAGTACTATAGATAAATTCACAAGCGATGTCACAAAAAGGGAAAGAGCTAATCAAAGCGAAAGGGTTTAATATTGAGGTTATCACAAACGATTTTGTGAATGACTATATTTCTCTTACAGATATTGCAAGATATAAAAGTGATTAACCCAATGATGTGATTAAAAACTGGATGAGGAGTAAAGATACCATTGAGTTTTTAGGGCTATGGGAGTATTTGAATAACCCGAACTTTAAACCCGTCGAATTCGACGGGTTTAAGAAACAAGCAGGTTACAATTCTTTTACGCTGTCTCCTAAAAAATGGATCGAAAGTACTCAAGCTGTTGGTGTTATCTCTAAAGCCGGAAGAAATGGAGGAACTTTCGCTCACAAAGATATCGCGTTTGAATTTGCGTCATGGGTGTCAGCCGAATTCAAACTCTATATAATAAAGGATTATCAACGTTTAAAGCAAGATGAATCAAACAGGCTTTCTTTAGAGTGGAATGTGAAAAGGCAAATATCAAAATTGAATTATAAGATACATACAGACGCAATTAAAACTTATTTGATTACCAAAAAACTTTCAAAATTTCATCAAAGTTTGACGTATGCTTCTGAGGCAGATGTGCTCAATGTCGCATTATTCGGAATGACTGCAAAAGAGTGGCGTGAAAAGAATCCGACTTTAGAAGGGAACATAAGAGATTATGCTACGGTAAGTCAGTTATTAGTCCTGGCGAATATGGAAAGTTACAATGCAATACTTATTAAACAAGGTGTATCTCAACCAGAAAGATTGATTGTTTTAAATCAAATGGCTCTTGAACAAGGAAAGGTTTTAGAAGATAATGACCATCTCCGTTTAACATGATACGTTTTAATACAATTACGACTCAAAAACTTCAAATTAATAAGCAATGACGAATAACGAAATACAAATAGATAAATTGAAAGTCCTGACGGTTGTCGGTACCCGGCCGGAGATCATCCGCCTGGCATGCGTTCTACAAAAGTTGGATGCAAGCGAGGCAATAGAGCACGTGCTGGTGCATACCGGACAGAATTATGATTACGAGCTGAACGAGGTGTTTTTTGAAGACCTCGGCCTGCGCAAACCCGACTATTTCTTGAATGCCGCGGGTAAGAATGCAACGGAGACAGCGGGGCAAATCCTTATCAATATCGATCCGGTATTGGAAGAGGTTAAACCGGATGCGTTCTTAGTCCTGGGCGACACGAACTCGTGCCTTTGTGCCATCGCTGCCAAGAAACGGCATATCCCGATCTTCCACATGGAAGCCGGCAACCGTTGTTTCGACCAACGCGTGCCGGAAGAGAGCAACCGCAAGATTGTGGATCATACGGCGGATATCAATCTGACATATAGCGATATTGCACGAGAGTATTTATTGTCGGAAGGATTGCGCCCCGACCGGGTGATCAAAACGGGTAGTCCGATGTATGAGGTGCTGACGCAGTACTTACCGAAAATTGAAAAATCGGCGATTCTTGACGTGTTGAAACTGGAGAAAGGCAAATACTTTGTGGTCTCGGCGCATCGGGAAGAGAATATCGCTTCCGAGAAAAATTTCTTCAATTTAGTAAACATATTAAATACCGTAGCGGAGAAGTACGGATATCCCGTGATTGTTTCAACGCATCCTCGTACTCGTAAAATGATTGAGAAAAAAGGCGTAACTTTCCACGAAAACGTGCAGCTGATGAACCCGATGGGCTTAAGCGATTACAATAAATTGCAGATAAACGCCTTTGCCGTCTTGTCGGATAGTGGCACGATTTCGGAGGAATCATCCATTCTGAATTTCCGCGCCTTGAACATCCGCGAAGCGCATGAGCGTCCCGAAGCGATGGAGGAAGCATCGGTAATGATGGTCGGTCTGAATCCCGAACGGGTAATGCAAGGTTTAACGCAATTACAGTATCAGCAAACAGGTAAGGAACGAAATTTTCGCCCCGTAGCGGATTACAGCATGCCGAATGTGAGTGACAAGGTTGTGCGCATCATCATCTCTTATACGGATTACATTAAACGGGTTGTGTGGAGTGAGTAAAATGAATATTTTGTTTCTGACATTGGTCCGAATAACCGATATAGAAGAACGGGGTATTTACACGGATCTAATGCGAACATTTAGAGATAATGGGCATGAAGTGTTTATCGTTTGTCCTATGGAAAGGCGATATAAAGAAAAAACAACGTATACCACCCATCAAGGAAACGTGCATATTCTAAACGTAAAGACATTGAATGTCCAGAAAACGAACTTACTTGAGAAGGGTCTTGCCACTCTTTCGATAGAGCAACAGTATTACAGGGCCATCAAACGTCATATTAAGCATGTGACGTTTGATTTGGTTTTATATTCTACCCCGCCTATTACCTTTACAAAAATCGTAAAGAAGATAAAGCAGAGAGACGGGGCAACATCCTATTTGCTCTTGAAAGATATCTTTCCGCAAAATGCAGTGGATATAGGATTGATGAAAAAAGACGGTCCGATTTATCGTTTCTTCCGGAAAAAGGAACAAAGGCTCTATGCAATTTCGGATTATATCGGCTGCATGTCGCCGGCGAATGTGGAATTTTTGCTAAAACACAATCCGTTGCTTCCGCCAAACAAAGTAGAAGTGAATCCTAATTCGATACAACCGGTAAAGCTTGAATTTTCGGAGGACGAAAAACAACGGACGCGAAATAAATATGGCATTCCCTTAGACAAAAACACCTTTATTTACGGAGGAAATTTGGGCAAGCCGCAGGGATTAGCGTTCTTATTATCCGTGATGGCTTCCAATTCAAATAAAGAGGACCGTTTTTTTGTCGTTGTGGGAACCGGTACGGAGTATCCCATGATAGAAGCATGGTTTAAACGGTATGCACCCAAGAACGCCATGCTTTTACCCGGTCTGCCAAAGAAAGAATATGACCAATTAGTCCAGTCTTGTGATGTTGGATTGATCTTTTTAGACCCTCGTTTTACGATTCCTAATTATCCTTCGCGCTTATTGTCTTATTTGGAATACAAAATGCCGGTTTTGATGGCTACCGATAAAAATACCGACATTGGGCGGATCGCCGAAGAAAATGGTTACGGCCTTTGGTCGCTCAACGGAGATTTGCCGGGTTTTAATGCGACGTTGGATAAATTATGCCAAGATACTCATCTTGTTCAGGAAATGGGTGAAAGGGGGTATCGGTTTTTATGGAATAATTATACCGTGGATGCTTCATACAATATGGTAATGAAATATTTAAAAAGGAATTAATTAACCACTACCAATACATTTTTTAATAGATTTCTCATGTATAATAAATTAGCAAATGCCACCCTAAAAATAGTTTGTGGAAATAGTTCCGGATCAGGATTCCATTTTTGTGACAAACAAATTATTGTAACAAATTTTCATGTGATAAAGGAAGCTCTTTATGATAATTCTATAATTCTTCGTGCGTATACTGAAAATCATGAAGAATATAAATTAAAATTATTGTATTACTCGGATGAAATGAATTATGACTTTGCAATATTACATTCCATTGATAGTGTTTCAGAAGAAAGATGTGTGCTGAGGCCTAAATTGCAAGATCGAGTTCCAAGAGGTACGGATATTATTTTTTCCGGATATCCTCATGGAATAGACCATTTATTAGTACATAATGCTATTGTCTCAGGTTATCCAAATGAAAAAGCCTTTTATATTGATGGATCCGTAAATGGAGGTAATTCTGGTGGTCCAATTATTGACATATCGGATTTCTCAGTTATCGGGATTGTTACACAGAGACGTTTTCTTGGTTCTTCAGAGTTAAATTCTATTTCCGCTGAATCAAATAAACTGATAGAACACTGCAAGAGCATAGCAGGACGTGGAAGTGTTAGTATTATGGGTATAGATTTTAACTCACTAACTAATATGATCGGAAGATCTTTTGCAGTTTCTAATGCAATAATAGAGGCAAATGCCAATTCGGGTATCGGTATAGGGTTTAATATAAAATATGTTGCTGAAAAATATAAAGATATATATCGAATTCTGGGATCTAGCGCCTGATTATATTGGAGAAGGAAGTTAAATGATGCACTATCATGAAACATAAGATTATTTGACTAATTACAAAAAAAGGATTGGAAACTAAGAGACTCATCGTTTAACGGAAGGAAAAAAATTCAAAAAGGGGAAATTTATTATGAAATACTTCCAGAAGGAGGCGATATTTCCAATCAAAGTCAAAGAAGGCGCTACGAATAATCCGATGTGTGTGAAGCATTACTGAATATCTTCAACTGAGTGTTCTATTCCTAAAATTATCAATTAATTAATATGAAAATACTTAAAGACAGTCCCATTAAATCGTCACAAGCGGATTTATTTGGTCGCGGCCGTATTGTAGAAAGTATTGTGGAGACTGTAAAAAATCGAAGCAGAGAAGGTGGTGAGTGTTATACCATTGGTATTTATGGTAAATGGGGTGAGGGCAAAACTTCTTTACTGAATATGATTTGCGAAAAAATAGTCGGAGAAAATGACATCAAAATCATTCATTTTAATCCATGGTTGTTTAAAGATCAGGAATCTTTATTATTGGATTTCTTTAAAGCCTTGCAAAAAGGACAGATAAGTAGGGCATTCGTGAACAAAATAAAGCAATATGGCCCTTTGGTTTCCCTGGGGTTGTCAGGTTTGATGAATATTGCCATCCCCGGGGCGGGGGTTGGAACGACTTTGCATAACTCTTTTAAAGAGGTTACAAATGCGATATCGAATATCAATGTGGATATACGAGAATTAAAAAATGATTTGAATGAAAAAATAAAGCTCTCTAAAAAACATCTTCTGATTATGATTGATGATGTCGATCGGTTAGACAATGAAGAACTTCATGCGGTTTTTAAGCTGATCCGCCAAAATGCGGATTTTGTGAACACGACGTATATTATTGCGATGGATGTGGATATGGTAGCAAAATCGATTGGTCAGCGATTCGAGGATCGAAACGAACAATCGGGAAAGCACTTTTTGGAAAAGATCGTGCAAGTTCCTATTTATCTCCCTAAAATACAAAGCGCTCACCTGAATAAGTTTTTAGAATCTTGTTTATTCACACAGTTCCAGAAACTTTTTTCCTTGGGAACCATTAAAAGTACACCATCTTTGGAAGATTTAAAAGAGTTATTGTATCGCTATGTATTTCCGTTGTTTACAACCGTAAGAGAAGCGATTTTATATAGCAATTCCATTGCCTTTATCTTGCCCATGGTTTATCAAGAAGTGAACTTGGGCGATTTATGTTTATTGGAGGTTTTAAAATTATTTCATCCGAGCGCTTATAATACGATCAAGGCAAGTAGACATATACTAACAGGTAGCATGGAACTATCTGTGAGAGATATATTGGATTCTGAAGAAAAACGAAAAGAGAAAAATAATAACTTTATCGATGATTTGATGAAAAATGCCGACCCAAACAAGAAGCCTTATATTGATGCCTTGTTACAAGAACTTTTATACCCATTTATCTATTCCGGCACTAGCAATCGGGTGGAAATTAATAATAAAAAAAGAATCTGTTCTTCGGAGTATTTTAATAAGTATTTTTTATATGCGACGCCTGATGATATGATCTCAGATCAAGAGGCCGAATGTTTTATTAAAAAGTTGCCCACTATTGATGAGAGTGATATCCTCAAACAGTTTGAATTTTATTATAAACAATATGGATTCGACAATATACAGCGTGTTATTTACGATCAAATACTTTATCCGAAATACTCAAAAAACATCGATAATGCATGTATCGAAAAAATATGTATTGCTCTCGCTCGTTTATCTGTGAATAAATCTCGTACACAATATACTATGTATAATAGTAAGTTTCATATAGAGATGACAATATGCGAGATTATTGAAAGGTACGTCAATAATTTAAGTAATGAACAATATATGCCACAAATTATACCGGATTATTCAAAACAATTGGAAATTATTGAAAAGATTTTATCGGAAGGAACCTTGATACCTTTTCATTTATTTTTTGCAACTCATTTCTGCAATAGCTGTGGCAGTTATTACTCTACTCTACCCGAAATAGACGAAATTATATATCGGTTTATTAAGAGATATATCGAACAAAACGGCTTAGGATCATTATTCAGGTTGGGGCAGACGCCGACGACAGTATTATTTGGCATTTGGAAAAAAGTAAATCCTATAGAATATGCAAAAATAATAGACGACTATCTGTCAAATGGAGATGTTGATATGACTTTATTGATTCGTTCAATGATTTATAACTCACACAAAGAGTATTATGACAAATTTTGTGAACTTTTCAATTCGGGAATCGTGTATAACAAAGTAAAAGATATTCCTGTCAATAATATTCCCGATTATCATGCAAACGTTGGTTTTTTTATTCGCACTTATAAAAGCAGCCTGGCAGATGAACAAAAATAGGCTATTAGAGGAAAGAAATAGCATCTAAATAATGGAATTGTTTTTTTAATTCCGGATACATTAGTAACTTGCAGGTCAAATAAAAAAGATGCTAGGATATTGAAATTTTTTATTTTTCAAGGCACCGGATAATATAATAAAGGATGAAAACAATTACAGTTAATGAAATCATAGAATTTAAAAGGAAGTCTGAAAGAAGTAAACAAACATTCGCATTGAAGGTGAAATTAGGTACTGATGAAAGCAAGCTGCCTATCAAGGGTTATTACTGGAGTAGCTCTACTAGTGCAATAAATAAAAGTTTTAAATCAAATAATCTTCTTCCTGTAAAAGATAAGAAAGAACAACTTCGTAGATTATATCAGACTGAAGATAATTTGCGAAAAAAGAATACCTACGAGAAAAACATAAAAGTCTTAGATACATTTGAAGATTTAGATCATGAAAAATGGCGACCAACACCAAATTTAATCTTTAAAAAGATGAGTAATAAAAATCTTTTAGTTTTGAATATTAAAGAATTAGACGTAAAAGTGGCTCCTAGTCATATTTATACGTATGATTTTGATGAAAAAGAGTATATAGGTGCTATTTGGTTTATCGCAAAAAAAACTGGATTTAAAAAGATAGAATTGGGCATGTTTGCCGATACCTTGTACAATTATTTGAATAAGTATTATTCAAGAGAATATCTCATAAATCCTCAATATTGCATAGCGGTTGACCTTGTTAATGGGGCCGATGTAAATTACCAAGAATTAAAAGATGGCGAAATTCCTCGCTCTCTCAATTCTACCTTAGCTGAATTAATGAAAATGGTTCATTAGCCATCTCTTTTATTTATAAAGAGAGCCGTGATTTAGCAAAAAAGAAATAAGATACGATGTACAAAAAGTTATTCAAGAGGTTATTTGATTTTATCCTTGCACTTGTTGGATTTATCATTATCAGTCCGCTATTTATCATTTTATGGATTGGCTGACAATATCCAACACAGGGGCAGGGGCTTTCTTTTTGCAACCGCGCTCGGAAAAAAACGGGAAGATATTCAAGGTGATCAAATTCAAAACGATGACCGACAAGCGGGACGCGCAAGGTAATTTATTGCCCGACGCGCAACGCTTGACGAAAGTAGGAAAGTTTGTCCGCTCCATGTCGCTCGATGAGATACCGCAATTGATTAACGTGATAAAAGGCGATATGGCATTGGTAGACCCCCCGCCCGCTGTTAGTTCAATATTTACCGTTATATAATGATAGACAACGTCGACATTATGGGGTACGGCCGGGTATTATAATATACCAAGAGCGTACGTTGAAACAAATTGGCGTAACAGATACATTCTTCAATGGAGTGTTTCCTATTCATGTTAGCAAGAAGTACGACGAGAGTAACCCATCAACTCGTGGATTGGGGCACCGGAATATCGCTTTTTGGGAAAATATCCGAAATAATTTGGAGTTTGTAGGCTTAAGACTGTGCCAAATGGTTCAACAACAAGGAACTCAAAGCCAATGGAATGTAGTGGCAGATGGCTTTTGGAATGAATCGATCCAGCGATTTAAATATTGTTCATCTAACTCAAAAGAGTCAAAATTGATATTTGGAAATATTTATTTTAATGCAATGATGATGAAGTATAATTTGAATATATATGAAACGAATTAGTGTGCAACATATTGGTAATATTGTTAATTCTAACGCAATTATTATTAATGGCAATGTATCTGTGGATGGCCAAGTGTATAAAGACATTCAGAATATGTTTGTCGAGATTCTTAGAAAGGACTTCGAAAGATTTTCTATAGATGCAATAAATAATACGAAGTCAGAACTTAATGAATTTCTTGGGGATTTGTTAAGAAAATTAGTAAATGAACAGCAGATGCAATTAATAGAAAAGTTCAATAATCCTGCAATACAAGTTTTTTTACATGATACTCTTATCGGTTATATTTCTAATGAGGATAATATCATGAAGGAATATATTGTTGACATATTAATAGATAGGTTAAAAGTCAATAGTAATAGTACCGAAAAAGCGATCTTGAATGAGGCTATAAAACTCATTCCGAATCTGAATCTGTTTACTTCGAGTCTAATTGTTCTGATGAATCTGCGACATCAAGTTGTTAATACTCCGTTTTCATTTATGCTTGATCTGTTTTTTAATCAACTTTCCCCGTTCATTGATAATTCTTGTAATATAAATAATCTGGATATTGAATATATAATACAAAATAATTGTACTAAAACAATTTCAGGTATTTATCTTATTGATACTTACGAAAATCATTTACTGAAGCAATATGATTTATATTTCAGGAAAAAAATCGGTCAAGAAGATTTCGATTCTTTTAGAACGATCCACCCTGAGATTATGCACAAAGTAAATGATGACGGTACCTGTATGTTTATTTTTGATAAGAAAAATTGGATGTTTTCTGATGTTAATACTACATTATTTTACAAAAGGTTAAAAGCAAGGAAACAGGAATATCTTATTCCTTTAGTGGAAGAACTAAAGAAATTTATGCCCCTATTAACAGAGAAAGAGGTTAGAGAGTATCTTTGCAGCATTAATCAAAACTGGTTGTATGCATGTGAATTCCTGAACTCTCCTGCATTAAAAACGGTGGACTTAAATATTCTAGGGGGGTATACCGCGAATAAAATAATTAGCAAATATACAAATATGACTTCACTACCCATTTCGAGTTTGTCTAATCCTATCTCATTATAAATATGATTGAATTTCTGAAAGAAAATTATGCTTGGGCTGTTCCAATAATTGTAGCACTCCTAGGAGTAATAACAGGCGTATTCAAGTTGTTTAGTAAAAGTGGAAAATCTCGTAAGCAAAAGTTTGGCGATATTAAAAATAGTAATATCATTAACATTAATGGAGATTTCAATAATAAAAGGAATATATCAAAAAAATAGTTTATATGAGGTGTCTTTAGGCTGGCAGTACAAGATTCGTATCCCCGAGGTGTATACATGGTTTGAAAATACTTTTTGACCCTATGTCGTAAATGAAGACTGTATTTAGGGCTTGCTTATTTGATGATCACTAGTGTCCCATTAAAGTTTGACTATTATTAATTGTGCTTATTCATCATTAAAAAAAGGTCTCCGATTTTCAGCATATTACAATATTCAGCTCTTTGGTGATTTGAGTTTAAACTGAAGAATCAAATTCAAATCGGTTCTTTTTAAAATCAGGCATAAGTAATACTATATCAAATATATATAATATAAAATCGATATTTTAATGGGACACCAGTGTTTGATGATATATATGAGAATTCGAGACAACTGTAAATTTCCGAGTTCAGGGTGTCTTCGAAGCGAAATTAAACGAAAATAACAGGGAAAGCGATTGAAGGAACAAAGATATTCAACTATGCGAAGAAGCAATTAAATGGAGGTAAATATGTTTATTTTAATGATAGTATATGTTGCTATAAAGTAGCAAAAAACAACTACGATGTATAAAAGATTCTTTAAAAGGTTCGTTGATTTTATTTTTTCACTTATTGGCTTTATTGTTATCAGTCCGGTATTTGTCATTTTATGGGTTTGGCTGACAATATCCAACAAAGGGGCAGGAGCTTTCTTTTTCCAACCGCGCCCGGGAAAAAACGGAAAGATATTCAAGGTGATCAAATTCAAAACAATGACTGACAAGCGGGACGCGCAAGGTAATTTATTGCCCGACGCACAACGCCTGACTAAGATTGGGAAGTTTGTCCGCTCCACCTCGCTCGATGAGATACCGCAATTAATTAACGTAATAAAAGGCGATATGGCGTTGATAGGGCCGCGTCCTTTGTTAGTTCAGTACCTGCCACTATACAATAACAGACAACGTAGACGTCATGAGGTTCGTCCGGGCATTACCGGTTGGGCGCAAGTGAACGGACGTAACGCCATATCGTGGCAGCAGAAATTCGAGTACGATGTGTGGTATGTCGATCATCTTTCTTTGAAAATCGATATTAAAATATTACTTTTGACCATTAAAAAAGTATTTGTCCGGGAAGGTATTTCACAAGATGGACAAACTACAATGGAAGAATTTAAAGGAGATATAGAATGAAACAAATTGCTATAATTGGAGCAGGAGGATTTGGACAGGAAGTCTATTGTATCTGGAGGGATGTTCTTCAATCACAAGGGGTGGATTATAAATTCATTGGCTTTTTTGATGATGACCCAACAATAAAAGAAAATATATATGCTAAAGTTATGGGTAATGTTGAAGATTTGAATAACTTAAAATATCCCACAGAAGTTGGTATAGCCGTGGGTAATGTCCTTCATATTAAAGATATTAGGAAGAGAATATCAAACGAAAAAGTTTCTTTTCCTAATATAATTCATCCTTCGGTCGTATTTTTAGACAAAACAACTACAGCATTAGGCATTGGTAATATTTTTTCTGTTGGAGTTATTATAAGTTGTAACGTGAATGTGGGTAGTTTTAATATTTTCAACACTCGCTCTACATTAGGGCATGATGACAAGGTGGGCGACTTTAATGTATTTAGCCCCAACGTGCAAATATCAGGAAATGTAACTATTGAGAATCAAAACTTTTTTGGATTCAATTCCGGGGTAATACAAGGGAAGAAAATAGGGAACTTAAATACTTTAGGTGCTGGGGCAATACTCTTGAGAACAATAAAGGATAGCGGAACATTTATTGGTGTTCCTGCTAAAAAATTTAACATGTAATTAACTAATAGAATATGGAAGTAAAAGATTTTATTGAAAATTTTGCTCTAATCTTTGATGAAACAGATCCCGCGGAACTAACGACGGATACAGTTTTTAGAGATCTTGATGAGTGGAGTTCGCTAACTGCTTTAGGACTTATTGCTGTAATAGAAGAAGAATACGAAGTAGAATTAAATAGTAAAGATCTGGAAAATTCAATTACAGTAGGAGATATATATGATATTGTAAAAACTAAAAAATAGAATGGCATTTATACATATTCCTAATGTTCATATTAAGGGGATAGCGGCATGTGCGCCTAAAAAGGTTGTAAGGAATGAAGATTTGACTACATTCTTCCGAGAAGAAGAATTAAAGAAAGTTATTAATTCTGTAGGGATTGTCGAAAGGCGAATTGTAGATAAAAATATCTGTGCATCGGATTTATGTTTTTCCGCTGCTGAAAAACTTCTGAATGAACTAAGTATAGATCGAGAAACAATTGATGTGCTGATATTTATGTCTCAAACGGGAGACTTTAGAATTCCAGCAACTGCTCCGATATTACAGCATAGATTAAAATTAAGCAAGAATACAATTTGTTTTGATATTTCATTGGCCTGTAGTGGGTATCTCTACGCCCTTACAACAGCGTTTACATATCTGAATTTGCCAAATATAAGGAATGTTTTATTGCTGGATGGAGAAACTTTTTCAAAAATAGTTAATCCGAAAGATAAAACGAATGCTTTATTATATGGGGATGCCGGTACGGCTACTTTATTGGAGAAAAATGCTAATAGTGAATTTTTCTCTATACTTAATACTGATGGAGAAGGTTGGCAAGCTGTTAACATCCATGGCGGTGGATGCCGTCATCCATATGATTCAAAGAGTCTTGAAGAAAGAGAACGTGCGGATGGCAGTATCGGGAATGATTTGGAAGTATATATGAATGGAATTGACGTCTTCAATTTTACATTAAAAGTTGTTCCAAAAGGTATTAAGGAAATCTTATCTCAAACAAATACCAATATATCAGATTATGGGAGTATCGTTTTTCATCAGGCAAACAAGTTTATGATTGATTTTTTTGTGAAAAAATTAAAATGTTCTGACATGTATATTCCTATTAGTCTCGATAAATTTGGAAATACTAGTTCCGCTACTGTTCCTCTAACAATCGTCAGCGAATTAAGAAATTGGGAGGCAAGCAATAAAAAAATTATTGCGAGTGGATTTGGAGCAGGATTGTCTTGGGGAACTGCCATTTTTGATTTAAAGGATACTCATATTTCTGAGTTAATAGAATTATAAAATGAAAACTCATCATTATGGGTTAGCTACCCAATCACTCGAAAAGAGTCTTCTTGAATTCAAAAAATTAGGCTATGAGAAGATTGGAGATGTTATTTTTGATCCTTTGCAAGGTGTAAATTTACTTTTTATAAAAAATGAGAATGACCATCTTATTGAATTTGTTCAACCTGTGAATGACAAAAATCCAGTATCTCAAATTATTAAAAAAAATGGGACTTCTTTATATCATATCTGCTATGAGATAGATAATTTTGAGGAGAAGATTCGAGAATTAAAAAAACAGAGATTTATTCAGGTAATTCAGCCTATTCCTGCAATAGCTTTTGATAATAGGAAAATTTGTTTTTTATATAATTCTTCAATTGGATTAATTGAATTATTGGAAAAATAATGAATAATTATATTTACAGAAATTATACGGTAGAGTATCTGTTCAGCACAACTACTTATTTTAGTGGTTATGGTGAATTAAGTTTGCCGCCCAAAGATTTTGATAATATTATCCTGTTTTATCAATTAGGCCCTCATAAAACACCTGAACAACAACTTAAAGAGATAGACGAAATTCGATCTAAAATCGAACTGCTTACTAATCAAATTAAAGATCGTAGAATAATAATAATAACTCTTTATCAAGAACTCAATCATGACTGGGAATTGAAAAATAGAGAACTTTCTACGGCTATCAATTATTTTAACTACAGATTTCTTAAATCTTTAGTAACTGAGAATCCTCATATTAAAGTGATCGATATTAACCAGTTTCTTCAATGTCAACTTATTGAAAAGATTGATTGGAGATTCTTTTTCACATCTCAAATGATTATTAATCCCAAGTTGGCGAAATCTTTTAAAGAGTGGTTCTATAATCAACTTAATTTCATAACTCTTAAACGCAAAAAATGTATTGTTTTAGATTGTGACAATACACTATGGGGTGGAATTTTAGGTGAAGAAGGCATCTATGGAGTTAAACTTGGGCAAGACTATCCCGGAAACGCATATAAAAGTTTTCAAGAATTGTTATTTGCATTATCCCAAAAAGGAGTGATCCTTGCTGTTTGTAGTAAAAATAATTTAGAAGATGTACAGGATTTATGGAAACATAATCCGAATAATTTGATAAACGATGCTGTTCTCTCCGCTTATCGTATTAATTGGGAAAATAAGGCCGAGAACATTAGAGCTATTGCCGAAGAATTAAATATAGGACTAGATAGTTTGGTCTTTGTTGATGATAGTCCGGTGGAACGAGGAATTGTAAGGAAGTTCTTACCCGATGTTGTTACTCCTGATTTTCCACTAAAGCCTTATGGTTTAGTTGATTTCTTTTGGAATATTTATAACGAATATTTTGCTACATTTGAATTATCTGCAGAGGACTTAAAGAAAACGGAACAATATAAAGAAATTCTCTTAAGAAAAGAAAGTCAAAAGAAATTTGAGAATCTGGATGATTACTTCGTTAGTTTAGATATGATAGTGGATATCATTCCCATTTCCGAAAGCAATATAACACGTATTGCTCAGATGACTCAAAAAACGAATCAATTTAATTTACGTACACAACGCTATACTGAGGAAGATTTAAGAAAAAAGGTTCTTTTGGGTAGTCATATCTTTTGTGCAAATGTAAAAGATAAATTTGGTGATAATGGTATTACTATTGCTGCTATTATAGATGAAAATGAACATGATTTATTTTTAGATTCTTATTTACTTAGTTGTAGAATTCTTGGAAGAGGAATTGAAAAAGTAACTATACTATCTATTATAAATGATTTAATTAATAAAACTGGGAAGAATATTCGAGCAGAGTATATTCCTACAAAAAAGAATAAAATGACTCAAGACTTTCTTGAAGAAATTGGTTTTATTTTACAGGAAGAAGATGCGGAAGGTGTGAAAAAATATATTTTTGATCAATCAAAAGAAATAGATATAAAATCATATTACACAATTAGAAGACGATAGAATTATGAAAGAACAAATTATAGAAATTATGTCGAGAGTTTTTGAATTGCCTGTCTCGGATTTTCCAGAAGATATTAAACAAAAGAATATTGATAATTGGGATTCGCTAAGGCATTTGAATTTAATAATAGAGTTGGAAGAAGCTTTCGATAAGTCATTTGAACCGGAAGAAATTGCAGAGATGACATCATTAGATAAAATAATATCTTATATCAAATAATATGGACTTCTCCAATCATAAAGTATTAATTATTGGAGCTTCTTCCGGTATCGGTAAAGCTACAGCCATTAGTCTTTCTCAAAAAGGAGCCTCTTTGGTTTTAGTATCAAGAAACGAGGAGAATTTAAAAGAAGTTGTTGCTCAATGTACGGGGCAAGGACATGACTACATTGTGATAGACGTCAAAAATGGGAAAGATCTCGAAGAAGCTATTAGCTCTAATGTAAGAAATACAGGTATTCCATTTTCAGGATTTGTTTATTCCGCTGGTCAAGAAGGAACAATTCCTTTGAAATTTATCAAAGAGGATTTTCTGGAAGATATTTTAAAAACAAATACAGTTCCTGCAGTCCTTGTTTCCAAAGTCTTAATAAAAAAAGGAAACTTTTCTAAAGAAGGAGGTTCATTCGTATTTATTAGTTCTGTTATGGGAAGGTTAGGGCAACCTGCAAAAGTCGCCTATTGCATGTCGAAAGGAGGACTGATTGCTGCTTCTAAAGCTTTAGCGCTCGAATTAGCGAGCAAAAAAATCCGAGTAAACTGTATTTCTCCTGGGATGGTATTGACGGAGATGTCTTCAAAAATTTTAGATTCTGTTGGTGATGAAAATGCAGACAAGATTAGACAGATGCATCCTCTAGGAATTGGAGAAGTGAAGGATGTTGTAAATGGTATTGAATTTTTGCTTTCTGATAATTCAAAATGGATAACGGGTATAGATTTATTAATTGATGGAGGATATAGCGCCCAATAAGTGGAAGGAGAAACGTATTTTATCTATAATAGCTATAAATCCCTGAAAAATTTCACAAGATAGAGGATGTAAAATGCCGTAGTCTGTATAATAAAAATATTTTAACTGGTCACAAGAGCATGAACGAAGGTTTTTCGGAATAAATATACCGGAATATCTATCAATACAAGGATGTATTGAGTTTATATGCTTAGGCCGGCGTTTCAGTAATGAAGATTTTCGGCGGTTAGCCGATTTAATCATAACTCCCGGCGGTGAATCGTATCACCAATTGACGCCTCATGATTTTACGAAGCAAGTAAATTCCAATGGTGCTACTTTACCCTTGGATATTGCTTTTATGGTAATTAAGGAAGTGCAAAAATCAAAGGAAGATTCACAAAGTTATCTTGAATTTATAGCAGCAAATGGGTATGGAAATTAAGAAGTAGTCAACCGTTTTACAAATGCTATTTTGTTTCAATGACTATTTTGTGTATTTTTGTCAGACACTGCTTGACATGGAATTGAAAGAAAATGAAAATAAGACTATCATATTCTATTGACCAATTAAGAGATTATTCAACCCTTTTTTTGCGAAATGAGGTATGTAAATGGTTGAATAATGACTTTAGTTCCATAAATCAAAAAGTCCAAACCTATGATCTGGTATTTGCGCATAAAGACATTAGTTATTTACAATACATTCGGCATATTTATAAGGTTTTGGCAAAAAATTATCCCAATGAATACATTTATAAGAATGAGTTACTTAATAAATGGTTGAAAAAAGAGTTTGCCAACAAAGATTCCGTCATCTTTAATGAATTCAGAATTGGAAAAGCAATCGCTGATTTGGCGATATTCAACGGGACGTCTAAAGTATTTGAAATAAAAACGATCTTAGATAAGGAATACCGTTTATCGAACCAATTGGAAGAATACAAAAGGATTTTCAATGAGATTTACTTGGTGGTACCGGAATTGCATTTGGATAAGTACATGGCTTATGATAGTAGTATTGGAGTAATTTCGTATGATTCAACGGAGGGAGTTTTCCGGTTAATACGGAAAGCGGTTAGCAATAAAAGGCCCGATTTTTCAACGGTTATGGAGATATTGCATACGCGGGAATACAAGAATATTGTAGAGACCTACTATGGTATGCTTCCTGAAATGAACGATTTTAATCAATTTCAAATATGCAAAGAGCTTATTCGTAAGATTCCGTCTGATGAAATGAATGGATTGTTCATTCATGCGATGAAAAAACGTAATATCAATAATCAGTTTTTTAATAAAATAAATAGTGAATTAAATCAAGTTTGTTTATCTTTGAATCTGAATAAAACACAAAAAGAAAATTTATTGAATATATTGAAAACCAAAATATCTATATAGTATGTATTACCCTTATTTAAGAGCTAGGCAGTTTGAACTGATTGCCCTAAGAGAATTAGTTCAAGAAGGCGTTATTCAAAATTATGTTACCCCTGTACTTGAACCTGTGAATAGAAGTACTAATAATCTGGATAGAGCTAATAAAATATTTTTTGAGAATAACTTCTCGCCCTATTTAATTATGAACTCTTCACAGGGAGACTTTCAAGGTGACGCAAATGTGTTTTTGGATTATATGAATAGTCTTGAAAATTGCAGTTTTTTGCCTGCCTTTCACTTTACCAATAACAGTGACTATATAAGGGAAAGCATTCACGAATATGATTTGAAGAATTGTATGCTGATTTGCATGGATGGATTTATCGATGATCCTTCTCTCAGGGAACTGTGTGCCGATGATAATATAGGAGTCATAATGTTGTTGGACCCGGGTAATAACCGTCGTCTTGATAGTTATTTGAAGGGGTTGGCTAAAACGTATATCCGATTAGATGATGTATTTGAAAAACAAGTGAAAAACGCGGACTATCTGCAAATCCCGGCACATAAATTAACTGAGGCGCATTTGTTTTATAATACAGATGGGTATAGCGGTTTTTCTGACTTTACAATACTCCCAAAAGAATTCACGAACGGGGGACTTACTCCACGTGCTGTTGTAATACACTTAACCTATATAAATGAAGAGGAAGAATCCGAGATATGGATAAGACATTTTACTTCTTCTACAGATAGTGATTCTATAGCCAATGTCCAACAAAAGTTTGAGGAAGCGGCCTTAAAGGCTTTGAGATTTTGCGATAGTATTCAGCTTAATAATTCTGCAATTTCGGAACTTCGAGAATATTGCGACGGGAATCATTATCCAGGATTAGGCATGGTGAAAAAAATTTCGATTAAAAATCATCTGATAATTGTAAGTGAGTATTTGAAAGAAAATGAAGAGAATCTGTAAGAACTGTTTTTCTGATAAAGAGATTATAGGATTTATTACTTCACGATCATCTCAAAAAGGAAATGTGATTTTAGCAATGACGACAATGAAGACATTATTAATATAGAAGAATTATATGATTTTTTTCAAGAGCTTATTGATAATTTTCAACTTAATAAAGAGGGACATAGCCTAATAAAAACTCTTCAAAATAATTGGGACTTTTTTAGCTCAGAAAATATTGGATCCGAAGTATTAGATACGATTATTCCTGAACTCAATACACAAATCAAAAGTGGTAATGATCTTGTCGAGTTTACAAGCGATATCTTGGAAGTCGTTAATTATTGGGATATTTTAAAAGAAACAATTAAATGGAAAAGAAGATATTTGACCAATATATCATACCTGACAGAGGATTTAGGGTGGATGGATTGTTAAGTAGCAAAACCATTCTAAATGAAAACAAGAAGTTATACAGAGCTCGTTTGCATTATAAGGAAAAAGAAGAGCCGTATGAATACCCTAAAATGTTTTGTCCACCACCAGATTTATCTGTAGGCGGCAGAGCAAATCCTGCGGGAATCCCTTTTCTGTATTTGTGTGATAATAAGGATTCGGTATTATATGAAATCCGGGCCGCTTTCCTAGACGAAGTATCTGTTGGCACATTCGTATTAAAAAACACTATTGAAGAAGATATTACTATTGCAGACTTTACCGAGGTCCCTACCCTGTTTTCTCAATCAGGTATGCAAAACGAAATCAATACAAAAATTAAGTCCAAATTACTGAAAGATAAAATAAGTAGAGATTTATCTAAGCCGATACGAAGATACGATTCTCCGTTAGATTATATTCCTACTCAATTTATCTGTGAGTTTGTGAAAATATATAGTGGAGCTCATGGGATAAAATTCAGGAGTTCCCTACATCCAACAGGTAATAACATTGTAATATTTAATCAAGACATAATGGAGTGCATAGATGTTGAAAAGGCTAAAGTCAAAAAAGTCGTTATAAACTCAGATCGTTATATATAGAATATTCTTCAATTTAGGAACTTAGTTAATGATAAACATATGTTTTTATATTCTTTCATACATATGAAATAACGACCCACTATCTGCAATATTAGAAATTTATTGACCGGATATCATTGGCAATAACCGATGGTTTATTATTCAGAAAATTACCTTTAGTAAAGTTCAGTTTTAAATGTTTGCCTAAAATATTAATTTTCTCTTCACGTCAATATATTACCGTATCCATTTTTATTTTGTATTTTTGCCTCTCGACATCAAGGAGAAAGTGAGTAAAATAATGAAGCATCTGATTATAAAAAAACTCGGGCCGATACAAGACGTGGAAATTGAGCTAAAACGGATTAATTTGCTCATTGGCGAGCAAAGTTCCGGCAAAAGCACGATCAATAAGACGGCTTGCTACTGCTCATGGGTGGAAAAAGAGATATCAATTGCACAGTCTCCCGCAGACTTTGAGAAAAAAGGTATCTTCGAGTTGCGGTTTTCGGAATTTCATAAATTAAACGGTTTCATTGTTCCGGAAACCTATATTGAATATGAAACGGATGTGATGCGCTTTTCTTTCTCTAAAAAAGAGGACGCGTTTCATTTTGAGTGGAAAGATCGATGGGCATATATCCGTTCTAAAACGATATACATTCCTGCGGAACGGAATATTGTCGCGGCTATTCCGAATTGGTTCGACGTGAATTTGGAAAAAAATAATATTCGCAGTTTTATGTCGGATTGGGAAGAAGCGCGCAACTATTATTCAAACGAACCTACGCAGATTTTAGACCTTGGCGTCAAATATGCCTTTGATAAAAATAACCGCAAGGATACGGTTATGATCAGTGAAAATAAGACTCTCGATTTTACAAACGTTTCGAGCGGCTTGCAATCGTTGGTGCCGCTTTGGTTATTGCTGAAGTATGTTACGGAAGGAATATACAAGGAGAGACAGAAAGATAGTGTGGCCAGAGAGTATCAAAATAAAAAACTTATTGATAGAATCTATTCATGGGTGCTAAAAGCAGGAGGCACGTCTTATCTATTAGCTTTAAAAGATTTTGGGATACCTCGCAAAATATATAATATCAAACATTACTTCGCCAACAAAGAACAAGCAAAAGAATTTGAGCGTATTGCCTATCACTTTATTAATCTCCACTATTCCAATATATTTCTGGAAGAACCGGAAGAGAACTTGTATCCCTTTACGCAGCGGGAACTAATATATCAAATGGTGGCGCTCTTAAATGGACCGCGGGCGCATAACCTGTTTATTACCACACATAGTCCGTATATCCTTACATCCGTCAATAATCTTTTATTCGCTTCCGCGGTAGGAAAATCAAAAAAGAAAGAGTCCCAAAAAATAATTTCTCAAAAATATTGGGTTAATTTTGAGGATGTCGGCGCTTGGTTCGTTAAGAATGGTTCCGTGACGTCAATTTTAGATCCAAAATTGAAACAGATTAAAGCGGAAAAAATCGATGAGGTCTCCCGCAAGTTAAACAGGGAATACGATAAATTATCGGATCTGGAATATGAAGTTGATTGAAAAATATACGGATAAATCGTATATCGAATTTCGTGACAGGCGCTCAAAGGTTGTTTTGGAAGATAAGAAAGGTGGGCGTGTATCTTATCAGGGTATAAATAAAGAAGAAAAAGAGTTGATCGCGTATAGAATCGATGGTGGAATCATGAAAGACGGAACGGGACTAAAATGCGATTATGGTTTGTACACCGTATCATCGGATGTCCTGCGGTTGATTGAATTAAAGGGTTCGGATCTCGGTAAGGCGATAAAACAAATTAAACACACTCTCCGTTATCTGTTGGGCGATTCCATTCTAGGGGTAAATGTTATTCATGGACGTATGGTATTGTCAAAAGCGCGTACCCCTGACTTATATTCGAGTGAAGAAAAAGAACTAATAAAAATTTTGAAACAACATAATGGGAATCTTCTTAAGGCGACTCGTGTCTTAAAAGAGGGTATCGATTAAAACAAGAATTTATATGAATAAACGTATTTGGCTTTCGCTTGCTCACATGGGTGGCCATGAGCAGGACTTTATAAAAGAAGCGTTCGACACCAACTGGGTAGTGCCATTAGGCCCGAACGTAAACGGATTTGAAAAAGATCTTCGCGAATTTTTGAACAAGGATGTTCATGTGGCGGCATTGAGCGCCGGGACAGCAGCCATCCACTTGGGATTGGTGCAACTGGGTGTTGGGCGTGACAATGAGGTGATCTGTCAAAGCTTTACTTTTGCGGCTTCGGCCAACCCGATCACTTACCAGGCTGCCAAGCCGGTATTTGTGGGGAGCGAAACAGATACTTGGAATATGTCGCCCGATTATCTTCGCCAAGCTATTGAAGACCGTATTGCCAAAACTGGCAAAAAACCGAAAGCAATTATTCCCGTGCATTTATACGGCATGCCGGCTAAGATGGATGAGATAATGGCAATTGCCCGTGAGTATGAAATTCCTGTATTGGAAGATGCGGCGGAGGCGCTGGGTTCGGAATACAAGGGCCGGAAATGCGGCACCTTCGGCGAGTTCGCCTGTTTGTCGTTCAACGGCAATAAGATGATTACCACTTCGGGTGGCGGTGCGTTGGTATGCCGCACGGAGGAGGAAGCGAAAGAAACGGTGTTTTATGCTACGCAGGCGCGCGACCAGGCTCCCCATTATCAACATTCACGCATTGGATACAATTACCGCTTGAGTAACATATCCGCCGGTATCGGCCGCGGACAAATGATGGTGTTGAACGATCATATCGCCCGCCGCAGGGAGATTCATTCCATCTATCAAAAAGAATTGGCTGGTGTGAAGGGCGTCGAGGTGCACGATAATCCGTCATCGGATTTTAATTCCAACTTTTGGCTGACGTGTATCATTGTTGATCCTGCCACTGCGGGATTCACGCGCGAAGACATTCGCCTGAAGATGGAGGAAGAGAACATCGAGACTCGTCCGTTATGGAAACCGATGCACTTGCAGCCGGTGTTTGCCGATGCTCCTTATTATGGCGACGACACGACCGGGAAGTTGTTCGACGATGGACTCTGCCTGCCTTCCGGACCTACTCTCACAAATGAGGATGTTCATCGTGTGATTGAGGTGATTAAAGGATTGGCTTCTCGAAAATAATAAAACGATAAGTCTCTATCATATAACTTCTATCTTTCATCGCTCCCTTGTTACTCAACGGTCACCTGCCGGAGAAACTCGGGAGCAATGATTTATGGAATAAAGAGCGGCCGTATTATTGAGGGCGTTTGTTTACGAAAGGCGGTAAATGAAAGGCTTTATTCTTCATGTAGACCGACAAATGAAAGTTAAAAATAAACTTATAGGTTGATATTGTGAAGATAGTTATTATCTTTACCTCAAAATTATTCGCTTGTTGGAATTCAGATTTCGATACAGACGAATTTACATTACAATTTAGAAAATGGAATGATACGGAACAGTTGCTCGACTTTTTTACGGCCAATGAAAATGATTTGAGAAATCCGATATGGAACAATATTTCAATCGAAAGGGCTATTTTTAAAACTATTTACGATGCTGCCGAGCTTCAAGAATATTTCCTAAAGACAGAGGCTAGACAATTGGATCATAAATTTAGGTTCTTAGATGATAGGCAAATCTCCTCGAAATTATTGGACAAAAGTAAATGCTACGGTATGGAGCATCCGAGTTGGCTACGGCTATATGCGATTCTTATAGAACCTCAAGTGTATGTAATAACAGGAGGCGCCATCAAATTGACGCATACGATGAGCGAAAGGATACATACTAAAATGGAATTAGTAAAGTTGGATCAAGCGAGAAACTATTTATTAAAAGAAGGTGTTATTGACAAAGAAGGAATGAATGATTTAATGGAATTTCAACTGTAATAGTATGGCTAAAGGATTAGAAAGATTAGTAGAATTATCGAAAGGACAAGTGTCTACCTGGCGCCAAGAAGCCGAATGGCGTGAAACGAATAAAGAATGGTTGAAACACTCTGCCCAAATTGCAGTGCAAGTCCTTTTTGCAATCAAAGACAAAGGGATTACGCAAAAGGAACTAGCCCTCAGAATGGGCGTATCTCCTCAATATGTGAATAAAATAGTGAAGGGAAGTGAGAATTTATCGCTCGAAACGATCTCTAAAATAGAGCAGGCGTTAAGCATCTCGCTGATTTCGATAAATACTTATTATCCTCTTCCCGAATTAAAACCGTTATTGGTGCCGATGAAGTTTTCGCAAATAAATAGTACTATTCTTAAAGATAGGGATTATATTCCATATACGGAATCTAACGACAACAAACCCAAAGCTGCATGAAACCATCCATTCGTTTTAAATTAAGAAAGATCGTTACGGAGCAATTTGCCGGCTTCGATGAAATGTTTGATACGCAATCGAATGTAGAGGTGTCTGCCGGTTTGTCTTTTGGAATCGAAGAGAATGAACGGATTATCGCCGTTGCATGTACAATCCGTTATAAATGTGACGAAAAACCAAGTCCTTTTTTAATGATTGAAGTTCGTATGTTTTTCGATATAGAAGAAGCTACATGGGTTGGTTTGCATGATGATCAAAAACAGGTGATTACAATAGATAAAGGCTTTGCTCAACATCTTGGTGTGCTAGTGATTGGAACTACAAGAGGGATCTTATTTGCCAAAACGGAGGGTTCTGATTTTAATAAATGGGTGCTCCCTTTGATCAATGTCGAGAATATAGTGAATGAAGACATCTTAATAGAAATCGATGAAACTTTGTAGGAGTGGATATCGACGTATTGCAAGAGAAGGGCGAAAGTATTCATTGTATTTATTGATATCTTCTCAGAGACCTTCCGAGTTGTCGAGCACCGTTTTATCACAATGCGGTAACTATATTATTCACCGCATACAAAATGATGTGGATATGAAATATATTTACTCTGTCTTGCCATACTATTCAGATGATTATGCAATTAAAATCAAGCAATCAGTGCTTGGAGAAGCTCTGATATTTGGTAATGGTGTTCCAATGCCATTACAAGTGAAAATTCATAAAGCAAATCCTGATCCTAATAGCGACAATTGTGATATAAGTAAAGAGTGGTTCCTCAATTATATACTCCCTATTTCAGTTAAATAAAAATAATATTATAAATAACACTTTCTGTTAGTCGAAAATAAATTATCTTTGTAATGAATTTGACATTCAGCACCAAAAAGTTTGAAAAGCTGGCAAATGATTATAGAAAGAGTCAGAAAGAGTTCGGCAACATACGGGCAAAAATTTTAAGTAAACGGCTTAATGATCTCAGGGTTGCAGAAACGTTAGAAGACGTGAGATATCTTCCGGGGCACTATCATGAACTAGTTGAAAACCGGAAAGGCCAATGGGCTTGTGATTTAGATCAGCCTTACCGATTGGTGTTTGAACCACACGAAAATCCGATTCCGGTTACTTCCGACGGCAACTATATATGGGTAGAAATAAAAGGTGTGGAAATAATTGAAATAATAGATTATCACAACGAGTAAATCATAATGTTATGGCAATAAAAGAGAACCGGTATATTCCACAGGTGGTTTTTCATCCGGGCGAAACGCTTGCTGAAAAACTCGCTGAGATGAAAATGGGACCTAAAGAATTTGCAGTGCGTGCAGGAAAGCCTGAAAAGACAATCATTGCGGTGATGAAAGGTGAAAGTTCGATTACTCCTGATATGGCTGTCCAATTTGAAAGCGTTACCAAGATCCCTGCACATTTTTGGATGAACAAACAGCGAACCTTTGATGAACATCTTGCGCGTGAGCGTCAACGTTCGATAATTACCGAATCAATAGATTGGGCGAGGAATTTTCCGTTGGCTGAAATGATAAAAAAAGGATGGCTAAAGCCTTCCGAGAGCATAAGCGAAAAAACAGAGCATTTATTATCCTTCTTCGGCATGAGTAATCCCGATGGATGGCGTAAGTTCTATTTTGATAGAACATTGAAACTTTCTTTCAGAATTTCTCTGGCTCACACCAAGGAACCGTATGCAATTTCCGCATGGTTACGTCAAGGGGAACTGCAAGCTCAAGAACTAACGCTCGACAAACCTTATTCGGAGAAAAAGTTCAAAGAAACACTTCCCCTCATTAAATCGTTAATGGCGAAGCATCCGAAAGATTTTCAAAAAGATCTTCAAGTGTTATGTCTCGAGGCGGGAGTGAAAGTGGTATATACCCCTTGTTTACCCAAAGCTCCTATCAATGGGGCTACGCGTTGGCTCGATGACACGCCGTTTATTCAATTAACCGGAAGATATAAACGCAATGATATCTTTTGGTTTACTTTCTTTCATGAAGCGGGACATATTCTCTTACACGGTAAGAAAGATGTGTTTCTGGAAAATATAGAATACCCGGATAAAACGGATGCGAAGGAGCAACAAGCAGATGACTTTGCTGTTAACTGGACTCTATCGAAAGAGGAAGAGAAAGAAATTCTCTCGAAAGGTTCTATTACATCGGAAGAGGTGCGGACGTATGCTGAA
The DNA here is from genome assembly GCF_041902845.1 of Limibacterium fermenti. Classification (GTDB taxonomy): domain Bacteria; phylum Bacteroidota; class Bacteroidia; order Bacteroidales; family Dysgonomonadaceae; genus Limibacterium; species Limibacterium fermenti. Next base: position 439,574 of record NZ_CP159486.1, read on the forward strand.
AAATTTAACACGCATCCCGCGATTATTATCGGTAGATTGCAACACAATGGATATATACCCTATTCCGCAGGAAAGGAATTTATTGAAAAGGTGGAGTTGGAATAAAGCATATTTCCGAAAAATCATATAGGTTTGTAGCGAATACAGAACCTCGATAGAATCGAAAAATTGTATGAAGATTGATTGATAATTTAAGGAACTCGAAATAAAATGAATACAATTGTAATTATTTTTGCTGCGATTATAGGCATCGCGTTATTAGCTTTTATTCTACTACAGGTCTTTTTTGCACTTACTAAAAAGTGGAAAGACAAAGATGTGATATAATGACGAGAGTCAACTTTGTATTGACTATCCTTAGGAAAAAGTATGAATAACCATTTTTATTGTGTCATCATGGCCGGCGGCATTGGTAGCCGCTTTTGGCCGTTAAGCAGGGAAAGCAAGCCCAAACAGTTTGTGGACATTTTGGGCATCGGAAAAACGTTTATTCAATTGACGTATGAGCGTTTTTCCTCGTTTATCTCCCCGGAGAACTTTATGGTAGTAACCGGAAAAGCGTATAAAGAGCAAGTGCTGGAACAACTCCCGGCATTGAAAGAAGAACAGGTTTGGCTGGAACCGGAGAGACGGAATACGGCGCCTTGTCTGGCGTACGCGGCATACAAACTCCGGCAAAAGGATCCCGATGCGGTAATGGTGGTAACGCCGGCCGATCACCTTATCATCGATACGGCTACATTCTCGCGTGTGATGCAGCAAAGCTTGGCGTATGCGGCCGGGCAGGATCGCTTAGTCACGATAGGAATTACGCCGACCTTTCCCTCCACGGGATACGGATATATAGAGGTGGGGGATAAGCATGCTGCTTTCAGCCGGGTATTGTCGTTTAAAGAAAAACCGGATTATGACCGGGCGAAATCCTTTTTGGAACACGGCGGGTATGTATGGAACTCGGGCATGTTTGTATGGTCGGTGAACACCATCATTAGTGAAATGACCGCTTGGTTGCCTAATATCGCCGATGCATTCGCGGAATTGGCCGGTAATTATTGGATGCCCGGCGAGCAATCGGCGGTGGATAAAGTATATGCGGCGAGCCGTAGCATCTCGATCGACTTCGGGGTGATGGAGAAATCGCATAAAGTGGATGTCACTTGCGCCGACTTCGGATGGAGCGACTTGGGTACCTGGACGTCGTTATACGAACAAAGCGGAAAGGATGAAGCGGAGAATGTATTGTCTGGCGAACAAATCATCGCCAACGACACCCGCAATTGTTTTGTAAAAGAACTGAATCCTGATAAATTGGTGGTCGCAGACGGTTTGGAAGACCTCTTAATCGTGGATACGAAAGATGTATTACTCATCTGTCCGAGAACGGATGAAGGCCGGGTGAAACAGATTATAGAAGGGGCGGTATCCTTGAAAAAGGGATTTAAATAATTCTTTTACGTTATAAAACATCTTTCGAAGAACCTTAAAAAACTTACACTTTTTTTGTACTTTTGTGATAGAATAGAATCAATTATCACAAATGAAATACGACAAAGTCCGAAAAACTCCGAGTCAGTTGCTGTCCTTGACAGGTTTTACACCCCAAGAATTTGAAGCGTTCGTACCCACCTTTGAGTATCACTGGAATGAGTACTATAGCCGTTTTACCCTAAAGGGTAAGCCCCGACAGAGGATATCGTACAACCGCAGAAGCAGTCAACTACCCCTTATCAGGGACAAACTGCTGTTCATACTTTCCTACTTGAAGAACAACCCTTTGCAGGAGTACCACGGGGCAACCTACGGGATGACCCAGCCGCAATGCAATGAATGGGTACACCGTTTGTCCGACATGCTTCTCAAGTCTCTCAAGACCCTTGAGGAGTTACCCGACAGGAACCATTTGCGAGTCAAATACCTTACCAGGCAGTGCTCGGACATATTGCTCGACGGCACGGAAAGACCGGTTGAACGTCCCCGGGATCCGGACAGGCAGAAATCACGCTACAGCGGAAAAAAAACTCATAGTGTGAAGAACGACCTGCTCTGTACACCTGATAAACGTATCCTGTGGCTATCAAAGACTTGTGAGGGACATGTCCACGACAAGAAAATAATGGACGCCCAGCCATTGACTTTGCCGACAGGAATTACCTTGTGGCAGGATACAGGGTTCTTGGGGCATCCCCCTGAAAACGTGAACGTGAAGATGCCGGCAAAGAAACCCAAAGGCAAGGAATTGACGGATGTCCAGAAAGAGGGAAACAGGAAAATATCGAGTTTCCGCATTCTTGTGGAACATGCCATCGGTGGTGTAAAGAAATGTCGTATTGTCAAAGATCGATTCAGGTGTCGCAAGTTTGGTTTTGACGATTTAGTCATGCTCATTGCTTGCGGACTCCACAACTTTAGAGTGACAATGTCACTCTGTTTGAAACATATATAATTTTAATGAATATAATGTCTAATAAATAAAGGAAGTTAAAGCGATCATTCGGCGATTAGTGGTAGTTTAGCTTCTTAAATTCAAATCATTATTTTAAGGAGGGAGAGAAGTTTATATTCTGGAGATCATGACGCTGTTACGCAAGTCAAAGGATCATATGCTGAGACAATGAAGGGGCTATATAATTTTGCCTGTAAATTTATTTCTGATTGGAAAGTGAAGTATTTGGAGTGTTGTGAAAACTGTTCAAAAAAGATGAATGTTGTGGTTTATTTTCAACAGCCAAAAAGCAAGGCGAAGAATATACGACCGTAATAGAAAAAACCGGTTATCGAGTTTTTTTAGAATTAAAAGATCAGAGAATTGTGTTAAATAAATGAGGCTTTACAACGAAAACGATCTGTTAATTGAAAGCATTATGCCCAAAACGCGAAAGACGAAGCGGAGAATGTATTATCGGGCGAACAAATCATCGCCAACGGCACCCGTAATTGCTTTGTGAGAACTCAACCCCGGTAAGTTAGTGGTCGCAGACGGTTTGGAAGACCTCTTAATCGTGGATACGGAAGATGTATTGCTCATCTGCCCGAGAACCGGTGAAGGGCGGGTGAAACAGATCATAGAGGGAGCGGTATCACGGAAAAAGGGATATGCGTAATCTTAGTATAACTTTATTTACGTATCTTTGCGGGAGACATTTACAAACAGGCGACATGACGGAGGATAAACATCAATCGGAAATTGAAAATAATTCCGTACCGGAAGAAGACCGGCTTCTGGAAAATGAATCGGGATTAAACATGAACGATGAAAGCGATTCACTGAGCATCTATCCCAACGCCGAAGTGCGTGTTGAAAAGGTTCAATACAGTGTTTTGCACTTAAAACGTTTATACGAAGATCGTAAGGAATTGATCCTTAACCCGAGCTTCCAGAGAAAAGACGTATGGAAGGGAAAACAGGGTTCCGAATTGATCGAGTCGATATTAATGGGTATACCTATTCCCATCATGTATTTTTTCGAAACGCCGGACGGGCGGAAACAAGTGGTGGACGGGCGACAGAGAATCACAACTATTCTCGACTTCCTGAATGATAAATTTCGATTAAAGGATTTGAAAATCCTTCGTGAACTGAATGGCTCGAATTTTTCTAACCTCGATACTAAATTACAGGGCATTTTTGAAGATTACCAACTCTACGTATATGTCATTCAACCTCCTACGCCGGAACGGGTGAAGTACGATATTTTCGATCGCGTGAACAGGGGTGGAACCCACCTCAATAATCAGGAAATGCGAAATGCCTTGTACGGAGGGAAAGCGACCGAATTGCTGAAAGAATTAAGCGAATCGGAGGCTTTTCTAAAGGCTACCGAAAAAGGAGTCGAACCTTCCAGAATGAAGGATCAATATATTATTTTGCGGGCATTGGCTTTTCTCCTCTGGTTGAACGGCGACTTGAAAGGTATAAAAGGTATGGAGCCAATCGAATACAAAAGCGATATCGATGATTTTCTGGCGAAAGTGATGATCGCGTTGAATGCTCATTTGGATGAGGAGGCGATACAAACGGTCCGGAATAAGTTCTTATCTGCAATGGAAAGGATTCATAGAATCTTGGGAAGGGAGGCTTTTCGCTTCGAACCGAAAGAAAGCGGAACGCGCAGGCCGATAAATATGCTTTTATTCGAAACGTTGACTTATGTGTTTACTTTTGAAGAGGTGGAAAAGAAAAAAATCCGGCCTTTGATTAAGGAATGGAAAAGAGATATCGACAAAACGGGTGGCGCGTTTAGGGAAAGTGTCGATGCAACCTCCAGTGTCGTCGCTAGATTTAAAGATGCTGAAGCCTTACTGGATAGAATAAAAAAGCTTGAATGATGATCGATAAGATAGAAATAAAAAATTATAAGTGTATAGCGAATGAAGTGATAACAGGCTATCCGCTTACGGTGATTACCGGATTGAACTCAACCGGGAAATCAAGCGTATTGCAAGCGGTTTTGCTGTTGAACAAAACCATGACGAAGAACGGGGCTATTTATTTATCGAAATTGCCGTCGGCTTTCACGACTATTCGAAACAGATACGAAAATGCAAAAGAGATCAGTATTTGCCTGACAATGGATACAAAGGAAACCGTTTGGCATATGTCGGACACAGGAGAAATCTCTACTGATGGGCAAAAGATGGATTTGGAAATCGAAAAAAACCTATTTTACTTATCTGCCAATCGAACAGGTACGGAGGCAATCTCTTCGGTATCATCCCAGGCGAAGGCGGGCATTCAGGGTGAGTTCTTGTTGGGTACGTTTGAAAAGGAAAAGTCGACTCCGGTCATCCCCGCTTTGATAAAAGAATCTGCCTCATCGACTTTGGCCGTTCAACTCAATTACTGGCTTAGTTATATATTGGGAATAAAATTGGAGTTGAGTACCGAGCTTCGTACGGAATTGGATGTACAAACCAGCTATAAAAGTGACGGCATTGCAAGCTTGGATCCTTCGCAACTGGGGGCCGGTGTAGGTTATTTGACGAAAATCCTTATTCTTTGCCTGCGCGCCCGTGAAAATTATGTGTTGATGATTGAAAATCCTGAAATTCATTTGCATCCTGCGGCGCAAGCGCGTTTAGGCGAGTTCTTTGCTTTTATTGCCCGTGCAGGGATTCAATTATTTATAGAAACCCATTGCGACCATTTAATCAATAAAATTCGTTATGAGGTATACAAAAAACGGTTAGAGGCATCGGCGGTAGGCTTTTTCTACAAAGAGAGCATTCGTTCTCCTTTTCTGAAAATATCCATCCTCCCAAATGGTAAGTTCGATAAAGATTTTCCCGCCGGATTTTTTGATGCCACATTAGGGGAATTGATAGAAATAGAGTGACATGATACCATACGGCTTAGTTTTAAGCGACGATCTTCAAAAAGCATATCTTGATTTTAAGAATAAAGGTGATTTCGATCAGGATAGGGTTGCACGGATTTTTCACTACTATAAAGGAACTTTTTTGACTAATACCGCCCAGTTGAAGCGGATTGGCGCGAAGGTGTCTCCTGCAATGGAAAGGCAATTGCAGGGTGCGGGATACACCACCCAATCGTTGGAGGATTTAGCCGGAAAGACTGTATATAAAATCATTCTTTCAAGCGATAAGGATGTGTTCCCTTATGTGAACATTTATGACGATACGATAGAGAACAACCTTTCGGGATGTTTCGCGAGAGGAGATAACAGGGAGAAGGCTATTGAACATATACGGGCTTTATGTAAAAACGCGAAGATGGTTTGCTTATACGATAAATACATTGTGAGGAAGGGAACTGAAAACGGCAATCAGGAAAATCTGAAAATGATCGCGTCGCTCTTTCCCAAAAAGGCGCTCTGTATTGTTTATCAAGAGGGGCACTTAGAGCTGGACGATGAGAATTTTCTTAAAAGCGCTTGTGACAAATGGACGTTTGAGAGAAAAACAACGATTCGCGAACATCATGATCGTTATTTGATTATAGATGATAAAATTGAAATCATACTCACAAGCGGTTTTTCCTCTTTGCGCGATGTGACAAAGGAATTTACTTATATTATTCGTCCTGTTTATCACAATCGTTTCGAATCCCTGTAATCCGTCACAGGATGTCCTTTGCCCAAGAACGAGTGAGAGCCGAGCATCCCGGATTGGTAGGCTGAGCCATCTGGAAAAATCTACAGGAAAAAGGCTATACCAGTCTGATAGGCCGTTCACATAGCGATATTTGTAAATCGAAATGTTTTAGGGTTATATCTATAAAAAGTCTTGTAAAAACAATATCTTTGAGGGCATAACCCGAAAAAATGGTTGTAAGAGAGTCCTACATAGAGCAATTAAAACCCTTTATCGACAAACCGTTGATAAAGATATTGACCGGCATCCGAAGAAGTGGAAAATCAACCGTCTTAATGATGTTGAGGGATGTATCAGTGTCGAGAGGAGTAAAGCCGGGACAAATCCTATCAATCAATTTCGAGAGTTTCGCCTATTCGCATTTGACTTCTGCGGAAGAGCTTTATCGATACATTGCTTCGTTCGTTCGCCCCGGTAACAGATTACCTTTTATTGAATGAGATAGAGGAAGTGACGCAATATTCGTGATATAGAGTTATTGGAGCGGGTAATAAAATATGCTTTTGATAATATCGGAAAATATTATTTTTCCGGAACTTAAAAGAAGCGGCTATCAGGTATTTGTCGGTAAACTAGATACGAAAGAGAGTTTTCCCCTTTATTGTCTGTTGAAGACCACTATCCGAAATACGAGGTAACGATGGACGATTTTTGGAGAGATGATATAGAAGGAGTTAAACATATTCATATCGCGGATTTTTTAAGAATGTAAAACAGGGATGAAAAAAATACTTATCACCGGTATCAATGGATTTGTGGGGTCGAACTTCACTCACAATTGGAACGATCGTTTCTCGCTCTACGGACTGGATCTCGTTCAACCGCCCAAAGAGGGGGTGGAACGAATCTTCTCATGGGACGAGTTAGGAAAGATTCCTCCCGTGGATGCGATTGTCCACCTTGCGGGTAAAGCGCATGACACAAAGAACCAAAGCGAAGCGAAATCGTATTTCGATATTAACACCGGACTCACACAACGCATCTTCGATTACTTCCTGCAATCGGATGCACGTGCATTTGTCTTTTTCAGTTCGGTAAAGGCCGCAGCGGACAGTGTGCCGGGGGATGTGCTGACGGAGGAGATCGTGCCGGATCCCAAAGGCCCATACGGCGAATCGAAAATCAAAGCGGAGGAATATCTGTTGAGTAAACAATCGGTTGCGGACAGTCTGCAAAGGAAAGTTTACATCGTACGCCCGTGCATGATTCACGGGCCGGGAAATAAGGGAAATCTCAATCTGCTTTATAATGTGGTGAAGAAAGGTATTCCCTGGCCGTTGGGCTCTTTCGATAACCGGCGGTCTTTTTGCTCGGTCGATAACATCTCGTACGTGGTGGAGCAATTGGTTGCCCGTGACGACGTTCCCGGCGGTATTTATCATGTGGGCGACGACGAACCGCTGTCAACAAATGAACTGATCAAACTTATTTGCGAAAGTATGGGCCGGAAAGCGCATATATGGCATCTCTCGAAAGGGTTGATGAACGGCATGGCGGGGATCGGCACTTCCTTGCGTCTGCCGCTAAACCGCGAACGCCTTCGCAAACTCACGGAGAACTATGTGGTGAGTAACGCCAAGATCAAGCGCGCTCTGGGCATCGACCACATGCCGATGTCGGCGAAAGACGGAATGCGAAAAACGCTCGACAGCTTTCAATAATGGATAATTAATGATACCTCATCGCTCGGAATCATAACTCATTTATAACTCATTTCTCATAATCATAGCTCATTTATAACTCATTTCTCTTATTCACAACTCATTTATAAGTCAATTTTCGTCACTTATTACTCATTATGATCTATTTATTGATTATTGCCTTGCTTCTTGTTGCGGAGTTGCTTTACTTCCGCATAGCGGACAAATATAACATCATCGACAAGCCTAACCAACGCAGTTCGCATACGCAAATCACATTGCGAGGCGGTGGAATCATCTACTGGATCGTGGCGCTCTTTTACGCCGCCATTCATTTTTCAGCGTTCTCGGCCTGGTTTTTCGCAGGCATGACACTTATTTCTCTCGTTAGCTTTTGGGACGATATCAAAGGTTTGGGACAAAAAGTCCGACTGTTATTTCATCTCTTGGCTATGACCTGCGCCTTTCAAGCGGCGGAGGTGTTCGGCGCATATCCCTGGTGGGCGGTTATCATCGGATATATCGTCTTTATCGGTATTGTCAATGCGTATAACTTTATGGATGGCATTAATGGCATCACAGGACTTTACAGTATTGCGGTGCTGGTGTCGTTGGGATGGGTAAACGAGTATGTGCAGGCGTTTACACCGACCGACTTCATCGTGTATCCCCTATTGGCGTCGCTGGTGTTCCTGTTCTTCAATTTCCGCAAACGTGCCAAATGTTTCGCGGGCGATGTCGGCAGCGTGGGCATCGCCTTTTGGGTGGTCACTTTACTTCTCCTATTGATTATCCGGACACAAGACCTTATTTGGCTGGGCTTCCTGATGGTGTACGGGGTGGATGCGGGTTGTACCATTTTACATCGCTTGTATCTGAAGCAAAACATCATGGAGGCGCACCGATTGCATTTTTATCAGATTATGGCGAATGAACGCAAGATGCCGCACCGGTTGGTATCGGTCATCTATTTTGTGGCGCAGCTCGTTTGTTCGGCATTATTAATCGCCCTTTATCCGGTGATGGGGTGGTGGATATTTATCATCCTTGCACTTATCCTGATGGGCTTCTATACGCTGAAATTCGGAATGATGAAAAAAGTCAGTCAATAATCAATTATATTCTCGTATGGTGATCAATGAAGAGCTCTTGAATGAGGTGACGGGTGGGGCGAAAGCGTCGCCGCGGTTACGAATGAATCATAATTTTCACGATAGGCTGGATGCTCCTGCCCAACGTCTGCTTACACTACTCCCCAGTTGTAGGACAGGTATTATCACTTTATTAAGTGCGTTAAGATAAATATCTTCATACAAATTTATACTTATTATTTGGTTTATAATACTTTTCTTTCATTTTATTCGCTGTTTTTTCTTTAGCTCATGGAGCGAAGGCGTAGCCGAAGCGGAATGAGCTAAAAAAAGGCTCTCCCTATCAGGCCGTTTTCAGCCGTCCCGTTCCACATTGGAAGACTTCTATCGGCGGTCGGTAGCCAAGGCTCTGATGGAGCCTGTCGTGATTATAGAACCGGAAGTACCCGTTCAATCCCTTCCACAAACTGTTTCCATCGTCATACGCATGCAAATAGATGTGTTCGTACTTCACACTGCGCCATAAACGTTCAATAAAGATATTATCGATGGCACGACCTCTACCGTCCATACTGATGCGAATCTCATGCCTTTTCAGGCAATCGGTGTAAATATCCGAAGTGAACTGACTGCCTTGGTCAGAATTGATTATTTCCGGTGTTCCATGTACCGAGATAGCCTCTTCGATACAATCCACACACCATTCCGCGCTCATCGTGTTACTCAGGCTCCAGCCCACCACATAACGTGAGTAAACATCGATAATGGCAAACAAATACATAAACCCTTTCGACATGGGAATATAGGTGATGTCAATGGCCCAAACCTGATTCGGCCTGTCAATCTTCAGCCCTTTCAACAAATAGGGGTATTTGTGCCCATCCTTTCCCGGGATAGTGGTCCTTGTGCCCGGATAAAGGGTCTGCCAACCCACCATGCGCATTAACCGTCTGAGCCGTTTACGGTTGATTCTATACCCTAACAGGGTGAGTAAGGGTAGAAGTCGCTCAACACCATAAAATGGAGTGGAAAGATATTGTTCGTCCAACCAACGCATAATCCCCAAATTCTCCTCACTTTCAGGAGAAGGGGTGTAGTACAACCCGCTACGGTGAATCGAAAGCAGCTTGCATTGACGCACTATACTCATCTCCGGAGATTGACGTTCGACCAATTCGCGGCGTACTTCCGGAGGCATCATCGCAGCTTTTTTTTTAACCAGTCATTGTCAACCTTCAATTCCCCTATCTGACGATAAAGTTCTGCTATCAGACGGTCTTTTTCTGATAATTCATCATGCCCGACACTCTTTTCAAAGACCTTGCTTCCTTCTTCCTTGAAAGAACGTTTCCACTGGCTTACCTGATTGGGATGCAAATCATATTTTTTACACAAACTTTCAATGGTTTCTCGTTCTTGCAATGCTTCCAACGCTACTTTGGCTTTAAATTCAGCACTGAATTTTCTCCGACTTCCTTTATTCATAATTCTTTGTCTTTTACGCACAAAGATACTACTTAACTTCTTGTCCTAATTTTGGGGAGTATTATAGCTGAATGCGTTGGAGCCGGGAACGGTGTTACCTGTTCACCGGCATCCGCACACGGCGGAAACGTACCTGGTATTGCGGGGCGCCATCCGCGTGATGTTCTATAACGATAGCAAAGAGCAGACTTTCGAGTGCATACTCGATCCCTTACAGCACGAATATGGTATCCATATTCCCGCCGGACAGTGGCATACATTGGAGGTGTTGGAAAGCGGCACGGTGATCTTCGAAGTGAAGGACGGCCCTTACACGCCTCTTGCTCCTGCCGATCTGCTTGAGTGAATAGGACAAGTTACAGGACAAGTAACGGACAACTTACAAGACAACCTACTGTAAATGTCAGTCTTTAAATCCCCAAAAACTTAAATGCGGGGGCGGGCTTGAAGGAGCCGCTGGCTTCGCCGTTATACGTTTGGTAATTGCCTAAGTCGAGTTTCATCGCATGCCCGTTTTCACTCAAATCGAAATCGCTGAGCTTTACCCAAAAGGTGTTAGGTGTTAGCGCGGTCTCGAAGTAATATACCCGGTTTTTCTGATCGGACACCGAACGCCATCGGGTGGACGAAATGTTGGGCTCTGTCTCGGACGAGATGCCGAAAGGTACGGAGCAATTGCGGATCACGCTAAACACACTCGCAACGGATGTGCGGATGTCGTTGCTCTGTGGGATGGCATGGATGTAATACGATGCACGCACAAAACGGTCGGCGGCGCGATTCGTACCGGGAAGCATGACCGTGCCCGGGATGCCTTTCCAGTATTCATTCAATGCCAGTTGTTGTTCAAACACGGGTGAATTAGTCATCACCACATACGAGGGATCATGGTGAATGACTAGCTTTCCGTCGATATATTCGAAGATGGCGTTATCTCCTTGTGCGTCGGACAACGAAAGGTGCAGCGTGGTGAATTTTTCCGTGCCGGGAACATAATCGCTTACGACAACAAAAGGTTCGCCCTTCAATTGGTTGACGGCTTCCTCTACTGTGGCGAAGTTATCCAATACATACTGCGCCCACAACGAGATGGATATTCCTTGCTTCGTTCCCTGCGGGTCGAAAGTGGGGTATTCCGACTCGACCAGCCACAAGATGTTTGCCACTAATCCTTTTTCGTTCATGCCGTCGGCGGTGGCGATATCCCATGCGCTGGCGATGATGCTTCCATATTTCGAGGTCCATTTCGTTGAGAGCGGGCCGACCTCCCCACTACGTTCCATGCCTCGGGGAAAAACCCATAAATTGGCATCGATTTCACTCTTCCAATCCATCGAACGCGCGGTGATCACCGTATTTTCCGGTCCCTTGTATACGACTCGTGTACATGCGCGGGACAAGGGAGAATGGGCAATACATAGTAAAAATACAAAGGAGAAGAACGCAATCGTTTTATTCATATTGAGTGGTTTTGTGATGTGTGATGTAAATCCATTATTTATATCTCTTTAAACAACTTACGGCTGTCAGGCGATTTCTTCGGCTCGGAATCCCGTACGCTTGACTGTTTTTATAATGTCTTCGGCCGACAAGTCTTCGGTTTCCACCGTCAGGATCTTATCCGGATTGGAAATATCTACATTCCATGAGTGAATGCCCTCTTTCTTATCGAGAGCCGGAGTTACTTTTGCCAGGCAATTGCTACAATTGATCGTTGTTTTGAATCGTATTGTTTTCATATTCTTGTTATTAATTTACTAATCTCTAATCTCCATTCTCCAACCTCTATTCTCTCTTCCCCCTTAGCCGCAGACTGTTCGTTACCACGCTGACGGAACTCAGAGCCATGGCCGCCCCCGCAATCATCGGGTTGAGGAGGAATCCGCTCACGGGATAAAGGACTCCTGCGGCGATGGGGATTCCTATTAAGTTATAAATAAACGCCCAGAAAAGATTTTGGCGGATGGTTCTTACCGTAGCTTGCGACAACGTGATAGCCCTCGGTATTTTGAGCAAATCGGATGAGATAATGGTCATCTTCGCCACATCCATCGCAATATCACTGCCCTTGCCCATGGCAATACTGACATCGGCTTGCGCCAATGCCCCGCTGTCGTTGATGCCGTCGCCCACCATCGCTACTTTTTTGCCTTCTTGCTGTAGCTGTTTTACCAAAGCGGCTTTTTCTTCCGGCAGTACATTCCCTTTAAAGTGGGTGACACCGAGTTCGGCCGCCAATGCGGTCGCTACTTTTTCGTTGTCGCCGGTATAAATCGCTACTTCCACCCCCATTTTTTTTAGTTGGCTGATAGCCTCTTTCGAGGTGGGTTTCATTTTATCGGTGATTCCGATGACGCAAAGAGCCGTTTTTTCATCGGCACAGAGCGTGACGGTATGGGCGGCATCCAGTTCGTCAGCCAGTTGATTCTCAAGCTCGAGCGGGATGTCGATATCTTTTGAAGCGATAAAAGCTTCGTTGCCGATATAATATTTTTTACCGAGATACGTCCCTTCGATCCCTTTTCCGCTGACCTGTTCCACCTCAATACCTTCCAGTAGGGTGGCGACCGGCGAAAGAGCGGTCGTTATCGCTTCCGCCAACGGGTGCTCCGAGCGGTACTCGATGCCGTAGAGAATGTCGCGATGCAAAGGGAGGGCGTCCGATGACCATAGAATGCCGGTTACTTCGGGTTTACCTTCGGTAATAGTGCCGGTTTTGTCCAACACCACGACATCGATTTGTTTGGCCGCTTCGAGACTTTCCGCGTCCTTAATGAGAATGCCTTCTTCGGCTCCCTTGCCGATACCGACCATGATGGCGGTGGGGGTGGCTAAACCGAGTGCGCAAGGGCAGGCGATAACCAACACGGTGACCATCGCTAGTAGTCCGTATACAAAACCGTTTGCCCCGCCGAAGAGGAGCCAAGCGATAAAGCTGATAATAGCGATGGCGATGACAATCGGTACGAAAATGCCGGCGATTTTATCTACGAGCCGTTGTACGGGAGCTTTACTTCCCTGAGCCTCTTCCACCGTGCGGATAATATGCGCCAAAAGGGTGTCTTTGCCCACTTTTTGAGCCCGGAAGCGGAGGCTGCCTTTTTGATTAATGGTGCCGGCAAATACTTTCTCGCCTGCTTTTTTCTCTACCGGAATCGGTTCGCCGCTGATCATGCTTTCGTTTACAAAAGAGGTGCCGTCGGTCACTTCGCCGTCTACGGCAATGCGTTCGCCGGGTTTTACGAGGATGATATCGTCGATTTGGACATCGGCAATCGCTATTTCCGAAGGCAAGCCGTTTCTGAATACCGTTACAGTCGACGGTTGCAGTCCCATAAGCTTCTTAATGGCGCCCGAGGTGTTGCCCTTGGCCCGTGCTTCGAGGAGTTTGCCCAATAAAATAAAGGTGATAATGACACCTGCCGCTTCAAAATAGACATGAGCCTCCAGTCCTCGGCTCTCCCAAAACTGGGGATAGAGCATATTGAAAACGCTGAATAAATAAGAGATACCCGTGCTGAGCGCTACCAGCGTGTCCATATTGGCCGATCGGTGGCGGGCTTGTTTCCAAGCGCCGACGAAAAACCGTCGTCCGAAAATAAAAAGAATAGGGGTCGCCAACACCCACATGATCAGGTTGGCGTAAGGAGCATGCATAAAAGCCATTCCGATGATGACCAAAGGAATGGATAATGCGACGGAGAATAGCGTTTGGCGACGGAGTTTTTGATATTCTTTTTCTCGGATATGTTCAAGATTTTCGGCCGAGGCTTCCTTTTCCTCCACCAGCATATCGTATCCGATTTCTTCCAACGCGGATTTCATTTCTTGCGGAGAGGTGATTTCAGGCAGATATTCCACAGTCCCCTTACCGTTGGCATAGTTGACGGATGCAGACAATACGCCCGGCACCATTTGCAGGATGTTTTGCGTGCTCGAGGCGCAAGCGGCGCAGGTCATCTTTAATACCGGGAAAGATTGCCGTTGCGCGGATATTTCCGCTCCGGAACGGCGGAGAACCGAAATGGCCGATTGGATGATTTCCGAGGTGTCGTCGGCTTGTTTCTTTTCGATGAAAAGAGTCACGGAACGGTCTGTGAGTTGGACGTCCGCCACACCTTTGATCGCACGGATGTCGCCGGCGGCTTGTTCCGGTTCATCGGCAGGACGGATCAGCCGGATGTCGATATGGGAATAATCGTAAGTCATAAATGCTTTTCAAAAGAACAAAAATGAAGCGATTAAGTTCAATTGCACGACATCGGACGGGGACATTTCCTTTCGGGGAAGCGAGAGGCTATTGCGCCGGACAGAGCTTGTCGATGAACAAGATTCCTTGCAGGTGATCATACTCGTGTTGGAAGATAACCGCTGTGAAATCCTCTTTCCGGCTATATCCTTCCAATCGTTCGCGATGGTGTTGGCCTTTTTCGTCCCAATATTCGACTTCAACCCAGGGAAAGCGCAGGGAGTTTCCTCCGGTATCGGGAATGGACAGGCAGCCGTCGCGTTCGAAACATATTTTGTTTACGGGGTGATCGATAATGCGCGGATTGATGGCTACGCACACGTCTTTCTCCGGATGATCGATGCGGGTGAACAGGAATACGTTTTTAAGAATACCTGCCTGAGGTGCGGCAATACCTACTCCGCCGGCTACTTCCATCGTCGTTTTTAGCCGTTCGATGAGGAGTTGCAGGCTGGCATTGTGTGCTATGGAGTCGGTGTCGATATCGTTCGATTGCATACGAAGCATCAACGAATCGACGGGGTCGGTCGTTTGCAAAACGCGGAAAGGCGTTTGGGCATCACCGTTATGAATAATCTCTAATTCTCTTTCTGTAAACGGCGTCATAAAATGGATCGCTAAAAGGAGTGAAAATGCAATACTATGTATCATAAATAGTTTATCTTGAGTCTGTTTATCGAACGCCTCGCTCTAAGCTCATGGGTAATACGTGGATTTTATTGTTTTTTGAGATCGAAACCGAGTTGCAATCCGTCATACATATCGGTAAATGTGGTGATGGCCTTTAATTTGCTGTCATTCGTCATTGAACTGGCTATTTTGAGCAATTTCAGTAAATTGTCTGCATCGAACAGTAATTGTAAGTTATTACCGGACTTCTTGACGGTTCCGTGGATTTTAGCCATGCCTTTATAGGTGAGTGTGATCTGTTTGGTCGCCTCTTCGACGGTATATTTTCCGTTCAGCGGCATTTTTCCCAAATTCGCGTTATAGGTGTTGCCGTTGGAAAAAGCGAATTTACAAGTCCCTACTCCGATCCCGATCTTGGAAAGATAGTTGTCGAACTGGTTTTCCACCTGTTCGGCGGCAACGGCTCCTCCCATATTCTTTAAAATATTGTTACTTTCGAAATGACACGCCGATCCCTGATAATTCCACTCTCCGGTTAAGTCTTGGGGTTGTACTTTCGACGTTTGCGTTACTTTATTCAAAACGCTGTTTATAATGGATTTGCCCGAAGATTGGGCATGAGTGAGAAAAAGAGGCGATAATAATATGATTCCTAAAATAATGCTGATTCTTATATTTTTACTTTTCATTTTATTGCTTTTTTTTATTGAAAGAGTAAAAATAATGCTTTTTCCGGAGCGAAGCGCTTCTTTTAAGAAACATTGGCAATAGACGCGGGGAAATTATCTACACCGGAAAAGGAAAAAACAAGAGGTTATCCGTTTATCACGAATAACCTCCCGCAGAGTAAAAGATAAAATGTTTTTATAACTGCTTTATGCGGATGTTTTTGAACTTGACTTCGGAGCCATGTCCCAGAAACCCGATATGTCCTTTTTTGTTAAACAAGCCCGGATGTTGTTTCCCGTCGGGCGTCCCGTTTTTAGCGGCTTCACGAATATTTCCGTCGACGATGGTATTTCCGTTGAGAATAACCTTGATATGGTCACCGTCGGCAATTACTTCCTGGTAGTTCCACTCACCGGTGGGTTTCAAAAAACCTCTTTTAGCCGGAATTACCCCGTACACCGATCCGTGGTACTGGTAAACTTGCAGGTCTTTGTATACCGGCGCTTCGTTATCGAGGATTTGTAACTCCATGCCTACGTAAGCGGCATCGCCTTCGGTTGGGGTACGTATCCCCAATCCGTTATTGGCCCCGGGCGTAAGCATAAATTCAAAACGCAGTGCAAAATTATCGAATTCGTCTTTCGAGTAAAGATTGCCGCCGAAGCTTTTGCTCGGATGCATTACGATAATTCCGTCTTCCATCACGTAATCTTTGGTGTTCCCGATCCACTCATGCATGTTTGTTCCGTCGAACAACATCCGGAAGCCTTCCTTTTCTTCCTCTTTCGAGAGCGTGAACGGTTGCGGGCGGTCTAACTCGCGAAGGTAAATATCGCGATAGGCCACTTTGCTTCCATGCGCTTGTAATTCGATTTGTTCCATCGGGAAAATCGACTGATTTCGATCCCAGTAGTTCTCCAGAATGACATTATCGGTCACTAACTCGCCATTGAGCCATACCGATACCCGGTCGCCTACCATACGGATGCGGAAGGTGTTCCATTCGCCAACTTTCAGATCGGCGACTTTCAGCGGCTTGCTCGGATGGGTCTGATTGTTGTATAATCCTCCCGAACCGACTTGTGCTCCGACGTTTACACGGGCCGTATCCCATATCTGTACCTGAGGAGTACCGCGCAGATAAATACCTGCATCGGGTTCCGCTCCCGGATAGAGTTTCCAATCTATCACCATGTCAAAGTCGCCGTATTGCTTTGCGGTACAAAGGTTATCGAATCCTTTGCCGTCGAAAACAATCAGTCCGTCTTCCACTTTCCAGTCGGCAGCCATCTGTTTGTCGGCTTTCACCTGGGCATTGGTCAATTCGCGCGTACTCATTTGCGCCCTTTTCAGAGGATTCTCCACTAATCCTTTCCAACCCTCGAGGTTGCGGCCGTTGAACAGGGAGAAGTATCCCCCTTCCTGCGGATGCTCGGAAAGGTATTTTTGGATGGATTGGCGTTGGTAATCGGCATCAGGATTGCTAAGAGTCTTGCCGGCTTTGTTCAAAAGGTCAGTGGTTATCTTTCCCGAGAAGGAAGGATTGTTAATCGCCAAATTCATGACGGCTTGTGCCGCCGATTCGCTCAACGCAGGACGGTCCATAAACGGTGCAGCGAACAGCATCGCTTGATACATGCCCGTATTCGGTAACAACCGGAGAATCGCGTTTTTTTGCGTATCGTTTGTTGCGAACTGCATCGCTTCGCGCAGGAAGAGGTATTTTACGGCGCCGGTTTTATCGGAAGAAGCGACCTTTTGCACAATGGCCTGCACCACGGCGCCGGTTTCCTCGGCGTCTTTACCCGTGCGGGCAATGTCGAGTAGGGGATACACCACATCAAACGAGGGCCATTGTTGCAAAGCTTGCAGTGCCGCTTGTTTGGTTGCGCCGGTTTCGTTTTTTTGCGCCTCGATGAGTTGTTGTAGCGCTTGTTGCGAACGGCTGTTAGCCAAAGCGCTATAGTAAAGATGCTTGTTTGGCGAGGAATTCATCTTTTCCGTGACGAGTTGCCACTGCTGCTGTGCGGGAAGATACGATAACGCTGCATTGAGGGCCTGCTGAATATCCGGGGTATAAGCTGCATCCGATTGCTCGAGTAGCAGGAAGAGGTCATTCAGGTTTCGATCGGTCACGACGTGTTGCAATGTCCGTGCCGCCTCGGCCTTAACCGTTGGGTTGTCTTTGAATAATTGGTTGTATACCAAATTGTATTGGCTTTCCATCTTCCGTCCGGCTATTAATTGCAATGCTGCGATCTGTCCGGCCGTCGAACTCTTGTCGAACATCGAAGCCAGCGTATAGGAGATGTCTCCTGTATGTTCTGATAACACTTGCTTGGCTAAGCCGATGGTTTGTTCCTCATCGCTTGTCAGTAACCCGCCTAAAGCGGTAAGCGCTTCGGGAGTACCGATATTTGCCAGCGAACGGACTGCCGCCTTCTGTACCATCTTATCGGAAGCATACAGATGAGCCGTTATGGCCGGAAGGGCATTCGTTACGGCATGTTGTCCCAACCAATAGAGGATGGCGGTTTGTTTTCCGGATGAAGGCTGTGAGTTGAGCTCTTTTACAATGAGTTCTCCTGCTTTTGTATCTTTTTCGTAAGGATAGGCATTCAATACGGTTGTGAGGTAAGCAATGTCGCCATCCTTCAAGGCCGCTTTGAGAATTGCGTTCTTGTCACCGGCCGGCAAAGAAAGAAGGATGCGTGTAGCTGTCGTTTTCAAATCTTGACGGTTTACTTTTTCAGCATTTTTAAGGAGTTGCGATGCTTCTTTCTGTGCGGTTTTGGGATCTGTCGAAGCCAACCGGGCGATCAGCGTCACGTAGGCTCCTGTCGCATCATCTTTGGTATAAGCGTATCCGGCTTCTTGCGCCGCCGTACGGAGCGCTTTTACCGATTGTTTGGTCCCGGTATTGGCTAAAGCGGTGTATAGAACCTTCCGGTCATTGTTGTCTTGAGAATTTTGTGCGAGCAGGGTTAATAGTGCGGGCTCGGCCGGAGAATATCCGGTTTCGCCAAGGGCATTGACAAGATGGCGTTTTATTTCGGGAGACGAGGCAGTCGTCAAAGCTGTCAATAAAGCTTGAGCAGCCTTGCCGGATCGGATTGAAACCAACGCTTGAGCAGCGGGATCCGAAAGACGTTCATCATTTAGAAAGCCTGTTAAGGAGGAGATCGTATTGTCGTTCCCGATCTTACCCAGTTGGCGGAGGATAAAAGCCTTGATTTCCGCATCGAAAGGTTGTTGTAGGGCTTTTTCGTAAGCTCCGGCGGCAACTGTCCGTTTGGCGGGGTCGTTGGCTACGAAATGGGTCCAACCGCTGATGGCATATTCCGCTGCAGCGTTGTTATCCTTTCCCGGAGGGTTGAGGTGTCCGATAAGCGACAATAATCCTTCCTCGCCGGTAGAAGTCAAGTCCGTTAGTAATGAATTATATTGTTTTTGATTTTCTGCCGGGAATTGTGCCAGGGCATCGGCTATAATCGTAGCTTGCGTCCTGTTCTGCGGCGTTTGTGCCTGCAAACTCATCGCTATAAACAAGCATGAGATAAATAGGATATGTTGTTTCATTGTTTTGATAATTAATTGAATTAGATAGTCCAGGGGGCACGCATAGGTTGATCGATAAACCGGTTGGCTTCGTCATCGTTGATAAACCGTTCACTGATGGGATCGTATTGCAACGTGCGGTTCAATTGCAGGGCGACCACTCCCATGTTGACAATCGTGGCAGAGCGGTGTCCGTTGATTTCGTTAAGGGCGAATTTCTGTCGGTTATGCACGCATTCGATAAAATCGGTATTTTGTGCGGCCGGTTCGGGATATTCGGCCAGTTTCTTTTGCCAGTCCGGGATATCGCATACGAAGTTTTTGTAAACATTTCCCTTCGGGCCGGCAATGTAAGGCGTGTCAGGCTTGCCGTAATCCCCGCCCCAGAGAATGATTTGGCATCCGTCGTCGTAAGTGTACGTGATGGAACGCCATGTTCCTACCGCATCGGGGTGTTGTTGCGGAGCATCCACTTCTACTTTTACGGGGGCCGTGTGGTCTTTGCCGAGCATATATTGTACGGGATCGATATAGTGCTGTCCCATATCGCCCAATCCGCCTCCGTCGTAATCCCAATATCCGCGGAACGTTTGATGTACGCGGTGGGCGTTATAGGGTTTATAAGGGGCCGGGCCGAGCCAGAGATCGTAGTCGAGTTCTTCAGGTATGGGTTGTGGAGCCAGATGCTCTTTTCCAACCCAAAAGAATTTCCAGTCGAAGCCGGTGTGTTTGCTGATGGTCACTTTCAGGGGCCATCCCAACAGGCCGCTGTCGATGAGTTTTTTGAGCGGTTTCACAGGCGTTCCTAATCCGTAGAACGGATCTTTGAAGCGGAACCATGTGTTGAGACGAAAAATGTTACCGTGCTGGGCGACCGCTTCTTTCACGCGTTTTCCTTCGCCAATGGTGCGGGTCATGGGCTTCTCACAAAAAATATCTTTTCCGGACTTGGCGGCTTCTACCGCCATAATGCCATGCCAATGGGGTGGGGTGGCGATATGCACGATGTCTACATTTTTATCGAGGATCAGATCGCGGAAGTCGTGGTAGAGATTAATTTTGTCCTTTACCAAAGCGGCTCCTTGGGCGAGGTGTTTTTTATCGACGTCGCACATGGCTACAACACGTGTTTTGTCATATGGAACATGTCCGCGTCCCATTCCACCGACACCGATAATTCCTTTTGTGAGCTGGTCACTGGGAGCTATAAAGCCTTTTCCCAATACATTCCGGGGGACGATGGTGAGTAATGAAAGTCCTCCCACCGTACGTAAAAATTGTCTTCTGGTTGTCATGTAATATGAATTGAATTTAGATTGTATATATGAATAAGCAAAAATATAAAAAATAAGCCGGATATATAGTATTATTTTATTATTTCATGATGAAAAGATAAAAGAGTATGCTATTCTATTGTGAAGTATCCCTTGAAGCTGTGCCTTTTCAACCCCTTCATCCTGTTTTTTACATTCAGGATACCCTGCTCTCGGGTCATTCAAGGCAAAATGCCTGATATCCATATTTTCCAATGAATAATGCGGTATGCCTCATGCAATACAGGAGTAATTGCTCTATCAATAAAGTGATTATCCATACTTTAAGCAGATGTTATGTAATTCTGAAGTGCAACTGCAAAATAACATAAACCCCGTCAGTTTGTCAAATAATTTACATCTGATTTCAAAAAACACTTTTTACTTTATTGCTTACTGAAACATTTCCTGTTTTTCGATTATGTTATTTACTGAGCCCATACACGATACTATAAGGAACATTGTGGAGAGCTGAAAGGTCATGCGAGCATTCTCACATAAAGGACAATCAGTTGTTGTGGCGCTCATGATTCTGCGTAGTATGCGTTTACCTCGATTTCTCCGCACCGTTCTTACCCATCAGGACAATGCGCTCTTTAGGATTTATGACGAAAAAGATGTTCGAAAATATTGCCACTCCACTGAACTCTACGGCCAATCCGTCAACTGATACCATATCCTGTTTTATTTTTCCGGCTGCAAAGATACGTTTTGAAATCCGGTTGAAGGTATCCAGTAATATCCATTTTGTAAGGATAAGTCTATTTAGTAGCTGTCTCCGATCCGTTCAGTCTGACTTTTGCTATCATTTCCACCCGCCGCAGGTTGAGCAAATAGGTGCTTCATCCGCTGTATTCTCGATGTTAAAACCCCTAAGATAAACAGTTGTACCCGAAAAGGCTTTTGCTTCCGGGCTTAGTCACGGAATATCCTTCCATGCCTTAACCCGTCTATTTCAACAGGTGATTGCACTATTCCCCCATCCTGCAGGTCGTGAAACATTTCTTATTGTAGAAAAAATAGCAGTAACTGCTAATCAGTACTTACAAATACGCAATGATCCGATCCATTTGCGAGGCGATTTTCGTCAGATGATGTCGGTCTCCTCCGTCCACTTCGGCCGTCAGCCAGCCGCCGGTATGGTGTATATCGCTGACTGCTTTCATTACCGCCGGCCAGTTGTTGTCACCTTCGAGCAGCTCCACTTTAAACCCTTCCCACAATCCTTTGGAGTTCATCTTCTCGCGACTGAACTCCTTGATGTGCATCTTCATGATGCGGTGGTTGAGGGTGCGTATCCAATGCTCCGGCCAGCCGTAGCGCAGGATGTTACCGATGTCGAAATACCATCCCACCAATGGGTGATTGATCTCATCCACAAACTGTTTTGCTTCCAGCGGACTTAACAGGAAATTATTCCAGACGTTTTCCAGCGCAATTTGCATGCCGGCTTTTTCGGCGTAAGGTATCAACTCCCTGATGGATTGTTGCGAAGTGATGTATGCCTGCTCGTACGACACTTTGTCGTTCACCACTCCCGGCACGACCAGTACCGTGTCGCCACCTAACTCTTTCACCTCTTGTAGCGATTTGACGATTGATTCGATGCACTTTTTGCGCACCGTTGGGTCGGGGTCGGAGAGGGGCACGCTCCAGTGGTCTTTGTTTACCACGCTCGGGAGCTCTATCTTCGAAGCCGCCTTTGCTTTTAGGATATCCGATATGGCGAATTCGGTGGGGCTGTTCAGCTCCACTCCGTCGAACCCTAAATCCTTTATCAGCTTAAACTTATCAGTAAGCGACAGCTCTTCTTTTATCATGCCGAAACCGAGACTCTTTTTCAATGTCACTTTGGTGTGGATTCCGGCACCCGACGCGGTTGGGTTTGATGCCGCTCCCGATGCACCGGATGTTCCCTTAATCTCTGTAACCTCAGACTTTTCTTGTATTCCCGCTGCCGAAGCAAATGGCGTGACGGCGGCGGCACCCGCCACCATCGCTGCCGATTTGATGAATTCTCTTTTATTCATTTTGGATTATTTAAAGGGTGTTATGCCCGGAACGGCAATATCGATGTCGTACTTGGTATCCCACGAGATATGTTCGGGGAACAGCACCTCTTCCGAAGTAAGTGCTTGGTCTAAGGTGATTGTCTGACCGGTGTATCCGGCCATTCGTCCGGCTAGTGCTACCAAATTGGAGCGGGTCATCCATTCCCCGTCGTTCAGAGGTTTTCCAGCCCTGATGGAGGCGAACAGTTCGTCATGTTCCTGTTGGTACATGCTTCTCGACTGCGATTTCTTGTAGGCGTTTTCGTCGGTGAACTTAGTCTCGTCGTCATATTTCCACGGGTTTTTGCCGGTAATCACGTGAGCACCTGTACGGCAGTCCACCAGGCATCTCCCTTCGCTTCCCACCAGCTCCACGGCATACGAAGGTGCCGTGTCGTTTTGCTGGCGGCAAGAGAAGTAAGCTTTCACGCCGTCGGCATATTCATACGTCAGGGCGAAATGGTCGTACACGTTGCCGAATTTCTTGTCTGTTCTCTTCTGGCGCCCTCCGCTGCCGGTAACACGCAGAGGGGTAGTGTCTCCCATTGCCCACTGCAGCATGTCGATGCTGTGGATGGCCTGCTCGATAATATGCTCGCCCGACAGCCAGTTGTAATAGATCCAGTTGCGCAACTTGTATTCCATGTCCGACCAGCCGCTTTGGCGTTCCTTGTACCACAACTCGCCGGTATTGTAGGTGGTTTCTGCTGTGAGGATGTTTCCGATCTGGCCGTTCAGCACTTTGCCGAAAGTCTCCCTTTTCGGGAAATGATAGCGCCAGCAGAAGCCCGACACCAGCGAGAGCTTCTTCTCTTTCGCCTTTTGAGCGGCAGCCATTACCCTGCGCAGTCCGGGCGCATCCACGGCAAACGGCTTTTCGCAAAAAATATGTTTACCCGCATTTACCGCAGCTTCCAGATGAGCGGGACGGAAGGCGGTGGGAGTGGCAAGCAGCACCACATCCACATCCGAAGCAATTAGTTTTTGATAAGCGTCGAGCCCCACAAATTTGTTCTTGCCGGATACCTGCACTTTCTGCGGAAATTTTCCTTTGAGGTTCTGGTAAGACGCTTCTAAGCTGTCAGCAAACGTATCGGCCATTGCCGAGAGGACGACGTCAGGGTCGGCGTTTAACGCTTCTGCGGCTGCTGCGGTACCTCTGCCTCCACAACCTATAAGTCCTATTTTCAGTGTGTTGCTTCCTCTTTTTGGCGACGCGTTTGCAGCCCAAGCCATGTTGGGCACAATAACAGAACCGACGGTGGCCAGCCCTGCCGTTTTAATGAATTCTCTTCGTGAATAGGTCATAATGTTTTCTGTTATTATTAGTTTTATGTTTGAAAATGCAAACATAGTGACAAATATTTGTTTTTCGAAAAACTTCGAAATTTAAATTAGTAACTCGGATTTTGTTTTAACTTAGGTGCTTTGTTAATTTCAGTTCTTGATATGGGAAGCCAATAATTCTTATTTTCCCATTTTCTGGTGTCTGCTAATGCTGTAGTATTATAGATATACATTGATACGCCGTCGTTGAAGTGATAGATATACAAGGGATGAAACTTTTTTATTACGTCATTGCAAATCATCCATTTTCTGATGCAATACCATCTGTCACCTTCGGCGAACATTTCAATCAGTCTTTCGTGCCTATACCATTTTCTCGCTTGATCTTGATTCACGTTGAGGGGTCTGTCGGGTAATCCTGCACGGTTTCTGATTTTATTGATTGTCTTGAGCCCCTCTTCTATTTCATCAAGTTCAATACATGCTTCGGCATAATCCAGAAGTACCTCTGCAAATCTTATCTCAATCCAAGCGTTTTCATTATTGTCAATTTCTCCATTGAGAGTTATATCCAGCATTTTTCTTAGGTAATAACCGGTTTTGGTACCATTCCATGCTTGGTTGGCCGCTTGCCTTGAGTCGTTTCCTCCGGTGCTTACCGATTCGAGTTTGGCTATCGCTTGCATTTTTTCAGCCACGCTTTGGCCTCCCATTAAACTGGTGCCCGGCGCATTTACTTTGGATGCGATTTGAACTTTGTTGTCGGTGGATGCTCTTTCCCTCCAAGGAGCACCGTCATAGAGAACGTTTGCATAAAAACGAGGTTCTCTTCCGTCAAAGGGATTCAGATCAGGATTGGTTTTGAGTTCTTCTTGTTTGAATTCCCGAATGTTAGCTTCTCCCGGTTTGTATTTATCCCATTTGAATGGTGAGCCGTCTTTCATTTCAAATTGACGTATGATATCTTCTGTAGGTTCGTTATTACCCCAGCAATTATATCCGTTTGGTCCCCAGTAAAGATTATTGCTCACTTGGTTGCCCTGTCTGTTCACATATTGGATGCCGAAGATCACCTCATCGTTCCACGCCCCTTTTTGAAGAAAAATATTGCTGTAATTATCTACATAAGCTGCAAACTCTTCTTCACTCATATTTACGGGTGGGGGCGTAGTCGAGCCTGATAGAGCGTATGTGCCGTATTTTCCGTCGATAATATCTTTGGCGGCATTTTTTGCAGCTGTCAGTCTCTGTTTTCTATTATCATCTTGAAAAGAGACCAAATCATTTTTTGCTTCGTATCCACCGTTCATCAGTTCACCGGTTACGAAACTCAATAATCTGGATTTCAGTGCGGATGCTGCACCTTTTGTTGCTCTCCCTTGTGCAATTTCGCTCTTGTCCGGCAGTCCGGCAATAGCTTTTTCCAAATCGGATAAAATAAAATCAACCGTTTGTTGAAGGGTTGCCCTCTCATGAGTCAAAAAATCATCTTTCAGATTAAATTTTTTATCGATCAGCACAACACCCCCATAAGAGCGCAAGAGATTGGTATAGTTAAAAGCCCGTATAAAATAGGCTTCGGCTTTAATTTGAGCAAGTCTTTTTTCATCGGCATTCGAATTAACAGGCACGCCGTCAATACCACCTAAAAGTGTGTTTACATTTTTAATGTTGGAATAATTGTAATTCCATAGAATCCATCCGTAACGATCATTACCGAAGTGACCCAAATAATCGGGCGTTAGTGTGCCTTTGGTAAATGTCACCTCACCGGCTCTGTGAATATTCAAGAGTTCGTCGGTTGACGATGAAAGCAGATCCTCACGCATTCCCAAAACATTTGTATGGTCTCCTCCCATCACATCATAACATTGATATAAAAATGCCTCGGAAAGGTTGATGTCTTCAAACATCGATTCCTCATTGAATGAATCAACAGGCTTTTGATCAAGCGCATTGTCGCACGAAATGAGAGCGAGGATAAGCATTATATTAATAATGCAAAAGTTGCTATTATGTTTCATATTTTATAATATTAAGCGTTATATATTAGAAATTGACTTTTAATCCCATTGAAATAGTTTTCATTGCAGGATAATACTGAGGATTCCCGACTTCAGGATCATAATTTCTCTGTTTAGAATATAATAGGAAGAGATTATAGCCCGAAACAAATATATTTACATTCGTAAGGCCTATATTAGTAATTATTGACTTGGGCAGATTATAGCTCAATACGGCATTTTTCAACCTGAAATATGCCATGTTATCATACCAATAGGTGTTTGGATTACTCAAATAGGACCAATATTGATCGGCTCGATGAAATGGACGAGCTTTATTTGTGTTGTTATTTTCAGGTGTCCAATAATCTTTCGTCATCCATTTATATACATTCATTCCGATCCCTCTGTTTCCTTCGATCGGACTTTTGTAATAACTTCCCTGTCCTTGTCCTTGAAGCGATAAAGACCAGTTTTTGTAGGTAAGATCAATCATCAGCCCGTAGAAAATTCTGGGGGCATCCGTTTTGTCGAGTAGTATCCTATCATCTGCATTGATAACTTTATCACCACTTACATCTTCAAAAATTACGTCTCCGGGTTTGGCGCCACTCCAATGAGGATAACTATCTACATGTGCTTGGTCTTTGAAAATGCCGATTGCTTTGTAAACCAGATGAGAGCCATAAGGCAATCCTGTAGCTCTTTGCCACGGAACGGCTACTTCGGGTTCATCCATAAAGACTACTGTGTTTTTATTCCAACTGAAATTTCCGGTAATATCCAATCCTAAATCGGGTGTTATTTTTTTGTGAAATCCTGCATCGATTTCAAACCCTCTGTTGTCTACGATAGCTATATTTTCCAAAGGAAGTGCCAAACCTGTATATGAAGGGATTGAAGCATTGCGTGCAGCCAGAATATCAGAACGTTTGTTGTAGAAAAATTCAGTATTCAAGTGGAACATTTGATTAAGAATCTGAGAATCAAAGCCCACATTGAATGTAGTTTGTTTTTCCCACGTGATGTTCGGGTTGGCAATAACAGATTGGTAAATTTTGGTTACTACATCTTTGTTTTCACCAAAAGTCATGCCCGTTCCAAGACTGTACTTATTGATGTACTGAAATGGATCTCCGGGGTCCATACCCATTTGTCCATAAGAAGTTCGGAACTTAAAATAGTCTATCACAGAAAGATGATCTTTCCAGAAATTTTCTTCAGACGCGCGCCAAGCGAACAAGAGGGCAGGGAAATTACCCCATCTGCTGTTGGGGGGAAATTTTAACGAGCCGTCGCGACGGAAAATAAACTCAAAGAGATATTTTTCCCTAAAGTTATAATTCAGGCGTCCGATCCATGATTGCCGTGCGTAAATACCCATCCACCCTGAATTTGATTTATCTTTTTCGCCCCCTGCATCAAGTGTTTGAACAAGGTCGGAGATAAAATATTTCCTATAAGCATCGAAATTGTGTGTTTCTGTTTTTATCTCCTCAAAAGCTCCGAAAACAGAAAAGGCATGATCTCCAAAATCTTTTTCATAACTTGCACTTATATTGTACATTTTCTTTATGTGTCTGAAATTGGCTTCCGTAAGCTCGGGATTATCCAAGCCTCTTTTTCTCGGTATCAGTTCCATTTTCGTAACATAACCCTCCGAGTTACGTTCTGCGTTGTCCCAATCGGCATAATATAGTGTCCAAGGTTTTTTGAATAGCTTTCTGTTCTGATTGTTTATGTCCAGAGTATAGAAGGCATTCAGAGAGAAGCCTTTGATTTGTTCAGGCTTAACGGTCCCACGGAAAGTTACTTCGTTTTTATAATTGTCCTGTTGATCATAACCTGCCTCAAAACTTGTGTTTACAACAGGATTTACCCCGCCTTCAAAGTCGGGACCAGGTTCTCCCGTCGGCCAAAAAGAGGGTTGGGTAGGTATAACCATAGAAGCCCAACCAACCAATTGATAGGTAGGAGTTGTGGGATATTTTCTGTTGGTCATAAACCCGCCATAAGAGACTGAAGTTTCTAACCAATCGGTGATAGGGATATCCAGTTTGAGCCTCAGGTTATATTGTTTGTAATGGGTCGATTCCTGTGCATACATTGCCTGATCGTTTCTGTAGCCGAGCGAGGCGTAGTATCTCATTTTATTGTGTGAACCGCTCAATGACAAATGGTGGTTGCTTTCGTTTGTCCATTTTCTTACAAGATCAGACATCCAATCTGTTTGCGGGTGTTCCCAAGGGTCAATGCCGCTCTTATATAATTCGATGTCTTTATCTGAATATAGACGGGCAAGACCTTCATAGTCCTGATAATCGCTGATATACTGAGAATACTCAGCAGAGTTTGCGGCTTTCGGAAGAATAGTCGGCGTTTTGAATCCCTGGTAAAATGTGTAACTCATCCAATTACCCTCCGATCCGCTTTTGGTTGTTACCAACACCACACCATTGGCTGCTTGGGAACCGTAAATTGCCGCCGAGGCGTCTTTCAGAAGAGATATACTTTCAATATCGTTAGGGTCGATTTCATATAGGCTCCTGTCGGGGATACCGTCTATCACTATCAGCGGGCCTGTATTATCGCCTAATGTTGTCCTACCTCTAACCATTATCTTCGCTTCGTTACGACCCGGTTCGCCCGAAGGTTGCATCACGATTGCTCCCGGCAAACGCCCTGAGATTGCATTGGTGACATCCCCTGAGTGAACGGCTTGAATTTCCTCCCCCGATATGGCTGATACGGCTCCAACAAGATTCTCTTTTCTTTGTGTTCCGTATCCAACAGCGATTACTTCAGCTAAAGTTTCAATATCTTCTTCCAAAACAATCTCTATGTTGGCCTGGCCATTAATACGGATAATTTGTGTTTTCATCCCTATATAGGAGATTTCCAATACGGCATCGGAAGATACGCTAGATAAAGTGAAATTGCCTTCGGAATCGGTAACAGTACCTGCTGCTGTTCCCTGTATCTTTACGGATACTCCAATTAAAGGTTCTCTTTTTACATCCGTAACCGTCCCTTTCACGGTAACGGTCTGTGCAAGCAAACATACGGAAAATGCCCATAGTAAGAGGAACATCATTCCTTTCGCTAAATTTAAAATCACTTCTTTCATTCTTAGATTTTGTTTTAAGTTGATTAATATTAAATAGTAGTATAAGCAAACTTCACGAGTTTGTTTTCCAGTAGAATGGTACACAGATAAGTTCTTACATCAAACAGAAACTTGTGTATCTTCATGCAGGCAAAATTAGATGTTCCGGACTCCGATTCAAAGAAAATAAAGTTGCTCTTTTTTTTAAATCGGTTGCATTATTTTTTATACCTTTGAAAATTGGATTGATTTCAAGAAAAAATGATAAAATGGAAAGAGAATCAGTAGAAAAATCGAGCGGAAGTCATGCCGGCCTTAATGTGCAAAGAATACGGATGTTTTTAGGCATCAAACAGGAAACGTTGGCTGCCGGCCTCGGCATTAGCGGGTCGGAGGTGTCGAAGATCGAAAAGCAGGATGAAATAGAAGAAGAATTATTGTCCCGGATTGCCGGTCTGTTGGGTGTATCGCCGGAGGTAATCAAAGGTTTTGATACTGAAAAGGCTATTTATAATATCAATCATAATAACTTTCAAGATGCTACTATTTCTGAAGGGACTATTATTACTCAGCAAATCAATTCCAATGAAAAAATTATAGAGTTGTACGAACGTTTATTACAAAGTGAAAGAGAGAAAATTGAATTATTGAAACAAAAATAAATTCACTCAAAACTAAAATTGAAATTATGGAAACGGAGACGCATACTCACATGAATGCCTCAAGTATAGGTAGAAAAATTGAAAGGATACGCCGGCTTAAGGGAATGACTCAAACCGAATTGGCAAATATGCTGGGAGTAACAAGACAAGCTATTTCGAAAATGGAGCAAACAGAAAAATTAAACGATGAGCGACTGAAAGAAATCGCTTCAGCATTAGGGGTAACTGTAGAAGGTTTAAAGAAATACAATGAAGAAACAGTTCTGTACAATACAAATAATTTTTACGAGAACTGTGGTGTCAAAACAAATGCTGTAGATAATGGTAATTATCATACTTTCAATAATTTCCCAATAGACGAAATCATTGAGTTTTACGAGAAACAGTTGGAGAAAGAAAAAGAGAAGTTCGAGTCTTTAAAAAAAGAGAAAGAATAGATGTTTGCGAGATGCTCAAAGCTATCTGCAACAATTGCGTTTTAAAAGAGATGGTAAAAGAATTTATTTCTACCAAAAATGAAGAAATCCGTTGGCTGAGAGAAGAAATTAAGACATTGAAAAACAAATGATTTTTCACTACCTTTGCAGGCACAGATTTGCAGAAGCAACATAAAATACTTGTATATTGAGTGAAAACTAAAAAAATAAAGCAGCAAAATTATGGGACAAGATGCATTAAAGATAGAACTCATAGAATGGCTCGCACGTCTTGAAGATGAAGATACAATCCGTTATCTGAAAGTTGTAAAGGACGGCAGCAGTCAACTTATTGATTGGTCGGACGATTTAACCGATGAACAGAAAGCCGGCATAGAAAAGGGTTTACAAGACATCGATAATGGAAAAACGATTCCTCACGATATAATTAAACAACAGTATGGAATCGTATAATCTTCATTGAACGGAAGAGACGGTACATAACTTGGAAAATATTCTCGATTATTTAGAACAGAATTGGACAGAGAGGGAAATCGATAAATTCAAAAGAAAGTTGAGTCATCAATTGGAAACTATTTGCCGTTTCCCGTTCATTTTTCCTCAATCCGAACATCAAAAAAGGCTTCGAAAGGCTGTACTGGACAAACACATAACCGTCTTTTATGAAATAAAATATAAAAATATTTTTATCGCTTATATTTTTGGAAACAGACAATCGATTTCAAGGATAAGATGACCTGTGTATAGTTCATCATTCGGAAGCGGATATTTACTCATTCAAGAATACTGATTGCTATTTTATGGAGACTTTTGAAAACTCGAGTTGTTGGAAAACAGATGATTTTTACTACTTTTGCTTTTAATGATGCATAATATAAATAAGTGAAAAATGGAAACGAAAAATTACGACAATGTCGTTCACATTGGCAGGAAAATTGAGCGGATACGCCGACTGCGTGGAATGACTCAAAGCGAATTAGCAAATACGTTGGGTGTAACAAGACAGGCTGTCTCGAAAATGGAACAAACAGAAAAGATGGACGATGAACGAGTGGAAGAAATTGCTTCGGCTTTAGGGGTAACGGTAGAAGGATTAAAGAAATACAACGAAGAAACGGTCTTGTATTGCACAAATAATTTTAATGAAAACTGTCATGTGAGTGCTTCCAACATAGGGCCTATCAATAGTGTTGAAAATCTCAATCATTTCCCTTTAGAAAAGATTGTTGAGTTCTATGAGAAACAGTTGAAGAAAGAAAGAGAGAAGTTTGAGTCTTTAAAAAAAGAGAAAGAATAAAAGTTCTTGAAGTCCTTAAAACTGTAGGCGACAACTATATTTCCAAAAGAGTTGTCAATGAACTTGTTGCTGCGAAAAACAAAGAGATTGATTGGCTCAAAGACGAAATCCGATACCTGAGGCTGGAGATTAAACAGTTACTGGAAATTATTGAGAGAAAGAGTTAATAATTTTTCCAAGCGGCTTTGTATTCTATCCTGAAGTATTCTTTGAAAATCATCCTCTTAGCTTCTTCATCATATTTTTACATTCAGGATGCCTTGCCACGTGGAAATTATTTTACTAAAACAACGAGTTGAAGCAAGAACAAGCTACACAAGTTCTACGGATAATCCAAGGGCATCAACTATTTTATAAAAGGTAGATACTTTCGGTTCCGTCTTTCCCGTTTCAACACGCGAGATATACGAAAAAAACAACTTTTCTTGTAAATAACTCGTTTATGGACGAAAAAAAATTACATTCTGCGACAAGTAGCCAAACAACTTATTGATAATGGTGTAAAGGGCGAAAACACGGTGTTTATCAATCGGGAATTTGCCGATTTCGATTTTCTGAAGACCTATAAAGATCTTGAAGAACTGATTAAATTATACAAAAGAGAACTCCAGCCACAGGGAAAAGTTTATATTTTCATTGATGAAATCCAATTGATTGATGGATGGGAAAAGGTTATCAATTTGAAATCTTCCCGTTCAGTTATTCGGAATATCTGGGAATCACCCGGCAGGAACGCGGTCGCGAAAGCTATATCGCTTATATGAACAGCGGCGGGCTTCCCGAACTGTTTATGCTACCCAATGAGGAATTGAGACGGAATTATATATCCGCTATAAAAGATACTGTCCTTTTGCGCGATATTATTCAACGAAATAACATACGTGAGCCGAAATTACTGGAAGATATCTTTATGTTTCTTGTAAATAATGCTTCTAACCTTATATCGACATCTAACATCGTAAAATATTTTAAAGGGCAAGGACGGAAAGTAAGTTACGATGCCGTGTCAAATTCTATATCAATGATTTAGCTTACAAAAAACTACCTTTATTCAGGATTTGGATATGGATTGGGATATTTAGTCGAAAATCTGGTTTACTTGGAATTACGTCGGGCGGGATTCGATGTGTATGTAGGAATGATGAGAAACAAAGAAGTCGATTTCGTGGCAAAAAAAGATGATAGGATAATTTATATACAAAGTACCTATATGCTCATTGACGAACTCACTATCGAACGAGAATATTCTGCGCTCGAGGCCATTGATGATAATTTTGAAAAAATCGTTGTTTCGCTCGATGATAGGGTATTACCTTTAAAAGATGGAATTAAACATGTAAGGGCTTGGGAGTTAAGCGGGCTTATAATGAATATATGAATGGGGTGAAACAAAAATTCATTTAAAAAATGGAGACTTTGTGGATGCGTAATCCCCCCCCTGTGATTATATCAGTGAGTCGCTCAACGGATGTACCTGCATTTTATGCCGATTGTTATTACAATCGACTAAAAAAGTGGAAGACGATAATTTTTTAGCAAGCGCAGAACCCCTACACTGTACAGATAATCATTTTACAAATTTGTAGTTTGAAAGTGATTTTAATCCCGGCAAACTGAAATATTTCTCTAAATTTCCTTGAACAATCACTTCTTTCTTAAAATTCTCAGGATTCTCCTTCAAATTGAGTGCCGTTCTGATCGTCTCTTTTTTTAATTCAACAGGGAAGGTATTTGTTGCTTCTGTTTCCGTAGGCGATGTAGCCAAAGCAATATTAGTACCTCCGGTATCTTCATTGTTGTTCTTAAAGGATGTGTATTTTGTTCCTGTGTAGTATCCCACAATATACCCTTTCACCCATACATCTGTTCCTCCCTGTCGACTCTTTGCATCCGATACCGTATATGGATTTTCCTCACTGCCGTCGCCAATGGTTGGTATAACCGGTTTATCCGAGGGATCGAGCGCCACGGTTTCCGACGGGCCTTCCGTCCATGTATCGATGGAAGAATTTACATCGACAGTGATAGTCTTTTCCTTTTCATTTAATGTGATCATATACGTATACTTACATCCTTTCTCGAACGTTTTTATTTTTGTACTCAAACTTAACGAATACTTATATTCTATTTGATCAATAATAAGAATCAGTAAATTGTCGCTCAAATCATTGTCCGGCAATACGATTGCTACAGCCGTTTTGCCATCCGCCGCTACATTGAAAGGGATGTCACCCGTTGCCGTAGGGGCTGAAAGAGTTGCATCATTCAATGAAAAGGAAGCCTTCCGTGCTGCATTCGTCATTGTTGCTTGCAATCCGCTTAGACCCATCTCCGAGTCTTCTGCTGAAATTTGTAAAATAATCCTTGAAAGTTGATGCTTGAAAATCATTTTTACATCGGTATTTTCAGCACTCCGGTTTGTTTCGTTATCGGAAAACAACAAATCGATAGCCGCCTGATTGGTTTGGTTCGACACATCGACGGCATACGAAAAATCATCTATTTTCTCTTGATAAGGATAATATCCTATAAAATCTATATTATCTCCTTCCGACGGAAGTTGAATAGCTTCTCCTTCTTTTGCCGGGAGGAACGTAGCCCCATTGCCATTAATATACTTTACATTGCTTTTTAGTCCTCCGGAAGATAATGTTTCTTCGGACTTTTTTGTATAAATGCCGATGGCGTCTCCGTTTATCCACGTGTCATCCGTCATCTTTGTTTCGGATTTGGATATCAACGCATTGATATGAAATTGTGTCTTTTCTAAAGATTGGTCGATTTTGTCGCCTTCGCAGGAAGCGCAGCAAATGGCCATTAGTAAAATAATACCATTTTTGCCTTTCATTTCCGGATGTAATTATTATCTGTAATGCCTATTGAATTTATAAAATTATTTCATGCAAATTAAACTTTCTATCTATATGAAAACTATCCTACAAAATTAGATAAACAAACAATCCGTTGTCATCCGTTTTCTAAAAATAATGGAGCATTTAAGATTGATTAACCTTTGTCGGGATGCAAATCGTGTAAGCATTAGGAAGAAGTGTTTGATTCAACCGCTATATCTCCCATTGCAAGTTGATATTCACGCCACAAATCATCGATGTTGTATTGGTCTCCCAATGCATATTTTATCGCTCCGTCGAATGACCAGGGAATGACGTTTAACGTACTTCGATTCAGCTTTCTTAAAAAATCCGCATTCTTATGGTCTTTTATCCAGACAAAGAAATACCCTGCCGTGCGATATCCGTCCATGTAATTACCTCCTTTCGGGCGGGCGCCTTCTCCGAATCCTCCGTTTGCCACCCGTACCGCATCGGCCATTCCTTCGATAAATGCCCAAAATACGCGGTTGGTACCGTAGCTGCCGATGCCTTGAGGCTCCAGTTGGTAAGCATGCGTCAATTCATGTAGCAAGACTCCTCGTGTTTCAAAGAGGACTTTTGCCGTATCATTTCCGGCGAATGACTTCTCAATATGCTTCGTACTGTAAAAAATATGGATGTTCCCGTGATCGCCTCCCTTTGCGGAAATTCCATCAATGTCTTCCAACGTATAATGGATTTGGTGAACGGGTGGAATGCTGTCGGCCGGAGAATGATATAGCGTGGATAGTACCGTGCGGGCTTGCTCTTTTATATACGGTTCCGCATCGGGAATAATATGATGATAAATTTCTGATCCGGCAGATTCGGGCGCTTTATCTTCAAACAGAATAGAGCCGGTGTCATACGAATCCCAAAGTTTAGCGCCTTGTAGGTTTTCCGCATTTTTTCCAATGTGAGAAGAGCAAGAATAAACCCCGAGTAAGAGTATTCCGGCCCAAAATATCCAATTTTTTGTATTCATTTTGTGTATAAATCGTTTATCCGTTTCCGTTCGTAAGTGAATAGGGCTTGTCCTCTGAAGAATGTCCCCGTTTTTTATTAGGGGTACTACTCATCTCATATTCCCACACTCCGCCTTCGAGCAAATCGTTGTGAGTGATATAGCGTTTATCATATACTTGACCGTTATGCTTTACGGTTTTTACATAGCGGTTCTTGTCATTAACCCCTTTCGCTTTAATCTCAAGCATATTGCCATTCGGAAGCGTTAACTTCAAAGAAGGAAGATAGGGCGCTCCCAGCACGTATTGGTCAGTGCCGGGGCAGACGGGATAAAATCCCATGACCGAAAAAATATACCATGCCGACATCTGTCCGCAATCATCGTTTCCTCCTAAGCCATCGATTTCATTGCGATACATCCGGTTGAGTATCTCCCGAACCCAATACTGCGTTTTCCACGGTTGGGAAGTCCACGCATAAAGATAAGGAACATGATGGCTCGGTTCGTTTCCATGCACATATCCGCCCACCAGACAATCTTCCGTGATATCTTCATTCTTCTCATAATATTTTTCAGGCAAGTGCATCGTAAACAAATTGTCCAGTTTTTCAACAACTATTTTTTCGCCTCCCATCCGTTCCATCATTCCGAAGACATCATGCGGTACATGGAACGAGAAGTTCAGCGAATTACCTTCAATAAAACCTTCGCCATAGGTTTGCAAAATATCAAAGTCTTTTTTAAAGCTGCCGTCGGCATATTTGGGGCGGGCATATCCGATGGTTTCATCGTAAATATTGCGGTAATTCAATGCCCGTTTCCGGTAAACATCCGCCACGTCGTCTTTCCCCGCTTTTAATGCCGTTTGATAGATGGTCCAATCGTCATAAGCATATTCGAGGGTGGAGGAAGCGGCCGTACCGCTTTTTTCCAACGGAATATATCCTAATCGGCTATACTCTTCGATACCTTCATAATAAGGAACCGTCGACGTTTTAACCATCGCATTCAATGCTTCATCGGTAGTAGGAAAGACACCTTTTGCCACCGCATCCGCCAAAACAGATACGGCATGATAACCGCTCATGCACCAATTCTCATTCGCCATTAAACTCCAGACGGGCAACATGCCGTGTACGCTCTGTTGTTGATGCTTAATCATCGACGCTACCATATCGGCATTGCGGGAGGGTTTGATGAGATTTAACAGCGGATGCTCCGCCCGGTAGGTATCCCATAAAGAAAAAACGGTATAATTGGTAAAGCCGGAAGCCTGATGAATGTTATTATCCAAGCCCCGGTAGCGGCCGTCTACATCCATATAGACGGAAGGGTTGATCATGGTATGGTAAAGCGAAGTGTAAAACATCGTTTTCTGATCGTCCGTTCCTTCCACGCTGAAACAAGACAGTTCCTTATTCCAGTTTTCAACCGCTTCTTTTTGTATCGTCTCGAAATTTTTCCCTCCGGTTTCCTTGGCTAAATTTTTCAAGGCGCCTTCGGTACTGACTCCCGAAAGGGCGACTTTCACCGTGAGCTCGGAGTCGGCGGAAGTATTGAAATCGAAATAAGCCGCAATTTTTCGTCCGCCCATCTCCGGGAAATTCTCATTCACCTGAAAGCGGCGCCAAAATCCGTTATATTTTATTTTTTCCTTGTCCTTATAGCCGTAATGCTTTATCGGTTGTGAAAATGAGATGGCGAAATAGGTATAATTCGTACGCGCCCATCCGTTTGTAATCCGGTAACCGGTCAAAAGGGTATCGTTCTCGACCCGGATGCTCGCCCACAATACTTTTCCGTCGTAGTTGTAAATCCCGTGCGACAGATCGAGTATCAAGTGACCGTCCGTTTTTTCAGGAAAAGTATATTGATGAACGCCGACGCGCGGAGTTGCCGTCAGTTGAGCCTTAATTCCATAATCCTCGAGCATGACTTCATAATAACCGGGAGAAGCCTTTTCCGTGGAATGGCTGAAACGGGAACGATATCCTTCGTCGGGATTCGATGCTCGACCCGGATTTAAATGCAATTCTCCCCGGGTAGGCATAATAAGGATATCTCCCAAGTCCGAATGTCCGGTTCCGCTGAGATGCGTGTGGCTGAAACCCACAATCGTTTTATCTCGGTATTGGTAACCGGCACAATATTCATAAGCTTTTTTCTGATAGATGCCATCCACATTGTGCGGAATGGTATCGGTATCGGGACTTAGCTGAACGGCCCCGAACGGCGCGCATGCTCCCGGGAAAGTATGTCCCATACCATTCGTTCCGATCATCGGATTGACATAATCAGCAGGCTGTTGCGCCCTTATCGATAAATTTGTCATTACTAGTAAAACTAAAGAAAAAATAATCTGCTTCATCCTCTATCGTATACTTGCCATGTATTGCTCCAACTTTAAATTTCCGAAAATACAAAAAATAGGTCATTAAATAGCAAATATCTATCAGTATTTTATCAGAACTACTAATTAAATATACACTCTTAAATAAAGAGAGTCGAATAGCCGGACTTTTTGATAATTATTGAGCTTTCATATTTATTGAAAGGGTTTGTAGATTCTGAGAAACGGCTTTTATTTCAATTTTCCCTTTCTTTTTTTCACTTTGGATTACGACTATGCATTTTCCATGAAAAGCTTTTCTGTATGGGACTTTAAAACTTTCCATGCTGGTCTGGTTCCCATTGTCTACCCCTACCATTCGTCCATCGCCGGATATCTCAAAATGAATAAGATTGTCGGCGTTCGGACATAGATTCCCGTTTTTATCGACTATTTCGACCAGAATAAAACATAAATCCTTTCCATCGGCGGCAATTATATTTCTATCAGGAGTTAACTTTATCCCATAGGGTTCTCCTGCTGTTTGCAATTCTTGCGAGACGACTTCTTTTCCGTTTTTCCGGGTTATGACACGAATGGTTCCGGGCTGGAAATTAACACGCCAAGCCACATGAAAAATATCTTGTTCTTTCTTTTTCACACCCTGAGAGACACCATTCAAAAAAAGCTCTGCCTCATCGGCTTGATTGAAATACGCCCAAATGTCAACAGGTTGCTTCTCTGTCCAGTTCCAATGAGGAAATATATGAAGCATGGGTTTTTCGGTCCATTCCGATTGATAAAAATAGAATGCATCCTTTGGAATACCAGCTAAATCAATGATGCCAAAGTACGAACTCCGAGCCGGAAACTGATAGGGAGTAGGTTCGCCGATATAATCGAATCCTGTCCAAATATATAAACCGCTGACAAAATCATTATTCTTGACTTTTCGCCATGTTTCTTCATGGGTCGATCCCCATGGTACGTGACAATTATCATAGGCAGAACAGGAATAAGTCGAATCATAAAAAGTCGTATCCCAGCGAATCGGCCAAATAAACAAAGAGTCGCTAGGCATCCGGTAGTACCCTCTGGTTGCTAACGCTGACGTTGTTTCTGTTGCAATAAACGGTTTTCCGGGGAAATTGTCTTTGACGTGCTCGAAATCCGATAAATGATAATTGAAGCCGATAATATCTAATGTGTCTGCTCGAAACAGATGATTTAAAGAGTTGGGTTCGTTATTCCCCGTTGTAATGGGACGAGTAGGATCCAACTTCTTTACGATGCCTGCTAATTTCTGAGTTAAAAGGGAGTTGACACTTATTTCATTGGTGTGCGATAAAGATTTTTCATCTCGCTCTAAGTTTAATAATAAATTTGCCTGTTGAATATTCAGGGTGTCGGCATCGGCATGGGTCCATTGTTCCATTACTTCGTTTCCGATACTCCACATAAAAACAGAGGGGTGATTGCGATCGCGAAGAATATGATCTGTTAAATCTCGTTCATGCCATTCATTAAAATAGAGAGAGTAGTCGTAAGTAGTTTTTCTCTTTCTCCACATATCAAATGTTTCGTTCATTACGATAAAGCCCATCTTATCACATAACTGTAATAATTCAGGTGCAGGAGGATTGTGAGCGCAACGAATTCCATTGACACCCATTTCTTTTAGGAGTTCAAGTTGTCGTTCTATCGCACGGGTGTTAACGGCAGCGCCCAAGCATCCCAAATCATGATGCATGCAGACGCCTTTTATTTTTATCGGTTTGTTGTTTAGAAAAAAACCTTTATCCGGATCAAAAGAGAAAGAGCGGATTCCCAGAGGTGTTTCATACTGGTCTATTTCTTTTTGCTCTTGTAGTATTTCTGTGACAATTGTATAAAGATAGGGATTTTCTATTGTCCAAAGTTCCGGTTTGGAGAGAGCTATTTGATGAGTGACTTCTTTCGCAGAGCCGGCATTCAATTGTTCTTCCGATATTTCTGAAGAAACTGTTTTTCCTTCTCTGTTCTTTATAGACGTTTTTAATTGGATCGTCGCTGTTTCAGGTGTTTCATTTTTTATTTTCGTTAAAACATTCACCGTGGCGCAGTCTTGTTTAATTTCGGGAGTCGTAACGTATGTTCCCCAGTGGTCGACATGGACGGGGCTTGTTATTGTCAGCCAAACGTTACGGTAAATGCCGCAGCCCGAATACCATCGTGAATTAGGTTGCTGGCTGTTATCTACGCGGACAGCTATCACATTCTCTTCGTCGAAAGACAAGTAAGGGGTTAAATCGTAGCGAAACGAAATATAACCATACGGGCGTTTTCCTAAATATTTTTCATTGATCCACACTTCTGAGTTCATATATACGCCATCAAAATCGATAAAAAACTTTTTATCGCGAGCCTCTTTATTTACGCGGAAAGTTTTTCTGTACCATCCTATCCCTCCCGGCAATGCTCCTCCATTGCTTCCTGAAGGATGAGCCTCGCTGAAATCTCCTTCTATGGCCCAATCGTGAGGCAAATCCAACATCCGCCAATTTTTATCGTCATAATCTACCGAATAACCGCTTTCAATATCGCCTAAATAAAATTTCCAACCTTCATTAAAATCGGTGATTTCCCGGAATACATTTCTGTTGCAGGAAACACAGAGAAAAGAAATGAGTAATAAAAAAGTGATATTTTTGCTCATATTGGTATTTTCAAGATAGTTTCACACTAATTTCCGTTCCTTCGTATTGAATTTCTGTTCCTGACATTTCGGGATTGAATGCTTTTGGATTTTCAGGATTGACGTAAACAATATTGAACACCCTATTTTTTAATAAAGATTTAAATCCGTTACCTCTTCTTTCTCCGATGACGAGCGTTTTCGTCGAATCATGATAGGTTAGGGGAATAATGGAATAATTGCTCTTTTCATACTCATAATTTGTTCCTTCATCTTCATATAAAGAGAAGGAGCCGTCTTCTCCCGCATATACATATAAGGTGATCCTTTCCGATTTTTTCTCATCCGTGTATTCTATTTCGGGCCCGTAGGGTATAATACTCCCTCCTTTCACGAAAAGAGGCATGCGTTCATAGGGGGAGTGGATGTTTTTTGTCTGATTTCCTTCAATGAATTTGCCCGTATAAAGATCATACCATCCCGAACAATGAGGAAAATAGACTTCCCTGCTTCTTGCTTTATACTCATATATCGGGCATACCATCAATGCCGGTCCGAACATATATTGATTGCTGATATCGGTCACTCTTTCGTTTTTTGGAAAATCCATGATGAGCGCTCTCATAATCGTGTAATCTTCAAGGTTTGTCATCCCTGCCAGCGAATAGATATAGGGCATCAGACGATATCGCAGTTTGATATAATAAAGAATCGACTGGTATGCCGGATGATTTTCCGGGGCGATATTGAAAATTTCGCGATACGGAAATTGGCCGTGGGCTCGAAATAAAGGGACGAAAGCGCCGAACTGGTACCAACGCGTATTTAGTTCCCTCCACTCCTTCAAATCTTCGTTTTCTATGCCGGTAGCGTCAAATAGGCGTTGTGCATTTT
This sequence comes from Limibacterium fermenti, assembly GCF_041902845.1. Classification (GTDB taxonomy): domain Bacteria; phylum Bacteroidota; class Bacteroidia; order Bacteroidales; family Dysgonomonadaceae; genus Limibacterium; species Limibacterium fermenti. The sequence goes on from NZ_CP159486.1 coordinate 480,900, forward strand.
CATATCTTTTTTCCACACAAAAGCCACCTATATCCATTGTCCAATAAGGTATTCCGGAAAGGGCAAAATTTAATCCTGCCGATATTTGTGCTTTCAAATCTTCCCATCGTGTTCCGATATCACCACTCCATACTGCTGTGGAATAACGTTGTACACCGGCAAATCCCGAGCGGGTTAAGAGGAATACCCGTTTATTGGGATCGACGCCCCTTTGCCCTTCGTAAATGGCTTGTGCATTCATTAAAGCATAAGCATTAAAGTATTTTGTTGAGGGACCAAGAGCAGTTGGGCCACAAAGAGCTTTTCGGTATTCTAAAGATGTATTGTCTTGAATATTCGGTTCGGAAGCATCCATCCACCAGGCATCGAAGCCTAAAGGATACAGCTTTTCTTCCATCTGTTTCCAAAAGAGTTTTCGTGCCCCTTCGGCATATGCATCATAAAAAGAACCGATGTATCCCGGATATACCCAATCTCGGATACTGTCTTTTATGGCTTGTCGGTATATCCATCCATTTTGATCGAATTGTTTATAGTGTTCGGTGGTTGCATAAAACTTCGGCCATACAGAGAGCATGATTTTTGCATTCATCCGATGAATGGAATCTACCATTGCTTTTGGATTCGGAAAGCGCAACGAGTCAAAGTCATGATCTCCCCAATCCTCTACCGGCCAGTAAAACCAATCTTGTACAATATTGTCAATTGGAATATGCCGTTTTCTGAATTCTGCTAACGTCTCAAGCAGTTCTCCTTGTGTTTTATATCGTTCCCTACTTTGCCAGAAGCCCATAGCCCATTTTGGCATAATTTGCGCTTTACCTGTAATCGTTCGATAGCCACTGATAACATCATCAAGATTGTTCCCGTAAATAAAATAATAGTCTATTTCATTGCCCATCTCACTCCATAGTGAGAGGCTATTTTGTTCTTTTTCTGGAAGGGGGCTTAGCGCTTTCAATGATAAGTATGACGTGGATCCGTCGGGCTCCCATTCGATTCTGATAGGAGTTCTTTTTCCGGCGGTAAGATTGACAGAAAACTTATAATCATTGGGATTCCATGCCGTACGCCATCTTTGTTTTACAACACGCTGATTATCTAAAAAGATAGTCGTATAACCTGCATAACGAAGAATAAAATGATAGAGCCCGCTTTCGCTTGCTTCTATATCTCCTTCCCAGATAACGTTGGCTCCGTCTAATGAAAAGCCTTCCGGAAAGTTTTTGATTAACTCTAAATTCTCATAATCAATAATTGTTTCTTTTCTTTCGATTGCTTGTTTTGAATTCTTATTTTCATAGAGAGCCGTTAACGCTCCTTCTTGACCATGCTTGTCGAATAGCCTGAATTGACTTAGCTGCTCATAATCACGAATATCTCCGAATTTACTAAAAGAATAGTTATCCCAAAGAATTCCATAGTTTTTGTTCGATACGACAAATGGAACGGATACTTTGGTATTGTACTGGAATAATGACTCGTTTTTTCCTTTATGATTAAATTCATCGGATTGGTGTTGCCCTAATCCATAAAACGCTTCGTCTTCCGGTGACTCGAAAACCTGATGCAAAGTATATCCTTTTGTTCCTTCTACTTCGATAGGCGTAAATGATTTTCCATCTTCTTCTTTTTCTTGAAGGATGGCTAATCCATTCTTATCAAAAAAACAAACTTGGCCGGTTTCTTTATTAATTTTTACATCCAACTCTTTTGTTGAGAATATCACATTATTTATGTCTTCAGAAACTTCGAAAGGATGAGAAACAGTTAAATCAGGGGTTATAATAAGACTTTGCTCGGATGAAAAATCATTTTCAGGCGTGGCGGAAACATGAATAATGCGATCATTAATAGCTTGTAATCTTATTTTCTGTGTGTTGTTGTTCGAAGATTTTATGGACACAATAATTCCATTTTGTTTCTTTTTATAGCTAGTTGAAGAACAACTCAATAAGAAAGATAATAAACCTATGATGACTATAAAAAGATAGAAACGTTTTTGCATTCTTTGTAGAAGTTATTTTGAGGATTGTATGTGTGAAAATAAAAAACGCACGACAGGGACGTTTATTTAACGATCATTTAAATGATCGTTAAATAAACAAGTTCCCGTTGCGTTTATGATTTTTTTCATCTAAATGAAAAAATATGAATGTCTATTTTTTAGGAATGAATACCCAAAAGTAGGCCGTTCCCCATTCGCCCGTTCCTGCAGGAGCATAGGCAAGCACCAATCGATCGGAGGTTAACTCGAGTATATCGAATGTATTTACGGCTATTTTGTCTTCATCGGGAGATACACCGCACAAAATGGTTACGCCCGTTGTTTTAAATTGACCTTTTGCCCATAATATCCCTCCGGAAGTGGTTTTGGTTTTAGTTAAATCAAAAGAGAATGTTCCTGTCAACGAAGTGCCGTCACTTTTATTTTTCGTTAGGGATGCTCCGCTTATGGAAAATATCATACTTGCATTGGCTCCTTCACCTTTTGCTTGTTCCTCCATGCCATCCGGATTGAGTACCCACCACGAAGGTTCGGTGCTGGCTAGATATCCTCCGTTACCCCAACATTTAGATTCCGCCCATACCCATTCTTTTTCTCCTTCACCACAGAGATACCCCCATTCGGCAGGTACGGAGAAGGATAGTTCTTCTACATTGACTGTTAATGTTTTATTGATTGTCGTCCCATCGGGATTCAATCCGGTAAATAGAATGTCGTTATCACCGGTTATCACCAGTAGAACCGTATCGGTCATCTTTTGGGAAACACCTACACCATAATTCCAGTTTGACATTACAGGACTATGGTTTTCCATGATGATTTTATTGGATCTTTTTCCATTTACCATAACCGGTGTAGCAGAAATATTCAATTGCTCTGCCTTGATGGGGTCGCCAATCGATAATCTATTTTCTATCGGTTCGCAAGCGGATAGCAGTATTATAAAAAATACGGATAAATATATAATTATTTTATTCATGTTATTTACGTATTATCATTAAACAATAGGAAAATTACCATCCGGGGAATTCAGCATCAGCCGTTCCCCAGCCTTTATTTTGTGTCAGTACTCCGTTGGAGAGTTCGATTTGGGATTGAGGAATAGGCCAGAATCCGCCGGTAGCTTCATATCGAGCTTTGTATCCTCCGCCAAAAGCCCTCATGGTGGCATTTACGCCCCGGTTTTTGATAGCCACTCCTTCTTGCTCGCCCAACTCAACGGCGGCATCCCCCCATCTCATCAGGTCGAAATAGCGCAATCCTTCGAATGCCAGTTCCCAACGGCGTTCTTTTTTTATAGCATCGAGAGAGTAGGGTATCGCAGGTAAATTGACTCTCGTTCGAACTCTTGTCAGCCCCGAATTGTCTTGTTTGAGCTCTGAATGCATCAATAAAACATCCGCAAAACGGATTAAGACCATATCCTGAGTGTGTGCTAATTGATAGTCTACCTTCGCTCCATCTTTCAAAATAGCATACGACAGAGTAAACTTCTTATTTTCATCATAAGCGGAAATAGGCATATATTTTTTCTGCCAATATCCGGTTTCTTCCATTTGCTTATCTGCCCCCCATTCATACGTTTTCAATTCCGTCTCGACATCGAGTATTGAGGCGGTACGTCTTAAGTCGTTCGGTTCTGCTTGTTTCCATTCGTTCCACATCTCCGAGTTGACAGGTCCGGCTCCCCAACCTTGCCCGAAGGGGAAGGTCGATTCGCCTCCATTATTACTTCTTAGTCCAAAATGAAGGTTATATTGATTGGAATAACCCAATGTGAAGTCAGTTCCCCAGTCAACGGATGTGCCGAACTTAATGGCAAATACCGTTTCTTTATTGCCGTCGCCTTCCCATTTTAATCCTTTACCTTTCGTATATTCGTAATTTTCTACGGTATACTCATTGGTATAGGGCCATAAATTGCGAAAATCACCGACCAAATCATGCCCGCTTTTCGAAATGCAGTCTTCAAGCCATTCAATTACTTCACTTTTACTCACACTCCCTTCTTCTCCAGGCAACGGTAAAGAATCTTTTCCATAATATCCTGTATAGAACAAAAATACCCGGGCCATCAGAGTTTCTGCAGCCCATTTTGTTGCATGTCCTGCTTCGACGGAAGTATAAGGCGTTGAATACATCATATTGATTGCATTCTTCAAATCCGATGCAATTTGAGCATATGTTTCATCGGCGGGAGTTTTGGGAATATTTTCCGCTTCTGTCTTTAAGACCAATGGAACTTCGCCGAACGTTTGCGATAGTTCGAAATAAAATAATGCCCGAAGGAAATAAGCTTCGCCTTTAAAATGGTTTTTTTGTGCTTCGCTTTCCCATCCCGAACAGTTATTCAATGTTTCAAGCGCCGTATTGGCACGGAAGATTCCTTTATAACGCGCTTCCCAGAATGTGCCTAACCGGCTGGGTTTGGTATTCATTAAATGATCGAACCCTTGCATATCCTTATCATTTTCACCCCCGCCGCCAAAGCGATCGTCAGAAGCTAATTCAGCCATATAAAAATGGGTGTCTTGGGGATAAGATATCGCCGCACTGAGGGTGCTGTATATCCCTGTCAAACTCTTTTGGGCATCCTCTAATGTCATAGGAAAGTTGCTGCTATTTTGCATAGTATAACTTTCGGTATCAAGGAAATTTTCACATCCCGATAAAATGAAGGCAAAAATTATTGTAAGTCTATATATATTATTTTTCATACTTGTATTCCTTTAAAATTTCAAATTAATACCCATTAAAAATGTTCTTGGACTGGGATAAAAGCCTAAATCAATTCCACTAACCCAACTTTCTTCATCTCCATATCCGATTTCAGGATCCATTCCGGAATAGTTAGTAATAGTAAACAGGTTCTGCGCCGTAAAATATACACGGAGTTGACTAAAGGGCATCTTAGGAATGGCTTTCTTTAAATCATATCCTAACGTAATATTTTGCAATTTGACATAATCTCCGTTTTCGATATAGATATCAGAGATAGTCTGCCAGTTTGTATGGCTCCCGCTGGTTAAACGAGGAAGCGTATTCGATGTCCCTTCTCCATGCCATCGATTAAATATTTCAGTGGTATAATTCTGTAGGGGAGAGTCCGCAAATGAACGATACGATTTCGCTATCTGATGACCGAATTTACCCATAGCGGTGAAAGATAAATCGATCCCTTTGTATCCGAAATTTAACGATAAACTACTTTGAAAATCAGGGTGTGGGTTGCCAATCATTACTTTGTCTTCATCGGTTATAGCTCCGTCCTTATTGGTATCAACAAATATTAAATCACCGGGTTGAGCTCCTTCTAATTTTGCGGGAGTAGAAGCTATTTGCTCTGCATTTTGGAACACTCCGGCGGTTTTATATCCCCAGAAGTATCCGATAGGAAAATCTACTTGAGCACGATACATTTCTTTTGTACCCTGACTTAAAACATTTTCTTTTCCATGAATGATTCCTTCGGCGTTGGCTATACGAATAACTTTGTTTTTATTGTAAGCGATATTAAAATTCGCTCCATAAGTAAACTCCGCGACTTTGTCATTCCAACTCAATCCCAATTCAAATCCTTTGTTTTGGATGTCTCCGCCATTTATATACGGGGGATTTGTACCATAAGATGCCAATATAGGAGCAACAACTAACCAATCCTTTGTCGTTTTCTTATACCAATCGAATACTACTCCTAAGCGGCTTCTAAGGAAACGGGCATCTAATCCTAAATCCAATTGTTCGGATGTCTCCCATGTAACGTTGGGATTGGACAAAATGTAGGGATAGGCTCCGGTAATCAAGTCTTTTTTATTATTGTTGAAATAATAGCCGTTGTGTTTGTCATAAGCGATGAGTGATAAATATTGGAAAGGGTCAATATCGCAGTTCCCGTTTTGTCCCCAACTGGCACGGATTTTTAAGAAATCCATCCATGAACGGGAATTATCCATAAATGATTCATTGGTTAAAACCCAGCCAGCGGAAATGGAAGGAAAATATCCCCATCTTTTACCTTTTGCAAAATTAGAGGAGCCATCCGTACGTAAAATGATTGTTGCCAGATATTTTTCCTTATAATTATAATTGACACGTCCGAAGAATGATGCAATGGCACCTGCTCCCCAAGGTGCTCCTCCAACACTTGTTTCAATTATGCTGATATTCGGAGCATTTTCTAGCCAAGCATGCTTCCAAGATCCCGGAAATAATGTGCTGGAATTCGCTCCGTTGATAGTTTCTCCCATTCCCCATTTTTCAATGGACTGTCCCAATATCGCATCTAAAGTGTGAATATCATTGGAGTTGAAAATATACGATAGGGTATTATCCAGCGTATAGCTGTATCCGACACTTTGGTCTTGACTTATATCGTCTGTTGTATTCGTGATTGTTGTGGATAAGTTATAAGTCGGAGTGTACTGTCGATAACTGGATGAATTCATTTTATATCCAAAGCTGCTTCTAAAAATTAGATTCTTAATCGGCTGTATTTCTAAATAAGCATTTGCTAATAAAGAATGATTTTTTGATAAGTTTTGCCCTCTTCGATATATCATTTCGGCTATTGGGTTGGTTATAGATCCTCCCAGTCCCCAACTATCGTTTAATTTACTTTGTTGATCGTAGTAATTTCCTTCGGCATTGTATACGGGCATGAGCGGATTTCCTACCAGCATATTATGCACATCATTCCAATAAATGTTCCCGATTCCGATGCCTGATTTTTTATTGTAAGTATAAGTTAAGTTTTCACCGATTTTAATAGCATCGAAATCCTTTACTTTTAGTAATACATGTTCTGAGTTAATTCTGGCCGTAGAACGTGCATTGTAAGGTTGGACGGGCTTACCTATAATTCCGTCTTGATCGGAATAAGAAAAGCCCATGGAAAATTTAGATGCATTCGTTCCACCCGTTAATCCCAATGAATGATTTTGTGTCGGGGCATTTTTATTCCTCGCTTCTTCCATCCAATTTGTGCCATTCCATGTGCCATCCATAATTAGGGGATACTGATTAGGTATTTCTTCCGAGAAGTTAATCAGCATGGGAATTCCGCCTTCATTAAATCGCGATTCATTGATGACGGTCATGTACTCTTTAGCATTTAATAGTGAGGGCATTTTATATACATTTTGCCACCCGACCCAACTGTCATAATTAAATTGAATTTTACCCCCTTTTGCCTTTTTTGTGGTAACTAAAATTACTCCATTCGCTGCTCGGGCTCCATAAATAGCTGCGGATGCGGCATCTTTCAACACATCAATAGATTCTATGTCGGACGGATTTAAAGTGTTTATATCTCCGCCTGCTACTCCATCAATGACATATAAAGGGGCTGAATTTCCAATGGTTCCAATACCCCGCACCGTTACTTTAAATCCTTCTCCTGGCATTCCGGAGCTTTGAGTAATATTTACCCCCGGAGCTTGGCTTTGTAAAGCACTTAAGGCACTTGTCGTGCTTAACTTTGTTAAATCATCGCCATTAACTTGAATGGTAGCCCCGGTTATAAGTTTCTTTTTTTGCACGCCATAACCCACTACTACCACTTCTTCGAGTGATTTAGTATCTTCTTGCAGAATAATCTCGAAATTTGTTTTTCCTGCCGTATTGATTTCTTGCTCGTGATAGCCGATATAAGAAATTCTGATTATAGCATTTTCCTCTACATTTAAGGAAAAATATCCATCCACATCGGTAATGATACCGTTAGAAGCGGATCCTTCTTCAACTATATTGGCACCGATAATCGGCTCCCCATTCATATCCGCTACAGTTCCGGTAATCCGTTTCTTTTGTTGCTGTAGAGATGCGGCGTCGGCGATCTCTTTCGTTTTTTCAACGGAAGCTATGATGATGTGGTTGCCTTCCATCGAATAGTCAAGTCCTTTCTCTCTTAGCGTTTCTTTCAGCACTTTCGACACGGATTCGTGTTTCGCTCTGACCGATACTTTTTCATTTGCATTCACTTTTTCGTTATAGATGAAGAGGTAATCGGTTTGCTTTTCAATGTCGTTCAAGACTTCTTTTAATGTTACGCTGCGCTTATTGATCGTGACTCTGGCGTTTTGTGAATAAGACGATTCGGCAAGAGAGCAAAAGACGCAGGTAAATAATAGAATAACGGTCGTTCGCATAATCAATAAAAAATGTTTAATGGGCACATTTTCGGTTAAAGTGTTACCCGTTTGATTGTTTTTCTTCATACATTTGTACTTGTTTTGTTGTTAATACGATTTAATTGTTTGAATTGTGTTAATGAATACTCCTTTCCGGTGAGTGTTGCAGCACTTGCCGGATTTTTTCTTCATGTTACATAGCTTTTTGTTTATACCATAGTTTCTCTATTTAAAAATTAATCATTGAATATATATAATGTTTTTTTCATCATCTCTATAATAGTTGAAATGAATACTTTTCTGCAAAACTCGTAAAGCATAATCCACTCCATCGGATTGTCGGAATTTTCCGGTATAACTGTGCTGGGGGAGCTTGCACATATTTACCTGAATTTTTATATCGAAATATTTTTCCAGCGAAATCAATATGTCTTCCAACTTTTTCTTTTCAAAAGCTATGAATCCGTCTTTCCACAAATATTTATCCGTATTGATAATAGGGGAGACGTATAGTTTATTATCGTAAAGGGTGCTTTTTTCCTTCGCACGGAGACTGGTAAGTTTTTGATTTTCTCTATAAATATCGACGCTCCCTTCAAATAAAGCTGTTTCGAAACTTCCGAATTTCGAATAGGCTTCTACATTGAATGCCGTGCCGGTCACTTTTATATCGCCGGCGGATGTTTTTACGATGAAAGGCTTTTTAGTGTCTTTACTCACATCGAAATAACCTTCTCCATCGAGATATACAACTCGTTCTTTGCCTGAAAAACCGGAAGGATATCGGAAGGTGGTGTTGGCGTTGAGCCATAAATTCGTGCTATCCGCCAGTACGAGATTGATTCGCTGCCCCGGAGGAACGATAATGGTATTGTATTGTGCCGATAACTGATTATGATGAAGAACGTTGTTCGCATAAAATCCACAGACGATCAGGAGGGCCAACATGGCGGCGGCTGTAATCGCCCAAGGCAATAACTGACGTTTTTGCGGGCGTAACAATGTCTTTTCTTCGACACGGTTAAGTAAAATCGAATCGTAAAGGAACCGTTCATGATGCAATATTTCGATATTCCGTGTATCGTCGTCCAGCCATGCCTGAATGAGCATTTCCTCTTCACGGGACGCGGAACCTTCGAAAAATTTATATAAAACTGTTTTGTCGATCATTATAGTAGATGTGTTGTTCAACCTATTTTAGGAACCTATCTGATATAATAACAAAACAGGGTAGGCTATCCCTAATGGAAATCTTCTTTTTAACATAATCGGGCGACAAAAGAAATAGGAGCAAAGAGCAAAGAACAAAGAACAAAGACAGAAGACAGGAGACTGGAGACACTTTTCGGTCAATTGTTTGTGTGAAATTGTTCATCCAACACACTTTTTAGTCAATTGCTCGTGTAGGATTGTCCATTCAACACACTTTTTGGTTAATTGCTCGTGTAGGATTGTCCATTCAACAGACTTTTTGGTTAATTGCTTGTGAAAGATTGTTCATCCAACAGACTTTTCGGTCAATTGTTTGTAGTATTTTGTCTGTCCAACGGGTTTTATGGGTAAAATACGATGAACGTTTGCCCATTCAACATGTTTGACAGGTAAAAGGAGTTCGGCTTTTCCTTCCGTTACAGGTGGAATGAGTTACTTGAACAAAAGAAATGCGAACGGAAGCAGAATCATAAAGTCTTTCAGCGAAATGCGCAGTGCGGCAAGCGCTTTGGAGATATGAAATTCGATGGCTTTGGTCGAAAGAGTGATTCTTTCGGCTATTTCTTTGTGCGAAAGATCTTCATTACGGCTCAACAAAAAGATTTGACGGGTTTTTTCGGGGAGATCCGAAAGCGTCCGGTCGATGATTTCCTTGACTTCGTTCGAGAAAATCATTTCCGGATTGCAGGCTTCCAGGGTATTGATGCGGGTAGTCAATGCTCATAGAGAATGATCGGAAAGCTGTTTTTCTACGCGCTGCCTCATCTGTTCACGCTGTAGGTGATTGATACATTTGTTTTTTACAATGGCCAGAATATAGGCCGGAGGGTTTGTGTCGGCCGTCAGCGTATTTCTGTTTTCCCAATAGGCGATGAAGGCTTCCGATACATAATCTTCCGCCATCGTGGAATCTTTTAGGTACCCTATCGCAAAACGGACAAATTGACGGTAATAATTGTCAAAAAGTTCGTTGAAAAGAGATAGTTTCGATAGCTTTTCCATGTCATTATACCATTTTTACACCCTTATGCGGAATTGATCCGTGCATTCCGTTTTTCCATTTACGGATATAAAATTAAAAATAAATTTCTGTTTAACCCGCGTAAACATCTTTTTTATTCTGAAGGGTGCACCCGACGCGCTAACGACCTCGAGGAATGCGCTAACGATTTTCAGAAACGTCCTAATGACTTCGAGAAATGCGCTAACGACCTCGAGAAACACGCTAATAACTTTCAGAAACGTCCTAACTGTTCGGCGTTTTGTCCTGACGGTCAAGTTTATTATCCTGCCGGCGTGACTGTTTGTTTTAGGGATAGGATAAACAGGCGCGCCAACCCGTATGCTCTACTCTTTTAGCGCGCCTGTTTGCAAGTGGAGTCTTATTGTATTTTTTCCAGTTTAACGGCAAATCCGCCTCCGGGTGCGAGATGGACGGACAAGTTGTCGCCACTCGTCACATTCCGTACTTCCCGTTTGTAATCGCTGCCTTTGCGGTGTGCATTGGCTCCGTCGCGGAAAAGCGTCATCCGGTATTCCCCCTGCGGCAGAAACGACAGGTCGATGCTCATATCGCGCTCATCCCAACCGGTAATCCCGCCGATGTACCAATCGTTGCCTTTACGCCGGGCGAGTGTTACATATTTCGCGACCTCCCCGTTCAGGGCTACCGATTCGTCCCAGACCGTCGGGATTTGAGCAATAAACTCGAGCGATTCGAGCTCTTTCATGTAGTTGGTCGGGCTGTCGCACAACATGTTGAGCGGCGAGTCGAACACTACATAGAGCGCCAGTTGCCGTGAACGCGTTCCCTGACTCATGGGTTCGGTGTTGATGGGACGATAGTTTCCCCGCGAAGCGTTGCGCATGGCACCCTGCGTATAATCCATCGGCCCGGCGACCATGCGGATGAAAGGAATCGTCACATCGTACGTCACCATATCCACCGATTCGGGCGACCATTTCAGTTGTTCCAACCCATGCACACCTTCAAAATTCAACACATTGGGATAGGTGCGTTGCAGTCCGGCAGGCTTATACATGCCGTGGAAATCGAGCAGGAGCCGGTGTTTGGCCGCCGTTTGGGAGGCGCGATGGATAAAATCGACCATTTGTTGATCGTCGCGATCCATAAAATCGACTTTGAATCCCTTTACGCCCAAGTCGGCGTAGTGTTTGCAAACACGTTCCATATCGCGGTCGAAAGCCCAATAGCCGGCCCAAAGGATAATCCCCACATTCCGTTCGTTGCCGTATCGGATAATTTCGGGCAAGTCGATAGAAGGTACAACCTGAAAAAGATCGGCTTGCAGGTTTACGGCCCATCCTTCGTCGAGAATGACATATTCAATGCCGTTGCGATAAGCAAAATCGATATAGTATTTATATGTTTCGGTATTGACACCCGACTCAAAATCGACTCCGTAAATATTCCAGTCGTTCCACCAATCCCAAGCCACTTTCCCGGGTTTGATCCACGAGATGTCGTCCACACGCGAAGGAGATGCCAATTTGTAGCTCATGTCGGAGACTGCCAATTCTTTATCTTCTGCCGACACAATCGCTATCCGCCAAGGGAAAGTGCGGGCGCCCTTTACTTCGGCGATATAGTTTTCCCTTTCACGGACGAGTTGTTGCAACCGATTGTGTCCACCCTGTTCGGTTGTTTTGGGATATCCGGCGAAGACGCTTTTCAGCGAGTAGCCATCGCCTTTGTTTAAATACAATCCGGGATAAGCTTCTAAGTCGGCTTCTGTGATGCAAATCTTCTTGCCGTTGGGCGCTTCCACCAGCAAAGGAAGGAAGATAAGGCGGCCGGCATCTAGTTGCGACAGTTTTACCTGCTCATACGTATTCTCGAAAGAATTACGGAATTGTTTTTCGAACGATTCTTTCTCCCCGTTGGAGTTGTTGCGTACGTAAGCCGTGTAGGTTCCGAAGTCTGCCGGGAAAGAAAATCCGGCTTCTTCCGCCTGTATCTGCAAGGCTTCTTTGCGTGAACTGAAAAAACGATAGGCCATTCCTTCGTTATAGACCCTGAATGTCAATCCCCAATCGCCGCGGAAGCGGATGGTGAGTTCGTTATATTCGTCTTTCACCGTTTCAGAAATACCGAAAGGAGAGGATATGACTCCGCTGTGGGGAGTGACTTTACTGCCGGATATACGGGCATCTTTTCCCCATACCTCCCCTGAAGCCAGTGTCAGGGACAAAGGCGAGCGCTCGAGCAGGACATCTCCTCCGTGAGTAAGTGTATAACGGATGTCTTTATCGACACGTACTTCCACTATGATTTTCCCATCGGGGGACTGAGCGGTGAGTGTTTTCGCGGCATACCCCAATGCCGGAATCACTAAAATGAGCATGATGATTATAAATATCTTTTTCATTCGTTTATAGTTAAAAAGTTGTTTTGTTTTTTTATTTTCTTCGCTTTCCCTGCAAAATTAGATAATAAAAACTATAAACAAACGCCAACTACGGTTTTTTTATTTATTTTTGTGCGAAAAGGAGGTCGGTCAATTGTTTATTCCCGAATTAGATTAAAGTGAATTCATCCAATAAAAAAATAAATTACGCTACGGTATTCTTCCTGTTTACGACGCTTGTACTGGCTGTGCTGTTGATTGTCAATCTGACGAAACAACAAAAACAACAAGGGTATGACAGTTCGTCTATCATGAGCCGTATTTCTTATATTCAGGAACTTGCGTTGGTTCGATATAACTACACGGGAGTGATTGCTTTTAAAGATCATAAAAAATTCCTGAATCTGAATATTCCACTCACCGATAAATATTTTTTAATCAAATATAACGGACATATTAAGGCGGGCGTCGATTTTAGCCGCATTAAAATAGATGTACAAGATGAAACATCGGTACATGTGTCTATTCCGAAGCCCCGTATACTCGATACGGTAATCGATGAAAATACCATACAGGTATTTAACGAGAGTGAGAATGCATTCAACCCTTTGAAAATATCGGACTATAACGATGCGATTGCGCGCGAAAAAACGGTTATGGCGCAAGATGCCGTCAAGCAGGGCGTTTATACTCAGGCCACCGACCAAGCCAAACTGGCCATTACGGCGCTATTGGAGCAAATGGGTTTTACCGACATTCGTATAACGGAAGAATTAACCGTGCCTTCTATCCATTAACTTTATGACAATATGAAATTTACAACGCAACTGTTTCTTTATTGGGTTTCTATTTTTTTGATTTTCTTTTTGGCGATAATCGTCATCATGAGTGTTTTTTGGGGATTGAATCTGACTATTTGGCAAGCTCTTTCGGTCTTTCTTATTGCCGGGGTCGTTCCTCCCGCAATTATCTCTTTGATATTATATAAACGACTGAATTATATGGAGTCGGAAGACTTGCAACCGCCGGATTTTCACGGATCGAAACAGGCGACCTTTAAATTTAAGTCGCACTCAAAGCATCCGTTTGACGACATTTTGCAGCGCATCGACCGGCAATGGATTATTTCGTATTCCGATCGTCCTAACCACGTGGTTAAGTTTCGAACGGATGCCCGGATGATTTCATGGGGAATAGGAGGATACGTCAAAATGATTGCCGAGGATCAGTTATTGGTCGTTGTATATCCCATTTTTGAAAATTCCCGTCGCGAAGAACGTATCATGAATCAGACTTTGCGATTGATGCAGGCCATTTTAAATCCTTGATTCACGCGAGGTATTGCTTCCGGCTTGACAAATAAATAATTACCACGGACATCGTTTGGGACGATACCCTCGGTAGGAAGGAGAGGCTTTTATCCGTTAACCCGGATGGAGCAATAAAACAGTTTCATTCGCAATAAACAATCACACTTTCGTTGACGAATTGTATAAAATCGGCATACTCTTTTCTGGTAATCATTTTCGGATAACTTAGAATGAGCAATTCCTGCGGTTCCGAATCCTTGCGATACGGCAAATGCATGAAGCGGTAAGGCGTAAGAGTGAATCCTGATTTTTCATAAAACTGGAGACGTCGTACCGATAATTCGTTAACCAGGGGATCTATTTCAAGAATGATGGTGTGGTTGGAATCCCGTAAATAATGAAGTATTTGCGATCCATATCCTTGTCCCTTGAGATCGGGAGACACGGCCAAGTACTCCAAGTAACGGTAAGAATCCCATTCCCAATAAAAAAGGATTCCTATCAGCCGGCCGTCTTCCCAAACCGATAAAGGATAAAAACGAGGATCATTACAGGCACGGAGATGATCATCCTCTTTCCGTCGTTCTGCCAACGGAAAGCTTTCTTCATACAATTGCCACACTTGGTCCCATCTATCGCTGTCTGTTTGATCTATTTTCAGAAATTCCATTACAAATCTAATAAAGATGCAAAAATACAAAAAAGGCCGGTAAAAGACATCCCTTTTTCAGATTTCACAACTTCCATCGGCTGCACAGGCCTTTCCCTTTGTGATTATTATCTCTTCCTTTTCCTTTTCTACGCGCGCTTTCCAATCTCTATAGGCATTATTCAGCACTTTCACGAACAGCTCTTCCGGTTCCGAACCGATGATTGCCTGCCGTCGGTCGAAGAGGAAAGTCGGTACGGTGTCGAATCCCAGATTGGCCGCTTCCTGTATGTCTTGTTTAATTTCATACCGATAATCGTCGCTGTTCAGCATCCGGGAAATAGGTTCTTCTTCCAGTCCCGCTTCTTTACCGATATGTAGGAGTACGTTCCGGTCGCTATAATCTTGGGCATCTTCAAAATACGCTTTCGACAATAGCGAAACGACTTTCGTTTCCAAGCCTTTTGTTGCCGCTAACTTAATTAGGCGGTGGGCGTCGCGTGTATTGGCGGCAACGGCATTCCGCAGATTAAACGGTATGCCTGCTTCTTTTGCCAATTGTTCAACGTGCGCAAATGAACCCTCCATCTTATCTTTCGAAAAGCCGAGATTGCGGGTGAAATATTCGGTAAGCGGATATCCTTGTCCCTTATCCGGAAGATCCGGATTCAATTGAAACGCTTTCCATTCCAACACAACTTCCGCTGCGTGGTCAAACTTCCGCAAGGCGCTTTCGTAATGTTTCTTACCTATATAACAATACGGACACATAATATCGGTCCAAACTTCTATTTTCATATGTGTTATTGTAAATTCTATGCAAGACTAAACAACTTGTTCCTCCTTTTTGTTTAGCGGTAGGTGTTTCCTAATTAAAAGAACGGTAAAATGATACAAGAAACAAAAAAACGGCTTTGGACGAAAGATTTTGTCCTGCTCACCTCCGCCAATCTTCTGATGGCAATTGCTTTTTATTTTATGACTCCGGTGATGCCGCTTTTTATGGCCGATCGATTCCAATCCGATACCGCAGAGATCGGAATGATTATGTTTACTTTTGCCGTTGCGGCCATTATTATGCGCCCTTTTTCGGGATTTTTGCTCGATTTCCTTAACCGCTACGTTGTTTATCTGATTGCTTTTGTCTTTTTTATGTTGCTTTTTCTGGGATATGCTTTGGCTGCAACCGTTACGCTGATGCTTGTCCTGCGCTTTTTGCACGGATTGACTTGGGGAACCATGAATACGGCTGCTTACACCATGGCGGTGGATCTTACTCCTGCCAAACGGAGAGGGGAGGGGCTGGGCTTTTTCGGTTTGTCGATGAATGTAGCCATGGCTGTTGCTCCCATGCTTGCCCTCGCTATTATACACCGCTCGGGTTATAATATCTTGTTTTATTCGGCGGTATTATTTTGTTTTGTGGCTCTTTTATGCGCTTTTTTTGTACGCGTGCCGCAATTGTCACGAACAGCTTCTGTGAAATTCTCGTTTTCCGGATTATTTGAAAAATCCGCTCTTCCTATTGCCATCATTGCGTTATTAACTCAAGTTTCCTATGGCGGAATCTTGTCGTTTATCGCCTTATACGGCAGAGAAATCGGAGTAGAAAGTAGCGGACTGTTTTTTTTGCTTCTTTCGGTCGGCTTAGCCATCGCACGCATCTTAAGCGGACGGCTGTTTGATAAAATAGGCCCTGCCAAAGTGTCATTCTTCGGATTGATATTACTGGTCTTCGGATTAGTCTTAGTGGGGTACGCGCCTACCTCGATCGGGTTCCACTGTGCCGCGTTTGTATTAGGAATCGGTTTTGGTGTCTTAGCGCCTGCTTTTCAGGCGATGGCTAATAATCATGTGGTACCTGAGCGGCGCGGTGCGGCCAATTCTACCTATTTGATGTTTTTCGATTCAGGCATCGGCATAGGAATGCTGCTATTCGGGCAATTGATTGATCGGATAGGCTATGCCGGTACATTTTACGTTTCTGCTGTGATTACCCTCGTCGCATTAATCGTCTTTTTCTCTTATACATTGCCCAACTATCTCAAAACGAAGGAATCGTTTTAATCCGAATGAACGATAATGGCTGTAAGCAAGCGAGGGCGTCGTTTCAAACGACACCCTCGATGATAGCCTCTGTTATAGTAAAATCTTATGAATTGGGTTGTTCGAGAGCAACCGCTTTCATGGTGATTTGTTGCGATTCTTTATCGAAATCGATAACGACCGTTTCACCTTCTTTGATTCCCGTACGAATGATCATTTCAGCCATTTCGTCTTCAATATACTTTTGAATGGCGCGTTTCAACGGGCGTGCCCCGAATTGGACATCATATCCTTTTAAGGCGATAAACTCTTTCGCCTCATCCGTGATCGATACCTCATATCCCAAATCGCGGATACGTTTGTAAAGACCTTTCAACTCCAGATCGATAATCTTATAAATCGATTCTTTGCTTAACTGGTCGAACATCACGATATCATCGATACGATTCAGAAACTCAGGGGCGAAAGCTTTATTCAACGCTTTTTGGATAATTCCACGCGAGTATTCCGCATCGGTTTGATCCTTGTTTGCATTGAATCCCACACCCCGGCCGAAATCTTTCAATTGACGGGTGCCGATGTTGGATGTCATGATCAGAATGGTATTTTTGAAATCGATCTTCCGGCCTAAACTATCCGTGACATGCCCTTCATCCAATATTTGCAACAAGATGTTAAACACGTCGGGATGGGCTTTCTCGATTTCGTCCAATAACACCACCGAGTATGGGCGACGGCGGACTTTTTCAGTCAACTGGCCCCCTTCTTCGTATCCGACGTATCCCGGAGGCGCACCAACCAAGCGCGAAACATTGAATTTTTCCATGTATTCGCTCATGTCTATGCGTATCAGGTTTTCCGACGAATCGAACAAGTACTCTGCCAGTTTCTTTGCCAAATAGGTCTTTCCGACTCCCGTAGGGCCGAGAAACATGAAGGTTCCGATCGGCTTGTTCGGGTCTTTGAGTCCCACACGGTTACGCTGGATGGCTTTCACCACTTTGTCTACCGCTTCATCTTGTCCGATAATCTGCGACTTAAGATCGCTCTTGATTTCAATCAGCCGTTGGCCTTCGCCTTGCGCAATACGTTGCACAGGCACGCCGGATATCATGGCAACCACTTCGGCCACCTTTTCTTCATCGACGATTTCCGGTTTTTCCTTGATTTCTTTTTGCCAACGTTCTTCTTCCGCTTCCAAGGCCAGCAACAATTGCCGTTGTTTATCGCGATAGCTTGCGGCCAATTCATATTTTTGAGCTTTTACCGCATCGGTTTTCTGTTGTTCTACCTGCTTCAACTCCGCCTCTAAATCCTCAATCGTTTTGGGAATGACAATGTTCGAAATGTGCACACGGGCTCCGGCTTCATCCAATGCATCGATTGCTTTATCGGGGAAGTTCCGGTCGGAAATATAACGGTCGGTTAATTTCACACACGCTTCCAATGCTTCATCCGTATATCTTACGTTATGATGCTCTTCATACCGTTCCTTGATGTTATGCAGAATCTGCAAGGTTTCTTCTGCGGAGGTCGGATCGACGATTACTTTTTGAAAGCGGCGTTCCAAGGCCCCGTCTTTTTCGATATTCTTTCGATATTCATCGAGCGTGGTTGCTCCGATACATTGTATTTCTCCTCGTGCCAGCGCCGGTTTAAGCATGTTGGCCGCGTCGAGCGATCCTGCCGCACCTCCTGCTCCGACGATGGTATGAATTTCGTCGATAAACAAAATGATGTTGGGGTTTTTAGACAATTCATTCAGAATGGCCTTAATGCGCTCTTCAAATTGTCCGCGGTATTTCGTCCCCGCAACAATCGAAGCCATATCCAAGGCGATCACTCGTTTATCGAACAACGCACGGGATACTTTTTTCTGAATGATACGTAACGCCAACCCGTCGACAATAGCCGATTTGCCCACTCCGGGATCACCGATAAGCACAGGATTGTTTTTCTTGCGCCGGCTGAGTATTTGAGCAATGCGCTCAATCTCTTTTTCGCGTCCCACCACAGGATCCAATCTGTTTTCCTGAGCTGCGCGCGTGATATCCGTCCCGAAATTATCGAGAACCGGCGTATCGGATTGGCTGTTTTTGGTTTGAGACGAACTTCCTTGTCCTTTCGGATTGAAAGATGCTTTTTCGGACAAATCGTCGTCATCTTCCGTGAAATTGGGCCCATCGATGGGCAAACCGGTTTCGTCATCATCCAAACGCGTATCCAGAATGTTCTTTACATAAAGAAAAGCGCTCGAATAATCCAATTGAAATTCTCCGAGAATATCGTTTATCAGCGTATTTTTTTCTTTGAGCAAAGCCAAAAGGATGTGTTCGGAATCCGTTTCCTTACTTTTCGTCAGACGAGCTTCAAGAATGCTCATCTTCAACGCTTTTTCCGTATTCTTATTTATCACGACTTCATTGGAACTTTCAAAATGTTCCTGAGCGGCGCGAACATTAGAATCTATATAATTTTTGAGTGTCTTTAAATCAATGTCGAAATCCCGTAACACTTGAATAGCAAGACCTTGACCATCCCTGAGAATGCCGAGCATTAAATGCTCGGGGCCGATATAATTGTTTTGGAGTCGTCCTGCTTCTTCTCGGCTATAGGCCATGATGTCTCTGACTCTTTGAGAAAAGTTGTTATCCATTTATTTTTTCCCTTCTTTAAACTGTTTTAGCAAGTACAAATATAGTTTTTATTCGAATAAGAACAAAAATAATGCCATAACTTTAAAAAACACCGAGGGCGTCGCTTTGAGCGACACCCTCGGTTATCCGACGGGGCTGTACCTATAGCCCAAGGAGTGAATGTTATTATCTTGTCCGTATTTAGGAAAGATAAGCAGTCAGCATCCATACCGTTTTCTCTTGTTCGCCAAGGAATCCGGTAAGCAAATCGGCAGTAGCTTCATCGCCGCCTTCTGATGCGGTTTCGATCGTCTTTCTTTCTTGCGCGATAAGTCCCTTTAAATAATCCAATAATAATTGGACAATCTCATTCGGATCGCTTACCACTCCTGTTTCCTTAATCTTTGAAACTTTCAGATAGTCACTGAAATTATGTGCCGGAACGCCTCCCAACATGAGTATCCGTTCTGCAATTTCGTCAACCTTTTCTGCGGCATTATCATAAAATTCTTCGAATTTTGCGTGCAAGGTGTAAAACTGTTTTCCTTTTATATTCCAATGGAATCCTCGAAGGTTTGTGTAATATAGCTGATAGTCAGCCAGCAATTGTTGTAACTCTTTCACTACTGCCGTAGCATTCTTTACGGGTAATCCTAAATAATCTGTTGTTTTCATAATTCTTTATTCTTTTTGAGTAATAATTAATATGGTTTATAATCTATATACAAACACTCAATCTTCCTCAAATGTTTAGTGATTTTAGCTTATATTTCGTATATAGGTATCAATAAAATCTATTTAAAAATGAATAAATCGATTGTCGCTGATGTTTCTGTCAAGATTCCTTTTTCTTACGAACAAAAAGGTGCTGATCGAATAAACACCGTCTGATTTCAAAACCGGCAATCAGTTCTCGATGTCCGGATGGTTCGAAATATCTATCTTCTCGATCTTCCGTTTCTTTTTAAGATAGCGGGGTATTTTCACCTGTTGCTTTTTCGGCATCGTGGTTACCCTGGGTTCGGCCGTCGAACCGGGGACATATTCGTGTCGGTACATATTAAAGAAAAGGATGAACAGCGAAAGTAGCAAGGGGCCGAAGATTACGCCCAGAAATCCGAACATGGGAATACCGATCAATACGCCGAAAACGGTAATCAGCGGATGGATATCGGCCAGCTTTTTCTGCAAAACGAACCGCGCGACGTTATCGACTCCGCCGATGACCAAGAACCCGTAAATGAGTAGCGCTGTTCCGTTTATGACCTCGCCGGATACGATGACACTTATGCCTAAGGGAAGCCATATAAGCGTGGTGCCGACAATCGGCAGAATGGTGGCGAAAGCCGTCAGCACGCCGTATAGCAGGGCGTTGTTGATGCCGAAAAATAAATATCCGACATATGCGAACACCCCTTGAATGATAGCCAGTAAGGGAATACCGATGGCATTGGCCTGGATGATTAGCTTTGTTTCTTCCGCCAGTATCTGCTTGTTTTCTTCTTTAAACGGCAGGATCTCTTTGATGGCCTTTTCGAAACGGTCTTTACTGTATAACATATAGTAAAGAACGAAAAGGATGACGACGATATTAATCACAAACGAATAAATGCTCGTGCCCAGCGCTTGGAGGATGTTCGAGCCGGCACGCGGAAGCGCCGAAAGGTTGGCGGGCGTAAAAATCTCGAATCCCAGCCGGTCTTCGAGCGTGTTAATAAAGTCGTTTATCTGTACGCGTAAGGCTTCGGGATCGATATGGACACCCGAAATAGTGTCGATGACCAGGAACGTTATTCCGGTAAGAGGCACGAGGAAAAAAATCAACGCCTCCAATAAAATAAGCGTGGCACTCAACCCTCTGCCGAGTTTTCGTTTTTCGGTCAGATACGTCATTTGTCCCTTCAGCAGGATGTATAATGTGGCGGCTCCTAAGAATCCGCTCAAATAGGGGCGGGCGTATTTGAAAATAATAATTCCCAAAAGAATTAATAATCCTATCAGAATGTATTTGTAGGCTTTGGAGCCGGTCTTTTTTACTTGTTGAATCATACAAAAATAAAAGCTTTTGAAGAATGAATATCAAAAAGGAGAGTTATTCAAAATCTTGGGGCGCAGCAAATCCGCCCTCGATCAAAGCCTCTTTGGCCCGTTCGAAATCGGACGATTTAACTTGCATTTCGATATCGCCTAAAGTGTAAGCCAATCGGTTCGAGACCATATTTTTCATATAAGTCTCAATTTGTTTCATCTCCATAAAAGATTGTACGACGGCAACATCGGCCGGAAAACTGAATGTTTTGACTGTCACGAGTTCTTCTTCCATAATAAGTCTAATAATCGGGTTGTGATTTGCGCGTAAAATTACGCTTTTTTACTGATAAAAGGAAGAAAAAGTAATTTATTTGGTGTATTTTTGGCTTTATCATATAAAATAAATGCAAGTGAGTTATGAAAAGAATAGCTTTAGTGACAGGCGTTACGTCGGGTATCGGCGAAGCGGCCTCCGTTATGTTGGCAAAAAAGGGGTTTGATCTTATCGTTACCGGGCGAAGGGAAGAACGCTTACAGCCGTTGCAGCAAAAATTGGAAACCTTCGGCGCGCAGGTATTGCCGCTTTGTTTTGACGTGCGCAAGGAAGAAGAGGTTGCCTCTGCCTTGGAAAACCTTCCGGATGAATGGAAAACGATAGATGTGTTGATGAATAATGCGGGATTGGCGGCCGGACTGGATCCTATTCAGGAGGGGCGAATCGAAAACTGGAACCGGATGATTGACACGAATATAAAAGGATTGCTGTATGTGACCCGCCACATTTCGCCGGGAATGGTTGCGCGCCGTAAGGGGCATATCATCAATATCGGTTCCATTGCCGGCAAAGAGGTATATCCCAATGGTAATGTGTATTGCGCCACCAAACATGCGGTGGATGCCCTTACCAAAGGAATGCGCATCGACTTGCTTCCTTATCACATTAAGGTGACGCAGATTTGCCCGGGCGCCGTGGAGACGGAGTTTTCCGACGTGCGGTTCGATGGCGACAAAGCACGTGCGGCCGAGGTGTACAAAGGGTATGAAAGCTTAGTGGCGGAAGATATCGCCGAATGTGTTTGGTTTGTGGTCTCTCGCCCCGATCACGTGAATATTAATGATCTGATTGTCATGCCCACGGCACAGGCTTCGTCGATGTTTTTTCATAAGGAAGGTTGATGGCAGAGATTGACTAAAGATTGATGGCAGATTGAACGGAGATTGATGGAGATTGATGAAGATTGAAAACGGATGAGAAGAAAAGATCGTGAGATGAACCGTGACTTTGGATTGCGGGTGATCGATAATGCTCCTTTCGGGGTATTGTCAATAGTTAACAATGGTGAGCCTTATGCCATGCCGCTCTCGATTGTGAGGAACGGCGATAATTTGTATTTTCATTCGGCGAAAGCCGGAACGAAAGTCGATTTGTTCGAAAGCTGCCCGGTTGTCTGCCTCACGTTTGTAACGGATGTGAAGGTGCCGGATTTGTTTTCGAGGGAAGAACTGGAAGCGATGTTGGCCGCGGAAGACCGTTATTCGGACTTCGGCAGTAAAGTCTTTACCACCGAATATGCGTCGGCCGTTGTGTTCGGGCCTATTGCCCGTGTGGAGGATGACGCCGGGCGGCTGGAAGCGTTACGTATTATTTGCCTGAAGTATACGCCTGATAAGATACGCTATTTCGATGCCGCTGCCGCTCCGGGATTGAAACACACCGATATTTACCGCGTCGCGATCGAACGATTGACGGCGAAACGCAAAAAGTTCGATGGCGACGGGCAGGAAATGAAATGGGGAAGAGTAGAGTGACCGCCTCTATTTCAGAAGGGTGAATTCGATGCGGTCGCCCGTATCAATGCCGTGGCGCTCACTGAATCCCGCATTCACTTCCACTACGTAGAGGGCCGGCTCGGTGGACGCGTAGTTCCATTCTTTTTCAGTGGCAGTGTGGGTGTGGATAGTGACGATGCGTTTATTCGTGTCGACAAAGAGAATATCGAGGGGAATAAACGTATTCTTCATCCAAAAACTTTGAATCTCTTCCACCTCTTGAATGAAAAGCATTCCTGCGTTTTCGGGAATAGAGCGACGGTACATGAGTCCCCGTGCTCGGGCGTCCACATCGTCGGCCACTTCGATGTCGATCCGTGTTAGCGTATCGCCGTTTTGTTGTTCGATAAAGGCTAGTTCGCCTTGTTTTTTAAACGGGATGTCGAGGGCTTCGCTTTGCGTGGGCGCGACATCGGACCCTTTCTCTTCGCGTGAAAAATAAAAGAGAAGGATGAAAATAAGTAATAATAGCGTGATGACCGCCAAAATAAGCGTGATGAAATTTCTGTTTTTCCTTGTTGTTTTCATTGTTGAATTGTATTATATGCTGTTTAATAAACGTTTTTATGCTGTTTATGTTTACCGTTTCGGGTTGATTATTCGGAAAGGGTGAGCCGGGTCCTTTTCATCTCGTCGGGTTTCCCGACGCGAGCTGTATGCCGGTTTTTCTTTCATCCGGTTTCCCGACGAGGTCGTCTTCGTTGATCTTTATAGAAGAAGGAAGACAACCGTATAGCCTGCCGCTACCAGTACTGCCGTCACGACAACCGTCCGTATATTGATGCGGCACGCCCGCAGCGTATCGGCGTGGGTGAGAGGGCGGTCATTTTCGCCTATGTAGGCTTTGTCCGCGAGTTTGCCGTGATAAACGGCCGGGCCGCCGAGCCGGCAATCCAATATCCCGGCGAGGGCGGCTTCGGGATAACCGGCATTGGGACTTGCATGCAGCCGCGCATAACGGCGGATGAACCGCATTCCTTTCGCCGAGGGCGGAACGAGCACCATCAGCCAGGCCGTGAAGCGGGCGGGAATGTAATTGGCTCCGTCGTCGAGGATGCGGGCGGCAAAGCGGCCGAAGTCGCGATAACGATCGTTCTTATACCCGATCATCGAATCCATCGTGTTCACCATCTTGTAAGCCATCATCAGCGGAATGCCGCCCAAGGCGTAAAAAAACAAGGGGGCGATGACGCCGTCGCTCAGGTTCTCCGACAGGGTTTCGAGAGTCGCCGCCCGGATTTGCTTGAAGGTCAATTGCGATGTGTCGCGCCCGACAATCATTCCCAACTGCCGGCGCGCCGCTTCGATATCTTTTTGCACCACCAGCCGTTCGACTTTCATCGCCTCGTTGATCAGGCTTCGGTTGCTGATAGCGTAAAAGAACAGGATCGAGTTGACCACGATTCCGGCAACCGGATAGCCGGTGAGTAACCACTCCATACACGCTAAAACGGCGAACACCGTAAGCGTCAATCCCAGCGCCACCAGCGTCCCTTTACGGCGGCGGTGCGCCCCGTGGTTGAAACGCCGGTCGCAGAAGGCGATCATCTTTCCGAACAGGCGGATGGGGTGCGGCCAATGCGGCGGGTCCCCTATCAGCGCGTCAAGCAATAGCCCGACCAATAACGGTAACAGGAAAGGGGAATGGGATGCGAGGAAATCGGCCGGCATAATAATGATGAGTTATGAATGATGAGTTATGAGTGATGAATGATGAATTCTTTAAGTCCGTCGGTTAGAGCTTCATTCAAAGCCGGTTCCTGCACCGAGAGGCGGAAGTGTTGCGGCGATAATCCCCGGAAGTTGGCGGCGTCGCGAATCAAGAGTCCGTAGCGATTGATAAGAAACGTTTTCAATTCCGCAGCCGTATGCTTTGTTTCGAGCCGCGCAAGGAAAAAGTGGCAGGGTGAGTCGTACACCGTCAGATGAGGTACGGTGCGCAGTTGTTCGCGGAATAGGGCCGCTTCACGGCACAAGGCGTTGCTGTCGGGCAGAAGGTCGCGATAATGTTGCATGACATAGCTGCCAGCTTCCTGCGCCAATGCGTTTACGGCCCAGGGTACCGACAATGCTCGAAGTGCGTTGATGGTGTCGCGGCGGGCAATGACATATCCCAGGCGCAATCCCGGTATGCCGAACGTTTTGGTGAGCGAATGTACCGAAATGAAATTGGCCTGTTTTTCGTGCAGGCCGGTGAGCGGTTCGCATTGCGGACAGAGTTCGCCGTAAGCCGTGTCGACGATCACCTCCGTGTGCGGATTTTCCCGGCAAAGGCGGTCGAGGGTATCGCGGCTTTGCACCGTACCCGTGGGATTGTTCGGCACTGCCAGCCACAGCGCATCGCCATCGGGCATTTGCTGCGTATGACCGGCCTCTTCTACCGCGATAAAGGTCAAGGCGTGTTGATATACACGGCAAGCATCTTCATATTCGGCGAATGACGGGTACGCGATGGTGCTGCGCCGGCCGGCGAAAAGATGCGCCAGCAGGTAAAACGCTTCGGCCGAGCCGTTGGTTACCAGTATCTGTAGCGGCGATACGGCATGATGCGCCGCGATAAGTTGCGTCAGTCGCCGTGCATACGGGTCGGGATAATCGTCTATCAAGGAAAGCGTGTTGCGAAGGTGCGCGGCAATGCGCTTCGATGCGTTTCGATAGGGGATATTCGAACTGAAATCGCCCTTGATCGCCTCTTCATACGCCTGTAAATCGTTTCCGTGCCCGCCAATCATTTTTCTAATGTTTTATAGATGTAGGAGACGTCGACATGGTCGCGGATGAGTTGTGCCAGGCGGTCGAACCCTTCCTCTTTCAACATCCGGTAATCGGCCTCCGCGTGCACATCGGTATTTACTTGCCGCAAGACACGATTGATCACGCTCGCATTGTTGAAGATGCCGTGCAGGTAGGTTCCCCACGTCGCTTCGTTCAGATAATAGCCGTCGTCTTCGCCGGTATTCAGGCGGCAAAGCGGACGCGAGGTAGGGGTGCTGCCGGCATGGATTTCATAACCTTCGCCTTCGGCCCCGCCGTCGGTAAACACAAATGAACAGCGGCGTGTCTGTTTCCCGCCGGCCAGGGTGGTGGTGACGGGTAAGATTCCCAGTCCGGGGAGCGAAGCGATGTCGCCTTCCACGCCGTCGGGATCGCGCATCTCGGCGCCCATCATCTGATAGCCGCCGCAAATGCCGTAGAGCGGTTTTCCTGCTCGGTGATGCGTCGTGATGGCCTGTGCCAGCCCTTTTTCGTGCAACGTTCTCAAATCCGAAAGCGTATTTTTCGAGCCGGGAAGCACGATGATATCGGCTTTCGCCAACTCCTCCGGCCGGTCGGTGTAATAGAGGTTGACGCCCGGTGTGCGTTGGAGCATATCGAAATCGGTAAAATTCGACAAGTGCTTCAGCAGCGCCACGCCAATGTTCACGTTGCCGGGGAGGTAAGTGCGGCCTTTGCTTTCGACGGCCACACTGTCTTCTTGTTCGATAAACACATCGGTAAAATAGGGGACGATGCCCACCACCGGCTTACCCGTCAGTTCGTGCAGTTTCTTGCGTCCGTCGTCGAACAGCGATACGTCGCCCCTGAATTTATTGATGATAATGCCTTTAATGGCATCCCTTTCGGCTGGAGGCAGCAAGGCGATGGTGCCGTATACGCTGGCGAACACACCGCCTTTGTCGATGTCGGCGACAAGGTATGTTGCCGCCTGCGTATGCAAGGCTACGCGCATGTTCACAATGTCTTTGTCCCATAGGTTGAGTTCGGAAATGCTGCCGGCGCCTTCTATCACGATGGGGTTGTAGAGAGCGGCCAGCGTGTCGTACGATTTCATCGCTTCGCGGAAGAGGGCGTCGCGGTCGGTTTCGTTGAAATATTCGCGCGCCGACTTATTGCCGGCGGGTTTGCCGTTAAGCACCACCTGCGAGGTTTGGTTGCCGGTGGGTTTTAGCAGGATGGGATTCATCTCGATGCGGCAATCGATACCGCAAGCGTCGGCCTGCACCGCCTGTGCGCGGCCTATTTCGAGATTGTCGGCCGTGGCAAAGCTGTTGAGCGACATGTTTTGCGCCTTGAACGGCGCGGGTGCGTAGCCGTCTTGCAAAAACACCCGGCAGAAGCCGGCGTTGATCACCGATTTACCGACATCGGAACCGGTACCGACAAACATGATGGGACGAAGTTTTTTCATTGCGGATGATTCAGTTGTTTGAATTTTCACAACAAATGTAGCAAAAACGTGTCTACCGCCGGCAAAACGGGCGCAAATAATTTCAAGATATCAACGATCGCATTATCGCCGGAGGCAATGATCCGTGGAGCGCTATCGGCTGTAGTAAGCCGTTTCGGTTCTTTTCTCCTTTCGGGCATTTTCGATCATGAAATGGAGGCGGTTAAAGATATTTACTTCACTCATTCCGCTGTCGAAATCGAGAAAGAGGAGGTTTAGGGAAGGAAATACTTCTCGGGCCCGTTTTTCAATTCCTTTGGAAATAACGTGGTTGGCGATACATCCGAATGGTTGCAGGCTGACTACATTGTTAATGTTGTGCCGGACGAATTCGGCAAACTCGGCCGCGATGCGCCATCCTTCTCCGAATTGGGCATTCAGGTTGATTATTTTGGAAGCGTTTTTTGCATCGTCGAAAACATTCGAAAAGGGGATATAGTAGGGATATTTAGTTATGCAGGATTCCATTTTCCGAATGATTTTGTACACGATGTCTTTCAGAAGATTGAGGGTGAATCGGGGGATTACCTGCGGTTTTATATTTCCTTGCACTCTGGCCACGTTGCTGGCTATGTTCGCGATAAAAAACTTGCTCAACGGCGGTACCACCGGTTCAACGCCCTGTTCGATTAACCATTTCACGATATGTTTATGGCCGAAATCGTTGTATTTTACATAGATTTCGCCGACGATGCCTATTTGGGGAATATCTTTCCGGTTGTTGACGGCTGAAAACTCATTCGAAGCCATTTCGGCAAGACGGAAAAAATTTTTGGCGTTGTTTTCCCTAAGCGTTTGTATTCCCAGATCGATATATTTTCCTTTCAGTTTTTCGGCTTCGCCTTTTTGCGATTCGCGGGGAGCGGTTGAATGGTAGAATTGCGAGAGGCAGTCGGCGTAAATCATACAGACAAAAATAACATCGATATATTTTTCCATCCGGAGTTTGAACCCGGGTTGCTTGTTTAGCTTGCTGCTTGAGGAGATCGTCACGACGGGAATATCTTCATACCCGGCTGCAATAAGCGCTTTTTTGATGAGAGCCACATAGTTGGTGGCACGGCATTGGCCTCCGGTCTGCGTGATTCCGAGCGCAATTTCGTTTCGATTGTATTTTCCGCTTTCGACCGCCTTCATCAGGTCGCCCACCACAAGTGTTGCAGGATAACATATTTCGTTGTTGGAATATTTTAAACCGTACTCCACCGACAAGCGGTCGCTGGGGGGCATGTTCTCGATTTTGTAACCTGCCAATTCGCCGGCGGCGGGAATAAACGGCGAGTAAAAGTCGCCGAACCACGGAGCCAGAATGGTCCGTTGACGGTCTTTTCTTTCAAACGGAGGCGTATGGACGGAAATTGATTGGCGCCGGCCTTCCGTCCCGTTGCGAAAACGCAGGCTCTCTATGAGTGAACGGATACGCAAACGCATCGAACCGATATTATTAATGTCGTCCACCTTAAGAAAAGTGGCATTTTTTCCGGCTCGTCGAAGGATGTCGGTTATCTCATTTACGATAAAGGCGTCAGGGCCGCATCCGAAAGAGGTTATTTGCACATAATGGACATTTTGGGGAGCTTCGCCGGCCACCCACATCGCCGCCTTGATGATGCGGTTGGTGTAAGCCCATTGCATGACACTTTGCACTTGCTCCGGGTCTGCTTCCCGGTAGCGCACGATATCTTCGGTTATCACATCCGCGCCGAAACCGGTAGTCATATCGGCAATCTTGTGCTGTATGAGCGCATCGATGTGATAAGGACGTCCGGCGAGGAGGATAACCAAACGTTTTTCGCGTACCGCCCGATCGACAATTTCCTGTGCGCGGCAGGTTAATGTCCTCTCGTACTCTTTTTGTACCTCCAACGCCTGCGCGAAAGCTTCGTCGATGATGCCGGCGCTCATCCCGGGCATTAAACGGCGAAGGTATTCCTTACAGGCTTTTTTCATCAATCTTTTGTTCGCGAAAGTGAAGGTCGGCGTATCTATCGGGATACCGAATTTCGCCTCGGGATTGACAGCGCTCTTTATGACGTCGGAATAGCCCGTAACGATAGGGCAATTGAAGCTGTTAATCGTATTTTTGTCTTCCTTGTGTTCATATACTACATAGGGCATGAAGATGCGGTCGATATTTTTTTCAGCCAAATTATAAATGTGTCCATGAACGAGTTTTGCAGGGAAGCAGATATTGTCGGCCATCACCGTACCGATCCCTTTTTCGTATAACTTCATCGTGGATTTGTCCGATAAGACTGCATTTATTCCACATCTTTTAAAAAGGGTATGCCAGAAAGGATAATTTTCAAACATTCCCAACACGCGGGGGATGCCGAGTGTCAACCCGGCTTCTTTCAAGTCGGAGCGATGGAAGAGTCTATCATATTTCTCTTCCTGCATATTGACGCCCTTAGCGAGTTTGCCTCCCTTGCTGCTGAAAATTTTTTCACATTTGTTCCCTGAATGAAACCGGTTCCCGTTTTCGAAGGTGAACCGGTTGACCGTACAATTGTTTTCGCACCCTTGGCAAATTAATTTCCGGCAAGCGTGTTTTTGCGGATGCGACATTTCGGCGAGACTTACCGGCATCGTCTGTCCGTTTTGAAACTTGCGGCGGGCATCGAGCGCGGCGCCGTAAGCCCCCATCAATTCAGGATAGTCGGTCACCATCACCTCTTTGCCGAGTTCATTCTCCAATGCCCGTATGATCGCAGGGTTGCGGAAAGTACCGCCTTGCACCATGATATGGTCGCCGAGTTCTTTTTTGTCTTTTATCTTCAACACTTTGATCAGGCAGTTTTTGACAACCGAATACCCCAGGCCGGCCGAAATATCGGTCACGGCCGCGCCTTCACGTTGCGCCTGCTTTACTTTTGAATTCATAAACACGGTGCAGCGCGTGCCTAAATCGCATGGATGCTTGGATTGAAGGGCTATGGCGGCAAAATCGGGAACGGAGTAATTGAGCGACTTGGCAAATGTTTCGATAAATGAACCGCAGCCGGAGGAGCAGGCTTCGTTGATCTCTATCCGCTTGATAATCCCGTTCTCGATATAAGCGGCTTTCATGTCCTGGCCCCCTATATCGAGAATAAACGACACCTCTTTATTAAAATGGTAAGAACCGATATAGTGGGCGATGGTTTCTACAATTCCCGTATCGAGATTGAAAGCGTTTTTAACGAGGTCTTCACCGTATCCGGTTACGCAACTGCCCAATACCTTCATCTTTAATCCCGCCTCGTCTGTTTCATTCAAGAGCTTTTTCAGGCCTGTCTCGGCGGCTTGCAGCGAGAGACCCTCGTTTTTTGCATAATAGTTGAAAAAGATATTTCCTTTTTCGTCGATTGCGACGATTTTGGTCGTGGTCGAGCCGCTGTCGATGCCGATAAAGCAGTTCGCTGTTTTCAGCCTGCGCAAGTCGATGCGGGGCAGTTTGAATTTTTCTTTCGATTTCTTCCATTCGTCCCACTCTGCTTTATCTGTAAAAAGAGGTTTTAGAAAATGAAGACTGTAAACGGCGGGAGCGGCGTGTTCCGTTTCTTTGAAAAGGGAAAGATATTCCGAGACGGATTTTGCGTTGGCTTGTTTGTTTGCCACGAGAGCAGCTCCCCAGGCGGGAACCACTTCGGAGTTTTCAGATACCACGATATCTTCAGGGGTAAGCGATACTTCCTCCATAAATGCCTTTCGAAGGGAAGGAATAAAGGTAAACGGGCCGCCGCATAAAAAGAGCTTCGGTTCTATGTTATATCCTCTTGACAGGGAAGCGACGACCTGCATGCTGACCGCATGAAAAACAGAAGCGGCGATATCAGCCTTGGCGACATTGCGGGCAAGGAGGTTTTGGACATCGGTTTTAGAGAATACCCCGCAACGCGAGGCTATAGGATATATGGTTTCGGCCTTTCCGGCCAACCGGCTGAATTCGTTCATATCTACATTCAGAATAGCGACCATTTGGTCTATAAAAGAACCTGTACCGCCCGCGCAACTCCCGTTCATGCGTATATCGGGGGACTTTCCTTCCCTGAAAAAGATCATTTTGGAGTCTTCGCCGCCAATGTCAACCAGCGTTTTTATTTCGGGGTGACATTGGCGTATTACTTCGCATGATGCCACCACTTCCTGTACGAATGGAATGCCGTAACGCTCCGCAATGCCCATTCCCGCCGATCCGGTAATGCAGAGTTCGGCCATACAATCGCCGGTTTTTTCCTGACTTCGACACT
The DNA here is from genome assembly GCF_041902845.1 of Limibacterium fermenti. Lineage (GTDB taxonomy): Bacteria > Bacteroidota > Bacteroidia > Bacteroidales > Dysgonomonadaceae > Limibacterium > Limibacterium fermenti. The sequence goes on from NZ_CP159486.1 coordinate 512,578, forward strand.
TTTAAAACTCTCTTTTTATAACCATCTCATATTTATATATTTGCGTATTTTGCGACACCAAAATGGGTGTCGCAAGCAAGAAAAGTCCTAATTTTGCGGTATGTATGTACGCAAAAAACGAAACAGGTCGGGCAGTACCAGTGTTGTTATCGTTGATAAAAGCACCGGCAAAATCCGTTATTTGAAAACAATCGGTACCAGTTCTGATGAAAAAGAAATTGAGATGTTTTATCAATCGGGCAAAAAATGGATTTCCAAGCAAGTTGGCGTGCGTGATATGTTCCGGGAAGCGCAACGAAAAGAAGAGGAAAAACAAGTTACCGAACATCTTTTGAGTAATATTGAAAACATCTTGCTTAATGGAACTCAACTGATACTGAATCAGGTTTTCAAACTTATTGGTTTTGACTCCATAGATGATGAGATATTGAAGCATTTGGTTATAGCACGACTGTGTCAGCCTTCAAGTAAGGCAGGTACGGTTGATTATCTTCAGTCTTATTTTGACGAAGATATTGAATTGCACAAGATTTACAGGTATCTTGACAAATTATACAACACACAGCAGGATAAGGTGCAAAGAATCAGTGTAGCGCACACTAAAAAGATTTTAGGAGGTGCCATTGGGCTTGTGTTTTACGACGTAACCACGCTCTATTTTGAAACGGATGAGAGCGACGACTTGCGGGAAAGGGGCTTTTCCAAAGACGGTAAACACGCCCAACCGCAGATTGTTTTAGGTTTGTTGGTCAGTAAAGGCGGCTATCCGTTGAGTTACTCGATTTTCAATGGTTCTCAATACGAAGGACGAACAATGATTCCAATCGTAGAAGATTTTGTGAAACGCTTCGATTTGGAAGATTTTGTGGTTGTAGCCGATTCGGGATTGATGAATAAAAGCAATATCTCTCTTTTAGAATCAGGCGGCTACAAATACATTATCGGGGCAAGGATAAAGAATGAAAACGAAGAAATCAAGCAATGGATTTTATCGTTGAAAAAGCAGGACGGACTATTTCATGAACTTGTCAAGTTGGCCCAATCACGCTTGGTTGTGGGTTATACCGACAAACGGGCAAAGAAAGATAAATATAACCGCGAAAAGGGAATAAAACGCTTGAAATCAGCCTGTAAAAGCGGACAGCTTACCAAAGAAAACATCAACAAGCGCGGTTATAACAAGTTTTTGGAAATATCTGATAATGTAAAAGTTTCAATCAATCAAGAGAAAATCATCGAAGACGAGAAATGGGACGGTTTGAAAGGTTACATCACCAACACAGACCTGCCTGCAAAAGAAGTTTACGAGCAATACAGCGGGCTGTGGCAGGTTGAAAACGCGTTTAGGGTAACTAAGGGCAAAATTGAGTTACGACCAATGTTTCACTTTACCCATGAACGGATAGAGGCGCATGTTTGCCTCTGTTTCGTGGCATACAAGGTTTATAAGGAATTGGAACGAATATTGAAAAACAACAATATAGGCTTGAGTGTGGATAAAGTTTTGAATATTTCCAAAACAATTACTACCTTGAAAATCAGGTTGCCACTCAGTGGCGAAACGCTTACCAAAACCATGCTGCTGACAGCTCGGCACAAGTCTATCGCCCGATTGTTCGACCCTGATTTCTGGAAAATCGGTTAGGGTGTCGCATTGTCGAAGTCAGGAGAACCTGTACCGCCCGCGCAACTCCCGTTCATGCGTATATCGGGGGACTTTCCTTCCCTGAAAAAGATCATTTTGGAGTCTTCGCCGCCAATGTCAACCAGCGTTTTTATTTCGGGGTGACATTGGCGTATTACTTCGCATGATGCCACCACTTCCTGTACGAATGGAATGCCGTAACGCTCCGCAATGCCCATTCCCGCCGATCCGGTAATGCAGAGTTCGGCCATACAATCGCCGGTTTTTTCCATTATTTCGCAAAGCATTTTTTGCAAATTGCCGGTTATATCGGCAAAATGTCGCCGGTAATCCTTGTAAAGCAATTTATTTTTTTCGTCCGTCACCACTCCTTTAATAGTCGTGGAGCCGGCATCTATTCCGATGTGTATTATTGAGCGCATTATAGTATCTTATTGTTATGCAAATGCGGCAAGATACGAAAATATTTTGAGAAGGTCAAGTGGTATTCCTCCGTCTTTAACATTCATTATGATGAGCCTGCGTGGTACCGTCTAACGGGCTTGCTTCGTTCTTAAAAAAGTCGTTATTTGTCCGTAGCCGACGGTTCGGTTGAACGCTTCCTCCGGAGGATTTTTTTCCAGCAGTGTGGCGAATGTCCGGACGATTCCCGCGTGCGTGACGAGCAGCACTTCTTGCGCGTTAGAGGGAATCTCAGCCAGAAAACTTTCCGCCCGAGCCAGCATATCGCGATACGATTCTCCTCCGGGACAGCGTGTGTTCACGTAATCGGCAAACCATCGTTTTCCCGCTTCCGTCTCGTAAATAGCCGACCACGGGCAACCTTCCCATTGTCCGAAGTTTAACTCTTGCAGGCGGATATCTTTTGTCACATTCGGGGAAATCTCTTTCGCCAATCGCATGCAACGGCTCAGCGGACTGCTGAATACATGGGTAAACGGAATGTTTTGTAGTTGCTGTACAATGGTTCGCGCTTCTTCGGCGAACGTATCGGCGAGCGGTACGTCGGTTTGGCCGTAACAGATGCCTTTAGGGACATCCACACGTGTATGTCGGACCACATAGAGTTTCATAGCGTGACGGATTGAATGCCGACGAATACGAGATAAAATGCCAGTTCCGAGAACTGCTGCATCGCGCCCAGCACGTCGCCGGTGAATCCGCCGATCTTACGTTCGGTATATCGTTTCAGCAAGAACCAAATGAGGGCGTACGCGGGAATCAGTATTACGGCCGTTTGCCACGGGATCAAAAGGAGTGGCAAAGCGCCGAAAACGAGCGCCAGCGAAAAGGTTACCCCGTCGGTGCGATGGCGCGTGTGCATCGCCTTGCTGTTTTCCTTGCGGGCGTATTGCGAGGTGTTGATCAGCACGACGGGCATCACCCGGCTCGATGCATGCGCCGCGATCAAGGCGGGAAGCATGCTTGCGGGGGAAATGGCCGAAAGGATCGAGAATTTTATCAGAAACAGCAGCACGATGGCGGTTACGCCGTACGCGCCTACGGTGCTGTCTTTCATGATGGCGAGGATACGCTCTTTGGTTTGTCCGCCGCCGAAGCCGTCGAAAAAATCGCTGAAACCGTCTTCGTGGATGGCGCCCGTAGCCAGGGTCATCGCAGCCAGCGCGGCGGCTATGCCGACGGCGTCGGGGAAAATCAGGCGGAACAACAGGAACACTCCTCCTCCGATGGCGCCCACGAGGATGCCGACCACGGGAAAGTACCGGAACGCTTTCGTGAGGTTTTCCTCCGAATAATCGATCTTTCCCGCCGGAATGCGGCTGTAGAACATCAGTGCGTGGAAGAAGAGGTTCAGTTGCTGTTTCATGCTTGCGGACGGTTCTTCTTTTCCATGTCGTACACGGCGGCTTCTTCGAAGCTCGACATTTCGTTGAGGAAGATCAACGCCGAGCGGATGATGGGGTAGGCCAGCGCTACGCCGGTGCCTTCTCCCAGGCGTAAGTTCAGGTGCAGGATGGGATCGCCGTGCAGGTAATCGAGCATCTGCTTGTGGCCTCTTTCGTCCGATGAATGGCTGAAAAGCGTATTGTCGAGGATGTCGGGTTGCATTTCGTAAGCCGCCAGGAATGCCGAGGTGGCGATGAATCCGTCGGCGAGGATGATCATGTTTAGCCGTTTGGCTTCGAGCACGGCGCCGCACATCATGGCTATTTCGAGGCCGCCGAAGGTGGCGAGCGTTTCGAGCGGCGTGACGGGCGTATATTTCGCGGCGATCCGTTTCAGTATTTCATATTTATGGCGGACGCCCGCTTCATCAAGTCCCGAACCTTTGCCCACGCATTCTTCGATGGGCGTGCCCGCGAACTTGTGCAGTAAAAGCGATGCCGGTGAGGTGTTGGCGATGCCCATCTCTCCGAATCCGATGACGTTGCATCCGTTTTCGTGTTCCTTGCGCACGAATTCGGCGCCCTTGTCCATTGCCTTGCGGCAGGTTTCCGTGCTCATGGCCGGCTCGTGCAGCATATTGTGTGTGCCGCGGGCTATTTTGGCGTTGATGATACCCAGGCCCTCCGGGAAGTCGTAATCGACGCCCGCATCGATGACTTTCAGCGCGATGCCGTGTTGCCGGGAGAAAACGTTGATTCCGGCTCCGCCGTGGACGAAATTCATCACCATTTGATAGGTGACCTCCTTAGGGCTGGCGCTTACGCCTTCATCGGCGATGCCGTGATCGGCGGCGAAGACCAAAATCGTGGGTTTGTGCAACTCCGGCGTAAGCGACCGTTGTACGGTCCCTATTTTAAAGGCGATGTCCTCGAGTTTGCCGAGCGAGCCGATCGGTTTCGTCCGGCTGTCGATCTTGTGTTGTAATGCTTGTTCGAAATTCATATTTTTTTGAATTATTGGCCTTCCGCGATTCATAATCCGTCGTCAGCCGTCAATTTGTAATTTGTAATTCGCAATTTGTAATTCGTAATTTGTATTTCGTATTTCGTATTTTTCCCTCATTTTAATTGCAGCGGCAATCCCGAAATCATGACAAACACCTTATCGGCCGAAGCGGCGATATATTGGTTCATCCATCCCTGCAAATCGGTGAAATGGCGTGATGCTTCGTCGGGAGCATGCAGGCACATGCCTATTTCGTTGCTGACGACGATCAACCGGAAATCCTGCCGGATGAAGCGGTCCCATTCGGCTTTCGCTTCCTGCAACGATGCATCCGTATCGTACCCGTTATCGTGAAAGATATTCGTTAGCCAAAGGGTAATGCAATCGAGTAGAACCGTACGTCCCGACAAGTCGAGACGACTCAAATGATTCTCTTCCTCTATCGTTTGCCATGTGTCGCCCCGGTCGGCCTGATGGCGGCGGATACGCTTTTCGAAATCCATGTCCCAGCGGCGCGCGGTAGCCAGATAGACCGGATCGGCGGATAGCGATTCCGCCAAATCCTGTGCATACCGGCTTTTTCCCGAACGTTGTCCGCCCGTTACGAAAATGATTTCGCGGGTCATTGCTTCTTCTGAGGTTTCGAACAAACGTCCTTTTTATAGATCCACCGCAGAGTATCGCCCGGCTGCAAATTGTAGCGGAACGCCAGTTTGCCGGTGCTTTCGCCGTTTACGGTATAATACCAAGCCTTCACGCCCCGGTCGTTTTTGATGCCGTTGATCGTCGTGATGAAGATATAGTTTTTAACGGGATACGTTTCGATGGTTGCGAAATGCTGCAAGGCCGTTTGCGCCGTCATACCCTCGTACCAGTCCGTTTGGTGCGTTTCGGCGGGCTTGTTTCCGCCGTAATCGATTTCCACCGTCACTTTCTGCGCTTGCAGACTCATGGCGAAAGCGCTGACCAAAAAGAGCGTTGATAATTTCTGTTTCATTGTCGAATATTTTTATTAAAATGAATACGTAAAAGAACCCATGATGCTGCGTCCCGGCATATTGTAGCCGTCTTTTTCGGTGTAGTTTTCATCGAACAAGTTGGCGATGGAGATGCCTACGCGCGCCTGAGGCGTTACGTTGTAATAAGCCGAATAGTCGAAAATCAGATGATCGGGCAACCCTAATACTTTGTTACCTTTCTCATATCCCCCTTTTGCATAATAACTATCTTCTGTTATTTCTCTGGCTTTGGTCGAAATTTTATTTTCCTCCAACCGGCTACCTTTATAGCGAGCATGCAGACGGGTTGAAAATCCGTCGTTATTTTCGTAATAGATCCCGAAATTAGCATTTGCTCTATTGACCAGCAAAAGATCTTTTTTCTTTTTTGTTTCTTTTTCGACGAACGTATAGTTAAGCATGTAGGTCCATCCGCCGTAAACTTCCAATTTGGTCGAGTATCCGGCAAGTCGAGCGATATTGACGGATGCGAGCAGTTCCACGCCGCTCATATTGGCCGACTCTGCATTGTTATAGAATGTTGTGTCGTTTACAGTCTTTTCAACAATTTTATTTTTGTGATCCGTATTGAAATAAGTGAGATCGAAATAGAGTGCTCCTTGCGTATATCCGATACCGCCTTCGTAGGTAACAGATGTTTCCGGCTTTAAGTCGGCATTCCCCTGATAAGCCCTTTTGAAAGGGTACCCGCTTACAATTGTATTTACTTCATAAAAACCGGAAGTGGCAAATGCATCCGGAATGCTGAATGCTGTCCCGACACTTGCATGCACATTGAACCCTCGGGGAAGATTATACTTCAATCCTAAAGAGGGGTTAAAATAGAAATAGTTATCGGACGACCCGTTGGTTTTTAAGCTGTCATGCTTGAATATTTCATAGGTAATATAATTAGCTCTCGCCCCCGCATTGATGGAAAGATTCTCAATGTTGTAATTGATTTGGGCAAAAGCCGAAAAGCGTTGATTGCGGTTGTCGGGTTTATAGGGAGATGCTTCAGTTCCTTTTTTTGATTGCCTGTCCGACTTGTAATCCAATACGTCGTAGTCGATTCCCGTAAGAAGTCTGGCTGGGCCGAAATCGTGCGTATAATTTGTCCGGACGCCGTATTCGCTGACATTGTCTTTGAAGGAAATGAAATTGGATTTGTCATTTTCCGCATTATCGTAATTCGAATTTTTTTCGTTCGAGTAATACGGTGAAATCGTCAACCGGTTTTTTTCATTAGGCGTGAAAGCCAATTCCCCGAAAACATTCAGTCGGTTGATATCTTTTTTAGTTGCAGACTGTGTAAAATAATTTCCCGGACTTTTTACATCATAAGCCATATTATAGAAAGACGATACGGAAGCGTTCCATTGGTCGTTGATCGCGTAATTCAGTTTTCCGAAGAGTTGCGACATTTGATACGTCGTGTTGGGGTAAATGTCGCCGTATGATTTTTCACTCAAAATCAACTTTTCCGTTTTGTTCATTTTTAGTAAGTTGTTTCCTCCTATACGAAAATCTTTTTGTTGCATTTGGTTCGAAAAACCGGCAACGATACCGAGTTTGTCCGATAACATTCCGGAGGCGTTTGCATCGAAGTTTGTGGTTCCGAAGCTGCCTCCCTTTATGGTTACTTGTCCTTCTTTATTTAACGTAGCTTTTTTGGTGATAATATTGATGACGCCACCCATCGCATCTGTTCCATATAATACCGAATAAGGGCCTTTGACCACTTCGATGCGATCGATGATGGATGTCGGGAGCGTCGTCAGGTTACTGGTTCCGGAAGGTAATCCGTCAATCATTAAAATGGTATAGCTGCGAGAATGTGCCGAAGGGCTGAATCCACGCATCCCCACGGTACCCAATGCTCCGGGATATTGGACGATGTCTATATTTGTCGCTTTTTTCAGTAAGTCGGCTGCGTTGTCGGCGGGGATCGTCGCGATTTTTTTGCTGTCGATGATCTCCACCTTCTGCGGAATGTTTTTTAACGGCAATCCCATGCGGGTGGCGGTGACGACCACTTCGTCGAGATTCTGCGTTTCGTCGCTGTATTCCTGCGCGTGCAGGAGAGAAGCCGTACATATTAAGGCCATAAGGGCCGAAAGGAATCTTTTGTTCATTGTTGTTTGAAAAATTTACAGTTAAACGTATTCAAATTGTTTAAACCATAAACTTTCGAGGGGAGTGTGCCGAAAAGTTCCCAGTGCAAATAAACCGGATGCCGGAAAGCCTTTCAACGCTGCTTTTATCCCGAAAGCTTGGATGGCTGATGCTTTCGGGCAGGTCTTCCGGCTCGTTCCGATTATCCGTTGTCTTCCCATTCCGCGATGGCGGAACAGTGACGTTCACATTCTCTGCGTCGGATAACCTTTTTATTGGAACATACGGCTGCGGGTACAGCTTCGGCTTGTTTGTCTATCGGCAGACAGGTTACCGAATTCCATATACCCGAAAGCGATACAAAAGTACGGCTTTTATTTTGCTTAAGGAAATAAAACGGGTTTCATTTGTTCCTGAACTTGTTTGCCGGAAATTCTCCATCTTCGGATGATATATGATTTATACAGTATATATCCTATGCCGGATTTTTCCGCAAGCCTTAGCCCGAAAACCTGTCATAAATGATAAGTGCGAATAGAAAAAATATACTTGATTTTTATTTAGAGCTCCCTTTCCAATAATTTCAGGCCTGCCGTATTGATCACTTCAACGTGCAGCCTGTCTCCATTCTTTTCGAGTACCGTTACCGTACCATTCTGGTTTTCGTTACCTCCGCCGATGATGACGGGGAAGTTGTTCCCTTCTTCTCCTTTTTCTATAAGCCTGTAATCATGTGTATGGCCGTTGAGGGAGACGTTGAACGGTGCATTCTTCAGCACCGGCACCCATAGGTCGGAACAAGGCGAAAAGCTCCCGGGTTCGACGCCGAAAATAGGGATATGATGAATCAGAATCCGTTTGTTTGCTTCTATAAATTCTTTTGTTTGCAGTTCCTCTTTCAGAAATTCAGCTTGATCGATCCGGTGTTGGGTGAAATCATTCATGTCGTAATATACCGGATGGTCGTCGGGCTTATCTTCCCCGCAGTCGAGGAGAACGAAGCGTGTATTTCCCATTGAAAAAGCACTGTATGAACGACCGCCCATTCTTCCCAGATAGTCCCACAGAAGAAGAGAGTAAGCTCCGCGTGTTTCGTGGTTCCCCCTGATAAAGATGGAGGGAACTTCATCGCTACGAATCCGTCGCGTATAGGTAAGCAATCTGTCCAGAATATCGCTCTCCTTCTCTACATCATCGAAGCAATCTCCGTTAAAGATGACCAGGTCATAAGGCTTATCCTCTACCAAAGAGTGAAGTTTATTGAACATCGTCATATTGCTATGGATATCGTTATATACGATGACCCGGAAGTCTTTTATATTATCACTCCAAGTGGTAAATGATTTGATTTCCGATCTGATTGTGTCTCCGAAAGTCTTACGGTAGCTGGAATAGAGAGTGATCTCCTGTGAAAGGACACGATAATAATATCGTGTGCCGGGTTGCAATCCGGTAAGGTGTATGCGATTGATCTTGTTGTTCGCCACCATCTCTCCTTCAATGAACGTTCGCGCCCGCTTCATGTTGATGGAATCGGTGCCATATTCGACCCAGCTTCGTGCCGGCACATTGGTCAGCCACATCACCGTCATTTCATTGCTACCGGGATTTTGTAGATAGGGTATGGTACGCATTACTTCCGATGCTTTCGTTTTCAGGCGGATATCTGCAAATATGGGTCTGTGGTCTGACTCTATCTGCTTATCCATCACTTCTGCCCTATATGTAGTATAGGTCTCGTCTTTAGCAGTGTATCCCAATATATAATCGATGGTTAAGCGCGGATTAACGGAAGGTGATGTCGGTTTGTGAGGATCGGAAATAACCTGCCATTTCTCTTTCAGAAACTCAATGGGGGCGGAATCAGGAGGCGTGTTCAGGTCACCCATCAGAAATACCGGTTTGTCGTAGATGCTTACAGCGTCAGTAATGATCTTTACCGATTGGAGCCTCTCTTCGTTGTTGAGCGACAAGTGGGTGTTGACCACCACATACTTGTCGAGTTCAACGATTAGTGCAGAGCGGGCTTCCCGGACACCGGGCAGAGTGATCTTTCTTACCCCGATCGGCTTTTCCCGGGTAAGTATACCATTACCGTACTTACCGCCGTCGTGTAGGATAGAATAACCGAATGTGGCGTGCATATCCGTCTGTTCCGAAAGTATTTGCAAGATATCGATATTCCCGCTTCTGTCTGCTACGCTATCTACTTCCTGCAATCCCACTACTTCCGGATGGGTGTCAATGATCAATTTGCCTATCCGTTCAATATCTATTTTTCCATCCATTCCTTCACCGTGATGGATATTGTAACTCATGAGACGGTGTGTATTTTCCTGCTGAGGAAAAGTTTGCGCCCCGGCATGGAACAACACGAGGCAAAATATCAGCAAAAAGACTATTTTGTTCATTGTTGTTTGAAAAATTTACAGTTAAACGTATTCAAATTGTTTAAACCATAAACTTTCGAGGGGAGTGTGCCGAAAAGTTCCCAGTGCAAATAAACCGGATGCCGGAAAGCCTTTCAACGCTGCTTTTATCCCGAAAGCTTGGATGGCTGATGCTTTCGGGCAGGTCTTCCGGCTCGTTCCGATTATCCGTTGTCTTCCCATTCCGCGACGGCGGAACAGTGACGTTCACATTCTCTGCGTCGGATAACCTTTTTATTGGAACATACGGTTGCGGGTACAGCTTTGGTTTGTTTGTCTATCGGCAGACAGGTTACCGAATTCCATATACCCGAAAGCGATACAAAAGTACTACTTTTATTCGGGTTCGTGAAATAAACGGATTTCGTTCTCCGAAATTGTTGTAGTCTATCAAAAAAGTAAAAAAGACATTGAGATTAAACAAAAAGATTTTACTTTGCAACATAATATTCGTAGAGAGTGCTAATTTTATAATTATAAAACAATATGGCAATTATCACTTTAAAATACGATGCACGTAATCCAAAAGCCAAAAAGGCAATAGATGATATTTTGTCTTTAGGTTTGTTTGAACAAAAAACCGGTTTGGACGAAGCGCTTGAAGATGTAGAACATGGCCGCATTTATTCTGCAAAAAATGCAAATGATTTGATCCGGCAATGTTCATTATAGAACATGTATCAGATTACATACTCAAATAGATTTAAGAAAGATGTCAAGCGCATAATAAAGCGTGGATACGACATTTCTTTATTGGAAAAAGCCATTGTATATTACAAAACGCCGGTATATTGCCCGCACAATACAAAACACATATACTTTCAGGTAAATATGCCGGTTTGCACCAATGCCATATAAAGCCGGACTAGCTCCTCGTGTGGGATCAAAATGACACAAAACTCACTCTTTTATTTTTAAGTACCGGTACACATACCGACTTATTCTAAAAGTCCGTGCCCAAAATAAAACGTCCATACAGGATATTTCCGTATGGACGATCTCAAAAACGACTAAAGAGCCGGTGCGATATTGGTTTTTTATTCCTTGGAATCTTTCAGAGCTTTTTGAAATACGTTAAAAGGGATAGACGAACCTTGAATCTTTAAGACAATCACTCCATGTGCCGGCACTTTAAATGAGAGTGCGGAGGCTGTTTCAACCGGATAATTCTTTTTATTCCATAAATTCCTGTAGGTATATCTTTTCGCGGCGTCTATGCTTACCGAATCCAAGGGGAAGGAAATCTCGCACTCTTCCGCCGACCGGTTTAATAAGGCCACTGCCACCTCCCCACTTCCGGTATATACAAGGGGTTTTGCCCAAACTTCCTGATCTCCGTGGTCTATCAATCTCCGCGCTTGATAGCAAAGAGGATCCTGATTAAGGGCAATGATTTCCTTATTGGTGAGAATTTCAACGGTTTCAGAAGTCATATTTCTTAGATCATTCCCTGCTAAAAGATGAGAATTCATCATGCACCACATAGAAAAATGAGCTTTATCCTCTTCGTAAGTCATACCCCGTCCTACTTGCAGCATATCCATGTCGTTAAAATGCCCTGGGGAGCAATATTGCCATAGATCGGCATTCAGGTCGATGATGTTGAGGATAGATTCGAAAGTAGGCCTGATATCTCCCGATATGCGCCATGAATCGGCAATGACCGGTGCCCATTTACCCGGAAATTGCCAGCGGCAGATATTAAATATGACATAGGGATTTATTTTTTTTGCGGTATTGATTAATTGTGTATACCGTATTTCTTCATCCAGTTGAAGTTTCTCAGCCCCGCACCAATCTACTTTGATAAAGTCGTAATTCCAGTCTTTCAGCATCAAGGCCAAGTCTTGTTCGTCATGACCATACAAACCGACATCATTGCCGATGGTGTCCGCGTTCCATAATGAAGCGCATGTGCTTATTCCCGCATCGGAGTAGATACCCGCTTTCAATCCTTTGGAATGAATGTAATCGGATAGGGCGCGCATGCCGGATGAAAATTTCCGGGGATGGGCAAGCAACCTGCCCGAAGCATCCCGGCCGCCGAAGTATCCGTCATCGATATTGATAAATTGATACCCTGCGTCTTTCATCCCCGAACGAACCATAACATCGACCTGTTCCCTTATCATCTTCTCATCGATATCGATCCAAAAGTGATTCCAACTAGACCAACCCATAATGGGGGTTTTGTTTTGCTCCGGTTGAGAATTCGATAGTTGATCATTTTGTGCTTTTACCGATACAAGCGCAAGTAAAAAGCATGTAAGTAAAATTGTTCTTTTCATCTGTCTCGTTTTTATTTATAAATACGCAATAGTCCGGTCCATTTGCATGGATATTTTCTTCACCTGACTTCGTCAACGATTCACCCTAAAAAGCATCTTCAAAAAGTTTAGCCAACTTTTTCTGCTTGTCTGTTAAAAGGAGTACCCTTTTTATCGTCTCGTTCGTGTTGGGGAGTTTGATAACTATTGTAGTAATAGTTCCGGCAATGTAAATAGCTTTATCTGGAGTAACATCGCTCCCCATTTCATAAAGAAGCCTTTCCAGTTCTTTGTAAACTTTATAGGCTGCAAAACAAATGCAGATATGTGCCTCTATCCTTCTGCTTGTAAAATGGAAGATGGGACGTATTTCCAGTTTTGACTTGGCAATACGAAAAGCATTTTCAATCATCCATAAATGCGAATAATTGGCATATACTTCTTTTGCCGGAAGCCTTGTATTGGTGATGTATCCTTTTAGTCCATCCCAACGGGAGTCTTGTTCAAACAATTCGTAGTCTATGGAAACCCGGACTTCCCCCTCCATTTTCAAGTATTTATTATAACCCCGTTTGTTGATGCTTGACTTGGTCAGCTTTTTAGAACGGTGTAATTTTTCCAACCTGCGGATGCCTTTTTCCCTATTGTATTTGTCCTTGTCCGCTCTTTTTTGACTGTAGCCGACAATCAGGCGTACGCCTTCCGCTTTGGAGTATTCAGAAAATTCCCTGTCTTCCAGGTTAAGGGAAAGAACCCAGTCCTTGACCCTGTTGGATTCATTTTTTATTTTCCCCCCGATAATATATTGATAGCCGCCCTCTTGCAAGGCTTCTATATTTGCATGGGTCATTAACCCGGAGTCCGCAACTACAATAGCATCCGATATATCATGTTTCCCGGTAAAATCTTTCACCACTTTAAGCATGGTATGCCCTTCGAACTTATTCCCTTCAAATATTTCATACGTTAACGGATAGCCGCCTAAACTCACTAACAGGCCTAATACAATCTGCGGGTTTTGATGTTTTCCTTCTTTAGAAAACCCCGTCTTGCGCAAGTCATCTCCATGATCTGTTTCAAAATATATGGTAGTGACATCATAAAAGACAATCCCGATAACGCCTCCTAAAATGTGCTTTGTATGATCGGTGCTTATCCGTTGAACCTCTCCTTTATGGGTATTATATAATTTGTCCATATAACGGTATATGTTGGACAAATCAATATCTTCATCATAATAGTCCTTCAGATATTCCACCGTTGCCCGCTTGCTGGAGGGAAAACTCAAGCGTGAAAGAACCAAATGCCTGAATACAGGGTCATCTATCGAATTAAAACCGATACGGTCAAATATATTGCCCAACAAGAGTTCCGTCCCGTTAATCAGGAGTTGTTCGATATTGTTCAGAAGGCGTTCCGTTTGCTCACGTTCTTCGAACAAGTCGAGCTCCGGTGAACAAGTGTGAGATTTTATCCATGCTTTTCCTTTTTGGCATAATCGCGCTATTTCAAAGGGATTTTCACTAACACCGATAGTGACTAATTCTTTGAACTTACCCCCGCTTTTATCGACAACAACGACAGAAGTGGTTCCCGATTTATTCTTTCGTTTTCGTATAAACATGAATCGAAAGTAATAAAAATAGCCGATTCACCCAAAACAGGCTAAACGAAAATTTAGTAAGCTAAAAATCAAAGAATTGAAAAACAAAAGATAAAAAGTGACGAAGTCAGGAAAAAGCATGTAAGTAAAATTGTTCTTTTCATCTGTCTCGTTTTTATTTATAAATACGCAATAGTCCGGTCCATTTGCATGGATATTTTCTTCAGATGGTTCCTGTCCCCTCCATCCACTTCGGTCCTCAGCTATCCACCCGTGTGGTTCACGTCGCGCACCGCCTTCATCACCCCCGGCCAGTTGTTGTCGCCTTCGAGTAGCTCCACCTTAAAGCCTTCCCACAATCCTTTGAAATTCATCTTTTCGCGGCTGAACTCCTTGATGTGCAGCTTCATGATGCGGCGGCTCCCGCCGCGATTGCCGCTGATTTGATAAATTCTCTTTTATCCATTTTGATCATCATTTAAAAGGTGTAATGCCTGGAACAGCAATATCAACGTCATACCTGGTATCCCACGAGATATGTTCGGGGAACAGCACCTCTTCCGAAGTAAGTGCTTGGTCTAAGGTGATTGTCTGACCGGTGTATCCGGCCATTCGTCCGGCTAGTGCTACCAAATTGGAGCGGGTCATCCACTCCCCGTCGTTCAACGGCCTGCCCTGATGGAGGCGAACAGTTCGTCATGTTCCTGTTGGTACATGCTTCTCGACTGCGATTTCTTGTAGGCGTATTCATCCATGAACTTGGTTTCGTTGTCATATTTCCATGGGGTTTTGCCCGTTATTTCATGGACACTCGTGCGGCAGTCCACCAGGCATCTGCCTTCGCTTCCCACCAACTCCACGGCATATGAGGGCGCGGTGTTGTTTTGCTGGCGGCAGGAAAAGTAGGCTTTCACGCCGTCGTCATATTCATACGTCAGGGCGAAATGGTCGTACACGTTGCCGAATTTCTTGTCTGTTCTCTTTTGGCGCCCTCCGCTGCCGGTAACACGCAGAGGGGTAGTGTCTTCCATTGCCCACTGCAGCATGTCGATGCTGTGGATGGCCTGCTCAATGATATGGTCGCCCGATAGCTAATTGTAATAGAATCAGTTGCACAGCTTATATTCCATGTCGGTCCATCTGCTTTGGCGTTCCTTGTACCACAACTCGCCGGTATTGTAGGTGGCCTCTGCCGTAAGGATATTTCCGATCTGCCCGTTCAGCACCTTGCCGAAAGTCTCCCTTTTCGGGAAATGATAGCGCCAGCAGAAGCCCGACACCAGCGAGAGCTTCTTCTCTTTCGCCTTTTGAGCGGCAGCCATTACCCTGCGCAGTCCGGGCGCATCCACGGCAAACGGCTTTTCGCAAAAAAAATGTTTACCTGCATTTACCGCAGCTTCCAGATGAGCGGGACGGAAGGCGGTGGGAGTGGCAAACAGCACTAGATTCACATTCGAAGCAATCAACTTTTGATAAGCATCGAGCCCCACAAACTTGTTCTTGACGGGCACCTGCACTTTTTGCGGGAATTTTTCTTTAAGATTCCGGTAAGAAGCTTCTAAACAATAACAGAGCCGACGGTGGGCAGCCCTGCCGTTTTAATGAATTGTCTTCGTGAATAGGTCATAATGTTATTCTTATTTTATTGATAATTTTTTTTTCATTTACTGTATTGCCTCTATCTTCATAACCACACTGCTCCGATTCCTGTTTACCGAAGGATTAAAACCTATATTCATCAGGAATTCCCCGGAATAAACTTTCTGAGAATCAATAAGGCTCGTTACTCCGCTATAGAGATTGATTTCCGTTAGCCTGTACGTTTTGTCTTTATCCAATCCCTGTAGCCTCACGGGACGAAGGGAGGGTTCAGCCAAAAATCTCCTGTTCGTAAGGTAGTTGAACATGACACCTTCTGTCTTTTGCCCGTTCACGTACATAAGGGATGCCATATCATTTTCATAGGGGCTCGCAAGGCGGTACATTTCTCCCTGCCATACGATGTCCTTGAAATCGTCATAGTTCCTTACAGTCTGTTGCGCAAACGTCATATCCCGGTCACTTAATTCATTCGCACGGATATCGAACCCGAGTTTACCCATAGACGCCACATCGATACGATATTTCAGCGATGTCTCTTTACTCCAGTCGGTAACATGGGTGCACATGGCGATCGCGGGATAATGATAAGAATAATTCCACTGCATGAACACGCGCTCCAGCGGATCCGTGTTGTCGCTCAGCCAAAATTCCGTGAAATATTTCAACAGATTGTAGTCCGACCGGCCTCCTCCTCCGGAGCAGAGCATGATGGGCACGGTAGGGTATTTAGCCCGTATCCTCTCCAGCACGTCGAGCAATCCTCTTGAATACTCAACATACAAGTGTGATTGCGGGATGCTTTCCCGTTCCAGGTATTTCGAGTGGCCATTGAAAACAGGAGCGTTACAATCCCATTTGATGAATGCCAAAGTAGGGTTCTCAGTGAATAAATCATCCACTACCTTAAAAACGAAATCCCGGACCTCCGGGTTGGTCAGGTCAAGCACTAACTGGTTCCTGAAGTAGATATCAGGTCTTTTTTCCTGTCTGAGCACCCAATCCGGATGTTTTTCATACAGTTCACTTTTCGGATTAACCATCTCGGGTTCAATCCATATACCGAATTGAACGCCTTCTTTTTCTGCCTCACGTACCAGGAAAGGAATACCGTCCGGGAGTTTTTTCCTGTTCACTTTCCAGTCGCCCAATCCGGCTTTGTCATCGTTCCGAGGATACTTATTAGCAAACCATCCATCGTCCAGCAGGAACATATCCACCCCTAATTCTTTTGCCCCTCCAAACAGGCCGGCCAGCTTGTTCTGGTTAAAATCAAAATAGGTGGCTTCCCAGTTATTGAGCAGTGTCAACCGCCCGCCCCGGCCGTCAAGGAGCGCATGATTCCTGAGCCAGGCCTGCAGGTTGCGGCTTCCCTTGCCCTTTCCTTCGAAAGAGACTGTGTACACAAAACGCGGCGTTTCAAAAGGAGTGTCCGGTTTAAGATGGTACGCCGATTGGTACGGGTTGATCCCGGCAACGATATGGAGATTCTTATGCACATCCGTTTCAAACTGCAGCGCAAAATTTCCACTCCAGGCAATTTGGCCGATCATCACGGTACCGGATGTTTCCGTTGCTTTTCCATCCAGCGATAACATGAAGTTCGGGGAGGTAAGCAAATGTTCCCTCGTACCCAATCGGCTTTCAATGGTATGCATTCCCTGGCGCAGGTGTGTCTCCACAGGCTGCATCTCTTTAGCCCAGGATCCGTTGTAACCGGTCAGGTGATACTCTTTATTATTCAGGTATAGGTTTGCCGACGCATACTTGTTAAGTACGACCTCTCCATCCTCTGTATGCCTGATGACGGTCCACTGTTCAACCACATCCTTGTCTTTCCATGCTTTATAAAACAGATCCACAAAAAAGGGATATACAGGATCTTTCAGCATGATCTTGGTCAACGTGGCCCCGTTGGGCGTTTCGGTAACAGTATGATTATCATATAATAGATCCAATGAGTTGTTGCCATCAGTATGCACTACGGCTATGGCCGGCTCCGTAAAATTATTATTAATCCCGGCAACGGCATAAGCGTTGTTATTGGCGCTTGCGCCTTGCGATTGGAATTTAAAAACTTCTCCCGTCCGTTCGTATTCATTCCCGTTCGATAAAGATTTCCCGGAATAAACAATCTTTAGGCGGTTGTCCTCATCGGTTTTCAACACCGTGGCTGTATTTTCCGTTTCTATTGTGATTGTCACATTTTGGCCAAGAGAGAACGAGATTCGCAATACAACAAGTAGGATACTGATAAGTAAATTAATTGGTTTCATTTATTAGCGTTGTTCAATTTCAATATAACTGTGTTGAAGTAATGGCTGATCATTATTGTACTTCCTCATTTTGGCGGACTTCACCAATTCTCTTAACGCCGCAAACCGATTGCTCTGGCTCCAATTCGGTTCTAAGTCTCCCCCCTCGATTTATCCTTCCGGCAAAATTGAAAGATAAATGCATGAAACATGCCCCTATTTTTCTCAGTTCGTTAGATTGCTGTTGGCTATGGTTTAAATAAAGGGAGTTTGCCGGAAGCACCTTGTAGAAGGCAACTTATCATACCGGCCAATGAAAACTGTTTTATAAAATTTCTTCGAATTGTCATTAAAAAACATATTTGTATATAGCCTTGTTCGACAATAAGATTCACCACATCGTTGACAATTTTTTGTCAATGGATTGCCTGGATTTATAGGTCTTATTTCTCCTTTCAAAACATCCCGAAAGTTTTGGTGAAGGAGATTTTAAAAGAAAAACAATTTGTTTCGTTAGTTTTAAGCATCCTAATGAACCGAAAAGTGTCAACGATGTGATGATATGTGGACAGTTAGGTACTAAAATAGTATTACTACTGTATCAATTTATTGTTTATTGCCAAATAATTCTATTTCATCCAATCTGACCACATGCGGAGATACACCTCCCCATGTCTCAATAACTTTTAACCGGATATAACGATATGATTCCTGAGTAATGGTTAACTTAAAGGATTCTCCTTTACGGATATATTCGAAATCGCTGTCAGTTACCGTTCCTATTGGACTGCCCGAAGGTTTTACCGATACACACTCCGCTAACTTCGTCCAACTCTCCCAGCTTCCATCCGTTGCCGGATCATTGGAAACGTAAACTTCTATTACCTTTGGATTATAATTTCCGTAAGTATTAACTTTATAATTAGCAAGACTATAAATTATTATTCTGCTTAGTTTCAGTTCTTGGTTGGCCCCTAAGTCTATGGTGTATGATTGGGGAAAATCTCCTCCCAAATTTTCAAATCGTCCGTCCCCGTCACTATGCAACTTTATACCATCCCATAAGTTTTTTAAGGGAAGATAGGTTCCCCATTGAGTATCCTTAAAGCCTTCGCTGTTATCACCTGGAAGAGCGTATTCAACCCATTGATTCGTATTTAATTTTTGCTCACTTGTCGAGGCTTCACCTGTACCGGTTATTTCGTCCCATGGTGTAATGGTTCCGCTTGCCCCTTCTATGCCCGTTTTGGTTATAGTGATGGTGTAGGTGTACTTTTTACCTGCTTCCAAGCCGGTGATCGGATTATCACCACTGTTTAACTGCCATTTGTAAATATTGCCGTCAGCTTCAAATTCGACATAATGTTCATCATCAGTAGCTGCAACAGGGAGTAGGATGGCTTCGTAAGAACCGTCTCCTGTTTTATTTGGTAGAATATCGGCCGCATTACCTTCATTAGACAAAGCACCGGTTGCCAAGTCGAAATCTGCGATCGTTTTCATCCCTTTTATTGTTACTTTCAAGTCGTCAAGAGAAGCTAATCCGCCACCTTGTTCTACCTTTATTGCCAATTTGCTTAGCGGATGCCCGAAAGTTAAATTTACTGCTCCGGCTGATTTGTCATAACCTTCGCCATTGTTATTAGAAGAGGCATATAATAAGTCAATTTCGGCTTGATTACCTTGATCGGCTACATTTACAGGATATTTGTAACCCGTTATATCGTGACGGTATGGGTAATATGATATGAAATCCACCTTATTTTCGTCTTTCGGATAATAAATTGCCTGTTCGGGTGCTACGGGATTGAACCCGGTTGTTTCGACGTTCTCCGCAGCAGACTTATACTCCCTGTTATCGGCACTCTCAGCTATGGTGCCGGCTGCAAGAGTTTCTCCGTGATTTATCATGTAAATACCAATACGATCGTCTGCCGACCAGCGATCGCCTCCTCCTGTGGTGCGCGTTTTTAAAGCGTCGATGTGCGAAAGAAAGTGCACGGCCTTAAGCGTTCCATCGTTAACAGGCGTGTCATTCTTACTACAATTTGTAAGAAAACAAATTGCAAAAATTGCAATAATAATTGATTTCGTCTTCATTTTGTTTTAGTTTTGATTTTAATTGTTTTTTGCTTAAACTGAATTGTACATATTTCCCCCCCCCCCCTTGTTTTGTACGGAGGCGATAAGATATTTTATTTCTTCGGTTCTCGTGTGTTGCCTGTACCCTCAGGTTGTTCATCCCATGAATCAATATTTCCGGTTGCGCCTTCCACTCCCTTACCGGTTATGGTAATAGTGTAGGCATACTTTTTACCTGCCTCTAAAGCGTTGTCTGGAAGGTTTATCTGCCATTTGTAAATAATATCATCTAGCTCAAACTCGACATAATGGTCTGCACTGAGCGTGTTTATCGGCAAGAGAATCGCTTCGTACGTATTACTGCCGTTTACGTTATAGGGCTGAATATAGTTTGGGTTGCCCTGATTGGATAACTCGCCTTGAGCCAAATTGAAGTCGGCAGTCGTATTCATCCCATTTATGGTTATTCTGAGACCCTCAAGAGATACTATTCCGTTTCCTGCCGCCACCGTTATAGCCAATTTGCTCAGTGGGTGTCTGAACGGAAGGGTCACCTGTCCACTTTGTTTGTTATAACCTTCACCGTCATTATTGGTTTTGGCATATAACAGGTCAATAGCCGCAGGGGCGCTCTGGTCACTGACATCTACTGCATATTTATGCTCCGTTATGTCTTGCCGGTAGGGATAGTATGCCACGAAATCCACTTTATCGCCGTTTTGCGGATAAAAAATAGTTTGGTTGGATTCGGCAGGATTGAACCCTGTGTCGGCTGTATTACTGCCGATAGCTTTATACTGCCTGTTATCGGCTTCTTCCGCAATGCTTTCCGCTGCAAGAGTTTCGCCGTGATTTACCATGTAAATTCCTACAGGATCATCTGTGACCCATTGGTTGCCACCGTCGGTGGTGCGGGTTTGTGTTGCGACAATCAGTGAGTTAAAGCGGACCATAAAGGGGACCCCCTCGTCATTGATTTTGTCGTCTTTACTGCATGCCGCCAATAGCAGCATAACAAGAGTTGAAATAATAATAGGCTTCGTTTTCATTTTTCTTTTAGCTTTAAATTTGGTATATTGAATTGAAATTTATGTATATATATCTTTTCTTGTTTTGTAAAGAGATTAGATTAATAGAAATTATATTTCTACTTATTTAATTCCTGCTCTGTTGTTAGCAGGAATAATCCGGCATCGTCGAACCATGCCCGTTCTCCTTCTTTAAGGTTGGCGCTCAGTATTATAAGCAATTCCTCTGCGCCGTCCGGCACCCGTATATAGCCGAAAGCCGACTGCCATCCGTCCTGAGCGGTTGCCGAAAAGTTAAGGCTTGCGCTTGGCAGCGACCACTCAATAGCCCCTCCCTTTCTCCACCGGATTGTAACCGCCCGTCCGCCATTTTGCGCAAACACTTGTGCGGCATATATCTGTCCGGGCAAAACGGGTATTAAGGTAGTTAAAGACCCTCTTTCCACGCTTTCTGCATATAGAGAAAAGCGGTCTCCGCGTCCTTTACCTGTGTCCGTGCCAAAAACCCCCTGACGTTTATTCTCGTCTTGCCACTCGCCCCATCCGGGAGGCAATTCACCTTCCCGCAAGCCCTTTTTCCCGTCCGTTTTTTGAGGAATACAGGCGCCGTTAGCCAGTAGGTTTTTTAGCTTGCCTACCGCTTGCTGCCGTTTGAAAGCCTGCTCCGCCCACAAAAAGGGATGTCTTAATTGCAACAGGGTTTCGTTAAATCCGGGTAACATTTCTTCCCAAGTCCGATTTCCTGCCCGCCCCGCTCTTGTCAAGGGATGTCCCCCTTTGTTATCCTGATTACTTCCGGTTCCAATCCAATTGATCCAGTCCATTTTTTCCCCGTATAGCCAAACGTATTCGTCGGCAGCATCCAGTGCCTGCGAACAATTGTAACGGAACCGGTTCAAGCGTGAGCCGTTGAACTCTTCGAAATACCATACTGATTTGGGATCTTGACTGGTGTACATGTCCAGATACAACCCGAAACCCGATTGTACTTGTGTCCGGTATTTATATCGGTTTTCCGGCGCAATGGATCCTAATACCTTGTTTTGCACCTGCCATGAAGCCAGATAGAAATCCCTTTTTTCCGCTCTATAAGTATATGCGTGTTCGTTTCCGTCAACAATTTTCGCTCCTGGAGGCAGTACATCCAACATCCCATTCACAAAAGGAACCCAAAGATCTCCCGCGGCGGCTATCGTCCCGGACGGATTGTCGCTCATGGTGTGAGAGTTTTGGCTTAACAGCCAGAATGCGAGCAATGTAATGTCCGGGTATTCGTCAGCCATGGCTTTCATGACCTGCGCTCCGCGTCTACGCGCCAGTGCGGCTGTTTCCGCATAAGGAGCATCCCCCGCCGTCCAAAAAAATTGACGTATATTATTATAATCTTCGTTGTCAATAAAGATGCCTTTTGCGTTGCCTTCGCGAGCCAACCACGCCGCCACGCCAAGATTGTGGGCAAAGCGCTCCCACGCCTTGTCGTCGTTCCACGCCAAGCGCTGTATGGGCGCCCAACCAGTAATCAGAAAGTTATGCTTTAAGTTGCGCGACGCGCATTGGCGGATTACTTTTACTTCTTCTGCAAAGGCTTTTTTATCCCAATGCGAATCGTTCATAATCGTACGATCGCTGGCCGTGCTTCCGTCGGGCAGCTTGACTCTTATCATTAAAGAAATACCGTCTAGGGGAACCTTTTCCCAAGCATCCAAATTACGCGCCACATCTACCGGACGTACATTCAGTAAATCCCATGAATGTCCTATTAACTTTTTTTCTCCCCCATAAGTAAACAGAGCTATTGCGCTCCAGAATACTATCGAAATAAACAACTGTTTTTTCATTTCTTTGCAGATAAATTATTTGCTAATACCCCATAATTCTATTTCATCCAATCTGACAACATGCGGAGATACACCTCCCCATGTCTCAATAACTTTTAACCGGATATAACGATATGATTCCTGAGTAATGGTTAACTTAAAGGATTCTCCTTTACGGATATATTCGAAATCGCTGTCAGTTACCGTTCCTATTGGACTGCCCGAAGGTTTTACCGATACACACTCCGCTAACTTCGTCCAACTCTCCCAGCTTCCATCCGTTGCCGGATCATTGGAAACGTAAACTTCTATTACCTTTGGATTATAATTTCCGTAAGTATTAGCTTTATAATTAGCAAGACTATAAATTATTATTCTGCTTAGTTTCAGTTCTTGGTTGGCCCCTAAGTCTATGGTGTATGATTGGGGGAAATCTCCTCCCAAATTTTCAAATCGTCCGTCCCCGCCACTATGCAACTTTATACCATCCCATAAGTTTTTTAAGGGAAGATAGGTTCCCCATTGAGTATCCTTAAAGCCTTCGCTGTTATCACCTGGAAGAGCGTATTCAACCCATTTATCTGTGATTAGGACTTCTTCTATAACAGGCGTTACACTTAACAATTTTGCTTCGGATCTTTCTTCATCGGAGTCGCTTAAATAAATACTGAACTCGGCATACGGAAGATTTTCCAAGGTGATAATACCTTCCTGTTCGTTGGCGGATGGCTTTACGTTATATTCATACCAATTGCCGGCAATATCTTTATAGGATATATTGAAAAACACCTCTTTCGATTCGCTGTTGTTGGAGAAACTTATTGTAATTCCGTTGACAACCGGCGCTATTGAAACGCTTGCCATTATTTTATTCAGATATTCGACAGATGAAGACAGGAGAGGCTCTACTTCTACTTCCACGCCTGCCGACCGGTTGCCGTGTTTGTTTGTGGTATATAACTCCACTTTTCTTTTTTGCGTAGAAAGGCCGGTCAAGGTCAACGAAGAACTGTATTTGGTTATATCGAAACGCTCAATCTTTGTTGCACCGTTGTCTATCGGGTATTCTGCCGTAACGAGTATTACCTCATTTTCCTGAGGCGTGTCATAGAAAAACACAGCACCACCTTTTGTGTTCTCAGCACTAACATTGGTTAAGGGATTAGGAATTTTGCTTGTGTCTTCTTCATCGGGGCTACAAGACGTATAAATACATAGTGTTACGAATAAAAACGCAAGGCATTTTAGCGTCGTTAAAATATTTGTCTTCATAATCATCTCGTTCTTATTTGTTAATTTGATTTTTTCCGCTATCGTCTTTAATTTGGGCTTTACGGTATGATTCTGGCGAAATAGTGTTATTTAAAATCATGTTGCCTTGTGTTGCCGATCTTAGCCAAATTCCATACGCAGCTCTATTGGCGGTAGCACCTTTTGAAACTGCATTATTATTAAATTCATTGTTCTGACTGCTCCCGTCGAAATATATCTGTGCATAAGTATTATCTGTGTGAAAACAGTTGTTAATAAATATGTTTTTAGATATTTTATTGCCATTGGAATTATACACGTTTATCGGAGTTTGCGCTATGTTCTTAAAATGGTTTTCGCGTACAACCGCTGCATGTGTATCGTTCAAGTATAGCCCCGTTTCCGACTGTTTATCCAAAGTGTTTTCCGAAAGCACTAATGCTTCATTCTTTAAACTCGAAATTCCTGTCTTACCTCCTGTTATATTTATTCTTGACATATCTATTGTTTTCGAGTTTTTTAGGTTGGCTATAACGGCTGCAACGTTGGTTGTTTGGAAATCTGAGGTACTTATCTTCACATTGCTTGATTTATCAACTAATATTCCATTCGTAGTAAATCCATTAACCTTAAAATCAGCCATTTCCACATTTGCTGCATCCGATATGGTAACGGCATTTCTGGCAGATTCCGTAATCGTTATCTTAGACATTTTTACATCTTTCGAGCCTTCGAAAACGCGTAATCCCTGTATTGAACTATTGGAAATTTTTATATTGGATAATTCCACGTTGTTGACATCTGGAAAACGTAAAGAAACGCCAATTGGATTGTTGTCCACTATGCAATTGGTCACTTTAATATTGGTGACAAAGTTGAATTCACCGTATATGTGTAGCCCTAACCCTGCATTATTTTTAAATGTACAACTGTCAATCCATACATTTTGTACATTTTCCATTTTCCAACTCGGTTCCAGGTCTATACCGGCTTCAGGAGCGGTACCGTTCGTGTTTGAAAATATTGAGTTTTTCACTAAAAGTCCATCAACACCTACTACAGACATCCCTTGGCGACGATTATTATCGCAAATAACATTCGTTACAGACACCTTTTTTGAATTCAGAGCGATCAAAATACCATCTCCCCAGCAATCCGTTATTGTAATGTTGCGGATATCAACGTTTACGGCGGTATGCAAATCTATTCCATAACCCCACTCACCACTCGTCCCCGTGTGTTGGTAGCGCTCCCCGATAATCTTGCCGCCTGAAATTTTCACATTGCCTACATTCTGTACTCTAATAACAGCATAGCGTTCATCTGTACTTGGAATCGCTTTCAACACTGCGTTGTCTGCCAACTTAAGGTGAATGTTGTCTTTCAATACAATTCCCTTTGTCGTATATGTCGCATCAACCATATATTCTCCATCGGGTATGGTAACCGTCCCTATCTTGTTAGCGGCCGCGTAGTCAACGGCTTTCTGTATCATTTCCTGATCGCTATTTGACGATTTCTTAAACGTCAGTACGTCAATTTCTGTTATAGGAGGTTTATCAGGCGGATTTTCCGTCCCATTATCTTTACTGCAAGAGATAAAAATTATAGCAAAAAAGAGGAAAACGGATAAATATATTTTTTGTGTCATTGTTACTACTTTTTTGAATTATTCATCAATAGTTGTATATCCCGGATTTTGAACCAGTAACCGTGATTTTTGGATCTCTTCTTGCGGTAATGGAGCAAGATATTCCTTGCGTTCAAACACTCTGTTTTGTATAACGGTGCGTTTGTAAAAACCCTCCAATGTATTGGCTTCCATATCCATGCCGGTGAAGTTACCGCCAAGTCCTCCTTCTCCGGGTTTGTTTTCCGCTATCATCCAGCGTTTCACATCAAAATAGCGCTGTCCTTCCGTCGCCAACTCTATCCTCATCTCGGCCTTGATCGCTTTTCGTTGCGCTTCTTGGTTTCCTTTTATCTGCGGATTTATGGCTGACAAGAGTGGAATACCGGCGCGTTCGCGTACTTTGTCCACGTATTCTATAATCCTTGGATCATTCGGATTTACCTCATTCAGTGTTTCCGCATACAACAAATAAAATTCAGCCAGACGGAAAATCATGATTGGCCGGTATTCAGTAAATGGATGAGGAGACTGTCGGTAAACCCGTTGGCTTAACCGTTTATATAACGAAGCGCCGGAACGGGGCGCATACCCGGTATTATCGGAGTTGCCACCTTTGTTGTACCAAATCTGTTCGCCCCCAATGTGCCATTTCCTACCGTTGTAAAAAATATGCTGATAAAAACGCGGTTCCCTGTTAATATACATGCGATATGTTCCCACTTCAGTCCTTCCTGTTAAATCTTCTCCGGCGGTAGAAAACCCCGTTTCCCTGTAAAGCGGGGATTCTTCGATGGATAGTCCGTCGCTCATAAAATAATCGTCCACCAATTCTTGCAGTACACCGCCTCCTCCGGTACTTGAGGTACCTCCTCTTACGCCGCGGGGAATAGTATAATGGTCAATTTCTCCGACTTGTCCAACAAAAACACTTTGAGGATCCGATCGGGCTAAGATGATCTCTTTGTTGAATTTCATGTGGACTTCATATATACTCTTATAAGGGTCGTAAACCCCGTTGGTATATTCCTTATGCAATTCATAATGCCCGGCATTGGCATAGTCAATAAACGACTGGCAAGCGTCCAACGCTTTCCGCCATTTTGTATCGTCCTTATCCGGGAATAACCGTTTTCCGTCTTTATTGGTAAGCTGCAAGGCTTCCGCGTAGTTACCGTTAAAGAGGGGAGACGCCGCGTACACCATCAGCCGCGCCCTGACGGCCAATGCCGTACCTTTGGTAGGAACTGCCAGATAATTTGGCTCGTCATAATTCGGATCTTTCAGGTCTTCAGCAATGTCTGTCAACTCATTATAGATGAAATTAACGACCTCATCCACCGAATTCCGGGCAAAATCCAAATCCGGATCGGCCGGGTCTACCGACTTATCCATAATAGGGACTGGACCGTATAACTCGAAGAGTAGGTAATGGTAATAGGCTCTTAAAAAACGCGCTTGCGCTTTTAATTCTTCAACTTCAAGCAGGCCTATATAGTCGGCATCTCCTGTTTTGGGGATTTCTTTTGCATTCTCCAAAAAAATATTTGCCTGACGGATTAGCCGATACAAGTGCCAGCGCCCGTAAAACAATGGGCGATCGGCCGGACTCAACGACCTTGTGTATGGATATTGATCTATATGTATGGGTATCAACTCATCCGCTAAATTGGTCCAGGGATTTCCCATCCCTGTATCCCATACTGAACTTACCCAGTAGAAATTCATCGTATTCGGAATGCCTTTGTATATAACCCGGTGCCACTTTCTTACGTCTTGCGGGTTTGAGAAAATTTTTTCAAGTGATCGTTCTTCCGCTAATTCGTCGGATACATCCAGATAGTCTTCACAGGACGTTAGAGCGAATCCGACAAAAAGAATAGCGGTTATAAGATATTTCAGATATTTCATTTTGTTCGTTTTTACAGTTGTTGAAAAGGATTTTATAAATCAATAAAATACGGCATATATTTCAGAACGTTAATTCCAATCCTGCCGACCATGTAGCTGTGAGCGGATACCGTGCGCCGGCGCCGCTGTTTCCCAATTCCGGGTCAAACATTTTTACCTTGTCATACAACAAAGCAACGTTTTGTCCCATCACATAAATCCGGGCTTGTTTCATAAGAACTTTTGCTGCCATTTTTTCAGGAATAGTGTATCCCAGTTCAACCGTTTTTAATCGTAAATACGATGCGTCACGGAAAAACCAGCTGTTGAGTGTCGAGTTGGTATTTGTTTTATTTTTAAAACTTATCCGGGGGAAAAACACATCTTGCGACGGGTTGGCCTCTGTCCAGCGGCTCTCGATTATTTCCTGCCTTACGCTCGAATTATAAATGGCTTCAGAGAAAGGTTGAAAGAGATGTGGCTGATTGTTCAGATTAAGGGATGTATTGCCGGCACCCTGAAAAAACAGGCTGACATAAATCCCTTTATAAGTTGCATTTATTCCAAAACCGTACATAATTTCTGGTACGGTAGGATGGACATAATCCTGTACCGCATCATAGTTTGTATCTACCACACCGTCGCCGTTTTGGTCTACGTACAGGATATCGCCCGGCATCGGATTGGGCAGCATCTCGGAATGGACTACGCCTTCCCGCAACGTATAGGTTTTATTTCCATTGGCATCTACCAAAATGTTAAAATCATCCTCCCTGTATAACCGGTCTACCGCTAGCCCTTTTAAACCGAAAAGGCGTGTTCCGGTAACCGCCATCCACGGATAGGATTGGGGAATTTCGTCGTATTCAAGGATCTTGTTCCTGGCGAAAGTGAAGTTCCCTTTCAAAGACAGTCGCCAGTCGCCTATGATCTGGTGGACGTTAAAAGCGGCGTCCACCCCTTTGTTGCTAACCTTACCGAAGTTTTGCCAAGGCGCCTGTCTGAATCCCGCGGCGCCGGAGATCGTTTTCCGTTGCATCAATATATTTGTCCTCAGATTGTCGAAATAATCGACCTGCAGGTCCGCTTTCCCATTGAAGAGCATAAGGTCGATACCATAATTCCGTTTCATCTCTATTTCCCAGGAGAGGGACGGGGATTCGAAACGCCCTTCAATAATGCCGCCAACGTTGTTCAATGTCCCGGTGCTTCCTATACCCCAGCTATACCCGGAGTCGTCATTGAAAGAGGGTTTGTATAAAAACCGGTCTCCCCCGGTATTGTCGTTCCCCGTTTTTCCTACAGACGCCCGCAGTTTTAAGGAAGAGAGCGTATTTAACCAATTCTCAGGGAAGAAAGGCTCGTTGGTTATATTCCAACCCAATCCCACGGCCGGAAAGATACCGTAACGGTACCCTTTTGCGAACTGCTCGCTGCCGGTGATCCCGAAACTGCCTTCCAACAGGTAGCGGTTGTCGAATGCGTAGGTAGCCCTTCCTATCCATGCCTGTTTCCGGAAAGCCAGAGCGTTATTATGCAATTGCCTGTCCTTCTGGTAATAAAGTAACATCCCCGTTACGGCATGTTTATCGAAAGCGCGGTCATAATTCAGAGACCCTTCTATATATATGTTTTTATTGCCGGAATTGGAGGTTGTCGGCGTACCAAAAGGCGTTTCATTCGTAATTTGATTAAAGATCAAATTCCCGTTGGGAAGTCTTCCTTCCGCGTAATAGGCCGCGGGCGTTTTTGACCTCGTCATATAATATATAGAATTCGAATCGTAACTGACCGCCCCTTTCACTTTCAATCCGGGAGTAACAAAGTCCAATTTCTGCTCCAGTTCCACTTTGGATTGAAGGCCAGTCCTCCATTCTTTCCTATACCCGCTTTCCATCAACTCGTTATATGGTTGTACCCAAGTGTCACTGCTGCGAGATAAGGTGCCGTCCGAATAGACAGCGGGTATAACATGCGGAGGGACTTGTACAAAATTACTCAATAAACCAGATGTACTACTGCTCGGATAGTTGGTGGTTAAATACTGCCCGCTCAGGTCTACGCGCAGGAATGTGGTCGGGGTGACATTTATATCGATGTTGCTGCGGAGGTTATATCGTTTCAACCCCGCGTTGTTGTTGTATTCGTTGTTCTGTTTAAATAAGCCGCTTTCTGCGAAATAAGCGCCCGAAACAAAATACCGCATCCTTTCACCGCCGCCCCTGAAATTCAACGTGTGCCGCGTATTGGATGTGTGTTTTGCCATCAAAGTTCCCCACCAGTCAACGCTCGGATATAAATCGGGGTCTTCTCCGGTTCTGTATTTTTCCAGTTCGACATCGTCAATGTATTTAGCGTCTCCATCATTTGTCAGTCTCT
Organism: Limibacterium fermenti; assembly: GCF_041902845.1. Lineage (GTDB taxonomy): Bacteria > Bacteroidota > Bacteroidia > Bacteroidales > Dysgonomonadaceae > Limibacterium > Limibacterium fermenti. The sequence continues at coordinate 542,419 of NZ_CP159486.1, forward strand.
CGTTGTAGAGCGTGAGGAAATCATACGAATTGGCGAAGCGGGGTATACGTATGGGCGTCAATACGCCTACCTCTCCCCGGTAAGAGATGGAGGGTTTTTGCTCTCTCCCCCTTTTGGAGGTAATCAATACAACGCCGTTGGCGCCTTCGGAGCCGTAGATGGATGTGGCGGAAGCGTCTTTCAACAAAGTAAACGTCTCTATCTCATCCGGTTCAATATCGTTCATCTCTCGCGGCACGCCATCGACAAGCACCAACGGGTTCGTACCGCCGGCAAAGGAACTGACACCGCGGATCCAGAACTCGGCGTTGTCGTATCCCGGTTCCCCCGAACGCTGCACGGAAATTAAACCGGAGAACTGTCCCGCTAAGCTGGTTGATAAACTCCGTGTGGGGACGCGTAATTCTTCACCCTTGACTGTTGTGATGGCCGCTACTACACTCTCTTTTTTCTGGCGTCCGAAACCAACCACCGTTATCTCTTCCAATTCATCAACTTTTTCTTTCAGGATAATATTTAATGTGGTGTCATTGTTCACTTTTACTTTTTGGGGCTCCATACCGATGTAGGTAAATTCCAGTTCATCGGTGGGGCTTACTTCAATAGAATAAACTCCATCGACATCGGTAATGACTCCTTTTGTGGACCCGACAATAATAACTGTGGCACCGGGCAGGGATTCGCCTTTTTCGTCGGTGACTTTACCTTTTACGGTGATGGCTTTTTTCTGTTGTTGTACCACTCTCTCCTCCTTTGCCTGCTTTTTCATGATATACACCTGCCGGCCGTCGATCCTGTAGGTTGTTTGCGTATTTCCGAACAACAGATCAAGGACTTTTTCAATTGGCTGATCATTGACGTTTAGACTGACTTTCCGATTGAGATCAATGTCATCGTTGTTATAGAAAAAAACCATATCGCTGGTCTTCTCGATAATACGAATAATCTCCCTTACCGACTTATCGGCCTGATGAATGGTAATTGGCTGCGCAATTGAACGCCCCGGAGTAAATAATTGCAGGCAACAGATCATAAGAATAACCTGAATTTTTTTTCGCCTGAATTTGAATTTTATTTGCTTCATGATTTTATTAAATAAATGAATGAATTAAACTTAAGTTCGGATTTTTAAATATTGAATCTGAAATTATTGATTAAACTGTATTCTGTATTCGTTGTCCTTTACGCCGAAATTAAACGACGCGATTTGAGACAGGTTGTTGAGTAAACGGGAGAGGTCGTCTTTCAACTCCAGTTTACCCGAGCACAGTATTCGGGATGGTTCCGAGGGAAAGATCATGGTCACATTGTAATAACGTGCCAACTGTTGAAGAATGTTCTCGATAGGCTCATTCTGAAATATATAAATGCCGTCACGCCACGAAGTGTATATCTCCGTATCGACTGTTTCTACGCTGATCCCATTTTGAGTATAGGTATATGCCTGATTGGGGACTAATCGGGTGTTTACGCCGTTCTGCTTAACATCGACCGCTCCGTTCACTAAGACCACTCTTTTAAAGGCGTCATCTTTGTAAGCCGACAAATTGAAAGAAGTGCCGAGCACCTGAATCTCCAGTTTATCTGTTTTCACCACGAAAGGCCGACTTTGATCCCGTTGTACTTCGGCGTATACTTCCCCGTCTACATAAATCTCCCTTTTATTTTCGGGAAAAGTAGCCGGATAGATCACCGAAGTGCCGGCATTTACCCACAATGAAGTCCCGTCGGCAAGCGTTAAGAAGGCCCGTTTTGCATACGGTACGGATAGCTGGTTATAAGAAACTTTCGCAACCGAAGGGAGTGTTGTTCCGGTACTTACCGCTTCACTGTTAACGGTGAATGATCCCGTGCTGTCGTATTTTATATCGGCTTCTTTGCCATCAATTTCCAATTGACTGTCTTCCGTAACGATGCGTATTTCCTTCTGATTTTGCGGTTGATGAAGCGCTTGAAATTGGGCATAGTCGATATCCGAACTATCGGACACGTTTTTCCTCTCCAACAGAAAGGTGATGGATAATCCTATGATAACGGCACTACAAGCTGCAATAGCGAGATATTTATACCGGTGTATTGCTTTCTGTTTCTTGTCCGGCGAATTTCGCGTTGTTTCGATTCGTTTCCACAGCCGGTCTTTCCGCTCCTGTGGTATCTCGCGCCGGCTTTTCCGTATGGTGTCCAATAACATATTGGCGGAAATATATTCATTGATATCGATCTCCTTCCGGTCAATAAGCTCCGACCAGAAAAGTTTGCTCTCCGTAGTGGGGGAGATCATCGATTCAATGAAAAAATCATCATCGAGGAAATCAATATCTTTATAGTGGCTATAATCTGTTTTCATTTTTTATTTTTATCCGAGTAAGACGAAGATGAAGTATCATTATTTCGAATCCTTAAAACCGCTCTGTGTATTAAAGTCTTCACCGATTGATAATTGATTTGCATAATTTCCGATATCTCATCATAAGATAGCCCGTCGATAAAACGCAAGTGAACGGCTTCCCGTTGATGGCGGGTCAGGCCTGATAACAAGCAGTTGACTCGTTTTTTTTTATCGTTTTCCTCTTCATTCTCGATCCAAAGTTCCTGGCTGTTTTTTTCGGCTAATAACTCTGTCGTATCATTTAAAATCTCCACAAAGCGTTTATTTCCCTGTAATAAAAATAAGAGCCGGTGACGGAATGCCGTTCGTAAATAGTGTTTTAAGTTGGAGATGCCTGCAAACCGCTTCTCCTTTGTATACACATCGATAAACACATCATGAATAGCATCTTCTATGATGCCGATATCGGAATGAATCGACAGGCCGTACGCATAGAGGTCGTCCGCGTATGTTCGATACATAAACGCCAGTAAATCTCCGTTTCCATCAAACGTCGCATCTTGACCGGATCGGATTATACGGTCTTCCTTTTTCTTCAAATCTATCTCCATGATGTTTATCCAATATTACATGCTGTATAAAATTTAATATTCAGTATACAGATTATTCATCTAAAGGCTCCATCTTTTACGGTATTTACAAATTTCTGTTTTTTTGTTTTTATATATAAGGGAAAAATATAGGGAAATAGTATTCAATTTAATTGTTAAAAATGCAAATGTGCTTGATTTTGGTGATATAAGGATAATAAGGGCGATTGCGGATCGGATTCGCAATGACGAAAAGGGCAATGGCCGGGGCTTATAGATGTCGGGCTATGATATGATTATTAAAAAAGTACGGTTTTTCCCATTCTCAATCCGCGAGATTTGTGCCCGTTGTACTCCTATCAGCTTGCCTGGTTCTTCCTGTGTAAGGTTTTTAGATTGTCTTGCCTGCTTAATGGATTCCCCTATTAGGAAAGAATTTACTTCTGTATCGTATGCATCCCGTTCGTGAGTTCCTTCTACCCCTATCACTTTGTCAAGCATTTCTTCCATCTAAAACTCATACAGTGTAATTGGCAAATATTTCTGATAGCTTAGAAAATCATGATCTTCAGTAAATATCTTCCATCTGTTTTTTTGCGGCGACTGCACATATCAGAAAGTCAGTATGTGACCCTTGTATACCATTCTTTCTACAAAGGTTTGAATATTCGGCTGCTAATTCAAAATCTGCTGTTTGAATCCCATAATCTGTAAAAACAGTCATTCTCCTCCGTAAGTTCTCAAATACATTCGGATCGGAAATTCCAGACAATAACTCCTGTCTGACAGGCCCGATGATAGCAATTCGTAATTCTCGTATTAATGATGCCAACTCATTGGCTACAGCAAATTCTCTTTCACCGAGCTTGCTACGCCTGAAAGCTAAAGACCATACGGACGTATCGACCAATACATCTCTCATTTTCGGTCACGCAATTTTTTATAGTCATAATCGGAAGCGTAATCGACCGTATGGAACATTTTTATCACTTTTTCCGTTTCCCGTTTTGTAATAAACTCTTCCAACGCCAATTCCACCGTATCCTTTTGCGTTTTTAGACCTCCAATGGAATGCGCCTTTTTTAATAGTATATTATCTATTGGCAAATTTGTTTCCATAAACAATGCAATTTAGTAGTTTCCTGCAAAATTACATGAATTTTTGTCCATATCCAAACGCATGGAATAAGAATTTGTTTATAATTATTACTTATGAGCGTGAGCGTTACACCGGTCGATGCTTCCGGTTATGGTTTCTCTTGATTGCCGTCGCGCAGGCGCCGTTCGGAGACGGGGAAGACGACCGGCTTACCCGATACCGGATTGGTTTTCACAATGACGACCGTGTTATATACGTGTTCGATATGTTCGTAAGTAAGCACCTCTTCGGGGAGGCCCTGGCAATAGGTCGTTCCGTCTTTCATCATCAGCAGGAAATCGCAATATTCGGCCGCGAGCGAAAGGTCGTGCACGATCATCATCACGGTCAGCTTCATTTCTTCGTTCATGCGTTGTATCAGGTTCAAGAACTGCATTTGATGGGTGATGTCGAGGTGTGAGGTCGGTTCGTCGAGCAGCAGCAATCGCGGGTGTTGCGAGAGGGCGGAGGCGATGTTTGCCATTTGCTGTTCACCCCCGCTCAATTCCTCCATCGACTTGTGGCGCAGCCGGTAGGTGTTGGTAAGTTGCATATAATGATGCGCGATCTCGATATCCTCTTTGCGGTCGAAAAACTGAAACTGCCGCCGGAAAGGGAGCCGCCCCATCAATACGTATTCCTCCACAGTAAGGTCGGCGATTTGCGAGAACTGCGATACGATGGCGAGTTTTTGCGCTTTTTCGCGCCAGGAAAGTGTCGACAGGTCTTCCCCTTCAAGCAGGATGCGGCCTGTTTTCAACGGCAAAGAACCGGATATTCCTCTGAAAAGGGTGGTTTTCCCCGATCCGTTGGGGCCGATAATGCCGGCAAACGATCCTTCGGCAAGCGTCAGCCGGATGTCGTGTGTCCGGAAGCCGTTGCCATATCCGCAAGAGAGGTTTTGTATATCGAGAAAAGAAGACATATAAAAAAGTATGATGTGTGAAGTATGATGTATGTTCAAACGTTTCTTGCCTTTAGTTCTTTCCGTTTCGTGTTATTCAACAACAGAATAAATGCCACGCCGCCCACAATGCCGGTAATCACGCCGATAGGCAGTTCGTTAGGTGCGATGATGGTTCGTGCCAGTACATCGCATAAGATCAGAAACGTGCTGCCGCTAAGGAAGGATGCGATTAATAATATCCGGTAATCGGTTCCCACCCAAAGGCGGACGATGTGAGGAATGACCAGTCCCACGAAACCGATGATGCCCGCCACCGATATGCAGGCGCCTGTCAGGAGCGAGGTGATGATGAACAGGATACGGATGACGCCGTTGGCGTTGAACCCTAAATGGCGGGCTTTTTCTTCGCCTAACCGGAGGGCATTGAGGGGCATTACGAACAGATACGACACGAGCAGGCAGAACACCGAAAGCACAACCATCAACGTGATCATCGTGCTGTTCGATTCGTTGAGCGAGCCCATGATCCAGAAGACGATGCCGTGGATGTTTTCGGCCGAAGTCACGGACATCAGGAACATCATCAGCGAGGAAGAAATAAAGCTGATCATTACGCCGATAAGGAGCATCCGGTTGACGCTCAAGCCGCCTTTTCCCAAGCTGAGCGTATAGACCAGGAAGATGGTTGCAAAGGCGCCGATGAATCCCGCCAGCGGGAGGAACAGGACGTTGAGCAGGCGCAAGCCTGACACAATGGCAAACGTAACGCCCAGTGAAGCCCCGCCGGAAATACCCAGTGTATACGGTTCGACGAGCGGATTGCGGTAAATGCCTTGCAGAATGGCTCCGGCAAGGCTCAGGCTTCCGCCGATGGCAAAGCCGAGCAAGGTGCGCGGAATACGGATATAGGCCAACACGCCATACTCAGTGCTTTCTTTGTCGGCGAGTAGGCGGGGGATATCGGCAAAAGGAATGGATATTTCGCCCATCCCCAGCGACAATAGAGCCGCGCCGGTCAAAGCCGCCAGTAATAAAAGCACATATATCGCCCACCGTCCTTGTTCTTGCTGCATTTTTATATCCTTGTTTTACCGGAAGCGATCTCCATGACAACCATTTATATAATTTCTAAAACACCATATTCAGTCGAGTAAATAAATGATTATATTTGCGACTTATTGGTTATGATTAATTGTTCGATATATTTCCGGTTTTGATTTCCCGTACGTAATAAAATTACTTTAGGCGGAAATCCTTTTGTACTGGACAGATGCAAAAAGTCTTCATCATTGGTTACGATAAGCATTTTCTGTGATAAGTTTGCGTCAAGCAATAGCCGGATTCGCATTGTCAATCGAAATTGTTTTGATAAGAGTATCTCTGTCTGCCGCAAAGCGTAATGCTGCACGAATATGAATTTCTGTGAGGTTGGGGTAATCATGGAGAATATCTTCATGAGACATACCCGAAGCAAGCCATTGAAGAATGTCCGTAACGGTTATCCGCGTGCCTTTTATACACGGTTTTCCAAAACGGATTTCCGGGTTGATTGAAATATAAGAAGCCAAATTATTATCCATAATTATTTGAATGATTAATTGCTAACGAAATGAAGTATCGAAAGCAAAGTTATATCTTTTTTACCTTTTGACAAAAATAAAAGCGTCAGGACAAAAAGGCGTGTAGCCGTTTTATCAATATTCAATTCCCTTCCTACTGCGGATCTTACGGTCGTAAGGATGTTTCAGCTTTTTGCAGAATGTGACGTAGTCAGCCAGCGCCATGACGTTTTCGGTGGCAGCCCTTCCCGTTAACACGAGTTCCGTATCCTGCGGCTTGTCTTTGATGAAGTCCAGCAGGATCGATTCGTCGAGATAGCGGTCGCGGACGGAGATCAGGATCTCGTCCATAATCAGTAAATCGAACGACTCTTCGGCCAGCTTGTTCCGGAGCGTTTGAATGGCTTCGGGCACTTCCTTCTTTATTTGTTCTTCGTCGATGCTTTTGTCGAGATGAGGATGCCCGATGGCGAAATTCAGCACGGTCGCCCCGAGTTTTTTCAGGCTTTCCATTTCGGCATACCCGTATTTTGCGGGATCTTTATGGAACGAGCAGTAGCACACTTTAAAGCCGCTTCCCAAGGCGCGGGTTGCCAAGCCGACAGCAGCCGTTGTCTTGCCTTTACCGTCGCCGGTATATATATGTATCAATCCAAGCTTTTTCATTATGAATGTCTGATGTCTGATGTCTAATCTCGCCGGTCATCGGTCGCCGGTCTTCGGTCTTCAGTCGCCGGTCTCCAACCTCCAACCTCTAATCTCCAGTCATTAATTTATTCATTGTCTCTATTGTTTGGACAAACGTGATGGGCGTCGGTTGGCAGGCGATTTCCGAGTCGATGATGTAGACGTGATTGTCTCGTACCGCTTTCAGATTCGTGTACCGCTTCCAGGTCTTCATCTCTTCGTCCCCGACGATCCCCATCGTGACGATAAAGATATAATCGGGGTTTTTGGCCACTACAAACTCGCGTGTGACGGCGCCTTGTGTGAGGCCCTTCGCAATATTCCCGCCCCCCAGCAACGTCATATAGTCATTCATAAACGTGTTGGGTATGACGGTGAACAAGGGGTTGGCGCCGATTTGAAAAAACATTTTCGGCTTGTTGAGGCGTGAGATGCGTCGAGCAATCTGTTGTATTTTCTGTTGACTTTCCGATACCGTTTTTTTTGCCCGATGTTCCGCCCCTACCCATTTCCCCAGAAGGATGAATTGTTCGCAGATTTCCTGAAAGGAGCGGGGAGAGGCGAAGACTTCCACTTTTATTCCCATTTTGCGCAGCAATTCCAAATCTTTCGGGCTCGTAAGCCCCGAAGCGATGACCAAGTCGGGTTTCAGGCTGACGATTTTTTCGATATTCGCCTTTACGGCAGAGGCGACAACCGGTTTGTGGTCGTTTTTAGCCGCCGTACAGTAACTCGTGCATCCCACCAGTTTGTCTTGCGCATCCAAATAATACAAGCTTTGCGTGACGGACGGCGCCAACGAGATTATTTTCGAATAAGACGCCTGTCCGAAAGCGAGGGTTACCCATGCGAAAAACAGTATCGATACAATAAACTTTTTATTGCTATGTACTGACTTCATATTTCATTGTTTTTTATTACTCAAAGTTTTACACGTTATTTCATCCGGCAGTTTGGAGTCTCCGGTCATCGGTCTCCAGTCATCAGTCATCGGTCTCCGGTCTCCAATCTCCAACCTCTATCCTCTATTATCTTAATTGCAAAAAATGATGCGTTTCATTTTCGGTGATTTCCCCTTTTTCGAAAGGAACCACATCGGCAAGCGACGGGCCGTCGAAAACAAAGGTGTGATATTCGCCGTTCTCTCCGCACACATCCATTCCCGGTATTGCGCGCAAGTCGTTTATGAAAGCCTCATCCACAATGCGCCCCAGAAAAGAAGGCGGCAACTTGTTTTTGCGCACCGAAATCACGATGGATTTATAACCTTCTTTCAGGAAGCCGTTCATCACCACTTCCGTATCCATTCCCCAGAGCGGAAATACGGGCGTGATATCCATATCGTGGCATACCCGTTCGATCCACGTCTTGTGTTCCCTGACGAAAATATCCCCGAATACGCCGGTATCGACCGCGTGCTCTTTTTTCAGATGGGCCATAACGGCTTTCAAATCTTTTTCATATTCGGCTCTTGTGGTCGGTTGTTGGATAAGAGGGATTCTTACTTTTTCGGATTGCCGGCGGATCAGTTCGTTCCTGATACCATGCGAACGGGAGCGGTCGCTGTTTGCATCCGACATATTCAACAAGCAAAACACTTCGTTGCCGCCATCCGCTAAAAAACGATGCATCGCATAGATGCAATCCTTACCGCTGCTCCAGGAAATAAAAGCTTTCATCTATTCAATTAATATAATGTATAAACACCTTGCAAAGATACTAAAAGAATAGCAAAGCTTCCGGTTATCAATTATCAGTTTTCAACAGGTTACGATAGTTATAGCCTCTTGCAGCGCTTGTATGTTCTCATTATCCGTACAGCGAATCCTGTCGCGAAGCAATATCACGCGACACGCCGGTTCTTCCGACTGCAATTTTGTCAGTCTCCCCTTTCAAATAGAATTTTTTTGGTGGAAAACGGCGGATTTGTTTTTTTGGCATAGAATTCGCTATTTGAATTGTGTCGAACGAAGAAACAATTTTAAACAGTTTCTACATAACAAACAACAATTAATTAATCATTAATTTTAGAGATATGAATATTAGACCATTAGCAGACAGAGTGTTGGTAAAACCGGCCGCTGCGGAAGAAAAAACAGTAAGCGGAATTATTATTCCCGATACAGCGAAAGAAAAACCATTGAAAGGCGAAGTTATTTCGGCCGGAAAAGGTACTAAAGACGAAGAAATAGTCGTGAAACCCGGAGACCACGTTCTTTACGGGAAATATGCCGGAACGGAAATCGAACTTGATGGTGAAAAATACCTCATCATGCGCCAGTCTGACATTTTAGCTATTATCGGATAACAAACAGAAAAAAAGAAAAAGTATAACTATGGCAAAAGAAATTAAATTTGAAATGGATGCCCGCGATTTACTCAAAGAAGGAGTGGACGCGTTGGCGGATGCAGTAAAAGTAACTTTGGGCCCTAAAGGCCGCAATGTGATCATCGACAAAAAATATGGCGCTCCCCAAATTACGAAAGACGGGGTGACCGTGGCAAAAGAAATAGAATTGGAGGATCCCTTCCAAAACATGGGCGCCCAACTGGTAAAGGAAGTGGCTACCAAAACCAATGACGATGCAGGCGACGGAACAACCACCGCTACCTTGCTGGCTCAATCCATCATCAGGGTAGGATTGAAGAACGTAACCGCCGGCGCTAATCCGATGGATTTGAAGCGCGGAATAGACATTGCCGTGGCCAAAGTGGTGGAAAACCTCAGAAGCCAGGCTGTAGAAGTCGGCAACGATTTGAAGAAAATCGAAAATGTGGCCAAGATCTCGGCGAATGGCGATGAAACCATCGGTAAACTCATTGCCGAAGCCATGCAAAAAGTCAGCAAAGAAGGCGTGATTACCGTCGAAGAAGCCAAAGGTACCGATACGTATGTAGATGTCGTAGAAGGGATGCAGTTCGATCGCGGATATATCTCTCCTTATTTCGTGACCGATACCGAAAGCATGCAGGTGGAATTCGAAAATCCGCAGATTCTTATCCACGATAAAAAAATATCGGCTATCAAAGATCTTCTTCCCATCCTCGAGAAGAGCGTTCAAACCGGCAAACCGCTGTTGATTATCGCAGAAGATATCGATTCGGAAGCGCTTACGACCCTGGTTGTAAACCGTCTGCGCGGATCGTTGAAGATTGCGGCTGTGAAAGCTCCCGGATTCGGCGACCGCCGTAAAGAAATGCTGGAAGATATCGCCATCTTGACGGGCGGTACGGTGATTTCGGAAGAAAAAGGCCTGACGCTCGAACATGCAACGCTCGATATGTTGGGTAGCGCCGAAAAAGTGACTATCGACAAAGATACCACGACGATCGTAAACGGGGTGGGCGATAAAGAAACCATCCACAATCGTGTCGCACAAATCCGCGCTCAAATAGAAAAAACAACGTCCGATTACGACCGCGAGAAATTGCAGGAACGGTTGGCGAAACTTTCGGGCGGGGTAGCCGTATTGTATGTAGGCGCTCCTTCGGAAGTGGAAATGAAAGAAAAGAAAGACCGTGTGGACGATGCGCTTTCCGCAACCCGTGCAGCGGTTGAAGAAGGAACCGTTCCGGGCGGCGGTGTGGCTTACATCCGCGCCATCGAAGCGTTGGAAGGGTTGAAAGGCGCGAACGAAGACGAAACCACCGGTATCGAAATCGTCAAACGTGCTATCGAAGAGCCCCTTCGCCAGATTGTCGCCAACAGTGGCAAAGAAGGCGCCGTGATTGTGCAGAAAGTTCGCGAAGGAAAAGCGGACTACGGATACAATGCCCGTAACGACCAGTTCGAGAACCTGTATGAAACGGGTGTGATCGATCCTGCCAAAGTGACACGCGTTGCATTGGAAAATGCGGCTTCCATCGCCGGCATGTTCCTGACTACCGAATGTGTCATCACCGACAAGAAGGAAGACAATCCTGCTCCGCAAATGCCTATGGGCGGCGGCGGAATGGGCGGCATGATGTAATTCATTGCCATTATCGTACATATTTAAAGATTGATGTGCAGCCTGTTCTATATGGGTTGCACATCTTTTTTATTATATAGAAGAGAGGCTTTGTAGAATTTTTCTACTATTGATTTTTATAATTTTATGTAGCTTGGATATTATTTTGTTAACCTATTGTCTTTCTCTGTGTAAGTGAATGAAACTTAATACCTATGTAAAATGATTTTTTGAGCGTTTTTTTATTCTAAACATAATAGATTGTTTATCATGTTGGTTGATGATGATCAAACGGTTTCGCTTCACTTTGAAAATGTAACGGAAATGTAATAAGTTTTGATTTTTTTTATTGTACTTTTGTGTAGATTTTCAGTTATGGTATGATCATTTTAATCTACAAACTTTAATAAATTAGTTTATGATAAAAAAATTAAAATTTTTACTGGTAGCATTCTTTTTGATGATTGTTACAGTTATGCAAGCTCAGGTAACCACTTCCAGCATGAGCGGACGGGTCACCGGCGGGCAAGAAGCGGTTATCGGGGCAACGGTGATTGCCACGCACGAACCTTCGGGAACGACTTACGGAACGGTTACCAATATGGAGGGACGCTTCAACCTAAACGGAATGCGTGTAGGCGGACCTTATTCCGTGAAAATTTCATACATTGGGTATGGTACAAGCACAACAAGCAACATAACGTTGAGCCTGGGTGAAAACTATGTATTGAATGTCGTACTCTCAGAAGAAGCAACATCATTGGATGAAGTTGTCGTAACGGCAGCCCGCACAAAATTTACCACGGAGAGAACGGGAGCTGTGACGAATATCACCAACAGCCAGATCGTCAATTTACCTACGGTAAGCCGTAGTATTATAGATGTTACCCGCCTTTCACCTTATGGAGGGAATGGTATGAGCTTTGCCGGTACCGATGGCCGTACGGCAAACTTTACGGTGGATGGAGCCAATTTCAACAATAACTTTGGTCTGAGTGATGCGCTGCCTGGTGGAGGTAGCCCCATCTCCCTTGAAGCAATCGAAGAATTGCAGGTGGTGATCGCACCGTACGATGTTCGTCAAACAAACTTTATCGGCGGCGGTGTGAACGCGATTACAAAATCCGGTACGAATACCTTCAAAGGCAGCGGTTACATTTATCACTGGAATGAAAACATGCGCGGTAATGCCGTCAAAGGCAAACTGGTCGAAGAAGATGTGCGTGAAAAAGACCGTAACACGACCTACGGTTTCACGCTGGGCGGTCCCATTATCAAGAACAAATTGTTTTTCTTCGTGAATGCTGAAATGGCTAAAATACCCACCGTTGCCAATCGTTGGAGAGCATCAACAAATGGTGTGGCCATTCCGGACAGTTATATCTCCCGCACAACGGAAAGCGACCTTCAGAGGGTTTCCGACTTTGTGAGGAGTGAATATGGATATGAAACGGGATCTTATACAAGTTTCCCCGCAGATAAAAGCACCCGCAAAATGCTTGCCCGTTTGGATTGGAATATCACAAACCAACATCGGCTGGCTTTGCGATATAACTACACAAAAAATATTACATGGATTTCTCCTAATGCCACTTCCATGGATGGAGGCACCCGTGTGTCGGAGGCTCGCCTGTCACAAGCTTCCATGGCATTTGCCAACTCAATGTATTCGATGGATAACCTCGTTCATTCATTCTCTTTCGACTTGAACAGCCGGTTGTCCAACAACCTTTCCAACCAGTTCCTGGCAACATTTTCGAAACTTGACGATATCCGGGGGACGAATTCTGCAGAATTCCCTTTTATCGACATTTTGAAAGATGGGCAAGCTTATATGTCTTTGGGGTATGAGCTTTTTACATGGAATAACGGTGTGCACAACAATGTATGGAACATTAAAGATGAATTGACTTATTACCTGGGTAATCACAAAGTTGTAGGAGGAATTGCCTATGAATATAAGATGGCCGATAATGCTTATATGCGTAACGGCACCGGTTACTATCGCTACACAAGTCTTGACGACTTCTTAAACGGAGGAACCCCGGAAATTGTGAACTTGACGTATGGTTATGGCGGGGAAAGCAATCCTGCGGCTCGTGTGAGAACGAACAAAATCGGCGTTTACGCCCAAGACGACTGGAGTCTCGGCGAAAAATTCAAACTCTCCTACGGCCTTCGTATCGATGGGCTTTTCTTCAATAATAAAGATTTGATGACGAATCAGGCGATTTATAAAATCGATTATTCCGGTCGTCATATCGATACCGGTAAATGGCCTTCGGCAAATGTTATTTTCTCACCCCGTGTAGGTTTTGTATGGGATGCGTATGGAGACAACAGCCTGAAACTTCGCGGTGGAACCGGCCTCTTCTCCGGTAATTTACCACTTGTATTCTTCACCAATATGCCCACCAACGGTGGAATGGTGCAATACCAAGCTCAAATAAATGCCAGTACCAAGGTGTTTGATGGTTACAAAGGGACATTCACGGTGGGCGATAAAGGAAATAAATTTATTGACATGACACAGTTTGCCGGCGGCCTGGTAACGGATGCCAACGGTAAAGCTAGTATCGCCGCTCTTTATGACAAGCTGGCCTCGTTGGGGTATCCTACCACCATATCCCCTGAAGAAGGTACGGAGCCTTCCTCTATTTCGGCCGTAGATTCAAAATTCAAAATGCCGCAGGTCTGGAAAACATCGCTTGCCGTGGACTATGCGTTCCCGACACCGTTTCCGTCCTCGGTTACGGTAGAAGGGATCTTCAACAAAACCATCAACGGTGTCTCCATGTCTGACTGGAGTATTCCCAATGTAGGCGGTTTTGCCCGTTTCAACGGTGTGGACAACCGCCCGATTTATCCCGATGGTTATCGTACCGGCACAAAGGCGTTTGTGTTGGAAAATACAAGCCGCGGTTATGGCTGGTCGGCCAACATCACCCTCAATGCGCACCCGACCGAACGGCTCAGCCTGATGGCTGCCTATACACACACGGTGGCCAAGGATGTAACCGGTATGCCCGGATCGAATGCCGAATCTGCATTTACTTATGTTCCTACAGTAGAAGGCCCCAACCATATCAAGTTGCACAATTCACAGTACACAACACCCGATCGTTTGGTGGCTTCGGTTACTGCCCACGACAAGAGTGGCAATCATTACAGTATTATCTATGAAGGATGGCTCGGTGGAGCGAACTACTCCTACATGACGGTGAACGATATGAATAACGACGGGTACAACTACGATGCAATCTATGTCCCCACTGACGAAGAGGTGTCAAACAATCAGTTCCGGTTTGTTTCGGAAGACGACAAAACCCGTTTTATGGATTATGTACATGCCAACGATTATTTGAAAAACCGACAGGGCAAGTATGCCGAATCCTACAGCGTTTACTCTCCCTGGGTACACCGTATCGACTTTAGCTACAAACACGATTTTGTCCTCAATGCGGGCAATAACCAACACAAATTGCAACTTAGCTTTGATATCAAGAATGTGATGAACTTCTTCAATTCCAGCTGGGGGGTGGCTAAATATCTGAATCCTGAAATTGGTTCGGAGGCTCGTATCCTCAAGTATGAAAGTGTGGATGCCGACGGTGTGGCTACATTCTCTACACCCACTTCCATCAAAGGTGATACCCAAACATTCACGCCAAGCTACTCTTTGAGCCAGTGCTGGTATGCATCCATTGGCATCAAGTATATTTTCAACTAATTAAAATATAAAGGAAATGAAACTAAAATATTTATTCCCATTATTCATTGTAACGCTTGCCTTGATGGCAAGTTGCGACGAAGAAGACGCTGTGACGTTGCTTCAAGAAATTCAGGTGTCGTCGTCATACGTGGCTATTCCCGAGGGAGGGGGTGATGCGACCATCACTGTGACGTCCCAGGATAGTTGGACCGCAGAGAAAGTGCTTATATGGAAGAATGACACGACTGTTCAAGATTCGATTAAATGGTTAACGATCTCTTCCACCAGAGGAAGCGCCGGTGAAGCGGAACTCACTTTTTCTGCTCCCTCCACCCTCAATGGCCGTACGGCCGAGGTGTTGATTCACAGCAGTGGAAAGACACAACGAATCAATATTATCCAGGGTTTACCCAAGATCGAAGAGGCCACTGTGGCGGACGTGAATGCCGGACCCGATGGAAAAACGTTCCGTGTGACGGGTGTTTGCACTGCTATTGCCAATACTCAATATGGTAACTGGTATTTGACAGATGAAACCGGTACGCTCTACGTCTACGGCACGCTTGATGCGAAGGGAGGAAAGCAAAACTTCCTGAGTTGGGGGCTTGAAGTGGGTGATGAAGTAACGGTGCAGGGCCCGAAACTCACTTACGGTTCAACGATTGAATTGGTGGATGTGACGGTGATCAGCATCAACAAATCACTGATAAAAGTTGATTCTGTTGAAAACAAAGTGCTTCCTATTGAAGGGGGTGAGTTTACAGCATACCTTACCTGCAAAGGGCAGGGCGCCTCGGTAGATATCCCGGAAGATGCCAAGTCGTGGTTGTCAATTTCTTCTGTCGAATCGGCCGGTGAAGAAGTGGTTGTGAAATTCAAAGCGGCAGCTAATGCCGGTGGTGACCGTGGAACAACCATCATATTCCGTACCACGGACGGGAAAAAAGAGTATACAACAGAAACAACACTGAGTCAAACAGGTGCGATTGTGGACGCTTCGGTGGCTGAATTCCTCGCCGCTGCAGTGAGTGACACGCAATATCGTCTGACAGGTGTGATCACCAAGATTGATAATTCTACATATGGTAATTTATACCTTAGGGATTTCTCCGGTGAAACCTATGTATATGGTATTGACGGTTTCCGGGAAAAAAATCTGAAAGTGGGTGACATCATCACCATTGTCGGAAAACGCGCCGAATATAAAGGTACTCCGCAAGTCGGCGGTGCCGTTTTGGAAAGCGTTATTCCTGTGACTGTTTCTACTATTGCCGAGGTGTTGACCAAACCCGATTCCGACCATGATTATTATATGCTGACCGGTGAAATTACGTCGATTACCGGTAAGGACTACGGTAATCTTTATTTGAAAGACGGCGACAGCGAGATTTATGTGTATGGCTGTTATCCGGGTTATGGTGCAACTGGCGACGATAGGAAAGGCTTGATAGAAGCCAAAGGTATTAAAGTGGGAGATCACCTAACCGTTATTGCAAAAAAGAGCTCTTATAAAGGAACAGCTCAACTTGCAAATGGTATTTATTTCAGCCACGAAAGTGCGAAGTAAGTAATACGAAACCATATACCCTAAGTAATGTGACACGCAGCATATGTGTGTGACAGATAATAAAAACCGTGTAACAATAAATTTGTTACGCGGTTTTTATTGATAGTGTTGTCGTGCATGATTAATAAAATTTGAAAGAGAGTGTGTCAAGTGTATTATAAAATAATAGGAGGCTGGTTTTATATCCTCTATAGAAAATTTCGGGGCGTGTGTGGAAATCTTTGGCCAGTTTTGCAGGAATGCTTTATGAGCATGCCGGAATGAATAAAAAGCAAGCAAAAATGTCCGGGAAGCACCTAAAAATGTCTCGGAAGCGTGTGAAAATGGCAGGAAAACATCGGAAAATGGCCGGGAAATGCCGGAAAATGGGAGGAAAACGCTAAAAAATGGCTGGGAAGCGTGGAGAAATGTTTCGGACGGACCAAAGAGCGAAAAAAACACGCGGAAATTCCATTCCTTATATGATTTTTTCAAAACTACAAAATAAATTGAAGTAAAATTGCTTTTGTCAAAATTTGTCTCTAATTTTGCCTTCATATTAACCAATTAAATGGATAGAGTATGACAGAAGAATCTGCATCTACTGCCCATGACGACAGTAAAGACAAAAAGACACGTGGAATGTCTATGGAACAACGCATCGAAAAAATGCACACTGCATTTACCAATGGCAAACTACCGACGATTTTACCACATCTGGAACCGGTAGGGTACACCGCTGAGAAACTCGACGGGAATCTGGCAAAAGTGGAAACACTCCTGCAACTCAATCAGCAACAACAAAAGGAACAGAGCGAACAGTATGCCGGAACGGATAGCTTTAACAAGAAACGCGGAGAAATTCACGATCAATATATGAAGCATCGCGGCTTGTTGAAGATTTATTTTGAAGATAATCTGCAGGTATTTGTCCAATTAGGACTGAACGCGCGGGTGAAGAAAGCGTATGGAGACTGGTTGAACATCGTGCTGAGTTTTTATACACAGCTAAAAAATACGCCAGCGTTGCTCGAAGAAATTCCCAATGCCGGTGTCCCGGCTACGGAAGTGGATGCTGCGTTGGCCGCTGTGGCCGCATTGCGAGCCTTGAAAGAAGGGCAGAAAAAAGAGGTCTCCGAGGCACAGGCAGCTACCGAAGCCCGGGATAAGTTGTTTGACGAACTCGACCCCGAATACCGTAAATTCATTAAATATGCTAAAATACTACTCAAGGATGACCAGTCGCTCGAAGCATTGGGCATTGTGGTAAAGCGATAAAAATGCGCTAGGGGTATTACACTGTGGAAAGCGGAGATCATTCTTTGAAAAAAGAGGACGCTTCGCTTTTCTTTTTCATAAAGAATTTCAGATACTTCCTTGAGATATTCACGAACATCAGGGGCAAAAAGGATTTTCATTTTTGACCGCTGTAGATTCTTTTTATATCTTCCCTAACGCCCTGCATTAATTCTTCTCGTGTTAAACTGTTTTTTATATCTTCATCCGTAATAAGCCGCTCTTTTACAACCAAATGTATCAGCTTTTTACCTCTCTTTACGACCACCGGTTCGGTTTCTGCCAAATCAAAATATTTCTTTTGTCGGGCTCTTAACTCCGAAGGACTAATGACTATCATAATGATTCTATTTTATTATTGAATTGTACAAGATAATGTACGAAGATACTCATTTTTTGGAAATAAAGACGAATGATTATTTTGACGCCTCCCGTCCGTCTGACGCAGGGTAGATTTTCCTGTGAACAATCCGCTCGTAAAAATGTTAAACAATCAGTTTATTTACTCACATTTATTTACTAAAAACTACATTTGAAAATGGGAAAATTTGTAATCAGCAAAAGAAAGAACGGAGAGTTTCAATTCAATTTGAAAGCCGGAAACGGTCAAGTTATTCTATCCAGTGAAGGATACACGACCAAAGTCAATTGTATGAAAGGCGTCGAGTCGGTACGGAAAAACTCGCACGACGAAAGTTTGTATGAGAAAAAGACTTCCAGCAACGGAAAGTTTTTCTTCAACCTGAAAGCGAAAAACGGACAGATTGTTGGAAACAGCGAAATGTATGAGTCGGAATCTTCGCGCAATAACGGCATTCAGTCGGTGAAGAGCAATGCACCCGATGCATCTCTCGATGATCAAACGCTTGAATAGCTTTTTGGCAAAATGCGGAATAAAAAAAGATCGGATTATTATTGTTAAATATAATCCGATCTCCGGTTTTCATGCAATTTATTCAGGTAATACTGTTGTCCCACTAGGATTCGAACCTGGACTGGCTGAACCAAAATCAGATGTGCTGCCATTACACCATGGGACAATCCTTCTATGCTTCGTGAAAAGCAGTGCAAAAATAGAATAATAATTGTAATTGGCCAAATGTTGGCCGTACTTTTTTTGTTTTTCTTTTGCCGGGGGGCGCTTGGCGCGACACCCCCGGAAAATACGTTTCGCAATCCCGTTAATCGGCAATCAGCAAGAAATAGTTCTTTTTGCCGCGTTGCACAACGATATATTTGCCGGCGATCAGATGCGATTCGCCGATCGGTTCATCAAACGCGTTCACCTTTTCTTTATTGATGGTCACCCCTGCGCTCTGGATGGTTTTGCGCGCTTCGCCTTTCGAAGGGAATACCTCGGCCTCTTCCGTCAGCAAATCCACCGCTTTTATGCCGGCATGCAGTTTCTGCTTGTCGATGCGGAATTGCGGTACGCCTTCGAATACTTGCAGGAATGTCTCTTCGTCGATGGCGTGTAATTGCTGCGAGGTGGCTTTTCCGAACAAAATTTCCGATGCGCTTACCGCCGCCTCGTAGTCGTCGCGCGAGTGTACCATCACGGTTATTTCCTCCGCGAGCCTTTTCTGTAGCGGGCGTAAGTGCGGGGCAGCCTGTTGTTCGGCCACGAGGGCCTCGATTTCATCCTTGCTGAGCGCGGTGAAGATTTTGATATATTTTTCGGCATCGCTGTCGCTCACATTCAACCAAAACTGATAAAATTTATAAGGCGATGTATAACGGCGGTCGAGCCAGACGTTTCCGCTCTCGGTTTTGCCGAATTTGCCCCCGTCGGCTTTGGTAATCAACGGGCAAACCAGTCCGAAAGCCTCTCCGCCTTCGATGCGCCGGATCAATTCCGCTCCGGTCGTAATATTTCCCCATTGGTCGGAACCGCCCATTTGCAGGCGGCAGTTCTTTTCCCGGTATAAATGTACGAAATCGTATCCCTGGATTAATTGATAGGAGAATTCCGTAAACGACATTCCTTCGCTCGATTCGGCGCTCAGGCGTTTTTTGACGGAATCTTTCGCCATCATATAATTCACGGTGATATGCTTCCCGATATCACGGATGAAATTCAGGAAAGAATAATCTTTCATCCAATCGTAGTTGTTAACTAAGACAGCCTTGTTGGGAATATTACTCTCGAAATCGAGGAATTTCGCCAATTGCGCTTTAATCGCTTCCTGATTGTGTCGCAGCGTTTCCTCATCGAGCAGTTTCCGCTCGGCCGATTTCATCGACGGGTCGCCGATCATGCCGGTAGCTCCGCCCACCAATGCCATAGGCGTATGTCCGGCTCTTTGGAAATGTTTGAGTATCATCACACCCACTAAGTGTCCGATATGCAACGAGTCCGCTGTGGGATCGATTCCTACGTATCCGGAAGTGCGCTCTTTTAATAACAGTTCTTCTGTTCCGGGCATAATATCTTGTATCATGCCTCTCCAACGGAGTTCTTCTACAAAATTCATAACGTCTTGTTTCTAAATTCTTTTAATAAAATGGATACAAAGATACGACTTTCTTTTCGAAACAAAACCATCGTAAACATTCAATTCGGCAGAATTTCCCCCGCCTGACGTCTAACGGCTTCCCCCCCCTTGACGGGTAAAGCGGGGAGATCGCCGGTTTCTTATCCGTCAAACCGCCTGCCCGGAGCGGTTTGACGGTAAACAGGGCATAATTCGAATGAAAAAGTCTGTTTTTACTCAAAAAAAGCATACCTTTGTTACGTTAAAAAAACGGGAAGCGTTTTTGGTATTGTCCTTACTTGAAACCTCGACAGTTTCTCAACATCAAGGATGATAGCTATAAATGCTCCGCGCCTTCGTTGGCGTGGGGCTGTTGTCTATCATTTGGTGTGGGAAGTCGAGGTCCTCAAGTTTGTGATATGGCTAACAGTTCTCACGCCTCTTTTTTGTATATTACCGGACTTGGGGAACGGCCCGGAAATAAACATTTGTAACGATGAATCACGATGAAAATGCATTCCGTCCGCGGCGGCAGCCGGAAGAGGCGAAAGACGACAGAATCTACTCCACCACATGTCCTCATTGCGGAGCGGAAGTATATTATAAGCTTGAGGTGAAAGATGAAAAGAGACTTTATTGTTTGTCGTGCGGAAAGCAATTGCCTAATCCGCACTACGACCCGTCCGACCCGCGGCGCCGGCGGCGGCTCTTAAGCCAGGGCCTGGCGATAGCGCTCGTTATTGCGGTGTTTGCCGCCGCTGCCTGGTTCTTGTTGCGGTATACCTTTCCCGCGTGAGCGATGGACGATGGTGTGTTGTCCGTGCGCTACTTCCTGTATCAAACAAAATTCACTTGACTCAATTCATTGGCAAAACGATGAATTGCGGTCTCTATTTTCTTAATCGTTTCAGGGCGGGGCTTTTTCACGCCGTTCAAATAATGGCTTAGCTGGCGTTGGTTGATGCCGGTAATTTTTTCCAATCCCGACAACGAAAGCATATCCGAATAATGGGCTAAAAACGAAGCAGCATCATATTTAAACGTAAACTCCCAATCATCAGGGAACTCCTTTCCTTCTGCGGTGTAAAGCGCTTTCATTTCAGCCGCCGACTCATAGAAGTCTTCTATACACTCTTGTACAGAGTTTCCTTCGCCCAATAATCCGAACGGTAATCCATATTCTTTTTCAGAATCGATAACCGCTTCAAAACGTTTATCGGGTCCCGTTTCAATAATTACATCTATTTTCATATTTATTCCTCCGTTTTTTACTCAGCGGTCAAAGTTTAATTCCTGAGTCTTTACTGATTGATTTCATTGTTCCATATTTAACTTCTTCAGCCTTATGATAGCTGAGTGCAAACTTTTTTCCGGTAATAGGACTGTACCATATCGGATGTTTGCCTCCATCATAAACCCAATAGCAACCGCCGGTTTTTAATTTTTTTTTCAATCTCTGAATATTTCATTAT
The DNA here is from genome assembly GCF_041902845.1 of Limibacterium fermenti. GTDB lineage: Bacteria > Bacteroidota > Bacteroidia > Bacteroidales > Dysgonomonadaceae > Limibacterium > Limibacterium fermenti. The sequence goes on from NZ_CP159486.1 coordinate 564,079, forward strand.
CTCAAATATTCGTTTGATTAGCACTCTGCAAAGGTAGTATATTGAATACTTATCGGCAAAAAAAGGTGCATTCTCCGAAGAAAATGCACCCCTTGAAAAAAAATTCAATTGTAAAAAAGAAGAATCGCTTATCGAGTCAAAGCGATAAATTCCTGATTGTTTCGGTACTTGGCAAACTCCAGGTCGTTTAATGCTTTAGAGGCGATCGTTCTGTCGAGCGCGATAGCCGTCCGTAAATTATCGACGACGACATTGAAGTTGTTGGTGCGCGAACCGATAATGGCTTGCAAGTATGCCGTGGTGGCATCGGGCGTTTGATTGTTGTCGAGCGTCGACTTCGCTTGACTGTAGTTGCGTGTGAGCAGTTGCGCCAATGCTGCATTGTTCGACTTGGTATCTCCGAATGCTTCTACCGCCTGGTTGTAATTGCCTTCCATTAAATACAACAGTCCCATTGCCTCTTCGAGGCTGTTTGCACCCGAAGCGCTTCCCAGCAATTCTTTTGCCGTGTCTACATTGCCCGAGTTCAATGCCAGCAACGCCTGGTTTGCATTTACTTCCGGCGCCGAAGGAGCTACTTGTGCGGCTCGGTCGAACGATTGCTTGGCTTTGTTCCATTCGCCGCGTTTGAAGAACAGCGTGCCCATATTGTTCCATCCCCGGTAATCTTGCGGGAAGTGAACGGTCACGTATTGATAGATCTTTTCTTTTTCAGCCACGTTGTCGGTCAGGCTCGAAGCGTATAATAACTCTTCGACCGATAGTTTTTTCGGATCGTTTTTCCAGAAATCCCTGATTTCGTCATCCGATTTACCGATGATTTCGATGTTGGCCGTAATGCGTGAGCGGCGCAGTTGCGGCAGGATGGTTTGCGCCAAGTCTTCGTAGATGAACGAAATATTTTTGATTTCCTTTTCACGTGTTTCGGTGTCAGGATACATTTCCAGTACACGCAAAATCAATTCTTTGTCCTGTAAGTTCGACGCCTGTACCAATTGGCGGAATCCTTCCCAGTCCTGTGCCGTGTAACGGGCGTTGATATCGGTGTTGATGGATTGTTTACGCAGTTCGTTTTCGAGATATTTCGAGGTGTTCTTTTCGCGTTGGGCCGCGAGCTTGTCGTTTAACTGAGCGCCGCCGTCGGGCGATGCATAGGCTGAGATTTCCACATCGACATTTTGTTTCGGGTCGTTAAAGGCTTCGCGCACGCGTTTTTTCCAAGCCGACATATCTTGTTTGTTCAATTCGCTTTGGCGCAGCTCGGCCTGTTGGATAACGAATAAGATATTGGCTTCCTGCGCTTGTTTGATAATGCGTTGGAATCCGTCGTCGGCGACCGAAGGCGTGGTGGTTGCAACGCTGGCCAGGGCGGAAGTGGCGATGACGCCATCGGCGACTTTCACGTCGGGCAACGACGATTGTTTTTGTTTAATCCGTCCGTCGAACCGCAGGAATAGTTCCGACGATTGCATTTCCGGTTGATACGGAAATTTAAAGGTCATCGTAAAGTTTCCTCCCCGTTTGTGAGGAATGGTTATGCGGTTTCCCGACACATTCTCGCCCTGATAGCTGTAGGCTGTGCCGGTGGTTTCCCTGTTTCCGGCATATTTCAGTACGGGGGTGATGGTAACGGTGGCGTTTTTGTTGAACCATTTTTCGGGGAATGTCCCGTTGACGGTTACCGGAATTTCGTTTCCGACCGTTTCGAGCGGTGAGGGCGTGACGTTAAAATTGGATTGTGCCAAAGGCTTCAGCTTACTGCTGCACGAGGTGGCGAACAGTACTAACGAAGCCGCAAAAATTACGGAAAAAAAGTACGATTTTCTCTTCATGTTTATATATAATTACAGAATGTTATTATCTCCGATTTATTCCAATTGAATCAACTGCAAATTTACTTCTTTATACGATAATAACGATGCCTTTTATCACCTTTATTTATTTTTTAGAAATACGCCGGCGAAACAGGAGTCCCTCCGTGTAACTTTGTGTCTTCTTCGTGTCCTCTGTGTAACCGTTTCTTACCGCACTTTAAATCCGAAATCATGCAATAATCGTGCGGTCGGTTCATCGACATTCACCACTTCGTAAGCGGCGTATTCCCTTCGCAGCGGATAATGCGAGCGGAAATAGTAAAAGCGTTCGGGAGCGGCTTTCAGTTGTTGCGTTTCTTTTGCCGGATCGTAGGTTCGGCGCACGGCTACGGCCAGCCGTTCTTCCACCGGCACATCCATAAGATTGATCTCCGGATCGGGCGGGGTGGGTAACGCGGAGAGCTGTATGGGGCTGATGCCGCAATGAAAGAATTCATTCACGTTTTCGAGCGACATGCGGGTGGCTGCCCATTTGCCGTCGGCCGAATAGCCGGCGATATGGGGGGTGGCGATATCCGACAAGCGCAGCAGGTCGCGGTCGATATCCGGCTCGTTTTCCCAGCAATCGATCACCGTTCCGGCAATCTTGCCCGATTCAAGCGCGTGGACCAGCGCCCGGTTGTCGGCCACGGCTCCGCGGCATGAATTGATAATGAACGGCTTTTTGCCCGCATGATTCAGAAAGTTTTCGTCGACCAAATGATAGGTCGCATACGTGCCGGTTTTCGTTAAGGGGGTGTGTAAGGTGATGATATCCGCTTCTCGCCGGATGGTTTCGAGGCCGGTAAAGGCGCTGCTGCCTTCTTTCGCTTCGCGCGGCGGGTCATTGAGAAGAATGTGCATGCCCAGTTTCCGGCAGGCCGCTTCGACTTTCTTGCCTACGTTTCCCACACCTATGATGCCGATGGTTTTACGGCTCAGGTCGAAAGAGTGGGTGCGGGCGAGATGCAGCAACGAGGAAGTGACGTATTGCTCCACCGACGAAGCGTTGCATCCCGGGGCGGTACGCCAGGCGATGCCGTGCGAGTCGCAGTATTCCGTATCGATATGGTCGAAGCCGATCGTCGCGGAACAAATCAATTTCACCTTTGTCCCTTCCAGCAATTCCTTGCCGAAATGGGTGACCGTCCGTACGATGAGCGCGTCTTTGTCGCGGATGTTTTGTTTATCGAATAAGTTTCCCGGCAGATATTCCACCTGCCCGAACTGTTCGGCGAATCCGTTTAAATAAGGAATGTGAGCGTCTGCTAATAATTTCATTCTATCTAATCAATCGTTTTTTTAAGCAATCGTATTCCGCCCTATCGTTTCGCATCTACAATGGAGGCGGCGACGGCATTCGCGACCAACGACCGTAAGCGGACCGCTTCGCCTCCATCGTCGGGATGGGCGCGGTTGGTCAGGAGGATAACCGCTACATCGTTATCGGGATCGATCACCACCGAGGTGCCGGTATATCCGGTGTGTCCGTACGTGTTCGGCCCTAACAAGTCGCCGTTATTCGATGCGTAAGCCGTAAAGATGTCCCAGCCCGGTGTCCGGCCGAGCGAAGCTACATGACGTGGAACGGTGCGCATTGTTTTTACGCCCAACGGGCTGAGAATCCGCTTGCCGTTGTATTGCCCGCCGTTTTGTAAAGCGGCCGCCAGGATGGCTATGTCATCGGCATCCGAAAACAAGCCGGCATTGCCCGATATGCCCCCGTTCATCACCCGCGCCAGCGGATCGTGCACGATGCCCCGGAGCAATCCTCCTTGGGCGAGTTTTTCGGTGGGAGCTACGCGGCGGAAGGTTTCGCCTGCCGGGGTGAAGTCGGTATGTTTCATTCCCAATACCGTATAAATATTTTGTTTGGCAAAGTCGCGCAGATTCTTTTTACTGACCTTCTCAATGATTCGTTGAAGGGTGATATAATTCAGGCAACTGTATTGGAAGTCGGTTTGCGGCTCGAAGTCGCGCGGGCAGGTCGATATATAATCGATAAGGCCGTCGGGATTGGGGGAGCCGTATTTCTGTTGAAGCTCTGTGACCGGCGCGTAAGGCGGCAGTCCCGATGTGTGCGTGAGTAAGTCGATCACCCGGATATCTTTCTTTTTCCCGTCTTCCCCCACCCATGGTTGAAAGTCGGGGATGAAGTCATTCACTTTGTCGAGAAAGCGGATTTCACCTCGTTCGACGAGTACCATGGCGGATAGCGCCGTCGCCAGAGGCTTGGTCAATGAAGCCAGGTCGAAAACGGTTGACGTTTCCATTTTTAGGATAGACGGATAGACTTGTTTGTTTCCGTAAGCCTTCAGATAGGCCATTTTTCCGTTTCGGACGACAGCCAGTACGGCGCCGGGTATTTGTTTTTCGGCAATCGCTTTTTCGATTACCCGGTCGGCATATACGAGTCGTCGCGAGTCCATACCCACTTCTTCAGGCGATACTTTAAGCAATGGCTGAGCACTTGCCGATAGAACGGTTCCTAAAAGAACACATCCTATTAAAAAATAAATTCTTTTCATGTTATTCTAATGATGTGCTGATTTCAAATTACAAATGACAAATTACAAATGACAAATTACAAATGACGAATTACAAATGACAAATTATGAATTACTTTGTCGGCTGATTAGCTGACGGCTCATTCCCTCATTTGCTCATTCCCTCATCTGCTAATTCGCTAATTCGCTAATTTACTCATCTCCTCATCTGCTAATTCGCTAATTTGCTAATTAGCTAATTATTATTATTTCCCCGCAGCTTTTTTATCTAAAAACCACGTAAGCGTGCCGTGCGAAGGATTAACCCTCGCAGCCGGATAGCGGCTGGTATTGCGATGCCGGGGCGCCATTATTTCCCTTACTTTATCGGCCTTTGCTTCGCCGGTAACCAGGAAAGCCACATGCCGGGCATTGTTGATCACTCTTCCGGACAAGCTGATTCTTTTTTGTCCGCTGTCGGGATGCGTGCCGACCACACACACATGGCCGTTATCCCACAAATCGATTTCATGCGGGAATATCGATGCCGTATGACCGTCATCGCCCATGCCGAGCATCACGATATCGAAAGCCGGCATGCCCTCGATACTATCCGTCGCGCGCGAGATGATTTCCCCGTAGCGATTTGCTTCCGATGTGGGATCGTCTTCCCCGTGAATATGGAAGATTTGTTTTTCGGACACGGGTATGAAATCGAACAGATTCTCCCGGGCCATTCTGTAATTGCTTTGCTCGTCGGTAGGTCCCACACAACGTTCGTCTCCCCAAAAGAAGCGGATTTTTCCCCATTCGATATCGTCGCGATGCTCTTCCGCCCAATACCGGAACAACGATTTAGGCGTAGAACCGCCCGATAACGCCAATGTAACCACCTCTTTTTGTGCGAGGATTTCCTTCAGCCATTCGGTAAAAGCGTTATTCAACGCTTCGATGTCTTCAAATATTTTTATTTCTGTTTCCATTTTCTAATCTCCAATCTCCAATCTCTAATCTCCAATCTCTAATCTCCATTTTACAATTCGCAATACACCCCGTCTTCCGCTAAGTTTTTGCACGGGTAGCGCCATATATTTTCTTTACCGTCGATCAGGTCGTCGGCACAATCGGGTCCCCACGATCCGGCGGGATAGCCATGCAGCGGAGCATCCTTGTCCTCCTCCCAATAATCGAGGATCGGCTGTACGAACTTCCATGTTTCCTCTACGGCCACGCCTTGCATATAAAGAGTATTGTCGCCGGCCATACAGTCGGTAAGCAATCGTTCGTATGCCCCGGGAATATAATGATCGTTTAATTCCGAATAATGGAAATCCATATTCACCGATTTCATTTCATACCCGCTTCCGGGGACTTTCATGCCGGTTTTCAGCAAAATGCCTTCATCGGGATGAATACGTAAAATGAGTAAGTTCTCGCCCTTGTCGCCTTCCGTCTGTTTGAAGAGGCGGGTAGGGGAAGGTTTGAAATGGATGACGATCTCCGACACCCGTGTCGGCAGCCGCTTGCCCGTACGGAGGTAGAACGGTACGCCTTCCCAACGCCAATTGTCGATAAAGAACTTCATGGCGACGTAGGTCTCTGTCCGTGAAGTTTTCTTTACATCCTTTTCCTCCCGATAGCCTTTGAGTTGCTTTCCGCGGACGGTCGCTTCGGTGTATTGTCCCCGGATAACGTTGTTCTTCAGGTCGAGCTTGGTAAACGGACGCAATGCCCGGAAGACTTTCATCTTCTCATAGCGGATATCGTCGGCCGAAATTTTCGAAGGGGGCTCCATGGCCACCAGCGATACGACCTGCAGAAGATGGTTTTGTATCATGTCGCGCAGGGCGCCCGCGTGATCGTAATAACCGCCGCGGTCTTCCACGCCGATACTTTCGGCGGCGGTGATTTCGACGTGCTGGATATACCTTCGGTTCCAGAGAGGTTCGTAAATACCATTGCCGAAGCGGGTCACCATCAGGTTCTGCACGGTTTCTTTTCCCAGGTAATGATCGATGCGGTAAATCTGATCTTCTTCGAAAAAATCCAGCAGTTGTTGGTTGAGCTTCTGTGCCGATTCCAAGTCATGGCCGAACGGTTTTTCAATCACGATCCGCCGGAAGCCCGAATGCTGCAAGGTAAGCCCTTGACCGTAGAGGTATTTCGGAATCAAAGAGTAGAGCGATGGCGGCGTAGATAAATAAAATATATAATTATGATCGAGTTGGAATGTCGATTCCAGTTCGGCCAGTTTCGCTTTCACGTGGGCATATTCTTCCCCTTTTTGCGTGTCGATGCTGATATAAAACACTTTCGAGAGAAAATCATCAATCTTTACGGGTTTTGCATCTTTGTAATGAGCAAACTCCTGAATGCCTTTTTTCATCTTCTGGCGGAACGCACTATCGGAAAAGGAAGACCGGCTTACACCCAAAACCGCAAATCCTTTCGGCAACGACTCGTTCATATATAAATCGAAAACGGCCGGAATGAGTTTGCGATAGGTTAGGTCGCCCGATGCTCCGAAAATCACCAGCGCTTGATTGACTACTTTTTTCATTCTATGATTGGTTGTTTTATTACCGTCTTAAACAACGAACTTATCGAAAAGTTGTTGTCGCATTCACAAAACAGTTTCTTATTTACGCTTTGCGAACAGCCACTCCATAAAGTCAGGCCGGTTGAAAGCTGATGTCCAACTGTCGTGATTGAATCCGGGGAATTCAATATATTCGACGTCAATTCCGTTATTCTTGAGTGTTAAGTAGGCCTCTCGCGAGAAGGCGACCGGCACGACCTGGTCGGCATCGCCGTGGAATATGCGTATACGAGCCTGCGTTTTTATCTTGCCCAGGCGTTCGATATTCACGCCGCCGCAAATGGGAACAGCCGCCGCGAACAAATCCGGATAACGGCAAAGAAGGTCGAATGTGCCCATGCCCCCCATCGATAATCCTACGACATAAATCCGGTCCGTATCGATCGGATAATGGCTGATGGTGCGGTCTATCAATTCTTTTACCGATTGCAGCGGGATGGATATTGGCGGATCGACTTCGAAGGGTATTCCCCGGAAGTTATCCGGACGAGTCTTCGGCGCCCAGTATCTTTCGGCTGGGCATTGCGGAAAGAGTACAAAGGCCGGATATTTCTCTCTGTTTACCGGATTGGTAAACATATTGCCGCCGTGGGTTAATTGGGCTTCATTATCGTTTCCCCGCTCACCGGCGCCGTGGAGAAATACAACCAGCGGATATTTCTTACCCGGGACAACTTGTTGCGGATTTAATTGCCGGAACAATAACGAATCGCCTTGCGACGACAAATATACCTCTTTTATAAAGTCTTCTTGTTGGGCAACGAGCTGCATCCAGCAAAAGACAGCGAGAGAAGCAAAAATAATCTTTTTCATCATGTCTTTATTGTCGTTCTTCATTCCATATTATTGGAATTTATTATCGGTAGCGAAAGTAAGTATTTATTTTGAGATATTCAACGTTCTACGGTTTTTTCCATCAACCGAGGATGTCGTTTCAAGTAAAACCGTTGGTAAAAGTATTAAAAATCCGAGCGATAGTTTGCTGTTTCGAGAAAATATAGTAACTTTGCCGTTCGAAAATTAAAATGACATAAAACATTAATAATTAACTAGTATGAACAATTATGAAACCGTTTTCATTTTGACTCCCGTTTTGTCTGATGCACAGATGAAGGAAGCGGTTGACAAATTCAAATCCCTCCTTACGGACAACGGAGCTGAAATTGTAAACGAAGAAAATTGGGGCTTACGCAAGCTGGCTTACCCCATCGACAAAAAAAGTACCGGCTTTTACGCTTTCTTAGAGTTTAATGCGGACCCTTTCGTAGTCGCAAAGCTCGAAGTGAATTTTCGTCGTGATGAACGCGTTATCCGCTTCTTAACCGTAAAACAAGACAAGTTTGCACTTGAATATGCGGAAAAGAGACGAAATAACCGCGGTGGTAAAAGACATGAGGCTCAGGCTAACAGGCAAACAACCGACAGGTCGTCGTCTAAAGCAAATGTAGAAAAACAGGAAGTAGAATCAAAAGAAACTAACGACTAAGAAAATGGCAAAACAATCAGAAATCAGATATTTGACTCCGCTATCGGTGGACGTAAAAAAGAAAAAATATTGCCGTTTTAAGAAAAACGGTATTAAGTATATCGACTATAAAGATCCCGAGTTCTTAAAAAAATTCTTGAACGAGCAGGGCAAAATATTGCCTCGTAGAATTACCGGAACTTCGTTAAAGTTTCAACGCCGCGTTGCTCAAGCTGTGAAGAGAGCTCGTCATATTGCTTTGCTGCCTTACGTTGCCGATTTAATGAAATAAATAAGGAGAGATAATCATGGAAGTTATTTTAAAAGAAGATATACAAAGTCTGGGTTATAAAGACGACGTGGTAAATGTCAGAAAAGGATATGCCCGTAACTACCTTATTCCCCAGGGAAAAGCCGTTATCGCTACCGGTTCGGCTAAAAAAGTGCTCGCGGAAAATCTGAAACAACGCGCTCACAAACTCGAACAAATCAAAGCTGCTGCTCAGGAACTCGCTCATAAGTTAGAGGGGGTTTCGCTTACGATCGGAGCAAAGACCAGTTCTACGGGTACCATTTTCGGATCGGTTACCAATATTCAGTTGTCGGAAGCTCTTAAAGAAAAAGGGTTCGATGTGGATAGAAAATATATCGTCATCAAAGAACAAGTGAAAGAAGTCGGTACTTACAAAGCGATTGCTAAATTGCATAAAGAGATCTCGGTAGAAATTCCTTTTGAAATTGTTGCCGAGTAAGAATAATTTAAGTTGTCAATAATGCAGAAAAAGCTCCGGGATATCCGGGGCTTTTTCAGTAATTGGGGGGTGTCGTTCCAAGCGACGCCCTCAATATTATAAAATAATAGGCTTTGTTTATCCTTTGAACCGCTTTTTTCGCTATTTTTGAGGAACTATTCCATTAAGCGAAATGATCAGATGACAAGTTTGCTTGTAATCTGTCGTCGCGGGAAATAGTAGAATGAAATTTAATTTAATCTTTATACAAATGGATAAACGGCAGATAACATTGAAAAGTATTGCCAAAGCGTTGAATTTATCTCCATCAACGGTATCGCGGGCGATGAAAGACCATCCGGCAATTAGCGCCAAAACAAAGGCGCTCGTACGGGAGTATGCCGAAAAGTATAAATATAAACCCAATACGCTGGCCATACGCTTGCGCACCAACCGGAACAATACGATAGGGGTAATCGTTCCGGAGGTCGTTCACTTCTTTTTCTCGACGGTGCTTGCAGGCATTCAGGAAGAGACGGAAAAGGGGAATTACAACATTATATTTTGTCATTCCAATGAAGATTACGAGCGCGAGGTTAAGAGTGTGGAAACCCTGTTGGATGCACGGGTGTGCGGTATTCTGGCTTCCCAATCGAAAACGACTGCAAGCTTCGAGCATTTTCAGGAAATTGTAGACAGTAATATCGCCTTGGTCTTTTTCGATCGTATTTGTACCGGAATCAATACCGATAAAGTGGTGGTGGATGATTATGCCGGTGCTTTTAAGGCGGTGGATTATTTGGTGCAGACGGGCTGTCGGCAAATCGCTTTTTTGGGAATGAATCCGTCGCTTCCTATTTCCAACAACCGCCGCATGGGATACGAGGATGCGTTGCGTAAGAATAAGATTCCGGTCGATAAAGACTTCATGAAGGTTTGTGATGTGGCAGAAATGGTGCATAAGGTCGTTCCCGAAATCCTGAAAAGGGATAAGATTCCCGATGCATTCTTTTGTATCAATGATGAGGTTGCGGCTTATTGCGTGCAGATCGTGAAGGCTTCCGGATATCGTATTCCCGAAGATATATCGATTTGCGGTTTCACCAATTCGTATATTACCGAAGTCACGGACCCGACATTGACCACCGTCGATCAACATGGTTTTGAAATGGGCAAACAGGCGGCGCGGCTGCTCATTAATCGCATCGAAGGCACGGAAACGAAGCCGGGGATCGTTAGCAAAGTCATTAAAACCGAGTTGGTGGTGCGCGACTCCACCCGGTGAGCGTCTTCAGCCTTTATGCATTCGATTGCATAAAAAAACACCTTTTTTTGGCTATGAGGGTTGTCCGGGCGGGAACAATCATTATACATTTGTAAGGAAAGTATGTATGAATCATAGAAAAGCATTGTTCATGAAAAAAAGACATTTATCGTTCTGGGATATCTGGAATATGAGTTTCGGATTCCTGGGAATTCAATTCGGTTTTGCATTGCAGAATGCAAACGTCAGCAGAATCTTCGAGACATTGGGAGCGCGGGTCGAAGATATTCCTATTCTGTGGATTGCCGCTCCCATTACCGGCCTTATCATCCAACCTATTATCGGTCATCTGAGCGATAAGACCTGGAACCGCTTCGGACGCCGGCGCCCTTACTTTATGATCGGCGCGGTGTTTACCACTCTTGCGTTGTTTATTATGCCGAACTCTCCCGCCCTGTGGGTTGCTGCCGGGATGTTGTGGATTATGGATGCTTCCATTAATATTTCGATGGAGCCTTTCCGGGCTTTTGTCGGCGATAATCTGCCCACGGAGCAACGTACGATGGGATTTGCCATGCAGAGTTTCTTTATCGGTACCGGAGCCGTGGTGGCTTCGCTCCTGCCGTATATTCTGACGAACTGGTTCGGCGTTTCCAATACGGCTGCTGAAGGAACCATTCCTTTGTCGGTGAAGTTGTCGTTTTATATAGGCGGCGTAGTATTATTTGGCGCCATTCTGTATACGGTACTCACAACGAAAGAATATTCGCCCGAAGAACTGGCTGCTTTCGAGGAGGAGAAAGAAAAAACAACCGGCATAAAGAAAGTCGTCGCTACACCGGTTACTTCCTCGCATTTTTTTAGACAAGGCGCTTATTGGGGCCTCGCGGGATTGGTGGCAACATTGTTGATTCTCTATTTCCGGCTCGAAGCGCAGTTATTGATCGTGTCGGGGTTGTTGCTTGCCTTCGGAATCATTCTGATTGTCTCGGGAATGATTACCGCGCCGGGCAAGCATCCTAACGGGCTGGTCGGAATTATGAACGACTTGCTGCATATGCCTAAAACGATGGGCCAGTTGGCCGTCGTGCAATTCTTTTCCTGGCTGGCCTTTTATGCGATGTGGATTTATACCACTCCGGCTGTCACGCAGCATATCTATGGCACCACCGACTCCTCCTCGGAATTGTATAACCAAGGGGCCAATTGGGTGGGGGTGTTGTTTGCGGTCTATAACGGCGTTTCGGCTATTTCTGCTTTTCTGTTGCCCCTGCTCGCTAAGCAAATCGGGCGTAAAGCGACGCACGCTATCGCCTTGGCCGTCGGAGGAATTGCGTTCGTGTCATTCTTCTTTATCCATGATCCGAACCTGTTGCTCATCCCGATGATCGGTGTCGGATTTGCCTGGGGCAGCATTTTGTCGATGCCATATGCCATTTTAACGGGAGCTCTTCCGGCCGATAAAATGGGTACGTATATGGGTATCTTCAATTTCTTCATCGTTATTCCGCAGATATTGGCGGCAAGTATTCTCGGATTTATCACGAAAGACCTTTTCGGAGGGCAGGTGATTTATACGATGATATTGGCCGGCTGCTCGCTTGTTATAGGCGCCCTTTCGGTCTTCATTGTTCAGGATCGGGACGATGTGTATTCGTTGAAAACATCAAAACGGAATAAAAGAATTTAGGGCAAAGATGTTCCCGTCTCCCGTCCAACGGCTTTATGGCGTTTGGCGGATAGCGGGAATGTCGGTCTTTTCATCTTATAATCATCTAAATAAAAATGAAAAAAATAGTTGTCGTCTTTCTTATCGTATCCGTATTGTTTTCGTGCGGAAACAAACAGAAGCAAACTTCTGTAGAGCCTTCCGGCGCTCATCCCGAATGGGCGTACGAGGCCGTTATTTATGAAGTAAATACGCGTTAGTTCACGCCCGAGGGAACCTTTACGGCTTTTGCTGCGCATTTGCCTCGTCTGAAAGAATTAGGGGTCGATATCTTATGGTTTATGCCTATTCAACCTATCGGTGAAACGGAACGTAAAGGATCGTTGGGAAGTTATTATTCCATTCAAGATTATACCGGTGTGAATCAGGAATTCGGTACGTTGGATGACTTCAAACAGGTTGTCCGGCAAGCGCATGATGCCGGCATGAAGGTGCTCCTCGACTGGGTGGCCAACCATACTTCGCGCGATGCGGTGTGGATGGCCGATGCCACAAGCGATTGGTATATCCACGACAGTTTGGGGAATATTTCGGCGCCGTATGATTGGACGGATGTGGCTGAGTTGAATTATGATAATAAAGAGATGCGGGAAGAGATGATCCGCTCGATGATGTTTTGGGTACGGGAAGCCGATATCGACGGTTTTCGCTGCGATGTGGCGGGCGAAGTGCCGACGGACTTCTGGGCTGCCGCGAAAGATTCGCTTGTTTCGTTGAAGCAGGAGGTGTTTTTGCTGGCCGAAGCGGAAAAGCCGGAACTGAACGACGGTATTTTCGATGCGTATTATGCCTGGGATTTCCATCATAAGATGAATGCGGTAGCTCAGGGCAAAGAGAATGTCGATTCGCTCAGGGCCTCTTTACAGCGAACGATCGATCGTTTTTCCCCGAGCGCCATCCCGATGTATTTCACGTCCAATCACGATGAAAACTCGTGGAACGGCACGGAGTTCGAGCGCATGGGCGATGCTGCGGAAGCTTTTGCCGTATTGAGTTACGTGTTGCCCGGCATGCCGTTGATTTATAACGGGCAGGAGGCCGGATTCAATCGCCGGCTGCAATTTTTCGAGAAAGACAGTATCGACTGGAACGATCAAGGGGCGTTTACCGCGTTTTACCGCTCTCTGAATACGTTGCGTAAGTCGAACAGCGCATTGCTTTCGTCGGAGAAAGGAGGCGCTTTCGAAGAAATACCAAACGACCGTTCCGGAAGTGTGTGGTCTTTCAGGCGTGTGAAAGACGATCAGGAAGTCGTGTGCATCTTTAATTTCAGTGCGAATCCCGTGCGAGTGGCTTTTGACGAAGACGTTCCCGGTGCCGCGTTCCGCGCTTATCCCGATTCCTCAGCGGTATCCTCCTTTCAGAACATCGATTTGAAACCTTGGGAGTACCGGGTGTTTTACAAGTAAAAAATAAAACTATTGATTCACATAGAAAGGTATCGGCGTTGAACAACGACCGGTGCCTATATTATTTTACAACGATTTTATTCTTCGTAGAAGAACGGTACCAACGATACATCCGGTCTACCCCTTCTTCTATTTCAATAGAATGGCGCCATCCCAAAGAGTGCAGCTTCGAAACGTCGGTAAGCTTTCGCAGGGTGCCGTCGGGTTTCGAGGCATCGAAAGTAATCCGGCCGTCATAGCCGATGGTCTTCGCGATGATGCCGGCCAGCCTGCCGATGCTGATTTCTTTTCCTGTTCCGATGTTGATGTGGCAATTGCGCACCGGGTTTTTTCCTTTTGCCAAATCGGAGAAATTTACCCGTTCCATAATGAAAACGCAAGCGTCGGCCATTTCCTCACTCCATAAGAACTCCCGCAAAGGCTTTCCCGTTCCCCAAAGTTTTACCTCCGACGGCGTGATGCCATACTTTAGGAGGATGCGCGCTATTTCCTCGTTCGGATGCCCGGCGGAGATGTTTTCAACCGGACGACGGGCAAGATCTTCCCGGATGGCCTCCCAATCATTTTCCATAAGGCATTTTGCCAAATGTATTTTGCGGATCATTGCGGGCAGCACATGACTTCTTTCCAAATCGAAATTATCGTTCGGACCATATAAGTTCGTCGGCATGACGGCGATATAGTTTGTTCCGTATTGCAGGTTGAAACTTTCGCACATTTTTAAACCCGCGATCTTGGCAATGGCATAAGGCTCGTTCGTGTATTCGAGCGGTGCGGTCAGTAACGATTCTTCACTGATGGGCTGAGAGGCTTCACGCGGATAAATGCAGGTGCTTCCCAAAAACAATAGCTTCTTCACCTTGTGCCGGAAACTTTCGCCGATGATGTGGTTTTGTATTTGAAGGTTGCGCAAGATGAAATCGGCGCGATACGTATTGTTCGCCATAATTCCCCCCACATACGCGGCGGCGAGGAACACATACTCCGGGTTTTCTCGTTCGAAAAAGGCTTGTACAGCGGCTCCGTCAAGCAAATCGAGTTCCTCGTGCGATCGTCCGATGAGATGCGTGTATCCCTTGTCTTGTAAGTTTTTCCAGATAGCGGAGCCGACCAATCCGCGGTGTCCTGCCACATATATTTTACTGTCTTTATCCATCTGTTTTTGTTGTTAGATTACAAAGGTAGGATTTTTTTTATACTTTTTAGTTATCCCTGCCTGTTCCTATTTATTCAATCATTTTTTCTTATCTTTGTCCATTGTCCATTATCAATTGTCTATTGTTTTAGTTATATGAAACTTCTATTTATTGGTTATCCCAAGTGCGGCACGTGCCGTAAAGCGGTCAAATGGCTCGAAGAGCAGGGTCTCGACTTTACTTACCGTCATATTGTTGAAAATAATCCCAAGCGCGAAGAACTTGCCGAATGGCTTGTGATGAGTGGTTTACCGGTAGCCAAGTTTTTCAATACATCCGGACAAAGATATAAAGAGCTTCATTTGAAGGATAAGGTGAAAGAGGCTTCTACCGGAGAATTGCTCGATGTGTTGGCGACCGACGGGATGTTGGTAAAACGGCCAGTGGTCGTCGGGGATACTTTTGTATTGGTCGGTTTTAATGCCGGACAATGGACACAAACATTCTTACAGAACAAAGATCAAGTTTGATAAAATACCCTAATAAAGAAATCGTTTTTCTCGTACAAATAGTAAAAAGATGAAGATAGGCACTATTGATTTTCCGGCTTATCCGGTTTTCCTTGCTCCTATGGAAGATGTGACCGATATCGGGTTCCGGCTGCTTTGTAAGCGGTTTGGGGCGGATATGGTGTATACCGAGTTCGTGTCGAGCGATGCGTTGATTCGCGATGTGAAGAAAACAAAGGAAAAGCTCGCTATTTGTGAAGAGGAACGTCCGGTAGCCATACAGATTTATGGTTGCGATCCGGCTGCGATGGTCGAAGCTGCTCAGATTTGTGAAGAAGCCGGACCGGACATCATCGATATTAATTTCGGTTGTCCGGTAAAGAAAGTCGCCGGTAAAGGCGCCGGATCGGGCATGCTGCGCACTCCGGAGTTGATGATCGATATTACCTCGCAAGTGGTGAAGGCGGTCAAAAAGCCGGTAACCGTGAAGACCCGCTTGGGATGGGACGACCAGTCGAAGATTATTGTAACGCTTGCCGAGCAATTGCAGGATTGCGGCATTGCGGCGTTGACGATTCATGGCCGCACCCGCGCCCAGATGTACACCGGTACAGCCGACTGGCGATTGATTGGAGACGTGAAGAACAATCCCCGTATGCATATTCCTATTATTGGTAACGGCGATATCGATTCGGCGGAAGTCTGCCGCCGACGGTTCGACGAAACCGGCGTGGATGCTGTGATGATCGGTCGCGCTACGTTCGGTCGTCCTTGGATATTCCGTGAAGTGAAACATTATCTGGAAACAGGCGGGGAGCTTCCGGAGGAATCCTTTGCCTGGTATCTGGATGTCTTGAAGCAGCAGGTGCGGCAAAGTGTGGAACGGCTCGATGAGCGGCGGGGAATCCTGCATATCCGGCGGCATTTGGCGGCAACACCTCTATTTAAGGGTATTCCCGATTTTCGTCCTACACGTATCGCCATGTTACGTGCCGGTACGCTCGATGAGCTTTTTTCCATCATGGATGAAATACCGGAAAAGTTTGGGATCACATCTTGATTTCTTTGCTCTTTGTTTCTCAAATAATTCTTCCTATATTTGCATCCTATTGGCACTTGTTTAAAGGAAGGTATTATGATTATAATCAGCAGTAAAGAATTCAGGAATAAGCAAAAAAGCTATCTCGATAAAGTCGATGAAGGGCTTGAAGTCTTTATCCGTCGGGGAAAAGGTAAATCGTATAAGATTGTTCCCGTGAAGGAAGACGACGACAGTTTGATGAGCAAAGAGGAGTTCTTTGCCAAAATAGACGAAGCTTTGGAAGACGCGAAACAGGGAAAATATAAAATTCTTACGCCGGAATTTAGAAAAGAATTATTTGGTAATCTTTGAAATGATTTACACTGTTTTAATTTCGGCTAAAGCGGAAGCCGATATCCTCAAATTGCGAAAAGCGGGTGAAAGGGGGGTATTAAGAAAGATTGATGCTCTTTTGAAAGAATTGGAGAATCATCCTACAACGGGCACCGGGCATCCCGAACCGCTTAGCGGCGACCGGACGGGGCAATGGTCGCGGCGGATTACGCAGAAACACCGTCTGGTATATCAAATCGACGAAAGCCGCGTAATTGTTTTGGTACTTTCGGCTTATGGGCATTATAATGAGAAATAGGCATTCTCGATAAAGGAGAACAGAAAAAATGAAAAAAAGAATATTTATAGCGGCGGTTTTGTTATGCGCTTTTGCTGCGACCTCTTTTTCGCAAAAAGCGAGTATCATCGAAGAGGTTTTCAGAAAGAGCGCTGAAGATAAGGTGGCGCGCATGCAGCAATTGATCGGGTTTGACGATGCGCAAGCCGACCGGCTGAAAACCGTTGAATTTCGTTTCCTTCTCGAAGTGAACGACGCCGAGCATTGTTTCCTGTGCAACAAATCGAAGCGTATCCGCAAGCTGCAACAAGCGCGAGAGGAGGAACTCCAAAAGATCCTTCGCCGTGATGAATACATTAAGTACGACGCTATTGATAAAGAACGGATCAAAGAGATCCTTCACCGGCCCCTTATCTCGTCAACCGCCATTATGTGATAACGATAGTATTTTGTACACTGAAGAAGAGATGTTTATTTTTTCAGGATATTCCGGATCGCTTCTTCATGGGTGTCATCGTATAGTTCAAAACGCTTTGCTCCTCTTGTATCCAATGTCGCTTTTTTATTGACCTCTGCTGAACGGAATGGTAGTGATATAGAGGGTTGAGATGTTGCACTGCGAACCTCTGTTTTAGCAATGTCGGACAATGCTTTCCCAAGTAATGGGTCATTCTGATCGCCGAAATCGTAAAGAAAAAATTCATTTTTCCCGTCCCCATCCACATCAAACTCATTAATTCTGTTTTCAGGTTTCTCCGGAGTAAAACCTGCGGTATAATCCGATTGTTCTGCGCTATTGTAAAATTTGGCGATAATGGGTTGCATTCCCCATTTGTTCTTTGCATCCTGCTTCTCATAGATTGTGATGGAGCCTACATTTTTACCATAAGTGGTCTCTCCTATTAAAACCACATCCATATAAGGTTTCAGCCCGTTTATGATCAACTCGCTGGCAGAAGCCGTCCAATTTTTTGTCAATACATACAAGCGGGAAAGATTCAAAGCAGGTATCGGGATAGTTGAGTTTTTATTGATTTGAATCTTATCGATGAAATATTCTTTGTTATAATCCGATCCTTCTTCTTTCAGCAAAGCTTGATGCACGAGCGAATTGTATTCTGTGGTTCCGAACAATTTATCGGTTGAACGGTCTTTTACTAAGGCACTGGCCAAAGCAATGGCGCTGGTAACTGTTCCTCCGCTATTATAGCGAAGATCGAGCACCATTTCGGTCGCTCCTTTTGCTTGTATTCTGCCGAGCGCATCCATTAATTGCCTGTCGTATTCATGTCCCTTATCATCTTTATCGGTAGCGAAAAAGTGATAGGCCAAATATCCCACCTTCTTGTCTCCAATTGTATAGACGCTGTCGAGATAGACGGGGTTTTCCGCAAATTGATGATGCATTTGAATAGTGAAGTCTCCGATATCTTTCAAATAATACTTGTTATCGTTGGTACTAATCGCATAATCAGCCATTCTCAACCTTTTTGTACCGGTTCCTCCCAACAATGTTTGATAGTTTTGGAGTGTGATATCTTGCCCGTTGACTTGGTTCACGAACATGCCCCTGCTGATTCCTTTGGCATAGGCATCCGATCCTTTTTTAGGATAAAGTACCCCCGCGTAAAGTGTTCCGGACTCGTCGACTTGAAAGAGAATATATTCAAAACCTATTTCATCGGAATTTACGCCGCTAAGGCTGTTGAGTAAATCAACATAATTTTCCTGAACCCATGAAAAGCGGTCTCCATCGTGATTAGAAGCGCTGTATTTATATAGAATAGAATTAAAAAAAGCATGTGGGTTTCGCGAATAATCGGGATTTTTAGGAATTTTATCGTTCCATAGATAATAAATATTCATATTCTCGTAAATCCAATTATTGACGTAGTTAGCAGTTTCCTTCCGTGTGAAACTTACGTTCCCGCCCTGTTTGGCATGGGCTACCCAAAGTTCGGTCCCGTCCGGCAGTGTTGCGCTGGCTGTTGGAGGGCTAACTGAATTATCTAATATGGCTGGAACCGTTTTTTCTGTTCCACTGCTATATGTAATGATAAATGTTGTGGTTGAAGGATCATAGGTGGCAGAGATGATGTCTCCTTCATCGGGATTTTTCTCGCACGAAACCGAAAAGAGCACTGCAAAACCGAGCAGAAAAGCAAAAATCTTTTTCATAAAAAGGATGTATGAATAAAAATGTCAATGATACTTTGTGATAATGAAATGCGAATGTAGGAAAGATTTCCGGATAAACCGACAGAAACTTACAGATTTAACACGCCTTTTCCCTGACGGATGATCACGGGCTCGCCGGAAGTACAGTCTACCACGGTAGAGGGTTCAATACCTCCGGTACCGCCATCAATGACGATCTCTGCTACATGCTCCCATTTTTCGTGAATTAATTCGGGATCGGTGGTGTATTCTATTTCATCGGAATCGTCTTTGACCGACATGTTCAGCACGGGGTTTCCCAACTGTTTGACGATCTCCCGCACAATGTTATTATCCGGCACACGTATGCCGACGGTCTTTTTATTCTTATATATTTTAGGAAGCGACGACGTAGTCGGTAAGATAAACGTAAACGGCCCCGGCAGATTCCTACGCATCATCTTAAAGATCGGCGTATCTACTTTGGCATATTCGCTGATGTTGCTCAGGTCGTTGCAGATAATCGACAGATTGCTCTTTTTCGGGTCGACGCCTTTGAGCGAACATAGTTTTTCTACCGCACGTGTATTTAGCGCATCGCAACCGACACCGTAAAGGGTGTCGGTTGGATACACTACCGTGCCGCCATCGCGAAGGACAGTAACGACCTTTTCGATTTCCTTCGGACTCGGATTCTCTAAATAAATTTTTAGTATCATAGCGAAGGGTCTTTAAACTCATCCAGGCCGTTGCTGTACTGCTTCATGGCCTGTAAGCTCATCCCCATGCTCGAGAAACCTCCATCGTTGAAGAGATTCTGCATGGTTACTTTACGGGTGAGGTCGGAGAACATGACGATGCAGTAATCGGCACAATCATTGGCATTGGCATTGCCCAGAGGGGCCATTCGCTCGGAAAAGTCCATCAGGTCTTCCATGCCTTTTACGCCGCTTCCTGCCGTTGTCATCGTGGGCGATTGGGAGATGGTGTTTACCCTTACGCCTTTTTCGCGCCCGTAAATGTATCCGAAACTGCGGGTGATGGATTCGAGGAGCGCTTTTGCATCAGCCATATCATTGTATCCGTAAAAGACGCGTTGTGAGGCAATGTATGTGAGCGCTAAAATGGATCCGCCTTGTTCGATGGCGTCCATCTTCTTGGCCACTTGCAACATTTTGTGGAATGATACGGAGGAGATATCCAGCGTTTTTGACAACATATCGTAGTTGAGATCGTCATACGTGCGTTTTTTACGGACGTTCGGCGACATTCCGATAGAGTGCAGGACAAAGTCGATCTTCCCCCCGAGTATTTCCATCGATTTGGTAAATACCATCTCCAAGTCTTCCACGTTTGTGGCATCGGCCGGCAGGATTTCGGCGTTCAGTTTTTCTCCTAATTTGGCCGTATCGCCCATGCGGACAGCTACCGGCGTGTTCGATAATGTGATGGTAGCACCTTCTTCCACTGCTTTTTCGGCTACTTTCCATGCAATGGACATGTCGTTTAATGCCCCGAAGATAATTCCTCTTTTTCCTTCTAATAAATTGTGACTCATTTTCTTGTTTTTATTATGCCATCATTCCGGTTACCCCTTTTCGTTCTGCAAAGGCTCCTTTATGATGAAAAGATTGCGCAAAATTACAAAAACTGTGCAATACTAAAACAGAATAGAGTAAAATATGTTCGAAAAGGAAGACTTTTTCGGTTTATCAGAGGTGAATAACCTATTTTTTGCCGAGGTAAATAATCGAGGGCTCCGTTTGATGACGAAACCCTCGATAAATACGATTGGAAAGCAATTCCTTATGCGGCGGTGATGTCTTTTTCGACGGTAATGCCTTTCCACACGAACGCGGCGATAGCTGCACCCAAGAAAGGCGCTACGATGAATAACCATAATTGCCGGAGGGCTGCTCCGCCTTCGAAAAGCGCCGGGCCGATGCTTCGCGCCGGATTAACCGACGTCCCGGTAATAGGGATGCAAACAATATGGACTAAAACCAATGCCAGTCCGATGGCCAAACCTGCAAAAGAATTGAGTCCGTTTTTGGCGGTTACGCCCAGTACAACCAACACGAAGATAAAAGTGAAAACCGTTTCGGCGACAAAAGCCACTGTCGCTTGTCCGTCGGCAAAACCATTGGCGCCCGTGAGCGTGGTCGTTGAGCCCGAATCTTTCGCCAGAAACCACAAAATAGATGAGCCGATAATCGCTCCTATTACCTGAAACACCATATACAATGCTGCATCCTTGCCGCTCATTCTTCCTGAAAGAAATACGCCAAGGGTAATGGCCGGATTGATGTGGCAACCCGAAATACTCCCGATGCCATAAGCCATCGCTACCACCGAAAGCCCGAAAGCGAAGGCGACACCCAGTGTCCCTACCGAATCGAACGGTTGTCCGGCTCCGGCAAATACAGCCGCCCCGCAACCCATGAGTACCAATACGCCGGTACCGATCATTTCTGCAAAATACTTTTTCATATTCAATCTGTTTTTAATTACTTATCATGATACAAAGAAACAGTAATAGACCGTAATAGATTGTCGAACAAACGGAAAATTCTTCGATTTTGGGGAGTACTTCCACACTAATTGGCGACATGAAGGAACCGGAGGCTTCTTCCGGAGCGGCATCTTCGGTCAGAATGGGTTTTATTAATTTTTACGATGTATCGACGGAACATTTGCGTTGTAAGTTGTTATGTACAGACAAGAATATTGAATAATATGACCATTACCTATATTTTCCACAGTTGCTATGTGATGGAGGCCGATGGCTTCTCTGTGATTTTCGATTTTTACAAAGATGTGCCGCGTGATAACGGCTCTCTTTGGATACGCGATTATCTGCTTCGTAAGAAAGACGATTTATATGTGTTGTGTACGCATTCCCATCCGGATCATTTTAATCCCGACATCCTTTTGTGGAAAAAGCAGAAGGACAATATCCGTTATATCTTTTCGAAAGAATTGTTACAATCCGGCAAAACAGCTCCCGGTGATGCGGTATATCTCGAAAAGAAAGAATGTTTTGACGATGGCCGCTTGCATATCGAAGCGCTTGGCTCGACCGATATCGGACACTCTTTCCTTTTGAAGTATAAGGAGAAAGATATCTTTCATGCAGGCGATCTCAATAATTGGCATTGGAAGGACGAAGTGCCGAAAGAGGAAGCGCTCACTTACGAAAATAACTTCTTGTGCGAATTGGAACTTCTGGCTGAAAGATCCGGTCGTTTATATTTGGCGATGTTTCCTATCGATCCTCGTTTGGGACGTGAATATCTTCGTGGAGCCGGACAATTCGTCCGTCGTATCCGTACCGATTACTTTTTGCCGATGCATTTCAGCGACCGCTATGATCTTGCCAACGCTTTCGGGCCTGTTGCCGCCAAGTACGATTGCCGGTATCTTGACGTCATGCGGCGTGGACAATCATTTGTGTTATAACCTGACGTAATGATGCAAAGGACAAGTGCCTTTTATCTTCTCTCTTTTGTCTTTCGTTATAATGTATTACCTTTGGAGCGATAAATGAACAAAGAAATGGACTTTTTTAATTATCATCGCCGTCGCACCGTCGATGTGCATATCGGCAACCTGACAATGGGCGGTAATTATCCGGTGGTTATCCAGACAATGACCAACACCAATACGCTCGATACCGGGGCGAGCGTGGCGCAGTGTGAACGGATCATCGCCGCCGGCGCTGACCTCATCCGCCTTACGGCGCAGGGCGTGCGTGAAGCGGAAAATTTGCGTAATATTCGAGAACAGTTGCATGAGAAAGGCTACGCCATCCCTTTGTCGGCCGACATTCATTTTAATCCCCGTGCTGCCGATGCTGCCGCGCGTATTGTGGAAAAGGTGCGCATCAATCCCGGAAACTTTGTCGACAAGCAAAAACTGTTCGCTACGGTAGAGTATACCGATGAGGAATATACGGCCGAATTGGAGAAGATCCGTTCGAAAGTGATCCCTTTCCTTCGGGTATGTAAAGAGCATGGAACGGCCGTGCGTATCGGTGTGAATCACGGGTCGCTGTCCGACCGCATCATGACCCGCTACGGCGACACGCCCGAGGGAATGGTCGAGTCCTGCATGGAATATCTGCGGATTGCCGTCGATGAAGGTTTTACCGATATTGTGATCTCGATGAAAGCTTCGAATACGTTGCTGATGACCAAAGCCGTGCGCTTGCTGGTAGATCGGATGGATCACGAAAATATCTATTTTCCTTTACATTTGGGCGTCACGGAGGCCGGAGACGGAGAAGACGGGCGCATCAAGTCGGCTGTCGGTATCGGAGCGTTGTTGTCCGACGGATTGGGGGATACGGTTCGTGTTTCGCTGAGCGAAGAACCGGAGGCGGAGGTGCCTGTAGCCCGTAAGCTTGTGGATTATATCACGAAGAGGATTGAACATGAGCCGATACGGGAGACTGTTTATCCCGGCTTTTCTGCTTTTTCCACCGATAAGCGTCCGACGGTTGCGGTACGCAATATCGGAGGGGATTTTGTACCGGTCGTTATTTCCGATCGCAGCCATCAGGATGATATGAGTATCAATCCTCATTTTATTCCGGATTTTATTTATGTGGGTGAACAAGTTCCTGCGAACTTTCCCAAAGGAATGAAAGCGATTGTCGATGCAAAGAACTGGAGCAATGAGATCGACCGTTTTCCGCTCTTTACGGTCGATACGGCCCCCGAAATGGCCTCTTGCCAAGCAGAGGCGAAGTTTATCCGCTTGTCGTATCCCGAATTATCCGATGACGTGACGGCTATTCTCCAATCAACACCCAAAACGGTGGTCATTCTTACAACCGATCATCCGAACGGAGTAGGAGAGCAGCGGGCGTTTTTCCATCACCTGTTGAACGAACAATGCAATGTGCCGGTGGTTATAGCCCGGGCATACCGTGAAGACGTTCCGGAAGATATACAAGTGAAGGCGGGAGCCGATTTTGGAACGGTCTTACTCGATGGATTCGGAAACGGTATCATGCTCTCTAACGAAGGGGCGATTGATATTACCGATTTGGATGCGTATGCGTTCGGTATTTTACAGGCGGCGCGTGTACGTACTTCTAAAACGGAATTTATTTCGTGCCCCAGTTGTGGCCGGACGTTGTTTGACCTGCAAACCACTGTAGGCGTAATCAAGAAATCGTTTTCGCATTTGAAACACCTGAAGATAGGCGTAATGGGTTGTATTGTCAACGGTCCGGGAGAAATGGCCGATGCCGACTACGGGTATGTCGGGGCTGAGCATGGAAAGATCTCGCTTTATAAGAAAAAGGATCTCATCGAAAAAAATATTCCGGCCGGAGAGGCGGTAGAGCACCTTATCCAATTGATAAAAGATAACGGCGATTGGATTGAGCCGGAAGAAGAATGATGAATAAGTTTTTTGATGTGCGGTGGTCCCACTTGGGCTTGAACCAAGGACTCCCTGATTATGAGTCGAAAACAGAACCCCTATTTAATTTGCAGTATTTTAGTTGTTTATATAGTCATATTTATTTGCTAAAGACAAGTTTTAGTAAAATTATTTCTCATTTTTCCAAAAATTCTCCTTTTCCAAAAAACAACCATTCCGGATTTACGCTGAATTTCGATAAGAGCAAATAGAGAGAATTCAGGGTTGGCTCGTAATTCGGGTTTGTTTCCATTCTTTTCAAATTACTCGAAATTCGGATCCCGACTTCTTTGGCAAACTCGGCTTTTGTTTTCACGACTCCCCGGTACCGGAGTTCTTCATAGGCCCTGACAAAGCGTAAGCATATTGCACGGGATTCGGGTGTTATTTGTTTTACGGGCATAATTATTTTTTTGTATCGTTGTTTATTTGTCCTTCGTTCGTAATATAACCTATCGGTTTGCGGGGCCTTGGCGAGCCGGCTTTGTTTGCCGCCTGGAGCCCTGCCAAGGATTGGTTGATGAGTTCG
Source organism: Limibacterium fermenti (assembly GCF_041902845.1). Classification (GTDB taxonomy): domain Bacteria; phylum Bacteroidota; class Bacteroidia; order Bacteroidales; family Dysgonomonadaceae; genus Limibacterium; species Limibacterium fermenti. Next base: position 589,028 of record NZ_CP159486.1, read on the forward strand.
AGCTGCATGCGGGTGTCTTCGTTTATATCGTTGTAGTCGGAGAATACCTCTTCGACATATTCCTTGAGGTTTTTGACTTCCTGCTGCAGTTCCGATACTTTGCCTGACGGATGATTTGATATGACCTTACGCACATATACAAAAGCCCTCATGATGCCAATGTTTATTTGGACGGCTGTCGGGGAGTTGAGGACGCTGCTGAGCATGGCCACGCCCAATTCGGTGAAAGCATAGGGCGGGCGCCTGAGACCCATGTTTACGGTATTGGACATCACAATTTGTGATTTCCAATTTTGGAATTCCTCGCCGGTGAGGCGGAACATGAAATCGGGTGGGAACCGGTCGATATTCCGCTTGACGGCTTGATTGAGCACGCGGGTTTCTATCCCGTACATTTCGGCCAAATCACGGTCGATCATAACAGGTTCGTTGCGGATCTCGTAAATCTTACTTTGTATGAGCAAAAGACTTTGATCAGGCATATTTTATTTAATTCGAATAAGAATTTTATATTGTTGATAATCTAAATTTCAAGCATATAATAGAATTACTATTGCCGCTATGATTATAAGCATCGCTATCCATGGGTATACCGGGCCGTCAGCCGTATTTTCCCGAATTTTCCAATTTGCAATTATTCCTTTTAGTTTCATTTCCAACCGTTACTTGATTTTATTTGCCATTACTTTTCATTAAAACTTGAATCAACCTTTCCTTTTCGTTGATTATTTGCTTGAGATGTGTAATCTCGGTTTCCTTTGCTTGGATGTCATTTTCCAAGATTGTAACTTGGCTATTTATACCTGAGGCTACATTGTTGTGGTCTCCTTTTACTTTAGTGGTATTTCCTGTTTTTTCCTCTTCATCGAAGAAATAGGTTATAGGCACATGCAGCTCACTGCAAAATTTTTCCAGTAGATCCGAATCAAAACTATTTTTATTGTAATATTTGAATACACTTGATTCAGAAATACCCAGCCGGGCGGCAAATTCGCCAGGACTTATGCCTTTTCTGTTAAGCAAAACTTTAAGCTTTTCTCCTTTTTTCATAAGATAAATCGATAAAATCAGTTTTATAAAAGTTAAAATGTAAAATATTTACAGTAAATACTTGGTAGTACAATGTACATATATTATATTTGCACTCTAAAGTTACAACAAAAACAATAAAGCGACCAAATAAAAACGGTAAAAAAGCAGTGTAAGTATAACAATTGCAATACAAAAACATGGCAAAATTAGGAATTAGTATAGGGACAAAAGGAGATATACCCTTCGATGGAGAATTCATTGAAGAGGTAAACGAAGGCGTAAAAGTAACAACCGTCTATGTTGATTTACCCGTTAGCGAGAATGTAATTAATCAAGTATCTCAGCTTCTTGGATGCCTGAAAAGATTTCGGGATTTTCCGAAAGATTTATCAGGAAAAAAGGACTTTTCAAAAGCCCGGAAAAGATGGCATTTAGTTCAATTATATTCTCGCGTGAAAGGAAAAATCGGAGAGGTTTATCATCACCTAAATCAGAAATTGAGAAAACGGTAGAAACGCTATCCTCTGAGAGTACACTGCTAATTGATCTAAAGGTGCTCTGAGATAAATGCTTGTTTAGATGAGGGTTTTCAATAATAATTTTCATATTGCTTAATTTTTAAATATTTGACATTTCGACAAAGTTAAGCAAAAAACCCAAGGGTGATTAGGTTTGCCTTTGGGAACAATTGACAAAAATATAAAAGGCTATGGAAGAGGAATTAGTAAAGCTAAGGGACGGACTGAAAGAGTATGTTCCGGGAAACCGGAAAAAGATTGCAAGCAAGGCCGGTTGTTCTGCCGCCACTGTAAATAATGTACTGATGGGGACATCGAAGGACACGAAGTACAATATTATCGGCATTGCGGTTGAAATGCTGAAAGAGGCGATTGAAAGGCAAAATGATAATATGGAGAAACTGAAGGAAATTGTGAATCAATGACGGAATTAACAAAAAGGGAGAACCAGGTGGCAGGTTTGACTGCTTGCGGATTGGCAAAGAAAGAGATCGCGTGCGAGCTTTCTATTTCTTACGGGACGGTAAGCATCCTGCTCGACAGGTGCTACAGGAAAACCGGGACAAGTAAACTGAATGAACTTGCCGGATGGTGGCTTAACGAACACTTTTCACTCGGAATAGATTTCGAGGAATTAAAAAAAAGGGGTACTCCGATTACCTCAAAGATGATAAGGGGTATTCGTACTTTCGTATTTGACAGGCGGTGGTGAAACATAAGTAATAGCAGATAGCGGAATGATGACACTTTTATCGGAAATAAAATGGGATTCGGATAGTAGGGAATCAACCTTTACGGACCGGAATTTCGAGGCTGCGACCGATGACGGTTTATTGCACGTATTCAGGGTATATTGCCTGATTGAACAGGAGCCCTTCCAAAACGACCGGGACAGCGAACCTGAAACGAGGGTGACAGACGAGTTTTACTCGGTATTCCTGAAAGAATCGTGGAAAGACGATTATGAAGTAAAATTGCCTTTAAAATGGCAAACAGAACTGGAAGAGGAACTGGAAGCTATTATCAGGGCAAATTAAGTAATGCACGAACCTGTAACCATATGGCAATTATGCAGCATCATGTACCGGAACAGTATGTATTTCGGGCAACGTGAAGCCGCGAAGATCGTCGGCGGGCGTACACAATTGGAACGTTTGGTTGCAGAGGGGAAGGTAAGGGCAGAGAAACCATCACCGGCACAAAACGGCAAATGGTATTGTAATGCGGGGGATGTAATTTATTATGCCAAAGATGTGGTAAGGAAGAAAAGGACTAAAAAGAATAAACAGGTATGAAGGATTTTTTCTATTGGCTGTTTGAACGGCTATTCGATGAGAAAGTGAATAATGCCGCCTGTTGGACGATACTCGCCCTTGCAGCATTATTTATTGTATTCCAGTTATTGCGGGGATTGGGATATATTTTAATAACAGGATAGAGTTACGGGCTTTCGATATGTGTGGAATGCAACAATAAATATAAAAAACAGATTTGTTATGAGTTACAAAATCAGTAATTTAATTCTTGAAAACTTTGCAAAGTATGCAAAAGTAGAGGTTTCGTTTGATGAAAACGTAACCTACCTGGCCGGAGTGAACGGATCCGGAAAAAGCACCATAGGTGTGAACGGGATATGGTTCATGTTCCAAGGCATTGCGGAAAAATCGAGCGGGGGCAACCATCCGTTGTTAGGTGAGCGCTTCCGGTTCATAGGGCCATCGTCGGCAACGGCGAGGGGAGAGATGACTTTAATTGATAATGCCAAGGGTGTAGAGATAAAAGTCATCCGGAGGTTAAGCAAATCCGGGTCGACGCTTGCGTTTGAGGCTCCCGAAGGATATAACCTTGACCAACAGTTTTTGAATGACCTGTTCAACGTGTTTTTGATCGCACCGAAAAAATTCCTTGAATTGAACACGAAACAGCAGGCGGTGGCATTAGCTATCGATACCACATCGTACGACAACCGGATAAAGGAACTGAAAGGGAATGCCACTTTACTGAACCGGGACATGAAGCAATATGATAACCTGCAACCGGTGGAAGAAACGAAGGAAGCTGATGTCAGGGAGTTGCAAGAAAAACGGAATGGAATTCTCCGTTTCAACGAGGCACAGGATGAACGGCAACGGATAATCGACCGTGCAGATTTGCAATTGAAAAACGACGAACGTACTATTACGGATATCGAAGAACAGATTGCGTCGTTGCAGGCGAAACTTTCCGTCGCCAAAAACGAACGCGGGGAACATTTGAAAATCCGGGAACGGTTACCGAAACCCGAAGCTAAAAAAAACACTACGGAAATCGAAGCGGAAATAGTAGCGGCAACGGACACAAACCGGAAGGCATTCCAGTACCGTGTGTATGTTGAGCAATCGGGAAAGAAAGAAAAGTTACAAAAGGAAATAGACGGGAACAAGAAAAAGATTTCCGAAGCGGAAACGGAGCGGCTTGCCTACATTAAAAGCGCGAATCTTCCGTTTAAAAACCTTTCCTTTGACGAAGAAGGCGGATTGCTGTTCGACGGAAAACCTTTGAAGGAACCTTATTTCAGTACGGGGGAATTGCTGAAAATCATCCCTATCCTTATGACATCGCGTAATCCGGAATTGAAATATATCTTCCTGCAAGATTGGGGGCTGTTGGACGAAGACAAACAGGAAGAAATCGAATCGTACCTGACAGGGCGGGGATACCAGCTTGTCATTGAGTATGTATCGAAGCATAAGCCCGAGGGTAAGCATTCGATTTTGCTGAAGGACAACCGTGTTGTGGAAAATTACGAAGAGGAAATTAAAGAAGAAATAACCATTTAAAATTAACAGATATGATAACCGAAAGTAAAGAATTGGTAAGACATCAAGAATCCGGTACGGAGAATGATGCTTTCGAAGTGCAAAAGGTGGATTTGAAAGGGGATTTACCCGATTTAAGCAAGGCTAACGAAATGCCTGTGGATTTATGCAGCGATTATTGGACACCGGAAGCAGCCGGGGAAATGAAGCGGTTGTATTTTGTGGAAATCAAACCCCAAAAGGTATCAAGTGCGAACAGCAGCGGGGAAATAATCGATTTGGATTGTGCCGTTTTCCTTGAACAAAAGCCGGATGGTTCGGTGCAAACCATCACCAACGGATCGCGGCGCCTGGTCGGTGTATTGGAATCGTATGCCGCCCAAGGTATGATTGGGCACGGAACGCCGTTGCAAATCACATATTTGGGTAAAAGGAAAAATAAAAGCAATAATTTTTCATCGGACAGTTGGAGCATCAAACCATTAATTATCAATATATGATGGAAGATTTAAGCGGACTGGAAGCAGGTAAGGAATTGAATCCCCTTGCCTACTATCCGGGCGATTATCCGGAAAAACAGGTGATGATCGATTTTATCGAGCGCCACCAGGATGAACAGCCGGTTGAGATTTTACCCGGAGAGTTGAGCCTTAACGGCTTTGCCGTAAAGGATGATATGGAAACGTACCTTGCCTCAAAGAAAATCGGGAGCGGGGGGCTGAAAGAGGTGCTTAAAACACCCCGGCATTTTTTCTATGACTGGGAGGATGAATTCACACCGAAAGAAAAGGAATATTTTGAGTTGGGGACATTTGCCCATCTGGCATTCCTTGAGCCGGAATTATTTGAAATGGTAAAAGTGGCACCCGAATGCAACCTTGCGAGTAAAGACGGGGAGATACGGATGATTAATTTCTACCGGGAACTGAACGGCGGGAATATCACCCGATTCGAGAGCGGTTTTAAGATGGAGGGACTGAAAGACATCCTGAAAACCGAAAAAGAGAAATGCCGATATCGTATTATTAAACAGGAGCATCTTGAAATAATACAGGCATTGAAGAAAAATTATTACTGGTACGGCGGAGGAATCATCCCGAAAATACTGAAAGGGGCCATGGCGGAGACTTCGTTTTACGGAGTCGATGAAGCGACGGGGCTTGAGGTGAAAGTGCGCCCGGATTATTTTAATATCGAAGAAAACATCGGGGTAAATGCCATTATCAGTTTTAAAACCACACGGGCAGACAATATCGGTAAGTTCGTTTATGATGCCGCACGGCTGAAATATGAGGTTACGGAAGGGATGTACCAAAAGGTTATGAGCGATATCACCGGGCGTAAGTTCAACGCTACGATGATGATCATGTTGCAAACGGTGCCGCCTTATGATGTGGCTGTATTGTGGTGGTCACCGGACGACATCCAATTAGGAAAATACAAATACGAAATGGCGATCATGACTGTGAAGGAATGTTTTGACAAGGGATGGTTCCCGGGATTCGATGCGTTGGCCGAAAGCGGCGCCCATGGAATTATAGACATGAAATTGCCGGAATGGGCCGAAAAGGAATTACGTCCGGTAGATATGGAGGATTAAGCTATAAATTATAAATTACAAATTATAAATTACAAAATGGAAGAAAAGAGTGAAACTATTACGGAAGAGCAGTTACAATTTGTGCTGCCGGAAGACAATCGTTTCCCGGTTGTAATTTTCGAGGGATTACCGCCCTTGGAGATAAAAGATAAGATATCCGTTGATTTCATTGCCATGCAGGAGCGGGGAATGAAAGCGGAGAGGTATATGACAGAGGAAGAGATAAACGGAGTACGGGCAGAATACGGGGATTTGGCGGAAAGCCGGATACCGGAATTAAGGTCGGAACTAGACAAAATTACCGCCGAATACAAGGTGAGGAAGGAAAATCTCGTAGACCGGATAGCGGCCCTTGATACACAGTTTAAAGACTTGGTACATGTGGCCAAGCAAGGAACCGCAGAGTATGAACCGGAACCGGGGAATGCATTCAAGATACCGGTATCGGGACATTACCTCTATTATGCGTGGACGGGAACAAAATTCCAATTGATTGAGGTAAAACCGATACCGGACGGCCAGCGGTATGATTTATTCAATACGGGGGATAAAAACAAAGAATCGTTCGAAGCCGCCGGTTATAGCATCCCCGATTTCCCAATCGAAAACAGGGAACGCTACCGTGTGGTGGAATTAGGGAAAGACGATTATGTAGAGATTTGGGAAGAGAACGGAAGAGAGAGGGCGAGTCATCATTGGATAGAAGATTCATTGGATGAAGATACGGGAACCGTTGTATCGGTTGACCGGCATGAAACCGGGGAATTCGAGCCCGGTGAAAATCCATACGAAAATGGGAAGATTGAAACACAAGAAGGGGCGGCCGGCAAAATACCGTGCGAGCCTGAAGGATAACAGTTATTGGGAGGAGGTAAAGCGGCTTGTCCGTTTACGCGATGGTTACACATGCCAGCGTTGCGGACAGCGCTATAACCTTGAAATACATCATAAAACTTATTATGTTGACGGCAAAAGCATTGTAGGGAGAGAAAAAGATTTCCTTTATTGCCTTGAGTTGCTATGCGAAAACTGTCATCAAAAAGAACATCAAAAATGAGTAATTTATCGATAAAAGTAAATTTAATGCGTGTTCCGGGGGCGTTGTTGCTTAACTTGAAAGGGAAACTGGAAACGAAACAGTGTGTGGTCATTCCTGTTGAGGATTCGGGTCTGTACGTAGGAGAAAAAGGCGTTTACCTGAATTTAACAGCTATTGAGTATAAAGAACGCAAATATGACGATTCGCATTTTGTGAAAATGAGTGTGGACAGGGAAGTTTATGAGGGGATGACGGAAGATGAAAGGTTAGCCATTCCCATTGTCGGAGGATTGAAACCGATTGTACCGAAAAAAATGCCGAGCGGAGGAATGATGGATATTACGGATGCGGAATATGCGGATGATTTACCATTTTGAAAGGAATACCGCGGAAATAGCCGACTGCTTATGCCGTAATGGGATGATGAAGACAGGATGACAAGGTGAAATGCCAAGACAAAATATTTTAGCCAATACCGGCCAGATAGAGCGATTCGAGGAACGCAAACGAGTCGAAAAACTTGCGGATTCCTGTAAAGGCAAGTACAGGAACTACCGGAAAGTGAGAATAGACACGAAGACTGAAATCTTGGTTGACAAGTCTTGGCCGGAAGAGAAAGTGGAATGGATAATTGAAAAAATAAAAAAAAGCAGACAATAAGGCAAAGGGCCTATGAATTTAAATACGTAATATAAAAGTGACTATGATGAAGACAAAAGAATTTATCGAGGCCGTAAAGGAAATGCGTACCTGCCAATGTGCCTATTTCCGTACCCGTCGCAGTGTGGAGCTGCAAAAGGCGAAAGCTTCGGAAAGGAAAGTTGATGAAATGATCAGGGAGATGAACGAGTCTCCGGTTTTATTTTGAGTATGAATTATATCGAATTGATAAATAGGTTCTGGAGTTGTTCGATAGAGCGTGCATTTAATCCAAGTGACTGCATGTTGTATTTTTATTTATTGAATACCTGCAATGCACTTCATTGGAAGCAACCGTTCGGGCAATCAGATAGGTATTTGAGCGTAAAGCTCGGGATATCGGTCAATACTATTAGAGATTCAAAAAACAGGTTAAGCCAAATGAACCTAATCCAGTTCAAAGCACCGGAAAAAGGTTCAAAGGGTATAAACGGACAAACGAAGTATTGGTTTCCTGCAACCGCATCAAATAATGATACGGTTCCTGAAACGGTTGCGTTATCCGTATCAATGGTTGATACGGATACTGATACGGTTGTTGACACGGTTCCTGATACGGTTATTGATACGGATGATGATACGGTTCCTGATACAAACAATAAACAAAATAAAAACAAAAGAAAGAAGAGGGAAGAAACCGCCTTGAATTATCCGTTTACTTCCGAAAGGTTCATGGACATGTGGAATAGCCTACTTGAAATACCTAAATGGAAAAAGAAGATACCGCATTCGTTACAACTGGCCCTTAATTCGCTCGGCAACTATGAGGAAGAATTTGCCATCGAGTTGATTGAAAAGAGCATTGAGGGGAATTGGCAGGGAGTAACATTTCCCAATACCCCGGACGATTATGAAAAGTGGAAAAGGAGACGAAATGAGAGCAGGAGAAGTTTTGAAAGGAAATCCCATACATCCGAGCATTTATGATTTAACGCCGAAATTCGATGCCGGGGAGGTCTATTACCGGCTAACGGAGGAAATAGAGCGGTTGATCAGGGAAAAGCATCCTGAGGACAGGTTAATCCTGAACGAATCGAATAGATATATTATCGGCCAGGTGGCCTTGTGGTATTCGTGGGATAAACGTTTTAAAGGTTCACTTTACAAGGGATTTATGATACGGGGGAATGTGGGGACGGGAAAATCGCTTATCGTGAAAGCATTGGCAAATTTGATTACCGAAATGGAAATCCTCGTACCCTGTTTGATTCATGTATCGGAGTTGCAGGATTTATATATCCGCGGAGATTATGATGAGATCGATAAAGTGAAGAGGCGTTTCTATACGATTATCGACGATGTGGGTGTGGAATCCGTCGAATCCAAATCATACGGGAATGTGAAGGAGCCATTCAACGATGTATTCGATTACCGGTACCGGAACGACAAGCGAACAATCATTACTACCAATTTAACGCCGTCGGAAATCGAACAGACTTACGGTACCCGGATTATCGACCGGTTCCGCGAATGTATGAATGATTTGATCCTGGACGGGGAGAGCTTTAGAAAATGAAAAAGAGTAAATAATCCAAAATGAATAGGAATATTGAATTAACAGACGAATCTTCCATACCATTCGGTAATATAAAGGGTGTAAAATGGCTAATGTCCCCACCGATTACTTGAAAGAATATATTGAAGATAATCCGGAAGTGTTGGAATATGAGGTTAAAAACAAAAAGTAAAAGAAATCCAAGGCAACTGGTTTTTCCAGATATGTTTGCGCCGATTTCCGGAAGGATAACCTTCCTTTAAAAGTATATATAATAAACAGGCGAAATATCTACCAATGACGGATATTGAAAAGTTGGACGAGGTTTTTTCGGAGTATATTCGATTGAGGGATGCGGATCAATACGGAATGGTTCGGTGTATCAGTTGCGGCAAGAGGATGAGATGGACGGAATGCGATGCAGGACATTATGTAAGCAGGTCACACATGTGCTTGAGGTACGACGAAAAGAATGTGAACGAACAATGCAGGGAATGTAACCGGTTCAAATCCGGTAATCCTGAAGGATACGAACGAGGGTTAAGGATAAAGTACGGGCGTTTTGTACTCGAATACTTGGAAAATAAGAAAAAGAATATTTGTAGACTCTCTGATTATGAGATTGAAATGCTTACTCTATACTATAAAAAACAAGTAAAAATTTTGAGGATGAAATATTCTATTTGATTTTATTATATTCATTATGATTATATTTGTGTATGGATTCAAAATACTTCATAATGGAAAAAGTAAAAATCACATCGCGAGTAATCAAGACAGAGAATATAAATTGGCGGGAATTGGCATTTATCCAACAGGATAATTTTAAAGAGTTGCCGGCGGAAGATATGGGAAAGCTGAAGGCCAGCCTTGTTAATAATCATTTTGTCCAACCGTTTTATGTGTGGGAAGATTCCGATGGTATACGCTATTGCCTGGACGGGAAACACCGGACAAAAGCGCAGGAAGAATTGATAGGAGAGGGATATGATGTCCCGTATTCATTACCGGCAACTTTTATTGATTGCAAGGATAAACAGGAAGCGGCTCGGCTGGTACTTATTTTTTCTTCGTTTTATGCCAAAATTTCGCAGCAAGGATTGTTCGACTTCAAAGAATTGTATAACCTTGATATGATTGAACTGAAACAGATGATCAAACTGCCGGAATTTTCGATGCCCCGGTTTGAACAGAAGTTTGATGTCTTCGGTGCCGGTGAACAGGATGAAAATGATGATGCGGTAGCCGAATTAGGCGATAAAGAACCGGTTATTGTGGACAGGGGGGATGTGTTCCGGTTAGGAAGGCACCGGATTGCGTGCGGGTCGTTTAAAGACAGGGAACTCATTGAGGCTGTAATGGACGGTAGCCGGGCACGGGCGGTTAACACGGATCCCCCTTATAATCTCCCCGCCGATTATATCGGGAATGTGGAAAGGAAATTGCATGAAAACTTTGCAGAAGGACACGGGGAGATGACCGATGATGAATTTACGGATTTTTTATCGGAGATCATGCAAACATCGTGCGACCATTCGGTTGACGGGGCCATTCATTCTATCTTTATGGACTTCCGGCATACCTGGCACATGGGTGAAGCGGCCAAACGAGTTTACGGGAGCCACGAGCCCAAGCAAATGTGCGTTTGGGTGAAAGATATTCCGGGAATGGGGTCGTTTTACAAATCACAACATGAATTATGTTTCTTCTATAAGCACGGAACCGCACGGCATTTATCGAACCTTGACCTGAAAGACCGGATACGGTCGAATATTTGGGAATATCCGTCGGCGGTGAGCGTGGCAAATCCGGACAGGGAGGAGATACACAATCATCCGACCCCAAAGCCTGTGGCTATGATAGCCGATGCCATCCTGGACGTTACCGATGAAAACGACATCGTGGCAGATTGGTTCCTCGGATCGGGAACGGCATTGATTGCGTGTAAGAAAACGAGGCGGACCTGTTATGGAACCGAAATAAACCCGAAGTTTGTCCAGCAGATTATCCTGCGGTATAATTCTTATTGCAGTAACAATGGTTATACACCGGACATGGAGCACCTAAACGGAAGTTTAACCCTTAACGATTTTAGAAAAAATGGCGAATGAGATGATTGACCGGCAGCGTGTGATTGACTATTTGCAATCACAACAAAATGTAAAAATCGATATGCTTCAGCGGTTATCGGAACCGATGCAAAAGGAAACCGTGGAAATCACTAATTTACGCACTTTGACGATTAACCAGATATCGGACTTAAAGAGTTATATCGAGGTTATAAAAATGATGTGAGGATGTTATGGGACATTGGGGAAATGCAAAAGCGGTAAATAAAGCGGAGAAGGAACGGCGTGTCCGGTGTGTGGTGGAATGGATCATCCAGGGATATTCCACCGGCGACATCATCCGCCAAAGCATGTCCCTTTGGAATATTTCGGAAAGGCAGTCGTACAATTACAACAAATGGGCGCATGAGGAGTTAAAAGGCAACGATCAAAATGATGTGGAAGAGAAACGGGCAAAGCACGTTGAAATGCGGTTGAAATTGTTCCGTGATTTGCGAGGTAAAGAGACTCCATCTTCCGCACGGACAGCCCTGCGGATAGTGGATAGCATTGCCCGGATTGAAGGTGTTTATCCGCTCCGCGATGCGAGGAACGGTTGGGGAGCGGAATATGCCGGTAAGCCGGAGGATGCAGGTACGGAAAAAACAGCGGTGATGGTATTGCCCAACGGTAAAGAAATAGAGATATGAGAGGGACGCATGTTAATATCGACTTGACCAAAAATCCGAAACAAGGGGATTATTTCCTTACTTCACTTGCTGCGGCCCAAAGTGCGAATGGTTATAAGTTCCTGAATTACGGCGGGGCTATCCGCGGGGGAAAGACCTACGTGACGCTTGCCATCCTTATCCGGTTATCGGAAATCTTTCCCGGAAGCAGGTGGCATATCGTGCGGAAAGACATGCCAAGTTTGGAAAAGACCACTATCCCGAGTTTTGAAAAAATAACCGCGGGGTCGGTGCGGTGGAAACCCTACCGGAACAAATCGAATTACCATTACCGGAATACGGCAACGGGCTCAAAGATTTTTTTTGTGCCGGAGAACCTTCAACGAGACCCTAACCTAATGTCATTTTTGGGACTGGAAACAAACGGTTTTTTTTTGGAACAATCGGAAGAGTTGAGTGATAAATTATGGGAAAAAGCACTTGAGAGAACCGGAAGCTGGTACTTGCCCAAAATGCCGCGGGGACTTATTTTCCAAACATTCAATCCATGCCAGAACTGGGTGAAAGGGCTCATCTATGACCGGTGGGTGAACGGCACCCTGCCGCCGGAATATTATTTCATGGCAGCCTTGCCGACAGAGAATCCGTTTGTCACAACCGATCAGCTTGCGGGATGGGGGATGATGGCCGAACGCTATCAAAAGCAGTTTATCGAAGGGGATTGGACTGATTTTGATGCAGAGGACAACCGGTGGTGTTTCGCCTTCCGGAAGAAACAACATACGGGGAAAACGGTACTTAACCGTAACCAGCCGGTATACCTAAGTTTCGACTTCAACCGCAACCCTATAACAGTTACTATTTGGCAACATTACGACAACCGGATTTACAATATCGATTGTATTAAACTCGAAGATGCCACCATCCACCGTTTATGTGCGGAGATCAAAGAACGGTATCCGGATTGTTTGTTTTTTGTCACGGGAGATGCAAGCGGCGATAATAAAACGACATTGAGCATATTGTCGAATTTCGGGGTAATAAAAAACGCCCTCGGATTGAGCGATACACAAATGCAATACAGCGCCACGAATCCTCGGCTCCAAGACAGCCGGATGTTGGTAAATACGATGTTTGAAAGGTACCCCATCACGATTGACGAGGACAGGTGCCAACCGGTGATAGATGACTTGGAAAAATGCAAGGCGAACCCGGACGGGACGATCGTGAAGAATAACCGGGCCAACCCCAACCAACAGGCTGATACCCTCGATACGGTGCGTTATTACCTGCACCGGTATTTCCGGGAGATGATAAAGTTTTTTTGATGATATGTATTCTTTTAGAATGTAATAAAGTCTAAATGACTATATTTGTATAGGGTTTTGAAAAGAAAATGTTTTGGGAAGAATAGTTGAACAATTTGGGAATGCGTTGAATTCGATTTACGGTCGATTATTAGCTTTGTTAACGGCTTGTGTTGCGTTTATACAGCCGGAGATTTGGAGTTTTTACGTGGTGGGCGGCGCTGTTGCCGCAGATTTGATTTGGGGAATTGCAGCGGCCTTAAAGTTGAAAAAATTCATATTATCCAAAGCATTGCGTGAGACATTGAAGAAAGTAGGAATTTATTCTTTTGCGCTGGTGGGTACCTTTGCTATAGAGAAAATAACACATTCAGGCGGCAGCTTTATAGCTGTCCGGACGATAGCCGTTTTTGCAGCCGTTTGTGAGTTTTGGAGCATGTCGGCAAGCATGTTGATCATCAAACCGGATATGCCTTTCCTGAAAATATTCCGCGGTCAACTGAAAGGGGAAATACAATCGAAAGTGGGTAAGAATATCAATGTGAATGAAATTCTAAAAGATGAATAAGATATGAGAAAAATCGACATGATTATCGTGCATTGCACGGCTACACGGGAAGGGGGCTATTTCAATACGGCGGATGTGGACCGTTGGCACCGGGAACGGGGTTTTAAAGAGATCGGGTATCATTACCTGATAGGCTTGGGAGGCGAAATATGGAAGGGACGCGATGAAGAGATTCCCGGCGCGCATACGAAAGGCTATAATTCGCATAGTATCGGTGTTTGTTACGTAGGAGGGTTGGACACGAAGAACCGGCCGAGAGATACCCGCACTGTGGCACAAAAGGCTTCGCTACTAAAGTTGCTGAAAGAATTGAAAAAACGATACCCTGCCGCCACTATCCATGGGCACAAGGAATTTGCAGCAAAAGATTGTCCCTGTTTCGATGCAAAAGAAGAATATAAGGATTTATGAAAAGGTTTGCTTTCCTGATATTGGCCATCGTGCTTTCGGGATGTGTTTCAAAGAAAACAGCGACGAAAGAGACCGTAAAACAGGACGTGGTTGTGACCATGGATTCGACGTCCGAGGAAACGATAACGGAAAACAACCGTGAAGATTCGGTTAAGGAGACGGCAACCAGCCTTACCGACCGAACCGTTACACGGACAACCGAAACCGAATATTCCGCGCCCGACACTACCGGGGAACAACATAAAATCCGGGAGCGGACAACGGAAAGGTTGAACGATATCGCCCTGCAAAATGAAGAATATGTGAAAACAATACGGGAACAAAGACAGGAGACCGGCCGGCTTACGGAAAGGAATACGGAACTACAGGCAAAACTGGATGCTGCAGTACAGTCGAAAAGCCAAGCAACCAGCCGAAACCCCTTATGGACTTATATCGTCGTGTTTGCGGCCGGCGCCTTATTCGTTCCGGGAATTAAATTATTGATAAGAAAATAACAGTTTTATGAGTGGTATTGCCAAAATATTATTGATATCCCTCGTGATTTCTTTGTCGATAACCGGGATTTATGCAACGACGTTGGAAGGGATGATTTTCCATAAACTTGCCCAAAGAATCAGGAAATTGTTGGAGGGGAGAAAGGCGAAAGTGTTATATAAACCGCTATGCGGATGCCTTATTTGTATGAGTTCATTCTGGACAATCGTGGCGTGGCTGTCGAGCGGCTTTTCGTTTTTACTTATCCCTGTGATGTTTTGCACGGCAGGTATCAATACGATTATTACCGTGTTTATCAAAGATATTTTGCCGGATGAGTAACAGGAGACTGTTGGCGGTTGCATCGATGTTTGTTACGGTTTTATGTTGCTGGGCAATATTCCCGTATAAATGGGTCCGGAAAGCTGTTTTCCGGCACCGGAAAGCAAATGCTATGTACGAATGCCGGCACCGGGCTACGGAATGCGGGCACCGGTATTATGTGGTTCAGAACGGAATGAGGTTTTATGTGGGAGACCGTAGGAATTTCAGGGAATGGAATAGGAAAAATAAAAAGGCGCTGCGGCTGTTTGCCAACTTTGACTACCGGAATGCCCTGATTTACCATTGCGATGCGGACGGAACGGATTTTTACTATGCACGGGAATTTAAATTACCCACAAAACGGCATGAAGCCGATAGACGGAGATTATTAGTATGGAAGAGATTTTAAAAAATAACAGATGGTTTCATTACCGGACAGGATGTGCCTGTGTGGGATTGCCCCGGTATTGGAGGAATGAAGAACGGCCGGGATGGACTGTGGTCATACGGGGGAACATGTATTCCATCAATGAAAACAATTGTCAGGTTGCCAGGGGTACGGAAATTGATTTTGAGACAAAGATGAGGAAGTTAAATTTAATTCCTTCATAAAAAATGTTATTGAATAGATTATTAAAATGGAAAGGGGAGAATTTATTCCCGAGGCAGAAACATATCATTGAGTTTGCCTTTGAGATTAAAGGAGTGAAGTACTATCAATTTCAGGATGTATTTAATTTGCCGTACGAGCGGGGTTTGATGGCTTTAGCAGCGTATGAAGAGGTGCGGATGAGGTGTACGCGGGAGTACTTGGAGAAGCATGTGAAGGCTTGCCGGACTTTACTGCATGATGCAAAAATAGATATTTATAAGTTGAATGCGTTGAATGAGCAGATGTCGGACCGATTGAACCTGTCGCTCGATACGGATTTACTGTACAAGCTGGCATCGGTGGTGTTTTTCGACAAAAAAGAGAATCCGGCGGTTTATGAACCGGATTATTGTAAAAAGAAGATTGCCTTTTGGAAAGAGCATAAAGATGTAACCAGTTTTTTTTTGCAGAAGCCGTTACAGGAATTAATACCCTTTTTGAAGGATGCCGATTTCGATTTGGGAAGTTATTCGGAAACGGTGAAACGAGTGAACGAGATTCATTCGGAAGTTTTGCAAGCGTGCATTGCCAAGAATACACGGAAAGCTTCGATGAATGGAAAATGATGCTGATGCGGAGCGGGATCGAGATAGAGGGATTAACATTATGGGAATTCTTATTCAATTTGAATAAACAGATAGAACATGGACAAAGAAACGAACGTGATAATACGGTTTACAGCCGATTCGGGCGGACTGGAGGAGACAAACCAAAAGATAGCGGAATTGCGTGAGCGGAACAAGGAACTTTGGGCGGATTACGACAAGACGAATGCTTCGAGAAAAGCAGCTTCGGAAGGGACGGTGAGGGAAGTATCTTCCATGAAACAGTATTATGACGAAACCAAAAAAGCCACGAAGGAAATCGAAAGTAACCGGAAAAGTATCGAACGGCTTGAAAAATCGATGAAGAAAGTTCCGGAAGCCATACCGGCAAAAGCGGTTGAAAAAAGTTTTAAGCAAATAACCAAGGAATTGACCAATCAGATTAATACAATGAAAATGCATGGTGATACAGGTTCGGAAACATTGAACAGGCTTCAACATGAGTTAGGTGAATTAAATGATATCGCAGGAGATACCCAAAGAGCCATAAAAGGTATCGGCAGCGATACGATAGCTTTCGATACGGTGATGGAAGGGACGCAGGGAATTGCGGCGGGATTCCAAGTAGCGCAAGGGGCCGCGGCCTTATTCGGGGTAGAAGAGGAAAAGTTGATGCCAATGATGGTGAGATTGCAGGCGATAATGGCTACAACGAGCGGATTGCAGCAGATAGGGAATACCCTTCAAAAGGAATCGAACGTGATGCGTGCCGTACATAACCTGCAACTTAGCGCGGCGGCGAAAGCCGAGGCTGCGCATGCTATGGCAATTGCGGCCAAAACAGGGGCGGAAAAATTGAGCATTGCCGGTACGGTGAAGGCAACCGTCGCCCAAAAGGCTTTTAACCTTGTAGCGAAAGCGAATCCGTATGTACTGCTTGCGACGGCGATAATTTCGGTTGTGGGTGCGATAGCGTTGCTTACGCGTGCAAATAAAGAGCATACTACCGGGCAAAAGCGGATGAACGATTTGGGCAAGGCGGCGATCGAGGGTTATAACGAACAGCAAGTGGAATTGGAGATCATGCAAAAACGGATAAATGATACGACCACGAGCCTGGACGAAAAACAACGTATGCTGAAAACCGTGAATGAAAAATACTTGGACAGCAACCATCAATTAAAGAATATAAACGAATTGGAGGCGTGGTTGGTGAACTCCACTCCGGCAGTGGTGGAGGCGTACGTGGCACGTGCAACAGCGGAAGCCGCGCGGCAAAAAGCAGTGGAAACGAATATGAAGATATTGGGGGAAGAAAAAAAATCGGATAAGGAACTTTTGAAATGGACGGATGATTTCGTTGCTTCCGTTTATGGGCTTTTCGGTGATGCGGAGGAGTTGAGGAGCCGCCGTGCAGACTATTACCGTGAAAAAAACATAGCGGGTTTGCAGAAAGAAAAAGAGTTTTATATCCAAACAGCTATCGAGACGGGTAATAAAGCTTCGGAAGCCTATTCCAAGTTGGGTTTAAAGACGGGTGATGAAAAGGACGAACAAACGACGACTACCGCCCCTGAAGAATTGAAATACTGGCAAACGGATCAATACAGACAGGAACAGGATGCCTTTGAGGAAAATTTAAAAGCGAAACGATCGATAAAAGAGATTAACGTTGCCCAAGATTTGGAAATCGATAAAAAACAGACGGATGCCATCTTGGAGGAGTTGAAGAGGCGGCATGAAGAGGAGGTGGAAATGGAGCGTGCCAAAGAAGAGCGGAAACGGGAAATAGTAGAAGCTTCGGTGAATACTCTTCAAAGTATCGGAGGTACGCTGTTTTCCATTAATAGTGACCGGCTGTCGCAAGAGCTGGAAGATTTGGACGAATATTATACGACGGATGCCGAGGAGGCAAGGACGAATGCCGATAAGAAATATATTACGGAAAAAGAACTATCGGCAAAGAAGCTAGAAATAAAGCGCAAGCAGGCCCAATCGGATAAGCTGGAGGGTATATTCAATATAGGAATATCGACAGCCATAGCTATTGCAAAAGCGAATCCAAATGTTGTTTTAATGGCTTTAGCGGCTGCGGTTGGAGCCGTTCAACTGGCCGCAGTAGCTTCGAAACCATTACCCAAATACTGGAAAGGTACGAAAGGGAACCGGGGCGAACTAGCGTGGGTCGGCGAGCACGGGCCGGAATTGATGTGGGTTCCGAAGGGAGCGAGTGTGGTACCGAACGTTGTAAGCCGGGATGCAATGGCAAATAAACGCTACGATTTGTTGCAAGATTGGAATATACCCAGCATTTATAACATCGAATTGCCACGTGTATCGAAAGAGACCATCCGGGAAGTGCGGGATGTGCAGAAGCAAGACTCCATCGATTATGACCTGTTGGGAAAGTCGGTTGCACGATATATAAAAACGGGGCGCCCGGTAAAAAACAATGTGAGTGTGACGGTTGACGGGGGTGGTGTGACGGTTGACGATAACGGAAACCGGAGAATATACAAGAACCGCAAATATATAGGGGTATGGAATTGAGATTTACGTTGATATCGGATGGTGGACGGTTGGAGATAACGGAGCCGGTGGGGTTTGACCAGTTCGAGCCGGAGATTTCGCGGAATGAAATGCACGGGGTGAGCGTGGAATTCAGCGATATCGACATGGAATTTACCGATTGTGAGGCTGTTGAATTGATTTCAGGTAAATACGAGGAAAACATTGACAGTGTTATCGAGTTAGCCGTGTCGATGAAGTGCAGCGACGGGGATGAATTTACCGATATTTATAACGGGAAGTTGGACCTGGCAACTTACCAGTTATTGAACAAGGGCTACACATCTGTAAAATGCAAGGTCGGACAGGCGGGTGTATTGACCACTTTTAATAACCGGATCAGCACGGATATATGCGTAGATGATGCGGTATCGGTCGACGGGAACCCGTTGGAGGAATATGCCTGCATCCATAAGGTTGTTTCCGTTCCGGGGAAAGCGTTGACGTCGGTCTTCCGTTCGGATAACGAGACAGCTACGGGAGAGGATATCGTTATCATCGACGGGCTGTTGCTGGAAGGATCGCTCCAGTTTCCGGATACATCCGTCATCTTTACGCCACCCATTTATAATATAACAGCCTCGGATATCGAAGGAGCCCGTTTTGAGCAAATCGCCGTTTACAGGGATTCGATATTGGATAAAGACGACAGCGTATATGTTTGCAGCGAATCGGACAAGTTGACATCACGGAAATACAAGATTCAATTTAGAATCGATGCGACCTGCAAGATTACGGGAAATGTTCCAGATTTCACTTTAACGGGAGGGTATGTGCGCCTATCGACCGATCCCAAAGGGCGGGACATTATTAAACAGTATAGTATTCCAGCCTCGGGAATCAGTACCTCAGGAGGAAATGCGGTTATTTCTATCGATACGGGGGAAATGATATCGGAAGGGCTGGAGTTCGAAGCCTTGTATTTAGCCGTCATATTGGAAATCACTTTAAAGAATTTCCCTTCAACTACTATTTCGCTCTATTATAACAGCAGTGCGGATACTTATTTTGAAATGCAGATGGAAACAGTGGCGGCACCTTCGGATGTGAGGTGTTCGATGGTTCATGAGGTTTTATCGCGGGTGTCGGAATCTATTACAGACGGGGAATTGAAGGTGCGGAGTGATTATTACGGGCGGGCGGACAGTGAGGTTGAAACGCCCAGCTCGTTGAAATACGACGGGCCCGGGGGCTTGCGGGCATTGACGAACGGTTATAAACTGAGAGATTATATTTATACGGACGGGAGTATGCCGCGGATGTATGTGTCGATGAAAAAAATGATACAGTCGTTGTCGGCGATTGATAATACCGGTTGCGGTTTTTCCCGGGAGGCAGGGCGTTGGTGGGTACGTGTGGAGGATTGGGCATGGTTCTACCAAGATACGAAATTATTCAGCATTGATCATCCGGCACATACAGAGCGGGTTCATAATGCGGAAGAGACCTATACACGGTTGAGGGTGGGATATAAGAAATACGCGGATATCAGTGAGACGAACGTGACGGATACGTTTCACTCGGAACGGAATTATTCCACGTACGCCAAAGCGGTCGACAAAGAACTGAACGAGTTGAGTGATTTTGTTGCGGATGCCTACGTGATTGAATATACGAGGCGTAAATCGTTGGAAAAGGATACAAAAGATTGGCAGTACGACGAAACCCTGTTTATTTTGTGCCTGATGCGCCAAGACAGCATTACCACGGAAGAGGGTTCGGACGAAGAGGTACGGCAATACGGTGAATATGAAATTGACAACGGGATGGAGGAAACGGGAGGAAGTGTGATATCACCGGAGACGATGTTGAATGTTTATATTTCGCCGGCGCGGAATGCGCGGCGTTGGGCGGCACGCTTTGCCGAATATCCGGGAGCCCACGGCTTGGGATATGCTTCGGGAACCCGCAACACCAATGCAAGGGGGAAGGCAAAAAAACGCGGGAGTGTGATAGTGTCCGGAGAAGGAACTACGACCAAAGTATTTTTCGTCCAGGCGGATGATCCGGCGGTAGTACAGGAAAACGCGGCGATAGGGAAGGCAACCGCCAAGCTAAAGGCTCAATTGCTGAAATTCGAATACCCGATATCACTGGAGCAATACCAAACAATTAGGATGAATCCATACGGATATATCTTGGTAGACGGGGAAAAATGTTGGATAAAATCCGTGAAATACGGGTTTAAAACAGGGTTGACAAAATTCGAATTAATACCGGAATGGAAATGATAACGGGAAAATATTGTTTTGTACAATTTAACGAAGGGCTGACGGAGTGCGAAATGCCGTTGCCGGTAAAGAATTTGAATGATTTACGATTTTTTATCGACAACAGTATAACGGAATTGAATGTGGATATTGTAGGGCTTAACGGAGAGATGATACGAGAGTTCGTGCATTCGTTCAATTATTTTTCGACGGGACTGGATTTGTCGGGAATTTTAACGGCAGAGGATTGTTTCAGGCTGAAGCTTACCGATAAAACGGCAGGAAAGGTTTACTATTCCAATGTATTGGTTTATCTACCCGAAACGGAATATTTGCATTTGTCATATTGGTGCGACAAGGATGAATTCGGATTCCATTATGAAGCGAACAAACCGAATACGGTGAGGATTCCTGCAATCCTGCGGAAGCCATCGTATGTGGAGAATGCCGAAAAATATACGGATTCCAACGGCAAGACGCGGGTTTTGTACAAAGAGATTCAAAAGAAATATGCTTTGCAAACGGATTACATGCCCTATTCATGGCATGATAAATTGAAGATCGCCTTGAGCCATGACTTGGTGAAAATCAATGATACAGAAATGGACGAGACGGGAAATTATACGCTCGGGGACGAAATAAACGAATCGGCATGCGGCGTTGAATGCGTGATGGGGGAAACGGAAGTGGCGGAGAATTTTACCGAGCGGAATACGAATTGTTGAAATTGAGACAAAGGGACAAGGAGACAGGGGGTGAAAAAAATAAAGAATTATGGAAATAACAGTTGATTTTTTGAAAAAGGTTCTACAAAACAATTATCCGAATTATAAGAAGACGGTTGATTTGGCCAACGATTTGAAGGTTCATTACAACGGCCGGATGCCGGATGATTTGATTAGCAAGCGGCGCCCGAACGAACCGGAAGAGGTGAAAAATTACCGAAAGGAGATTTATGTGCCGATCACCAAAAACCCGATATCAAAAGTGTTGACGTCACTGCAAAAGATACGGCGTTCGAAAGACTGGGTAATTAATTACGGGAATGATATGCCGGCGATTGTGCGGACAGGAGAGAGCCTAAAAGATTATTGCGAGTACCACTATCCGGGATTTACCAGCGTTACAAACTGGGTATTCAGCGAACTGCTGGGACAATATTTATTGGATGCGAATGCTTTCGTAGCGGTTGTCCTCAAGAAGAAACAAACCAATGAGAATGAGTATGAGGAACCGGTTGCGGAAATATTCCCGAGCGAGAATACGGTGTATTACGAAGAGGGCGCGGTATTGGTTGTGAAATCGAGGGATGTCATTCCCTACATGACTCCTGGGGGAAGATATACGTACTATGACGGGAGGATATATTACGCTTTAACGCCGGAAAGGATTGTCCGGTTTGAGCAAGTGCGGAAAAACGGGCAGTTCGAAATTGCGATTGATTACGAGCATGGTGTGGGGGAATTGCCGGCCTGCAAGACGGGAGGCGTTTTCCGGGAGAGGGTGAACAATGATACGATTTACGAAAGCCGGATTGCGGGGATGGTTCCGCATTTGAAAGAAGCGGCTCGGGAGTACAGCGACCTACAGGCGGAGGTTGTTCAACACATCCATAGTGAAAAATATTATTACACGGCGACGGATTGCAAAGCCTGTAACGGATCAGGGCGGTTGTCGAACGATAAGATTTGTGATAAATGCAACGGTACTGGGCTTGTCCAATCCATAAGCCCATACGGGCAGTACCTGATAAAACAGAAAGAGTTGGGTACGGCTCCCCAACCACCGATAGGATATATACAAAAGGACACGTCGATAGCCAAATTGCAGGATGAGCGGGTGGATAAACATATTTATCGTGCGCTTGCGAGCATTAATATGCAATTCCTTGACCAAACACCGTTGAACCAAAGCGGTTATGCGAAAGAAGTGGACAAGGACGAGTTGAACAATTTTGTAAATTCCATTGCCGAGGATTTGGTGAAAATCATGGATAATGTATACCGGTATATTTGTGATTACCGGTATATGATATCGGTACCGGATAAGGAAACACGGCGTTCGATGTTACCGGTTATATCCGTTCCTGAAAAGTTCGACTTATTGGGGAGTGATTATATGATCAGCGAATTGAAATCGGCAAAGGAGGCGGGTATCAACCCTATCATCATAAAAAATATGGAAATAGAATTCCTGAAAAAGCAGTATAATGCGAATCCTGATATTGCCAGCGAATTGGAGTGCATATATGAAATAGACCCTCTCCCGGGATTGTCGGAAGATGATAAGTTGGTTATGTTGAACAACGGGGGTATTTCGGAAGAGGATTATGCTGTAAGTTGTAATATAACCCAACTGGTAAGAAGGGCTAAGAATGAAAATAGCGGTTTTTTTAAAAAGGAAGCAAAGGAGAAACGGGATTTGATTTACGGGTATGTGAAAAATCTTATGGAAAAAACGGACGGGAGCAATACGAAAAGGATTCTGGGGGCAGGTATGAAGGATGAAGGATGAGGTATGAAGGATGAAGGATGAGTGAGGAGAGGTGAAAAAAAATAACGGGAAAATGGGAAAGGTGAGACCTGAAGACATCCAAAGGCAGATAGCTGATGCCTTATCGGCATTCGGTAAAAGTTTAAGTGGCATTGAGAATAAAATGTTGCAAGAGATAGAAATGCTGATAAAAGAATTGGATGTAGACCGGAACGGGAAGATAAAGACTACTTCGGGGAATATAAAAAAAGTAACCTTGATTTCGAAGAAACTGGAAAAGATAGTCTTAAATAAAGAATATGTGAAAGATACCGCTACCTTCCTCCAATCGTTCAGGAGAAATTCGGCTTTACAAGACGGGATGTACGGTCAAAAGCGAACGGAGGGGGTGCGTGAAACGGAACGATTGAGTATTGAAATGGTTGCGGATAATTTAACGGAAAGCGGCGTTAAAGCCAATATTGTGAATCCGGTTAAGCGAATGCTTGTGGAGAATATTACCACAGGCGGCAGCTACAGTGATTTGACCGCCCGGTTGCGGGAAATGCTTACACCCGCGGATGGTTCAGGTATTGTAACGAAATACGTGAAGACGTATGCGTTGGACAGCCTGAACAGTTTTTCGGCGAATTATAATTCGATTATCAGTAAGGATAGGGGATATGAATGGTTTGTATACACGGGATCGCTTTTGGAGACGAGCCGTGAGTTTTGTAAACTAATGGTCAAGAAGAAATATTTCCATGTGAGTGAAATACCGGAACTATTGAAAGGACATATCGGCGGGCACCAGTGTGAATTATCGGGGAAAACCGGCTTGCCCAAAGGAATGAAAGAAGAAACGACAGAAGAAAATTTCCACCAGTTGCGCGGAGGTTGGAACTGCGGGCACCAAATCACCGGCATTCCGGAAGGGCAAGTACCGAAAGCATTGCGGGATAAAGTTGCTTATGCCCAAAAAGAGGGAGTAAATGTTTCCGGAAATGATAAACACGGATTCGGGACATTGAATTTTGATCCTACAGGGATTAAGACTTTTATCGATTTAACGACCCACCTGTCTAAAAAGGTATCGTCGAAGATAAAAAAGGAAGGCCTTGAAACTTACCTGGGCAATAATGCCCATGAGACATTTGATTATGGGAAAGGTAAGATATATACGATGGAAGGATCGGAATACAATCCTGCGGAGTTTCATATAGCGGAAAAACTGGAAAAGGCAGGGAACCATGTTATTTTTCCGAACCAAGGGGATTTAGGGAAAGGGCGGAAAAGCGATATCTGGATATATGATGCCAAAACCTATTATCAACGGCAAGTAGAAATGAAGTCACTGTTCGGGAATTCGTACGAAACCGTTTCAAAGCAATTATCGAGCGGATCGGGGCAATCGAGCATCGTCGCATACGATATACAATCGGGGATTAAAAAGAACTGGCTGATTAAAGGATTGCGCGAAGGTTGGAGTAAAAATACGCGGGCCGTATTGTTGAATTGGAAAGGGCAATGGTATGAATTGAGCAAGAAAAAAATATTTTCTGATGAAATTCACAGACTGTTGCCATAAAAAAATATAAGCAGCCATTTGACAGGCTGCTTACTTCATTCAGGCTTTCGCCTCCGGTCGCTCTTCGCGTTGCCGGTAAGGGTTATTACGCTACCCAGTGAGCGGAGATCATTTATTTTTTATTTATGCAAATATAAGGCATATTTTTTTGAAAAGATAATTTTCAGGGAAAAGTTTTACGGAAAATAACAATCAATCTTTATGATTATAATTAATTCCAAATGATTATATTTGTATGTAATTAAATACTTAATAAACGATTCAATAAAATGGAGAAAGGGAAATATATAAAAGTAACGCTTAAGGATGGGACAAAACATGTGATTTTATCATCCAACGAAGCATTTTACAAGAAAACAGGGGTGAAAATCAGCGTCCCGACACAGGCGGAAATCGAGAAGGCATTTCCGGAGGAAAGGAGACATGGAGGCAGGGAGACGGATGGACTGAGAGGCAAAGAGACAAAGGGACAGGCAGATGAGAATGAGACAGAGGAAAGTAAATAAAACAAATAAAAAAATATGAAACTGGGAGATTTTCTCAATACGTTGGCGCAAAAGGTAAATGCGCAAAACAATCCGGGATTGATTGATATATTATCAAAAGCGGAACTTGCCAATACGGAATTGGCAGATGATTTTGCCAATCTTTTGAACGGCGGACTCATGTCGCTGGAAGCAGCGAAAAACAATGCACCGTTACGAAATCATTTTTACGGTTTGGCATTAAACGGTGTGGATTCGGAACTAATGAACGTAGCAACTGAACTAGGGCTTGATGAGGCCTTCGTTACTCAACTGAAAGGTGAAAAAGATACCTACAACAAATTGCGTGGATTGAAAGACAAAATGGTTGAGTTGAAGAATAAAAAGCCGTCAGAGGAAACTGCGGGAAAACGTTTGGAATATCAACAACAAATCGATGAACTAAACAAGACTATTTCAACATTGAAAGAATCGAAGACGAAGGAACTCGAAAGCCTAAAGTCGCAACACGATTCGGAAATTACCGACCTCTTAATCCGGGGTAACCTGATGAGCCGGAATTATGCGAACAAGGATTTAAAGCCGGAGGTGAATGCCATAACGGCGAAGGCCCTTGTGGACATGGCGTTGTCGGAGAAAAGGGCGATTGCGGTGAGGGAAGGTAACCGGATCGTATTGAAACAAAAAGCGAATCCGGAACTGGATTATTACGAAAACAATGTAAAGACGGGTTATGATGACTTTGTAACCAAAACACTTACCGACAGCAAACTGCTTGCTGTAAGCGACGGGAAACAGCCGCCACAGGTAGCACGGGTTCCCCAAGGGGGAGGGCAACCGGACCTATCGGCCGTCCGGGAAGCTATAGCTGATTCGATGGCCGATATAAAAACAGAATAAAAATTATGAATTTGACAGGATTTGTACAGGCATTATTGATTAACGTGGGGGTTATAGCGGGATTGAATGATCCTCAATATAAGGTAACCCCGGTCGGTTTTTTGAATATGCTGTTGGAGAACCCCGCGACAACGCAGATAAGCAATTTATCGTCGTTGCAACAGGGAATGGACCGGGAGATCAAGTTGCGTTATCTGCAACGGGGACTTGAATCGTCGGTTACGGACAGGGATGATTGCGATACTCCGATAGGAGCGGTATGGAAAGAGACGTCGCTCGGGTCACCTCTTTACAGTAAAATAGGATTGTTTATCCCGGATTCGGATTTCCGGAAATACCAAGAAGAGGCAAGCCGGACGTTATCGGCCGGCACACCATCGGCGCCGTTGATGACGGGTTTGTATAACTTGTTGTTAACACAAATACAAGCGATGCTCCAGAAAATAGACGGGAACTTGGTTTCGGCGCAGGCGACAAAATTCGGGGTGAACGTTGTGACGGGAAAGGCGGATGCGACAGCGGTTAATTTTGCGACGACCATCAGCCAAACGGACGGCATTACGAAAATATTGTCCGATTTTGCCGCGAATGAGATGGTAGATATCCCTATTTTGGTAGGGAACGGGGCTGTGAACAACTGGCAATTGGCGCAAGGCATGAAAACGGGAGTCGACCAAGGCGGTTTCGGCGCATCGAAAGTGAAATTTTATAATGATTTCAAAACTTCAACCCTTTGGGGAGCGAATCATTTCGGAGTATTTTCGGAAGGAACCGTAGGATTAGTCGACTATAACAAGAATGTCGGAGCTTTTGCGGGACAAAAAGGAGCCTCAATTTTCTTTACCCTTCCCATTCCGGTTCAATTGGCGAACGGGACATTGACCACATTCAAACTGGACGCTCAATTGAAATATGAAGATTGCCCGATATATGACGCAGAAGGAGCTAAAATAGCCGACCGCGGATGGAAAGTAATCCTAAGCAAATATTACGGTTTATTCAACTTGCCGGCAGATGCATTTGCAACGGGAGACAAGCTTGCAGGGGTAAACGGAAGCTTCCGATATGTAGGAGCATCAGCTTGATGGAGTGTTTGACGGGTTATATCGGTTTCAGCGACGAAAGCCAGGAGGGGGCAGGGAGCGGGCTCTACCTGGCTTCGTTGCCGGGGCTGAGCGCTGATTTACTCGATGGTGTAAGAAAACGGATGCAGACTTCCTCGGAAGCATTCAAGGCGGTTGAGCGGCGATCGGTTTTGAAGTTCCGGACTTTTTTCGTCAACGAGTTGAATAAATGTTGGAATTTAAGTGATGTGGCGCATGCGGAGTGCCTAATATGCGGAAACAAACCGCTTTTGTCGGTTTCTTTATGGTACCTTATGGGTGCCGAGATGATGGCGGAGACGGCGGGCAGCGAGCGCACCAACCGTTTTACCACGATAGACCTCGAGAAGGCTCAAAATTTACGCGATGAGTATATGGATTTGTTTTTCAACGAACTCCATACGGCGGTAGCGGGAATTGATTTGAGCGGATGTGTTGAAAATGCGGCGGCGGGGGGAGATATCCAAGTGCTATATGCGATGCCGTAGAACAAGGGATATGGTAGATGTTTTTATAGATTTGAGCGAATTAGAAGCGTTGGGCAACCGGATAGAGGGCCTTGGCTTGCAGCCGTTACTGATAGATTGCGCGAGTTCCACATTGGCAACGATAAAAACCCGTGTATTCGAAAAGGGACTGGACAGCAATGGTGAACAGATAGGGACGTATTCAGCAGGATACATGAAAGTAAGAACGGGAGATTATCCCGAAACCCGTTTGAAAAGAGGAAAAAACAAAGGGGAATTCCGGAAGGAGAAAACGAAGGAAGGACAGGCCGGTTATTTCAGTAGAGGAGGGAATAAAGGACAACCGAGGCCTCGATATAACCGGACATCCGATACGAAAGTGGTTGCTTCGTTGACTCGTGAGATGGAAAATGACATGAAGGTGATAACCGGTGAAAAAGAGGTGTTCATCGGTTTTACGGACAGTCACAACTATGATAAATCGCAATGGGTTGAAAGAACATATGATAAGGATATTTGGAGCCTGACGGTTGATGAGGAGGCGAAAACGGATGAACTGGCGGAGGATTTTACAGACGGGATGTTGGGGTAATGACTGATTACAAATTACAAATTACAAATTACAAATTACAAATTACAAATTACAAATTACAAATTACAAATTACTAATTACTAATTACAAATGAACTGGAATGATGATACATGAGGTTGTGAGCGAAATAAATGAGGCTTTGGCAAGCGGGTTGGAAGCGGAAGGCGTAACCAATGTGGTATATTACGGCATTTGCGATTCGGCGATTGTGAACCGGAAAAACAGCCAAAAGGCTTTTCCTGCGTTATTCGACGTGAAAGGGGAAGGAATTTATCCGTTTTCGGACGATTTGTATGATTTGGGATGGTACCACCGGCTGATATCGAACAAATACCTGACAGATAATAAAAGTTTCGGGAGGACCCGGGGACGGATAACGGAATCCGATATGTATTTGGTTGTATGGGGTTTTGCAAAGGCACTCGAAAAAAGCAAATACGAAACGGAAGAAATTATACGGAAATCATTTCTGGATACGGTATTGTTGCAACAAACCGTTTTCGACGGGGTACAGATATTCAATCGGGAATTCAGAGGGTATAAATACCTTATCCGGCCGGAAGAGTTTGTTTTTTCAATCCAATATAAGGTTCGGTACCGGAATGGACGGTGCTGAAAATACGGGTCTCCTCCATCCCCTGCAAAGTGGGAGGAGGAGAGGTAAAGAAACTGTTTAAATGAATATAGTATTATGGCATTAATTTATAAAAACTGCCTTCCAACGGCGGAAAACCCGACTTATTCGTGTGATCCTTGTTTCGAAGGGGAAAAAGGGCGAGTGAGCGGAATAGTATTGTTCGACAAGTCGCTTAAAAGCGAGCTTAAGGAAGAAAAATTGACGGATATGGGTTGGTGGGGAACGCAACTGCTTGCGGGGAAAGCCCGGATTATCCCGTTGGTGAGAGGAACGTATGATGGGG
Organism: Limibacterium fermenti; assembly: GCF_041902845.1. Lineage (GTDB taxonomy): Bacteria > Bacteroidota > Bacteroidia > Bacteroidales > Dysgonomonadaceae > Limibacterium > Limibacterium fermenti. Next base: position 618,535 of record NZ_CP159486.1, read on the forward strand.
GTACTAATAAGACGGTTACCGGTTTCGGGCGTTTGGCCGAGAAGATAGTGGGTAAAACGCATGTATTGGTGTGGAACGATAAAAACCATACTGCGAATGAACCTTTTTATACGTACCTGGAATCGAACTTGAGGAATTTTATTCCGGGGTGGGTTACGGAAAACGAATTGAGGGTAGGAGGGAATGTCCTTGAAAAGCTGGAGGTGAAAGACGCCGTGGAGGAAGATGTCGAGAGCTTGGTTTTGTGGCAGGCAACCGCAACGTGGACGCAAAGCTTCCCGAATATCCCCAAAATCATCGACCTTAAAGACCGGGAAGACATAAAAGGCCTTTTTGAAAACTGTGTCGACTTAAGCGAGGTGGTTGCTGTGCCTTCGAATGTGAAGATAACAAAATTTATAACAGGGTATTCCCAAGAGGACCTGTTAAGCATTGTGGATAATGGTTCTAGTTATAGTTTGTACGGCAGCGGATTGACGATATCGGGCAGCGACCCGTCGACGGGACTTTACTTTGTGAGCCTGGACGGTAAAAACACCTGTAAATGTAGTGCCTATATTGACGAAAGTGATCCGGAAGATTCCGGTAAATTCACCGACACGTCTATAACAAACTTCATGATAAATAGTGAAATCGAAGCTTATGAAGGCTCGATATTGGATCCGAATATAAAAGGCGACAACGAGGATTCTTTTAAATTCCGTTTGGTGAGCCAGCATAACCCGAACGGAGAAGATTTCAAGACGCCATGGGTATATGAATGGGATCGTATCATCAGGGTTGAAAACGAAAGATAACCGCGAAAAAAGCGCCCGGAGTTTTCGAGCGCTTTTTTAAAGCTCTAATCATGCTATGACGGAAATTTTTTACCAGGGAGATGATATACCTGTCCGGATTGAAATAGAGGAGAAAGAAGAACTTCTCGATATCGACAGCCTGGAGGATTTGTTTGTGTATTTTTACACCGATGGGGCGATTCTATTTAAATACAGTAAAATAGAACGGAAAGGCTACGGTATGATCCACCGCAACAGCGCTACCGAATATTCTTGCATCCTGGACAGTGAGAAGACGAGTGCATTAGCCGCGGGGAAATTGTGGATAGAGGTGAATGCAGCAATGAGGAATGAGGGTGAAGGGGAACAGATCAACCGCTTAGCGAAGAGTTGCATCGGGCAGTTGGATGTGTCGCTTATAAAAACAGAGTCGAAATGAAAGTCCTATTGAAGTTGAGCCCGGTAACGGTGAAAGTTTCGGTAAGCAAATCGATTATGGTGCATGAGGGTAGTCAGGATGCGCAATATAAGATTGCCTTACCGGCAGCGGAGGTGGAATGGGACCTTGACTGGGTGAAGATCCGCCCGGAACACGGCATGGAAGGTATCCGCATCAAGCCGCGCAAGCTGGAGGTGCATACGGGATTCGGGGCAGTAACCTGTACGCCTGTTGTCAACTATCCCTTTGAATTGTATACCGGCAAGGGTGATTTTTTCCGGATAAAAGACCGGGAGAACTTATTGAATACAGGGAATCCGTTTGAGTATTTGATATTCGAATATGATATCGAGGCAGATATAGAAGAGCGGAAGAATGTTGATTTCGTCGAAAACTATACTTTCGGCAGGAATGTCATTCTGGAAGAGAATGAAGGGAAAGAGGAACATGCTTACAAGGGGCGTTCGACGTTCGAGTCGCTATATCCGGATTGCCGCCACCGGTTTATCACAACACTGGATGAGGATTTCGAACCGGAAGGCGGGATCGAGAATATCCGTGAAGGTGAGATACTGAACGCATATGGGGCGAACCTTTTGTTGCGCCCTTATTACTTGAAGGGAGGTAACCTTGCGATAGCGGACAATGTATACCAGAATCCGGAAATATTAAAGATTATTTGCCACGGGGGAAACGAATACAGACGGCTGGATGTTACCCGGAGTGAAAATGAGTTCCTGCTAAACACGGTTTGTGTGGGTGCTATTGCGGATGAAAAAGATTTGCAGTCGCATGATAACACGAGTTACGGCTATGGCATGGAATTTTATGAGAATACGGGTACAAAGTTGTGGAATGATTTATATCCGGAGAAGAAATTCAAGTCGAAAGTTTTCAGCGGGACGTTGAACACGACGAAGGATACTATTACGTTAGGAGGTGATAATTGGCCGCCATCGGATTATGAAGGTATAGAGGCGGGTGCAGATATTTTTTTACGTTCGGTATCGGGGGAAGAGTTTGCCGCCCGCATCCGGTCTGTAGATAATCCGGGGGAGGTACTGGCGTTGGAGAGTAGTGTAACGGATTTTCCCGGAAGCCGATGCGATGTTTTGGTTTTAGCATGTTTGGGATCGTTGTGGTGCCCGTACCGGCTGTCTTCCGCAATAGGGGATTGCGGGAGCCAGTCGTTTGCAGTGAATGTTACCGGGGCTAAATTCCGGATGATCCAAGACCGGACAGGGGCTTCTTGGGGCGTTTGCCGGCATGCTGCGCGGCAGACTGCCAGCTTGTCGGTGTATGACCCGTTGACGGATACATGGACGACGAACTGGGATATGCGGCGGGGATTCGGTATCATCAACACGGATGCGGCAGTGGAATATATACTGAAAAACACAGGGCGGAAGGAATTCAGGGATAGTAGTGCCGTGAATTTACCGAAGGTTCCGCCTTTCCTTGAGTTTAAGGATTACGGGGATAATCATTATTGTGCGGTGAAATATGTGAAAAGGATGTTCGCGTATTTCAGCGAGCGGCTCGGATTGGTTGATACGAATTTACTTGACGGGTACTATTTTGAAAAAGAAGGGGATGACAGGGTCCGGAAAACGGATGTTATTTTCAATTATATGCCGGTATATGAAGTGAAAGGTACGGGGGGATTCCAAGTGGTGATGATACGGCATTCGACATTTGCCAAGCAGGGGGAACGGTTTACGCTGAGTTGCTTTGCGCGGATGCTATCGGAAGAACCGGAGGTTGCCGTTACGGCGGCATTAAGGATGACGCACGGCGACGGGAGCGACGAACAGGCATCGAACAGCCAGCCTAATGTGTGGGAAAAGCTTGTTGTGCATTATGAGGCCGGCGGTGATGAGAACAACCAGATACAGATAGTGCCCGCATATAATGCGGAGGCGGTTACGCAGTTTTGTTGCGTGAAGCTGGAGGCGGGTTGGAAGGATGACCCGGTGTTTGTGCCGGGGATTGATGAAGTGATGAGGTGAGAGAAATGAAAAACATTGAATGATGAGATTTTTCTAATTGACCGCTCCCGTTTGTGGAAATAGGAGAGTTAAAAAGCCGGATAAAACCGGCTTTTCTCATAATTCTTCTACAGTTTTCCACAGGAAACACAATTTAGAGTAAAAATTATATACAATTATTCGAGAAAATTATATACATTTGCCACAAAATAATATCTCTGTTGCTGCAGAGATATTATTAGAAAGTTCGGTGTTAGCTATAATCAATAACTTAAATTTTTAGATATGGCAAAAGTAACAGAAAAAAGTAGTTCTGTCAAAAGAAGAATCTTAAAAGATTCAAAAGAGTGTATTTTGGATTTGGAAGAAGAGTTGGAAATACTCTTTAAAGCATTTTATAAGGCTGTGACCCTTTATGAAAAGGAAGTAGCTTTTACTCCCCCATCTGCTCGCTGTAGAGGATATGAGGCTGTTATATTAAATTCCAAGATGATACAGTGCGTTATGGAAGTATTTCCAGAGCACAGTAAGTTCGGAAAATATAAGAGGTTTATGGTACGCATTAATGGATATATTTGTTTTTTCAAAAAACTGGATAATAAGAATATGCCAATGAATATCAAAACGATAAATTCTTCATTTCTAACAAACCAACAACAAGGAAAGTTGTTTGATATTAGTGATGACGGTTCTGAACCCATTTTGTATTTCGGTTATAATAAGAATAAATTTGGAGAAATAAAAAATCCAAAACTTGTCTATATAGATGAAGACAAATTTCGATGGCAAATTACTGAGGGTGATATAAGACCTGATACGAAAGATATACCCTTAACTCCACTGACTGGTGTATTGGAGCATAAATCTGCAACATTGAGAGAGGGTACAAGAAAAAATGTTTCAGGAGAATAAATAAGACTGACACCGGACTTTATTTTTGTTTTTTTGTTCTGATTCACAAACTAAATTATTATGGATATCAATTATAAACAATTTATTTTTGCAAGAGAATATAGAGGCTTATCTCAAAGTGAATTAGCTAAAAATATAAAAGGTTTATCGCAATCCAATTTATCTAAATTTGAAAAAGGACTTGGATCCTTATCTGATGAGGTGATTTTAAAGATTGTTGATTACTTAAAATTCCCCAAAGGATTTTATAGGAAAAGAGTTTATAACATTGTTGAAAATGCGCATTATAGAACAAAATCTATAACTAAAAAACAACGATCCGACATCGAGTATTCGGATAAATTAATAGGATATATAATTGATGAAATGTCGGAATCGGTTGAATTCCCCGAAATGAGATTGAGGCAGATTAATATTGAAGATGGATTTTCACCCACAAAAATAGCTCAATATACTCGTAAGTACATGGGATTAACAGATGAGCCGGTGAAAGATATCTGTGGTTTATTAGAGGATTACGGTATAATAATAGTTGAAGTCGATAATGAAGTCGATTTATTTGATGGCGTTTCGTTTACTACAGACAATGGATATTATGTAATGGTTATTAATAGAAATTTCAGCAATGACCATAAGCGATTTACCATAGCTCATGAGTTAGGTCATATAATAATACATTTATCTCCAAATTTTTTAATTTCAGACTTTAGAGATAAAGAAAAAGAAGCGCACGAATTTGCTTCCGAGTTTTTAATGCCTTCCGATTACATATATAACTCCTTAAGGTACCTAAAATTGGCATCTCTTGGAGAACTTAAACGCTATTGGCTAACATCAATGTCATCCATTGTTAAAAGGGCATCTGACTTAAAGGCAATCAATAGAGATAGGGCCAAATATTTTTTCATTGAACTAAGCAGAAGAGGATATCGGAAAAAAGAACCTATAGATGTATATATTGATAAGCCCTCTTTATTTAACCAGGCTTACCTGTTGCATAAAAATGAATTAAATTATTCAGATGAGGAGCTTGCTGAATCATTCTGTTTACCTATTGATGTTATAGATCGTTTTATGAAACTTAATACGCCAAAAGTAAAAATGAGAGTAATAAGCAAACAAGCTTAAGGAATGCTATATCTACTGATTTAATAAATTATGAATAAGATATATATCTTTTATTTTATTCAATCTTTACGGTCAAAATAAAGTCATCCTTATAGTTTTCGAGAGCCAAGGCATCCCAGTGAAAGCCTATGATAAGCCTGAAGATTATATGCGGTTTATCGATAACAAACCGTATCGATAGCAGGATGTGCGAGTGCAGTACGATGAATCGGACGAATATTGGGAATTGGAAACAACGGATAGAAAGGTAAAGGATTTATCTGATAGTGTTTGTCTCGTTATGCAATAATTTTCAATTAGTTGACAAGGCGTTTACAAACGGTCTTAAAACGGATTGTGATGCGTATGCCGATAACTTTAATGCAAGGTTATAAAAGTGCCATTTTATTATCGGGATGAAAAAACCAATAATGACTTTTGGCGAAAAAATAAAAAATAACGTTGAGCGAGACGAACGAAATAATACAGTATTAAGAGAAAAAGGATGGAGTGTTATTGTGATATGGCAGTGCGAAATTCAGAATCATATTTTACAACAAGAGCGGTTTGAAAGGCTTATTTCAGAAATATTAATTTGATTTTCAAGAATACAAGAAGTTCTGTCTGACGATAATTAGAGATTTATGTTCCTTATTCTCGTTCATCCTTTTTTAAATTATCCAATATTGTCCTCATAGCGGTATCGGCATGGGAACGCATAATTCGCACATAATTGAATATCGGACGATTCTTTTTTACGGATTGGCCAATGGAATATTCAAGTATTTCCAACGATATGCCCAGATCGAATCCATGTTGAACGAGTGATTTTCGGGCGGAATAGTACACTACGCGTTTGTTTATTCCGAGCTTTTGCGAGAGTCGTTTGATTTGATTCGTAACGTATCTCCTGAAATTCTCATATTCATATTTATAACCAAAGTCAAGCTTTCCGTTAATACCTATCCACCTATTTATAATTTCTTTGGCTTCGGGCTGAATGGTAAGGGATATCCTTTTATCTCCTTTTTTCATATTGCGCGATTTCTCCCGAATGTAGTCGACTGTATCTTTTTCCCGAAAATCTATATTCATCAGGTCAATGAGGTTTATACCTCCGAGATAATAAGAGAGGCAAAACAAATCACGAGCTACACGAAGGGGTTTTCCTTTGAATTGGGAATCTCTTATTTTTTTGAATTCTTCTATGGTGATATCCAAATCTCTCTCGAGAGATTCCGGCATCTCAATATCATCAAAAGGTTTGATTTTGTAATTCACATTTCCATTTTTGATTTGAGGTGTTATAAATGATTTCAATTGCCGCATATGAATTCCTCGAGTTGTACTATTATTTCCGCGGGTATCCTTTAGATAAGCCTCAAAGGCCCTGAGAACTTCGGGCGTGATCATTTCCAATGGAATATCGCCACAAGAAGTTATAAAATAGTTTTTGGTTCTTGTATAATCTTCTTTTGCGGATATTTTTTTTAGTTTTGCTATATGCATATCGGCGGCTTGCGAAATGGTCAGTGTCTTTATCTTTGAATTTTTCACGAGGAAATCACGAAGTTGCGAACAAGAATATACATCAGGATCTATCTTGTCAAGCGTATCCTGATATTTATTTAATTCTTCGCGGAGTTTCCTATTTATTATTCCGGCGTCAGCTCTATTAACAACTTGGCCATTTTTAAACTGTTTCAAATTATCGATTACGAATCTTTGGACGATATATCGTGTATCCTGTTTGTGGGACACGGCTATTCTTATTTTATGCTTTCCATTCTTTAAAACTTTTGCCGGTACAACGGCTAATTTTAGTGTTGCCATATCATTGATCTTTTAGGACAAGTTTTCGACAAGTTATCATGTCCAAAAATGGACACAAAGTAACTATTTTAAACGACGAAAGGGATTCCCTTTTATAGGGAATCCCTTTTATAGACTAATATTTAGAGAGGTGGTCCCACTTGGGCTTGAACCAAGGACTCCCTGATTATGAGTCAGGTGCTCTAACCAACTGAGCTATGGGACCTGCTTTCTAAAGATCGGTTTTATCAAAAGCGGGTGCAATATTACGACATTTTTCGGATATATGCAAGAAAAAACCATCTATTTCCTCCTTATTGTCCGTTCGAGTCCTTAAGCTCCTTATTTATGCCTTTCAAATAACCGTTCTTCTCATTGGTTTTAGGTATTTTCACGCAGAAAATACCTACTTTCTGCGATTGTAATGATTCTTTTGCTTTTATACCTTTGCCCCAAAGTTTAGATTATCAATTTATAACATAAAATGAATCCATCTCAAAGTCTTGGCATAAGGCTAACCCATATCTTCTTTTTCTTCTTTTTTATTCAGTTTTTATTTGCGCAGCAAGTGCGAGAATCGGCTATTCGAGGAACGGTAAAAGACAAGGAGGGGAACCCGATAGAATTTGCGACGATATATATAAAAGGGGAGAGTAGCGGCACGCAATCTGATGCCAAAGGAAACTATTATCTTCCCGTAACTCCCGGCAGACGTACTTTTTGTGTACAGTTCATGGGATACGAAACCTATGAGCGGCAGGTTGAAGTGAAGCCCGGCGAAAAAGTAACGATTGCAGTGACTCTCGATGAAAGACGGTATGACTTGCAAGAGGTTGTTATCCAATCGAAGTCGGGCGTGCAGCGTGTCAATGAAACGGCTTATAATGTGGTCGCTTTGGATGCCACATCTCGATATAATTCGACGGCGGACTTGTCGGATATGCTGAATAAAGTCTCGGGCGTACGCATCCGTGAAACAGGCGGCGTGGGTTCGGATATGCAGGTGATGCTTGACGGTTTTAGCGGAAAGCACGTGAAGGTCTTTATTGATGGTGTGCCTCAGGAAGGGGTGGGAGAGTCTTTCGGACTGAATAATATCCCGGTTAACTATGCCGAACGTATCGAAGTCTATAAAGGCGTGGTGCCGGTGGTTTTCGGGACGGACGCCATCGGCGGGGTTATCAATATCGTCACGAAAAAGAATACGAAGAAATGGCATCTGGATGCTTCTTATTCTTACGGTTCGTTCAATACACATAAGTCGTACGTCAATTTCGGACAAACTTTTAACAATGGGTTGACGTATGAAATCAATGCCTTTCAGAATTATTCGGACAATAGTTATTATGTCGATACTCCTGTCGAGGAATTCCTTTCTTTGAAGCCCGGAGGAGGAAGTAAAATAAACAGTAAAAAAATAGAGCGGGTGAAGCGTTTCCATGATACGTATCATAATGAGGCCGTTATCGGGAAAGTCGGAGTGGTGAATAAGAAATGGGCCGATCGGCTCTTGTTCGGAGTTACGTACGCTCAAATGTATAAGGATATACAAACCGGCGTCGTTCAGGATGTCGTTTTCGGTGGTAAATATGAGAAGGGTCATACGGTTATGCCCTCGATGGAATATCGCAAACAGGATCTCTTGCTTGAGGGGTTGGATGTGACTTTTACGGCCAATTATAATAAAGGCATCACCCACAATGTCGATACTTCTTCCTATGAATATAATTGGTACGGTATTAAACGCCCGCTGAACATGCCGGGCGAGCAGTCTTACCACCATCTTCGATGGAATAATAATAATTGGAATGGAACTTTCACGGTTAATTATCATATAAAAGACATCCATACCTTTACATTCAACAATGTAATGAATTCTTTTTATCGTTCCGCCACATCCCTTTTGGGGCCTGAGGCGGAAACGTACAGCATTCCCAATGAAACGCAGAAAAATATCAGCGGATTGTCTTATCGGCTTATGCCGGGCGACAAATGGAATGTCGCTGCTTTCGGAAAGTATTATTATCAATTCGTTAGCGGACCGTTAGCCACATCCGACCGGCAGGATGATTTTGTGAAGGCGACCCGTACCGTCAGCACGACGGGATATGGAATAGCCGGAACTTATTTTATTCTGAAGAATCTGCAATCCAAACTATCGTACGAAAAAGTTTATCGTTTGCCTTCCAACAGAGAGATGTTCGGCGATGGAGACATGGAATCGGGCGATGTTTCCCTGAAACCGGAAAACAGCAATAATATCAATTTTAATATAAGTTTCGGCGAAACATTCGGCGAACATTCCTTCTATGCGGAAGGCGGTGTGATTTATCGTGATATAAAAGATTATATCTATCGTGTCATCACCGGATTGGGAGGAGGTAAATCCGGCGCGACCTATATCAATCACGGTAAAGTTTTAACCAAAGGGTACACCCTCACCGCGCGGTATGATTTTTCAAACTGGTTGAGTTTGGGAGGCAACTTTACCGAAATCAATACGCGGAATAACGTGAAGACTTACGCCAATAGCGATGCCGCTAATCTGACTTACGGGGCGCGAATGCCCAATGTCCCTTATTTGTTTGCCAACTCGGATGTCACTTTTTATTGGCACGACTTCGGCCGTAAGGACAATATGCTGACAGCCGTTTACGATAATTTTTATGTGAAAAGTTTTCCCCGTTTTTCGGAGGCGTTGGGTAATCAGGCGGAATCCGAATTTGTGGTGCCGACGCAGTTCTCTCATAATGTAAGTGTGTCCTATTCCATGCAAGGCGGGCGCTACAATTTATCGTTCGAATGTCAGAATATTACCGATGCAAAACTATACGATAATTTCAAGTTACAGAAAGCCGGCAGAGCTTTCTACGGAAAAGTGAGAATCTCTTTATAAGAGACTGATATTACTCTATTATAATAACATACTAAATAAAATCGAAATGAAAAAATTCTTTTTATATCCTATTTTTTCTGCAGTTGTATTGCTTGCAGGATGTGTATTTTCTTCTTGCGATAAAGAGGAACCTGTGAAACCGGATGATGGGGGCGAATCTTCATCGGCTTATGTCATTGCCGCTACCTCCGAAGCGGAAGGGGGAGGCACCGCTGCCAGTTATTTGCTGACTTCCGATGTGTTGAATACCGGGTCCGTTACGACCTACAAGAACGGCACTATTACGGAGAGCGGCAGTTACTGGGTTTATTTTCAGGATAAGTATTTGTTCCGTTTGGTTTATAATCAGGGTAGCGCAGGCCTTAGTTCGTCGTATATCCTAAATGATAAAGGAAGCGTGGTGGCTCGTGATAATACTTACAAAATCAAACGATTCACCTCCTACGGTACGTATAAAAATTATCTTATCACTTCTTCCACCGGCGATTTGGCAGAGGAGCATAAAGATGAACACGGTTATCTTCCCAAAGGATTCCTGTTTTCTTATCTCGATGTCGAGCAGGAAACATTTGGTTCCAATGAAGAACCGGTCTTCTCTGAAAATTATTTGGGAAATGGAGAGTATGTTACCTTGGCCGGTATTCTCGAATCGAACGGCAAAATTTATTCCGCTCCCATACCGATGGGCTTGAGCCAATACGGTGTAAAGGCCGAGGGTGGAAAGTATGTGAAATATGACGACCTTGTGAAAACGCAAGATGGAGGCACCGCCAGCAGCTCATACAAAAAAGGAGAATTGCAGTGGACTCAGTATCCCAATGAGGCTTGGGTGGCTGTCTATGATGACGAAAAACTTACGACCCCGAAATTAATGAAGACCGATAAGATCAGTTATGCTTGCGGTCGATACCGTTCTCAATACTACCAAACCATCTGGGCGGCTGATAACGGTGATGTGTATGTGTTCTCGCCGAGTTATGCAAAGACCATGGAGGACGACCGGCAAAAAACGACCTTGCCCGCGGGCGTTGTCCGTATCAAAGCCGGAGCAAACGAATTTGATAAAAATTATTATTATAACATTGAAAGCCAGACAGGAGGAAATTCCTTTTTGCGTTGCTGGCATATTACGGAAGATTATTTTCTGCTGTTGATGTATGATGTACCGTTTAGTGTCGGTTTTAATGCTGTTAAGACGCCTGCCACGCGCCTGGCGGTCTTTAAAGGTGAAACGGGTAAATTGACGTATGTCACCGGATTACCATCCCCCGAAACGATTGTCGGTTTCGCCGATACGCCCTATTCCGAAAATGGGACGGCTTATGTCGGAGTTACTACGAAAACAGATGATAAGGCTTATCCTGCTGTATACAGCATAGATCCGAAGACGGCAAAGGCTTCGAAGGGCCTTGTCGTAGAGGCTACGCAGATTGATGCTGTCGGCAAGTTGGCCGCCAAATAGCCCTCGTGTATAAATAGGTTCCTTAAACGATTCCTCCTGTCTCCGCTCGACTCGCGAGGCAGGAGGATCGTTGCATTTTCATTATAAAATAACACCTGTCTCCGATGATTAAATTATTGATTGATTTTCTGCAGTTCCTGTATACCGTGGCGCCGCTGCTCCTATCGGTAGCCGCTTTTACTTTCTTAAGTATTTTATTGTCGAAATCGATAAAGAAGCATGCAACGGTCTATTATATCGTTTTTGCAATCCCCTTCTTTTTAGTCGCAATCCCTTTTGTGGGGAGGTTATTTGGCGCCGAACTCTTCAATCTCGTTCGGGTGCCGATCCTCGGGCAAATCTTGCGGGACTATATCCACATGGGAACCTTCGGATTTCCCTTACTGGTTATCATCATGTATATGGGAGCGCTCGACCCGAAGGTCCGCTGGGTGAAAAGGCTGCTGAACATACGCAAGGAGTTGTCGATTATATCCGGTTTTCCGGTACTTACGCATTCGCTCATACGGGTCACGAATAACTTTCCAAGCGGTTTGAAATTCTTTATCGATAAGGATGGATATCTGTCGAACACCCCCGTGGCCAGCGAATTGGGGGCGGGGATAACTAGTTTCAGCTTTATTGTGGGCGTCTTGCTGCTCGTCCTGTTTATTCCCCTTTGGGTGACATCCTTCGATTCGGTACACCGGCGTATGGGAAGGGTGACGTGGAAGAAAGTGCAACGATGGGCGTACGTTTTGTATGCGCTGCTGTTTATCCACGCCATGGGATTACAAATAGGGTGGACTTTGAATCCTCGGGGCGGACATGCCGCGCCTAAAGTGGTTGCAGAACGCACTGTAAAACAACCTCAAAAGCCTGTTGCGGGGGATAGCGCCATTGTCGTTTTGCCTGCCTCCGGACATGGACACGGACATGCTGCCGCAGTTGAAACGCCTGTTTTCGGCGCTCAAAAGAGCGGGCAGGGTATTCGCACCGTCGAAAGAGCGGAACGGAACGTGCAAGCGGAAAGCCCGAAAGGCGGCCGTCGTGCGCAAAACAAAGGGTTGGCCGATATTCAAGTCGGCGCACACGTAAAACGCTCCATCCATATCGGGTCGCTTATATTGATTTTCGGGTCTTATCTGTATCTGAGAGTACGGAAAGCGAAGAAAGATGCCAAAAAGAAATCGCGTTCGCTACAATAAGTCATTTTATGAGTAAAGCAACGTATGTAATCACGGTCGGGTATTGTCTGTTTGTGGTGTGTTTTATGGCGAACGGGCAGCCCAGTCAAGTAATTCCCTCTATCGGCGATTCCGCCCGCAGTGTGTTTGTGATTGAGCAACACGATAGGTCTTTCGAGGGAAAGGACTATCGCTTGTATATCGCCGCCGCAAAAGAACCGGCCGCGCTTCGTCGTCCCGTACTGTATATGCTCGATGGCAACGGGCAGTTCCCGATTTTGCTCAATCAAATAAAGAACGTGTCGGCTGGTACGCCGCTTATCGTAGGCATCGGTTATCCCATCGACCGGGCCTATCCCAAAGAGCGTACGCGCGATTACGTTCCTGTCGAATATCAGGGAGAGGGTGGTGGCGCCGAAGATTTTTACCGGTTTATCATACAAGACGTAAAGCCTTTTATCGAGTCGCATTATCCGGTCGATACCACGCGGCAGACATTGTGCGGGCATTCGCACGGCGGGCTGTTCGCCCTGTATGTGGCCTTTGAACATCCGAGCGCTTTTCAGCATTACGTCGCGGCCAGTCCTTCGCTATGGTGGGCGAAAGGGAAGACGGTGCCGGACCGGCGGCCGCTTTTTACCACCGGTATTCCGCAATCGCTGACTCTTACAATGGGCGAGTATGAAGAGAATCCCTCTCTGGACACTCTGCGTGCTAAATTGCCGCCCGCGATTCAAGAAATAAAGAATCGTCGGCGGGGCGGGATGCCTGTGCGCCGCTTGGCTGCGATTATGGCCGAAGAAGTTCCCGCGTTTCGGCTCATTGTGTATCCCGGCAAGAATCATGGGAGTTCTGTTCCCCTGTTTCTGATGGAAGCGTTGCTGGTAGCCGGGAACGATATATTCTAACTCTGCTACTATATATTCTTACTTAGGTACTGTGTGTCCTTACTATTTGATTATATGTTCTTAATCGTCTATTTATTATTCTAACTATGTAACTGTTTATTCTAACAATAGGATTATTTATTGTTGCCATATAACTATTTGTTATTACGATATAGATGTTTGCTTTAACTCTATAGTTATATGTTCTAAATCTGCGATTATAGGCTTTAATCCTATAAATCCGGAAAAAAAGCAATCACCAAACAAAAAATCTTTCTACCTTTGTAAGGTTATCGCTCATAAGGGGAGGGATAACCTTATATAAAAGGGAAAATATTATGGCAAAGAAAGACGATGCGCAGTTCCCGCATAACGGAACGTATATCATGAAGGCTGTGGATGCGGAGCGCCGGACGTATAGCGAGATTGCCGAGCGTATGAATGTGCATCCGACATCGTTTCAACAATATCGGGGGCGGTATTCGTTGCAAATGAGCATTTGGTGGCGGTTGAGCCGTGCACTGAACCGTAACCTCATTGCTGAGATAGGTGATTTGCTCGGCATTCCTTACGAAACCCGAAGCGAGAAGGCCTGCCGCCTCGAACTCGAAAACACCCGTGCCGAGCTGGCGAAAACAAAAGCCGAGCTCGAAAAAGCAAAGGTGCAAATAGAGGTCTATAAAAGTGTGGTGCAAAAGTAAATAAAGAAAGCGGTAATTTCTCCTTTATAGGTTTATTCGTTGCGGAAAGGGCATACCGGTAAGCCCCCAACGCTGTATACCATTCGGGTTAATTAATTACCGATAAGTATTGTTCCGTTTGAGATTTCTTATAAAACATCCGGATTCTCCAGATCAACTCTTGTACGGAAACGACTTCAAAAGAATCGTTTAATTTATTCATGCAAAGCTTGGCGGCGCTTGCTCCTTTCAGTGTTCCGCCGCTGTTTTCCGCCAATTCGTCATTCGAAGCGCCGATATCTTTGAAATTGCTCCACGCATGGACGGATATCAGGGAAAACGAATTCTCTTTCGTCTCCGATTTCAGTTTGTTCGCGATGTAGGTCGGAGTTCCTTCTCGGCTGTGATTCTGATTTCCGTGATTCCACAGCGAGTATTTTACGGTGATTACCGGAATGTCGAACCCGTTTTTGTTTTTTATCCAAAAAATGTCTCCTTCTCCGCCGGCATAAGGCGAATATTGAATCGCTACAATTCCCTCTAACTGATCGTTTGCCTGAACGAAGGCTTCGAATCCTTTCTTGGCTTCAGAAGAATGGACATCATGCGCGATTAATCCGAGTACTTTAATGCGATGTTGGCGCATGTGGGCAGCTACTTTCGTGGCGAGGGAAGTCAATGCCTCTTCGCGATTAGTTTCAATGCCATAATTATCGACGTAAGAATATCCTCCACCCAATGATTCGATCAATGTCTTGCTATTGTTCTGTATATCCATGATATTCTGAAATTGAGCAGGCGAAATCATGGCTAAATTACCGACCGGTATGCCGAATCCCATTTTTGTGTTATTTCCATCGGGATTCAGATAATATTTATCTACAAAATCGTTGAGCATCCATTGAACATTATCTCCATCCGTAAGATAGAATGAAATAAAGTTCTTTTTCTTGTCAAAATCAATTGAGAAGGGATTTTTTACATTGGCTAAGGACGATGTTTGGCGGCTCTTATACAACAGCGACATAAGGGGAATATTATACGCCCAGTCGGAAGGTATCCAAACATGCCCTTTTCGGGAAGCCCTATTCACGAATAAGTCTTCGCTTACGCCTTGTTCCCATCCGAGAATCGGCGCTCCCGGTTCCAGCCAGGAAATCACATCTTCAAAAATATCCAGATTTTGCCCTGACGACGGATTCCCTTTTTGTTTATTAATATTCAGAACGAAGAGGTCGTTTTTAATAGAAAAGTCTCTCAATTCGCCGGTTTGTACGGGCATTATCACTAACGCTTTGTTGCTGCATTTGTCTTTAAATTCACGCCAAGCGTCTCTTGTCGTTTTATAACGGGCATCATACTGCATCGTATATCCGGCTTTATCATATTTGGCTTTGTCCCTGATATCTATCACAATCGAATTATATACATGTGCTGCTACAGAGGCTACCGTATTGCTTTCGGGGTTATTTTCCACATCTGTCAGGACATATCCGTCGAACAGGTCTTTTACTTGAATGAGAATGCCATCGCTTGGTTCATAATTATTTTGTGCAAGTTCGGCGCCAGTTTGTTGCCCCTGTTCGCTGATACCCATTTGATGAAGTGCTTCCAATGATCGTTGATAGGACTTCCGGTTTTCATGATCACACATCCACATTCCTATTTCACTTTTCCCTTCTTCTACCGCCCGATTTACTAATCCGCTAATGGATTGGCATAATAGATGATATTGGAGCCCTTCTTTTTCTTCGGACTTTCCAAGTTCGTTTCGGGAAGTGTTTCCTAAAACGCCTACACAACTCCAATATTTTTTTGGCTTGGTTTGCATTTGAGGAAGGGTATATTGCCCGAGATCTGCTATCGGATCGTATTTTGCAAGATATGCTCCCCGTTCTTTTTCAATATCTACCGTTGTTTCGGGGGCCTTTGTCTCTTCCGGAGTATTGTCTTTATTGCATGCCATCAGAAAAAGCAGGCATAGAAATAATAACGACTGTTTCATTTGAATTTTTTAGCGACGTTTTCTTCTTTTACCATTCAATATTGATCTCTATTCCTTCGGGGTTATTTTCGAAAGACAAGAAAGCTGTTTTACTCGTTTCATCCCAATTCCAGTCCAATTCGGTCAATTTATTTCGATTGCTATCGTATAGGTTCCATTCCTTGGGTCGAGCAGGCAATAAAACACGCATGACATTGGTTGTATTTACCGGGCTTTTTGTAAGGAAAGAGTATTGGTTGCGCAAAACATTTTCATTATATACCCGGGAAGCGGAAGCAAGTACCTGAGGGCGCTTCGGATTATCCACTCGGCTAAGATTCAACAGGAAAGATTGTTCTCCGGGATAAACCGTCTTTTCATTCACAACAGGTAGTTGGGGATCAAAAAGATCGATAAATAATCCTTTCAAAACATAGGGTTGCTTACTCACGCTTTCATCCAAAACAGAAATTATTTCATACATTCCTCGTGTGAGAGTGAAATTATTTTTGAATTCGAGCGTATTTCCTTTTTTTTCGTATATGTTTTTTACAGTGGTAATCAGATGGTCATCATTGTTATTTTCTAATACAAATTCTTTAGGGTCTTTACGAATAACATATATGCTCCCCTTTCCATATCTATATTCAGCTTCAGGAGCAAAGAAGGGCATATTCATTAGCTTGAACAAATGATCGGAAGCTCTTTCATATTGGTTGTCCTTTGTATTCCACCATTCGCGTACGGTTTGAAAAGGGTCATCGTCCTTTCCGCAATAGATCAAGACCCCACCCGATTTTACCCAATCGGCAATATATTTATGAGATTTCGAAGAATCCGGTTTCATGTTAGAGTAAGACATAATCAACACTTTAAGGCCTTTCCATGTTCCCGGATAGGAAACGTTTTCGATATGAAGAATCTTTACAGGAACACCTCTTTTCAGAAAAGGCAAAGCTTGGCCATAGAAATTTGATAATTGAGGATCTTCGTAGCCATCATGAGTTGGGAAACGTTGAAACATTAATGAGTTTGCCATTAATACCCCAATTCCATGGGAACCGCTCACTCTATTCTCCGATTCAGGCATCGAATTCAATGAATTAATCATTATCTGCATCTGCGTAGAATAGGGGCGGGGAATTTTCTCTTTTTCTTCGCTGTTCGGATTCTTATATAATCCTTCGTAAATACGTTCCGGCCAGGGCATGACTTCGTAATCAGCGATATTTGGATAAAGTAATTGTGCGGAGAAAGTCGCTTGATAATTTTTTTTATAGTCCCCCCAATCCCGAGCCCGATCTTCGATAGGGTCGGTCAAAAAGAACATTTTGCGTCCGGTGGGGGCAGTCATCGATTCCATTGATCCATATTCCAGAAAAGCTGTTTCGAAAACGCGTTCTTTTACAACTCCATTATAATAATTCGGTTCGCGTGATGTACCTGTCCAGACTTGAGCAATATATCCGTCCATGGAAGGAAGCGATGCCAGACTTGCCTCAGGGCTGACTATCTGCCATTGTGAATAATTTACCAGCGAATGGGTAGGTACGTAACAGCGTACGTTCATTCCTTTACTTTTTCCATATTCCTTGGCAAACGAAAAGCAGTCATCCAAGGCTTTATAGTATAAATGATACTTTAATTTGTTGGACAGATAGGTGTTTTCGGGAGATTCGTGCTGAGGCCGCCAGTTAAAGCCGTAATAGTCTTTCCATTCTCTTTTAAACGCTTCACTGTATCCGGCGCGCGCCCAAAACTCAGGTTCCTCCAAATAAATAGCGTCGATACCGGCATCAATTACTTTTTTTATGTGCTCTTCCTTCATATATCGGATGAAGTTTTCGGAGGGGACAATATAGGGAACCATGTGTCCGTGCCATATCGTATCTCCTTGCCTGGTTACTTGTCCTTCATCGAGATGCCACTTGCCATCCCATTTTCCGGTAAAATAATCCTGATATTCGCCCCATGCTATTCCGGTCATGAAATGGGTGTCATATCCTCTGTCTTTCCACGATTTGACCCTTTCTTCGAAGCGGAGGTCCGTCCTATCGTTTGCTCCATAGACAATTGCCGCGTCTGCTCTGACATCTATGGAAGGTTTCCAATGAGCGGATGTTTGAAAAACTGTTTTTTCCCTTCCTTCTGTAGTACTTATTTTATGGTTGAGACTGCTACACGATAATAATAAGAAGAGCAGGGGAACTCCAAAATTGTAATATTTGAATTTTTTCTTCATTAAAGGATAAAAATAAAAAGAATAATAACGTATAAAAATAGTTTTTTTTGTCGAGAATTTTTTAAAATACTGTGTCAAAAGAATTACCTGCTGCCAAAAACCGAGAGTCCTAAAAATAGTTAGTCCTATTCCTTCATCAACACAAGGAAGAGATAACCTTTTGACACAGTTTTTTTATTTATTCAAGCATTATCCATTCGTGTTTGCCTTTTACGGCAGCGGAATATTTACCGGTTAGGTCCTTGATGCTTTGTTCATCTTCAACAGTCGAGTTGAAATCCCAGCCGCATACTAAATCTTCTTCTTGGCCGGTGACGAGAATTTCTTTATTCATGAGTCTTTTGATTTCGTCACCCGATTTAGCGGTTTTCCAGATATGAAAATCCTTGATGTAACCTTCTGCTTGACGGTCTTGATTGCCGTTCTTATTGAATTGAATAAAAGCGGTCATGGCTTTGCCTTTATCATCGGCAGCATTGTAATAGACTGATCCCGGATTGTTGTTTATTTGAGTCTTTTTGAGTTCGCCGTCTATATAATACTTTATAACAACAGGATTATTGCCCTCTTTCGATCCATCCACGCCAGCATCGCTATATACGGCCGCTACATGTCTCCATTTGTTCAAATCTCTAAAGCCGTCACCCGGCTCCCAAAGATTATAATCGTTCAATCCGTAGGATATTCGCATGTAATCGTTGTTGAAATGGTTGATCATCCATCCTTTACGGTATCGAGGCTCGTCTCCGTCCTCCAAATAAGTGGAAACAATTGTTCCAAATCCCGAAGTCGTACTTAACTTAACCCATAATTCTACAGTAAACGATTGATTTCCATCGGTGCCAAAGCGCGAAAATGCCGGGCTTGTTCCGAAATCGATATAACCTCCTTCTTTGCCGTTGACATACAGTTCGGCCGGGAACAATTGCGTTTCTGTTCGAATTGTCGATTTGAAATTTTCGATGGCTGTCACAACCCTCGAAGTTGCCTCCTCTATTTCAGAATCTGAAACATTTATTCCATCATTCATCTTCATGATAAGCCGGCCGATTACTGCCATCGCATCATCCAGTATTTGTTTGCTTTCTTCCGGATACTGTCCTTTAACTGTTCCGTAACGAGAATTATCTCTTAATTCTTTCAGTTGGGTTAGATTTTCGCCCAACTTTTCGATTTTGGGATTGCCTTCTCTAATGATATCATTCTTTTCTTCCACACAAGAAAAGAATAAAATCGAAACGGTTAAGAGAATAAAAGCAATTCTTTGTATTATATTATTTGTACTTTTCATATGTCTTTTTCTATTTTGAGTGAATATTTTTAATAACGTAAATTAATCTACAATTCTGTCAGATTTTTACGCCCCTTTTTTAATAAACCTTTTCCGTTATTTCGTTTTAGGAGGAATAACCTGCATGATTGCGGGTGCGCCGCTGACATCATAGACTTCCAGTACGCCCGTAGGGCATGCCGTATTAAAATTTTTATAAGTGAGATTCCTGGAATCTCTGTTTGCCCATGCCTTATTTGCATTGTAACGCATCCAGTCAAGATATTGGGTCTGCCCCCCGTCTTCTATCAGTCGAATAATGTATTGAGCGAAGATAGCTGTGTAGATACCTTGTTCAATTCCAGTTTCGAAAGGCAACACCCCCTTACTATCCGACATTTTATTCTTTGTATAATCAGCTGCCAATATAGCGTCATTTAAAAATTTCTCTTCCTTTGTCTGTTTATACAACATTACAGCCGCTCCGATACAAGTACCTTGATTATAAACATGAGTTTTCCAATTGGGAGTGCCTTCACCGTGTCTCGAATCCGCAACGGCTCCCGTTTTTTTATCGAACAAGTTATTGCGCGACCAATCATAGATTTCCTTCGCTTTGTTAAGATAATCTTCGTTTTGGGTGATATTATAGAGCGTCATGGCTGCAATGACGGTCGGGTAGTTTATGCAAGCCATTTTTCCCATTGTTTTGGCGGGGGTTCCTATTGGGTTTTGTTGATCCCAAGCCCAATACATTCCTCCTCTTTCGACATCATAGCTACCATTGTCGCCTACCACCTTCGATCCCGACCATACTCTTTCAAATCCTGTTTGAGAGTAAGTCAGGAATTTTTGCTCGCCAGTCAATTCATAGGCTCTTGCAAATGAAATAACCCACCACATAATATCATCGTAAATAAACCAAACAACGCCATTGTCCCAGTTATATTTATCATAATAATTGTAGCAACCCTCATAAAAATTATGTACCAATGCCAAGTATTGCTGATCGTTTGTTTTTTTATAGGCGTTCATCAACATGTCCCAATAAATAGCTTGAGTCCAGATTGCCGCTACACCTTTTTTGTCGGAAGTATGAAAATACAACTGTTTGTTTACATCGAAAAAGTATGTATTAAAAGCGTCGATAGCCGTGATAGCATCCTGCGAGGAAAATTCTTTCAGTTCGATGGGACGCCCGGTTGTTTCTTCCAATACTTCTTTTCCCGAACAATTAACGGTAAGGAACAAAAATGATAAAATAAAGAATGATTTACTATTCATCATAAAACGAAATAAATTGATTTAAAAGGATGTAAGGATTATGAATAGAGATCGGAACCTCTATTCATAATATCTGTTTTTTTACCACCCCGGATTTTGTACCAGTTCTTTGTTTATCGTTCGATCTTTTAAAGGAAGAGGAAAAAAATAATTTTTCTTTTCGAAATATCGATCTTCCACTTTTGTACGTACAAAGAATTCTTCTCCGTTTTTATTGATATTCATGCCGTGGATAGCTTTTCCTTGACTTTCTTCCGCTATACACCATCTTCTTAAGTCGAAGTAGCGATTGTTTTCGAATGCCAATTCAACGCGACGCTCATCCCTGATAGCTTGACGCATATTTGCTGGTATTGGAAGTTGTCCAGCACCGCCTCCATATTGAGGAATACCCGCTCTTTCTCTAATAAGGTTCAAATATTTGAGAATATCAGGGCTGCCCGGATTGCTTTCGTGTAAAGCTTCGGCATAGTCCAAATATATCTGTGCCATGCGAAGCATGATGGATACCCGGTCGTTATTCGACCATACGGTTGTTGGAGCGGATTTACGCACTACATATCCCGTTTTGGAATAGTCATTAGCATTACCAGTACCGCGGCCTGAATTTCCGGTGTATTGAAGTCCCGTATAAACGTCTCCTGAACCCGTATAAAGCCATTTCTGTCCGTCGAAAGTAATGTCTGCATAAAAGCGGGGTTCTCTATTAACCCAAGCGTTCCAAACACCTTTGGGGGCTAATACACGTCCTGTAACAGGGTCTTTGTAGTCTTCGGTCGAGAATCCCTCTTCTGTATACCCGGAAGTAGAATTAATAATGGGGGTTTTCTCATCAGATTGATATCCTGAAATAGGTTTTAAGCCATTAGCCATAAAATATGCATCAACAGCTTCCTGGGTGGCGGCCATCCCGCCGGAACACCGAACTCCATCGGCATAACCGAAGTGTTTGGGTGTTCTATTGTAATGCATGGTGCTGGCATTCCCTTGTCTATTAAACCAAATCATTTCGGCTGCTGAAGTTGTTCCGCTAAAATTAGTCAATTCGGAAGTCGCACCTCTCACTGCTTCACGATAGGAAAGATACGGGTCAAGCTTCCCGTCGGTATATTTACGCGTCAAATCATATCCTTTACCCACATAATCGTCGATGAAACTTCTCGCTTCAGTTGCCGCATTCTCCCAAAGTTGCCGCTTTTGCTCCTGTGTATAGGACGGAAATAATTTTTTACCGTCATTATTCGTCAAAGACGCATAAAAATCATTGGTTCCGTTAAATAAATCGCTTGCAGCCAGCATTCTTGTTTGGATTTTAAATACTCTTGCAATGGCTTGGTCTATATGCCCCAATCCTTTATCGGCAGAAGTGACGGTTTCCGAAGAGTTTTGTTTAATATTTACTTGAAGGCCATTATTAATGGCGATATCCAATTCGGATAAAATATAGGCAACCACTTCTTCCACGCTATTGCGAGGCGTGTTTAGTTCGCTGAGCGGAGCTTGTTCCGAAATGGAATTTTCAATGATAGGTACCGGTCCATATAATCTTAAAAGATAATAGTAATAAATCGCTCTTACAGCTCTTGCTTCAGCTATCCATTGTTCCAAATCGCCCGGTTCAAGAACTTTGCAGATATGTATGTTTTCTATAAAGGAGGTTGCTGCTCGGATGCCTTTATACCACTTATTCCAGTAATCATATACAAATCCGGTTTCACCGTTCAATGAGCCGTTATTGATGTTTTGCGCTCCATTGAAATCCCAAATGAATTCCGCGTCATCACATCCTGCATTCCATGCTCCGGAAGTGCCGTTCGCTCCTCCCGAGGCAGTCCATCGGTCTTCAAATTCCGCAGGCATAGAAGAATAGACGGTTGCTAGGTTGTCCAATACTCCATTGCGGGTTTCGTAAACTTTCTCTAATGTAACGATATCGGAAGGCACTTGATTCAGATAATCACTACAAGAACTGATTGTTAAAAACGTCAGTGCGAGACCTATAATGTTTATATATATATTGTTATTCATATGCTGTTTATGCTTTAATCATATATTTATTAAAAACTAAATGTTACTCCGACGGTAAAAGACGTCGTGTTTGGATATTTCGTTCCATTGTCGGTATTCAATTCCGGATCCCATAATTTCCATTTGGAGAACGTAAATAAATTCATCCCCATCATATAAACACTGGCGTTATTTACATTCGCTTTTTCGCACCAAGTTTTGGGGAGTTTATAAGATAATTGGAGCGTTTTTAGCCGGAAAAAACTCATGTCTTTGAGCCACCATGTGCTGTTTTCAAAATTGTTTTGGTTTCCCAATGCATCGTTTCCGTAAGCGAGTCTGGGATAGAAAGCATCTTGTTTGGGATTATCTTGCGACCAGCGATCCGTAATATTGCTGTAAACTGCTCCGACACCGGCATCATTAAACGGCCGCACAATGCCGCCTATAAAACGATTTGCTTTGCCTGTACCTTGAAACAGAACCCCTAAAGAGAAGCGTTTGTAATCCAGATTGAATCCGAATCCATAGTTTAGGATAGGTACATCGCCATTTCCCAACCACGATTTATCATTATCATCTATCTTACCGTCCTCATTCATATCTTTATACATCATATCACCGGCCTTCACATCTGTCAATCCTACTTTTGGAGGAGTAGGAAATGGTTGCGGAGTGTTTGCTCTTTCCGATGCGGGCAAGGCATACCAAGCATTGATTAAATCAATGTCGGTTTGCGTATATAACCCGAGCGCTTCATATCCTTCGATAGAAGTAAGGCTGAATCCTTTTCTGTTTCTCCATGCATATTCCCGTAAAGGTTGATCGTCATCCACCCATTCCGGATCAGCATAGGTCATATTGCCTCTCAACGTTATAGCCCAGTCGTTATTAATTCGTTTAAAATATTCGATGTTTCCATCGAATCCTAATGTTTTTGTTTCTCCTACATTACCATAAGGAACGGATTGGAATCCAGCGTATCCGGGAAGAGAATTGTTGCGTAATAACAAAATGTCAGTTCTGTTTTCTTTAAATAAATCGAAAGTCACATTTAGATCATCTTTAAAGAATTTTAGGTCGAATCCTAAGTCTTGTTTGGTTGCTACCTCCCAACCTAAATCCGTGCGCGGATTCGATATTACAACCCCACTTCGGCCGTTTGTACCGAATGAATAACCGTAGTCATTGTTCCATCCGTATTGTTCTATATACATGAACCTTCTATCTCCTAAATTGGTTCCCGTTCGACTATTACCTACTTTACCGTACGTATACCGTATCTTGAAAAACGAAAAAACATCTTTAATCGGATCCCAAAAAGGTTCGCTTGACGGAACCCACCCTGCACCAATTGCAGGAAAAGTACCAAAGCGTTTGGTTTTAGGAAAGTTCTCGCCGCCGTTATATCCTATATTGAATTCTGCGAAATACCGGTCTTTAAGGGCATAGGTAGCCCTTCCGGCAAATCCTTGCACTCTGAAAGGAATGGATTGTATAATATTATTTGCTTCGTTATAGGTCCTGCTTTCTTGTGTGTAAATCGCCATAGCACTCACTCGGTGATCTTCTCCGAAAAGTCTTTCCCAGTTGAGGGAAGCTTCAAAATAATCTTTTTGTTGTCCCTCGAAAGACTTGCCGAAAGACAAAGCCGTCGATCCCGAATTCCAAGTAGGAATTAATATAGGTTTTCCTTGTTCATCATAAGGATTGCTTCTATCTTTGAAATAGTACGTGTTTTCGCGCTTTTCATACCATCTTTCGCGGGTTGTTACGGCATCGAAAGCGAACATGGATGTAAGACTGAGGCCTTTTAATAAAAAGTCCAAATCTTGAGTTATCCGAACATTCGATTGAACTCTATTGCTCATTGTTTTTCGATATCCTCGTTTTGTGGCGTCGGAATAAGGATTTCTTTCGGCCCCCTGCGTGTGTGTACCCGGCACATATTGAACGCCATCCACAACAAACATAGCGGGATATTTTACAGGATTGACTTCCATCGTAGACGAAAAAATGGTTTGGGAAGATTGAGCCGGATAATTTCCATTCGACAAATAACCCTGTACACCCACATCCACTTTAGTAGTTGGTGTGAGTTGGACATTCAGATTGGTCATGAAATTATAACGGTTGAAATTTATACCGGAATCATAATTTTCAGAATCATTCGTCTTTATCATTCCCGTTTCATTATAATAACTGACGGAAGAATAGAATTGAGCCATTTGGCTTCCTCCCCTGATATTTACATTGGCTCTGCGAGAATGCGCCCAATCATTAAATATTTCTTTTCTCCAATTTACGTTTGGATATAAAAGGGGATCGCTCCCTGATCTGGTGTTTTCTATATATTCTTGGGAATAATTTTTGTATTGCCCTTCTCCCATATTATAAGAAGCTTCGTTTGCAGCTTCCATATAGGTGATCCCATTAGCCATTATTGGATCTTTGGTAAATCGGTTAAAGCCTTCGTAATAATCGATATTGACAGAAGGTTTGCCTATTATTCCCGGTTTGGTTTTAATAACCAACACTCCATTTGCACCTCTTACGCCATAGACAGCTGTTGCGGAAGCATCTTTCAATAATGTGATAGATTCGATGTCTTCGGGATCCAAATCATTGAACGGTCTTTCCACCCCATCTACTAAAATCAGTGGAGTCGATCCGTTAGGGGTTGAAATACCACGTATCCAAATATCAGCGGCATCTTTTCCCGGTTCGCCTGTACGTTGTACTCCTACTATACCGGCTAGTCTTCCCGCTAAGACGTTCGATAAGCTTCCCGTGGGAGCTTTTACATCCTGAATTTTTAGACTGGATTGTGAGCCTATAGTGCTGATTTTTCGTTGTTCTCCATAGCCAACGACAACTATTTCATCCAGCTCTCCTACGGCTTCCTCAATAACTACATCTAAAATATTTTCCTTTCCTATCGAAACTTCTTGGTCTTTGAATCCAATATACGAAAATTTCAGTTTAGGTCTATCTGTTGTAGTCCGAATCGTGTATGTGCCGTTATTATCAGTAATAGTTCCATTTGTAGTACCGACTTCTATTACATTTACGCCAATAAGTAATTCTCCTTTTCCATCCATCACCCGACCCGTGATTTCTCTTGCGGATGTCGGAACTTGCTGAATTTTGGTTTTAGAATCACTCTTATATACGGATATTTGCCGTTCAATAACAGAATACTTTAAGCTCGTATTTTTTAAAAGAGATTCCAGAATCTTATTTATTGATTCTCTTCTGGCATGTATATCCGTTTTTTTATTTAATTCTTTTCGAGCGTCATCAGTAATAAGAAATACATAATCACTTGTTTGTTCTATTTCTGAGATAGCTTGCCCTAAAGTCACATTTTTAAGATTCAACGAAAGTTCTTTTTGTTGAGGATAAATGTTCTCCGCTGTGATGCTAAAGAGGCATAGAAAAAGTAATAGTATTGAAATCTTCATGACTTTTAAGATGTTGCTGCACTTTTTATATGCAGATTGATCAGATTTAATTTTTCTTTTATACATTTGTAATGAATTTTAGTTTACATATTAATTTAGTGTTACTTGTAAATTGATTTTTAACTTGATCGGGCGATGTGTCACCATTGTCCGATCTTTTTTTAATTTAGTTATGTTGCATAGGCGTTATTTTTTAATAATATGAATTTTGTTATTTTCTCTTTTGTATATAGTAGACGATAGTACCGAAACGGAAGTAAGAACACTATCCAGATTATTCGATAAAAATAATTTACCGGAACAACTCTTTTCGTTCAATGCAATGTCTGGACTTCCATCGAACCGGACGTTATAATATCGCCCTATCTTTTTCAGTATTTCCGACATGGGCGTTTGCTCAAACTCGAGCACTCCTTTTGTCCAACTGATATATTCCGATACGTCCACCTTTTCTTTTAATAGTTTATGTTCTTCAATATCTATTTTCTCATTTGGAAATAAATCGATCTTGTCGTTGCCTTCTGTTTTTATAGTTATTTTACCATCTATCAATACGACTGTTTTTTTATTATCATCATTATAAGCAGAAACATTAAACGATGTGCCGTATACCTCGATCTCGATCTCTTTAGAGCGAACGATGAAAGGGATTTTCGAATTATGAGCGACATCAATAAAGATTTCCCCATAGACGTATATTTCGCGCGTTTTGCCGGTAAAAACAGTCGGAAAATCCAATTGAGTGCCTGAATTCAGCCAGATATGTGTTCCATCGGAAAGGGTGATATCTGTTCGTTTTCCGAAAGGCACAATCAACTGATTTATTTCTTGGGATGCCAATGTAATTTCCCGTTTATTGTCTGTGCTATCGGTAATGAGCGCTTTACTGTCTTGCGTAAGGCCTATATGTGCCTCTTGATTGATAGGAATGATATTTTTACCCGATATAAGTTGTATTTCTTCGTCGGGCAGAGTTTGTCCTATAATTGTCTCATTATCGCCAAGGTTGAATTCTCCGGAGTTTTTGTTATTCCATACGTAAAGAGCCGATGCGATGAATAATAATAAGATAGCAGCAGAAGAGGTGATGATTTTTCTGATTTTTCGTTTTCTGATTTTTTGTATTTTTCGTAATATGCTTGTATACATCTCTTGCTTCTCATCTTCCGATAAGACTCGCCTGTTTATACGCAAGGAGTTAAACTGGGTGATCGCTTCTTCAATACTTCTCTGTAAAGATGGGTTTTCAGCCGAAAAATTATTCCATTGCTCCTCTGATTCCTTAGTCCGGAAAAGGCGCCATTTTATAAATTCTTCGTCGTGAAGGATCTTATATTTATTGCGAGATGTTCGATTCTTGTCGTCCACAGTAATTGTTTTTACTAAGAAGACGGATAGCGTGTTTTTTTGTGGACATAAATAAACAGAAAAATAAAGTCTTTAACATTCTGTCGTGTCAAAACGAATCCATAATAGCAGTATAGTTGATAGTAAGGAACGTTTCCTTAAAGATGAAAAGAAAATGCGAACGCTATCCAGAGTAGTGTTGGCATGTTGTCATTCGAGGCAAATTCACGAAGTTTTTCTAATGACCGGTAGATCAGTTTGCGGACGGACTCCTGACTGATATTCAATATATTTGCAATATCCTCATATTCCAATTCCATCATATAGCGCAAATATACGGCTTCACGTTGATGGGATGTCAAATTATCGAGTAGTATTTGCACTTTCTTCTTTAAAAGTTCAGCTTCTTCGTTATCAATAAGATTGTCGAGAATGGAAACTTCAGTCAAGAAAGGTGTTTCCTGATAGTTTGTAGAGAGCGAAGTGTCTTCAGAATGTTCTTTTTGTGCTAAATCCAATAAACGGTGCTTGTACGACCGGAATATATAAGAAGGCCCATTCTTTATATGTTGCAACTTTCCCCGTAAGAAATAGATCTTATAAAACACATCTTGAATAGCATCCTTACAGGCTTCTTCTTGAAATCCCATACTTATTCCGTATGAATACATATTATCCACATAGCAATTATAGATTACGGAAAAAGACTTTTCATCTCCGTATTCTAAAAACTGTTGCCAATTGAATTCTATATCCGTCATTTTCGCTCGAAGTTAATCGGGATGTTTAAAACAACAACAAA
The DNA here is from genome assembly GCF_041902845.1 of Limibacterium fermenti. Lineage (GTDB taxonomy): Bacteria > Bacteroidota > Bacteroidia > Bacteroidales > Dysgonomonadaceae > Limibacterium > Limibacterium fermenti. Next base: position 647,060 of record NZ_CP159486.1, read on the forward strand.
AATAGACAATTAATTTTTCTTTCAAAAACAACCTCTTGTATATGTGAAGGATTTTTTTTCAAAAACAATTATAGGATAAGACTTTCTAAAGAGGGTAAAAAGGGGGGGGGTGGGGGGAGTATAACCTATGGCATTATCCGGGAAAAGATAGCGTGAAAGCACTCCCTGTTTCATCTGACTTTACCGAAATAGTCCCTTTATGGCGAATCATCATCTGGCGAGTGAGGCTTAGTCCTATTCCCGATCCGCCTTGCTTGGTCGTATAAAAAGGAATGAATATTTTGTCTAATGCTTGTGGGGCGATGCCTGACCCATTATCGAATACGGTAACTTGAACGATATTTCCGACCTGTTCTGCTTTTACCGTAATAAGCGGAGAAACTTGTGAAACGGTTGCTTCTCTGGCGTTTTTCAGAAGATTGATCAGCATTTGTTCCAACATGTTCCGGTCGGCTACAACAATCAGGCGTTCAGGGTAACTCGTATACGCGAACCGGATGCCGTTGGCAGAAACCAATTGCTGCAAATGTTTTAAGAGGGATAATATGTCGATCGGCTGTTTTACCGGATCGGGAATACGGGTGAGCTGACGATAATTCTGCACGAAGGAAAGCAGTCCCTTACTCCGCCGGTGAATCGTCTCCATGGCTCTTTTCATCAATCGATATTCCTCTTCCGAAGGCATTCCGTTTGCGGCACGTTCGGCGATGGTTTCGGATAAGGAGATAATCGGCGCGATACTGTTCATGATTTCATGGGTCAGTACAGTGATGAGTTTTTGCCATGCCTGTGTCTCCGCCTCGTCCATCAAGGAGTCGTGGGTCCGGTCGCGGAAGATTTGCAACGCGTCTTCCATCTCTTTCGATAAACGCCCCAACTCGTCTTTCGATTGATTGTCGGCAAAATGAAAAGAGAAGTCGGAGTAGCGGATACCGGCGATCATGCGTTCCATCTTTTCGATTAGCTTGCGTCGGCTGTTATATAAGGAGGTGGCAAGGAGTATGATAAGGATAAGCACGAGGATTGCCGAAAAATACAATCCTTTCACAAAAAGTGCCGCACCGGCGATCGACAAAGCTACGATGCCGGATATTTTTAGAATGAAAAGATGTTTGCCGGATAGTTTCATGTCGTATGTTTTTCTATTTTCCGGTATAAAGAGAAGCGCGAAATACCCAACAAATCGGCTGCTTGGCTCATGTTGCCGCCGCTTACTTTCAAAGCCTGTTCGATAGCGCTTCTTTCCAATTCTTCCAAATTCAGATTATCCGTCTTTTTCTTGCCGGGGCCTTGAACGGGAACAAGCATAAAATCATCGGCGGTAAGGGTGTATGCGCCCGATAAAATGACGGCTCGTTCGATGGCATGTTGGAGTTCGCGTACATTGCCTTGCCATGCATATTCCTTTAGTTTGCGTTGTGCCGAAGGAGCGATGTTTTTGATTTCCTTTTTATATTTACGGGCATACAAGTGAAGGAAATGGTCGGCAAGCAATAGAATGTCGTTTCCCCGTTCGCGTAATGGCGGGACATGCAGTTGTACGGTGTTGATGCGGTAGAGCAGGTCTTGGCGGAAGTCGCCTTGAGCAGCCTGTGAATGGATGTCGGCATTGGTCGCACAAATAAGGCGGACATCAATGCGGATAGGGCGGGTCGCCCCCAAGCGGATGATTTGTTTTTTTTCCAAAGCCGTCAGCAGTTTTGCCTGCATGGTGGGAGTAAGGTTCCCTATTTCGTCGAGGAATAAGGTGCCTCCGGAAGCTATTTCGAATCTTCCCGGTTTATCTTTCTTGGCATCCGTAAAAGCTCCTTTTTCGTATCCGAACAATTCGCTTTCGAATAGTTGTTCGGGAATGCTTCCCAAATCGATATGCACGAAAGGCTTGTTGACACGGGGGGATGAGTAGTACAGGAAGTTAGCGATAAGATCTTTTCCGGTTCCGTTTTCTCCGAGAATAAGGATATTGGCATCGGTATCTTTCAGGCGATCCATTTCATGGAAAAGCTTTTGCATCGACTCGCTTTCTCCGATGATTTCGGGTAGAGGCGGACGGTTGCTTTCCAATGCCGCCACTTGTTGTTTCAGTTGGTTGACTTCGTTGTGGCTTTTGCGTAATGAAATGGCTGATGAGACGGTTGCCAGCAGTTTGTCTTTTTCCCACGGTTTGGGAATAAAATCCGTCGCCCCTTCTTTTATGGCGCGAACCGCTTTTTCGGTATCGGCATAAGCGGTGATGAAAATAACGATGGCCTGCGGATCGATTTCCCTGATTCTCTTCAGCCAAACAAAACCCTCTTCTCCGCTGCTGGCATCTTTGTGAAAGTTCATGTCCAGTAAAATCACATCGGGATGGAAAGAGGCCATGAAGTATTCGATCCGTTCCGGTTGCGTGGTGACTTTCACCTTTTCTACATACGGCTGCAACAATAGGTTCAATGCGAAGAGAATATCTTCGTTGTCATCGATGATGAGTATTTTTCCATGCTTATCCATATCTCCGTTAGCGTATTTTGAAACGATGGGCCGATTATTCTTAATTGAATGATCCTTTTCGTTTAACCGGAATAAAATGCCCGATGCAAATGTAGTCAAAATTTCTTTATCGGGCGTGTGCGATATCGAACGATGTGTGTGCTTTTTCGCACATTTATAGTTTGGCTGTTCTATTGATAATCTATTTAAATATAATGATTTATGGCTTTGGCATTGATTTTGATAAGAGATTTCGTACATGAAGCGATTTTCAGTCATATTACTCTTCGGATTTTCCTTCGCCTTACTGGCGGCGCAGGATACGATTTGCCTGACGTTACAGGAAGCGGTTGCATTAGCCCGTACGCAGTCGCCGCAAGCCGTGGCCGCCCGTCATCAATATAAAGCGGCCTATTGGAATTGGCGATCGTTCAAGGCCGAATATCTTCCAAGCCTAACCCTCAATACTTCTTCGGCTCTCAACCGTTCGATCAGTCCGGTGACGCTTCCCGACGGCTCGGACAGTTTCGTGCATCGGAATCAACTCCTTAATGGCGGAACGTTGACGGTTAACCAGAACATTCCTTTATTGGGCGGAAGCCTTTTTGTGGAAACGGGATTACAACGGCTTGATCTGTTTTCCGATAAAACACTCTCTTACAAATCTATTCCTGTCGTGATTGGGTATTCGCAGAACCTGTTCGGATATAATCGTTTGAAGTGGAACAAAAAGATAGAACCGGCTCGGTATTCGCAAGCGCGGAAATCGTACGTCGAAACGTTGGAACTGGTAGCGGCACAAGCTGCTTTGAAATTTTTTCAGTTGGCGACCGCGCAAAGCAATCTGTATTCGGCGCAAGTCAATTATGCTACGGCCGACACGCTTTTCACGTATGCCAAAGGCCGGTATGAGATAGGAACGATCACCGAAAACGAAATGCTGCAACTCGAAATCAATTATCTTTCCGAACAAACCAACCGGATGAATGCCCGCATCGAGACGGATGATTGTATTCAGAATTTACGGAGTTTTTTGGGAATAACCGATCATGTCGAAATCCTGGCTATCATCAGTGAAAAAGTCCCGGCCTTTATCGTTTCTCCGGAAGAAGCATTGCATCTGGCACAGCAAAACAGTCCCGATATCGAGTCGTATTACCTGCAACAAATGCAGGGGGAGAGCGCAGTTGCGCAAGCGAAGGCTTCACGCGGACTGAAAGCGGATTTATATGTGGAATTCGGCCTTACGCAAACCCATTCGGTTTTGAGTAATGCGTACCGTCATCCGTTGGATCAACAGTTGGTTAGTCTTGGTATCCGCATCCCGCTGCTTGATTGGGGGGTAGGAAAAGGGACGGTAGAAGTGGCGAAAAGTAATCTCGAAAAGATAAAAATCGAACGGGGACAGGCACAAACCGATTTTGATGCGAATGTGATCAAAATGGTTAAACAGTTCAATTTGCAAGCCGACAAGGTGGCGCTCGCGCAAAAGACGGCGATGCGTGCCGCCCGGCGTCATGAGGTCGCCTACCGGCTGTACTTGTTGGGGAAGTCTACCGTACTCGATTTGAACGCCGCCATCGCTGAAAAAGACAGTTCGCAGCGGAGCTATATTAGCGAATTGCAACGCTTTTGGAGCTTGTATTTCGGGTTGCGAAGCATGACCGGATGGGATTTTGAAAAAAATAACCCCTTACAGGCTCTGAAAGAAACTTTTGAGTAACTTTATCCATTGTTGGTAATCAGAATGACAAGAAAGTGTTGCTACCTCCCTTTTCATAACATTCAGGGATGTCGCGAAAAGTTATGGGTGGGGTAGGGATAAATGATATAATGAAACATGAATAATTTAATGATCGAAAATTCAATAAAAAACAAACCTTATGAAAAAAGACATCTTGAGCGTATTATTTTTATTATCCGTTTTAATTCCTGTGGCGGGTAAAAACCGTGTGATCAATCATCCCGCATACGAAGTGAAGAATTCAGGTATTGACAATATTGTCAAAATCGATTTGTCGGATCAAGAAACACGTGTGCATGTAAGAACCACTTTTATCCCCGGCTGGTGGGTGAATTTTCCTAAAACAACTTTTATTCAACCGGAAGGAAGCTCTGAAAAATTATTGGCGACCGGAATTGAGAACGGTGAATTCGACAAGGAGATTTATATGCCTCAATCGGGTGATTCCCTGTTTGTCCTTTCGTTCCCTGCGTTGGATAAATCCGTAAAGAAGATAAATTACGGGGAAGGCGACAAAACCATTATTTTCGGCGTATCCTTAGAGAAAAACAAGCAAGTAGAAAAAGAGCATAAGGCGATACCGGATAAGATTGCAGAATGGCTGGACACGGAAATTGAAAATTCAAAAATCAAGGAAGCGCTGCCCGATTACCGGTCGGATCGGTTCTTTACCCGCCAGCCGGGACGTTTGGCGGGTTATATCAAAGGGTACGATCCCCGATTAGGATTCAGTACGGGAATTATCTACGCGGGTAATGTGATCACAAATGAAGATTTCCCGGTTACGGTGGAAATTCATCCCGACGGACGTTTTGAGGCTGATATTCCCATGCAATACCCGACTGTTTTTTATGTAAGTGTCAATGACAAGCCGATTAATTTTTATATGGAACCCGGTCACACATTGGCTATGGTGTTAAATTGGGAAGAATTTTTAACGGCCGATCGTTTGCGGAATATATCGTATAAATTCAAGGAGATTGAATTCAAAGGGGGATTGTCTGATATCAACCGTCAATTAGCAAAAGTTGAACTCAAGAGAATACCATGGAAGGAGATTCAGGAAAAATCCAAAACATTAAATCCGAAGGAATACAAAGCGTTTGAGCTGCAAGTTATCGATGAAAACAGAAAGTTGGTCCGGCAAAGCGATTTATCGGCTAAAGCAGCAACGCTTTTGACAAACGAAGCGCTTTTGACTTATGGTACCAACCTGCTGGAATATGCAAGCAATTACAACCAACGCTTATTGGAAGACACTACCATTCAAACTCCGTTGCCGGTTGATTATTACGATTTCCTGCAGCAGATGCCCCTGAATGACCCTTCATTATTGTGTCCATCAAGCGCATCCGTATTTGTCAACCGTTTTGAATTTTGCGATCCTTTTACCTCTATATGGAAACAATTGTCCTATTCCACCGGTAGTTCTGCACAACAGTTGAAAAATGAATGCAAAGATCGTTGGACAGAAGAGGATGAAGAGGTGCTGAAAATTGAAGAACAACTGTCGCATATAACGAATGACGAGGAAAGGACGAAATATTATGAAACTCATGCAGCAGCCTTCGAATCATTTAATCAAAAATATGCATCGCAAATTAAAAAAATCATTGAAAACAAACAAAGGGAGGTCAATATAAAAGAGATTCAGCTACGCGATTCGGTCTTCACCCATGTGCTCCGTCTTACCACACCCAATCTCATTTATGATATTACCAAAGTACGCGGATTGCAATCCGATTTCCGTAATTTATCGGACAATAAAAGCGCGGAACAACTTCTTGCAATCACAACAAAAGATATTCGAAATCCTTTTTTGACCGCCGAAGCCCTGAGACTTTATACGCAGAAGTTTCCCGTAGACGGTGTAACCACATACGACTTGCCCGAAACGAGAGCCGGAAAATTATTCAGGGAAATGACAGCCCCGCTAAAAGGGAAGTATATCGTAGTCGATTTCTGGGAATCGTGGTGCGGACCTTGTGTAGCAGGAATAAAACAGAATAAAGCGTTACGGGAAAAACTGAACGATAGCAAGGAAATCGCTTTCCTTTTTATTTGCAGTGAGGAAACGCCGGAAGATACTTACAAAAATTATGTAGCTGAGCAAGGCCTGAAGAATAGCTATCGACTGACAAAAGACCAGTATCACAGAATGCGCGAACTCTTTAAATTCAATGGCATTCCGCATTACGAATACATCAATCGCGAGGGAAGAGTAATGACAAAAGGCTTAAATATTTATAATCTGGAAGGGACTTTAACCAATTTATTAGAAAAAGAAAACGCGAAAAAGTAAATTTCTCAATATGAAGCAATAAAGTTCCACGAATTTTTCACTTGCGTGAAGGGAGCCTGTTGGGAACCCGTAATTTGCGCATGGATAGCGACCGGAAATGCCGCGATATCGTATGATAACCCTGCCATTCGATATAGAATGTATTTTTAAGGAATTGGAATAATGGATGATTTACAAAAAACGAAAAAACAGATGTACGAGCATGATACGTTTCACGAGTCGCGTGATTCATCGATGGACCGGCAGTTGCCTAAGCGGTCGGTTTTTCAGAAATACAAATATTATTTCCTGGGCGGAGTGGTCTTTATCGCTTTTCTCGTTTACGTAGCGATTGCCGTTTCGGGAGGACGGAAGTTGCGCATTGATACCGATAAAATCGGTATTGCCGATGTGAAGCAGGATAAGTTCCTCGATTATGTCGATACGGAAGGCATCGTACAGCCCATCCTTACCCTCAAACTGAATACGTTGGAAGCGGGCATGGTCGATCGCATCGTAGCCGAAGAGGGCGCCATGCTACAAAAAGGCGATACCATACTCGTGTTGCATAATCCCGAACTCGAACGTATCATTGAAGAACAGCAGGATGAATGGGAAAAACAACGCATTCTTTATCAGGAAAAAAAGGTGGAAATGGAACAAAAAACCATACTCTTGAAGCAGCAAACGCTTCAGGCCCGGTACGAGATGAACCGGTTGGAGAAAGATTTCGTGTTGGGACAGGAAGAGTTTAAGATGGGTGTGAAGAGTAAGGCGCAACTCGACCTGCAGCGCGAGGAATATGCGTACAAAACGAAAAGCACGGCGTTGCAACTCGAAGGATTGCGGCAGGATAGCGCCGCCACGCTGTTGAGCCGCGAACTGATGGATGCCGATTTGGTGCGTGCGCGGAAGAAAACCGATCATGTGCGCGGACGCACGGATGATTTAGTGGTGCAGGCGCCGCTCGACGGGCAATTGAGTTTCCTGAACGTAACTCTCGGGCAGCGTGTCGGCCAATCGGAGAACATCGGTGAAATAAAAGTGATGGATAATTTCAAACTCAATACGCAGTTGAGCGAATATTATATCGATCGTATTACGGTAGGGTTGCCCGCTTCGGTGACTTATCAAGGGAAGAAGTACCCGTTGCGGGTGTCGAAGGTCGTGCCGGAAGTGAAAGACCGGCAGTTTCAAGTGGATATGGTCTTTACCGGCGAACAGCCCGACAATGTCCGCATCGGCAAAAGCTTTCGCGTACAGGTGGAACTCGGGCAGCCTGAGTCGGCGGTGGTCATTCCCCGGGGCGATTTCTTTCAGTCGACGGGCGGGCAATGGATTTATAAATTGAATAAATCGGGCGACCGGGCGATACGGACAGCCATCACTATCGGGCGCCAGAACCCCGTGCAATATGAGGTCTTGAGCGGGCTTGAGGACGGCGACAAGGTGGTTGTGAGCGGATATGCCGGCTTCGGGGATGCGGAGGAGTTGGTGATTCGGTAATTAGCAAATTAGCGAATGTGTAAATTAGCAAATTAGCAGATTGGCAAATGTGTAAATTGGGTGATAGGTCGATATGTTGATAGCGTTTCGCGGATAATTATCTTCGGCGATAATGCTGCGCGATAGAATTGATGATAAATGTAAGAATAGGAGAATGATCTTGAATTAGAATCGATATGAAGTTACTAAAGACAGCGTTTCGTTCGCTTGGGAAATTTCGATTATATACGGTGGTGAATATCATCGGGCTGTCGGTGAGTCTGGCTTGCGTGATCCTTATCGCCCGGTACGTGCATCAGGAGACGACGGTGAATCATTTTGCGAAAGACCTCGACCGAACCTATATGATGTTCTATCAGGATCAAAAAGGGCGAAGCCGCTACGGAGGAGCTTATAATCCGAATAATGATAAAGATTATACCGATCCGCATACCGATCCTTCGGTGGAGGCGGTTACTTCTTTTGTCCCTTTCGATAAGGATTTTATCGTATTAGGCGAACATACCTTCGATGTGAAACTGATTGCGGCGGACAGCGTTTTCCTGCAAATTCTTCCTTATCCGGTGTTGTATGGAAGCAGCAAATTGGTTTCCCCGCAAGATGCGATCCTTACGGAGGAGTTTGCCCGGAAATTATTCGGGAATACGAATCCCGTGGGAAAAACCTTCACGTATTCTTCGGGCGATGTGTTGAAAGTGTCGGGCGTGATACGAAAACCGATATTCAAATCATTCCTTCAATTCGACTTATTGGTAAACCGACTCATGAAACCAAACGGCTTTTGGGCGCGATCACAACACGATTTGGTTTTGCTTTATTCCGGTGCCGATGTGGAAGACTTTAATAAACGAAACGGAGAATTTAAACACTATTCTCATTTCAGAGAGCTGCTCGTTCGCTATCAGTTGTTTGCGTTGAAAGACGTTTATTTCGACCGCTCGAATTTTCTCTATGAAGAAAGCAACGATTCTGTTTTTGTACTCGGAAATAAAGCAAGTATAAAGGTTGTCTTTATCGTAGGCATTCTGATTTTATTGATAGGGCTGTTCAATTTTGTCAATATTTATACCGTAGTAGCACTTAGACGAGGCCGTGAATTCGGCATCAAGAAAGTTTTCGGGGCAAATAAAACGCAACTGTTCCTGCAACTCTACATGGAGAATCTTTTTATGGCGGTGATTGCGGTGTTTCTGGCATGGGCGCTGATCGAATTAAGCGATGTGTTTTTGACAAACCAATTGGGCATTGCCGTGCAAGGCGATCAACGGTTTGACCTGTGGCTTTCTTGCCTGATTCTATTGGTTTTGCCGTTCATTACTACCCTCTATCCGTTTTTACGGTATGCTTTCTCCACGCCTGTCACATCGTTACGGTCGGTAAATGTTGGCGGCGTGTCGTTGGTTTCGCGATCGGCTTTTCTCTTTCTTCAATATGTTATCACATTCGCTTTATTGGTTACCGCCTTGTTCTTTATGAAACAACTGCGGTTTATGCTGGACGCCGATCCGGGATACGACACGAAAAATGTGATTATCTGTAAATTGTTATACGATAATCATTTTAATGATATAAAAAGTAATGAAGAGTATGAAGTCAGTCATCATAAAATGAAACAAAATGAAGAGCTGATCAGGCGTAAGCTGAACGAATCGCCGTTGTTTTCCAATTGGTTACTCGGCGAACCGCCTTATAACCTGAAAACTTCCACTCCGGTGGCACGTTCGGGTAGGGAGGATTATAAAGAAGTCGCGATAGAATGGTTTTCGAACCACTATATGCGGATGTTCGGACTGCAACTGTTGGAAGGGCGGTTCTGGAATGATTCGATCGATATCTGGGGACAGTATAAATGCATAATCAACGAATCGGCAAAAGAACTTCTCGAAATAACCGATATCCACTCGCAATCCTTGCAAACAGGAGAAAGGATATGGTTTTCTTCTTTGGAAGGGGATATGAAACAGAATCCTCCGTACGAAATTGTGGGGGTCATAAAGGATTTTCAAACAGGCCATCTTTCTCAAAAGACCGTGCCGTTAATGATTTCTTATGAGGAGGATATTGAGTACGATGCAGACTTTCTGTACGGGCCTCTCATGGCGAAAATCATTCCTGGTCGTGAAAAAGAGGCCGTCGCTTATTTGCGTGATATTTTTACGGAGATCAACGGCGATGCGGAGTTTACTTATAGCTTTTTGGAAGACGATATCGCTGCACTTTATAAAGACGATAAGCGCGTAAGCCGCGTGTATACCACGTTTGCCGTAATTGCGATACTGGTTTCGTGCCTGGGGCTGTTTGCACTGTCGCTGTTCGATATCCGGCAACGGTACCGGGAGATTGCGTTGCGGAAAGTCAACGGCGCGACGACGAAGGACGTGTTGCACCTGTTGTTGAAGAAATATATATGGTTGCTGGCGGGGGCTTTTGTTGTTGCCGTTCCGGTATCGTATCTTTTTATAAATAAATATCTGGAAGGGTTTGCCCATAAGGCTCCGGTATCGTGGTGGCTGTTTGCTGTTTCGGCGGTAGTCGTAGTGGGAGTGTCGCTGCTGACGTTGGTGTGGCAGGTGAAAAAGGCGGTGCGGATCGACCCGGCACGGGTGCTGGCAATGGATAATTGATAATGGAGAATGCAGAATGCAGAAGATGTACAAAAGGAGAACAGAATCCTGAAATTATTGAATTATAATTGATATGAAGTTACTAAAAACTGCGTTTCGTTCGCTTGGGAAATTCCGGTTATATACGGTGGTGAATATTATCGGGCTGGCAGTGAGCCTGGCTTGCGTGATCCTTATCGCCCGGTACGTGCATCAGGAGACGACGGTGAATCATTTTGCGAAAGATTTAGAAAGGGTCTGTATGATGACGATCGAACAAGATAATCGTCCCACGCGATTAAGCGGTGTGACAGATATCAATCGTCAAAAAGATTTTATCAATCCGTTGGAAGATCCGGCTGTAGAAAAATTTACATCGATCATCTCTTTTATAGATGACCAAATTTCAGTCGCCGACCATCAGTATAACGTAAATATATTTGTTACAGATAGTGTTTTTCTGCAAATGATACCTTATCCTATTATCCTTGGACACGGCAGCATGCTTGCGCCTGAGGACGTCGTTATCACATCCCGATTGGCTAAAAAGATTTTCGGGAACACGAATCCCATCGGGCAAAAAATCAAATATGCATCGGGAGATATTTTAAACGTAGCGGGTGTACTGGGTATTCCGAAAACCAAATCGAGTTTCAATTTTGATATACTGGTGAACGATAACCTTCGAAAATCTTGGATGCGACTCCCTTATCAGATTGTAAAATTGCATGATGAAGTCGACATAACGGATTTCAATAAAAAATACGGGGAGTTCCGGAGTTTACCAGAGTATCATGGAAGCCTTACCCGTTATCAACTGCTTCCGTTACGGGACTATTATTTTGATAACTCTCTTTTTATGTCTCGTGCGGAAGGAATGTTTCTTCAGGGAAACCGTACAAACGTGGTGGTGTTGTCGATTGTGGCTCTCCTGATCTTATTGGTCGGATTGTTTAATTATATTAATATTTACACGGTCATTACGTTGAGGCGCGGTCGTGAATTCGGTATTAAAAAAGTGTATGGAGCTAAGGGCTGGCAGATTTTCGGACAGATATATTTCGAAAACTTGTCAATGACGGCTATTGCTATTTTTTTGGCATGGTTTGTTTTGGAAATTTTCAGAAGCCTTTTTTCCGAACAATTTGCGTTAACACTACATCCCAACTTTACGTTCGATATACTGTTATCTTTTATCCTTTTATTGATTCTTCCAATTATAACGGGTATTTATCCTTTTTTCCGATACCATTATGCTTCGCCGATTACTTCATTGCGCTCAGTCAATGTCGGTGGCGTATCGCTTATCTCTCGATCGGCCTTTTTATTTTTGCAGTATGTCATTACCTTTTGCCTTATCATTATATCGATATTCTTCATGAAACAACTTCGTTTTATGCTTCAAGCCGACTTGGGTTACGATATTGAAAATGTCGTCGTTTGTAAAATATTCCATCAAAGTAATTATTATAATGTAAATGATGAAGAGGAATATCGAAAACGTGAAAGCCGCCATAGAGAAATAACCGAAATCATCGAAAGAAAAATGAATGCTTCTCCGTTGTTTACTCAATGGTCGTATGGTGATCCGCTCTATTCGATAGAGGCTTCTTTACCTTTAACAGTAGAAGGAGGGGAAGCTCACAATGTGGCTGTCATTTACCGGTCGCGCAAGCAAATGGATTTATTTAACTATCAATTATTGGAGGGACGCTTATGGGATACAACTGACATCGCTGTACAGTATCGGTTTATCATTAACGAAACGGCCAAAAAAATATTTAATATCGAAGATATACATACTGCTTATTTACAACCCGAACATCGTCTTTGGTATGCACGAGGCGATATGAGTATCAATCCGGCGTATGAAATTGTGGGAGTGGTAAAGGACTTCAATACCGGACATCTTTCCAAACCGACAACGCCAATAGCCATTATGTATGAAGACGAATATATGCAGCGAGAAACGATGATGGCGAAGATTGTATCCGGAAAACGGAGTGAATCAATAGATTTTCTGAAAGAACTGAATAAGGAACTGTATGGGGAAGCCGATTTTGAATACGCTTTTATGGAAGATGAAATTGCAGCGCTATATGATGAAGACAAAAGGATAAGTCGCATTTATAACACCTTTGCGGTGATTGCGATACTGGTTTCGTGCCTGGGGCTGTTTGCCCTGTCGCTGTTCGATATCCGGCAACGGTACCGGGAGATTGCGTTGCGGAAAGTCAACGGCGCGACGACGAAGGACGTGTTGCACCTGTTGTTGAAGAAATATATATGGTTGCTGGCGGGGACTTTTGTTGTTGCCGTTCCGGTATCGTATCTTTTTATAAATAAATATCTGGAAGGGTTTGCCCATAAGGCGCCGGTATCGTGGTGGTTGTTCGCCGTATCGGCGGTAGTCGTAGCGGGAGTGTCGCTGCTGACGTTGGTGTGGCAAGTGAAAAAGGCGGTGCGGATCGACCCGGCGCGGGTCTTATCAATGGACAATTGATAATGGACAATGGACAAGAGGTAATCGTCTAAAAAAAACAAATAAATAGATACAAGATGATAAATAATTATATAACTTTACGGTCGTTATCGCTAATTGGTTGGATAACCATGGAGAAGTTTATTAATAAAATAGTGCAGCGGGGCACACGGAATGTTAGCGCGTGTCGTTCGCTCACCTCGACAGTCGCAGCCGTGGCGCTGGCTTTGTATGGCCGAAAAATCACTAAACCCGACTTATCATGAAAGTAAAATCATTTGGTCTTTTTCTCTTTTTACCGTTAGTTCTGTTTGGTCAGAAGGAAAGTAATAAATCCCTGCGAGAGTGTTTAAAAAGCATGCTGGAGCGTCTCGAGCAAGTCAAGTCGGCAACCTATTACGAAGACGTCAAGGTGTGGCAGGTCGGCGATACCATACCGGTGTTGACATCCCGCAGGTTCCAAAAGGAATACGATCATCCTGCGGATTCTACCATTGGCGCGAGTTATGTCGTCTTTAACGGAGAAGATACAACCACGTTCGAATTTGCTTATGACGGCATCGTGAGGGCGACGGCCTATCATGATACCAAACGAATTGTTATCGATAACTTTTCTTCCAATCGCTTGCCTTTCCACCCGGTGTCGGCTCCCTTTTTCAATTACGCCAAAAGCATTATCCTGTATATTCTGCAAACCGGCGACAGCATACAAGTCGATTGGGAAGATATGGGGGAAGAATATCATCTTACTTTGGTTATCAATGAAGATAAGGACGTGGAGTTTTTCGGAAAAGCCTATTATATGCCGGGTAGTCCGTTAGCTGTTGAACGTCCGACATCGATTTACGATCTGTGGTTCCGTAAATCGACCGGCTTGCCGTATAAACTGCGGAAGGAAAGGACGCAAGATATCAGCCTCCGAACTTACTCTGATATACAAATCAATCATTTATTGGCGGAAGACTTTCGGGCGGCGGATTATTTTCCTCAAGGCTATGAGATTACAAAATATGGGGAAAAGCGCAAGACTTCCTCGCCGAACGAACTGATAGGCAAGCATGCCCCCGAATGGGCCTTGCCGGATGACGAAGGGCGAATCGTGTCGCTGAACGATTTCAAGAGCAAGGTGCTGATTCTTAATTTTACCGGTATCGGTTGTGCGCCATGCCACGCGGCGATCCCTTTCCTCAAGAAGCTAATGAACGATTACGATCGAAATGACCTGGAGATTGTCGCTTTGGAGACATGGATACAGGCGCCACACGCCTCCCGAAACTATGCAGAGAGAAATGAATTGAATTATCCGTTTCTAAGTGCTACGGACGAAGTGATTGAGGCGTACCGGACCGGCCGCACGGCTCCCGTCTTTTTTATATTGGACGACAAACGGATGGTAAAGGATGTCGTTACAGGCTATTCCGAAGAAGAAATGATGAATGCGATAAATGAATTACTTAAATAAATTGATATGAAAACAAAAACAACTTTTACCCTACTGCTTGTCGCTCTGACGATGGGCGCATTCGCACAACAACGCGAGGTGGCGCTGCCGCCGAGCGTGCATAGCAACACCACTTCTGTGGAAATCCGGCGGGCGACGCTGGCCGACACGGCGACGGTGCTCGATATCGATGCTTTCTTCCGGCCGGGATGGTGGATTAAAATCGCTTCGGACAGTTACCTGCAAGCCGACGGCAAAAAGTACGCTGTCCGCCGCGGCGAAGGCATCGACCTCGACTCGCTGTTCTGGATGCCCGCTTCGGGCGAGGCGTCGTTTAAGCTGGTGTTCGAGCCGCTGCCGCAAAACACGCAAACGTTCGACTTCATCGAGAGCGATTGCGACAATTGCTTTAAGATATGGGGCGTCGATTTGGTGAACAAACGCATCCCCTTGCCCCAAATTCCTCAAGAATACCGGCAACTGTCTAAACAGGACACCGGCATACCGGTTGCCTGGCAGAAAGGAAAAGCCGTTGTGAGCGGCAGACTGTTAGGATATGGGCCTCAAATAAAAGAGGAGTTTCATTTTTTATATATCAATCCGGTGTCGGGGCAGGAAAAAAAGACATCCGTACAGGTGAAAGCCGACGGTACGTTTCGCGGAGAAGTCGAATTACTTAGCCCCGCCCGCATTACGCTGGCCTTAGGCGCCGCAAGACTGACGGATGTCCCGATAGCGGTCGCGCCCGGAAAAGAAACGAAAGTCCTGATCAACCTGCCCGAAATCAACCGGGCGAAAGGGCGTTTGCATAAAGACGATACGCCATACGGAAAAACTTCTTATTTCGGCGGATATTTCGCGGCGCTGAATAATGAGTTAAGTGACGGTCATCTGAAAACCGTGCTGGCGGGAAAGTCTTTTATGAATGATGTCGTCGGCTTGGATGGGGAACGGTATTACAATTACAACATCAATCTGTATCATTCTGCGTTGCAACACAACGATTCGTTGGCGGTGTCTCCTTTGGCCAAAAAAATTGCCTCTTCGGAATTGTTCTCCGATTTATTCCGGAATCTGTTTTCGATGGAGTCGATACTCGTCCAAGCGTATGCGGAGAAGAATAAGATCGATTACCGCAACGCGTTTCAAGCGATGAAGATGCCTGTAAAGCCCGATAATTTCGATGACTTTTACCGGCTTGCCTCGTGTGATGCTCCCGAAGTGCTGATGACGGCAAGCATCGGGCAGATACCGATGATGTTGAATTATGCCGGGCCTGCCAAAAGGGACGATACGGCTTTGTTCAGCCAGCTTGCCGCCGATAAGCGCTTGACGAAGGATGAGAAAAACCTGGTAGACTCCTATCTCTCTATAAAAAAGAAAGGCGAAGTGTTTCCGCATATCGATTCGCTTGCCTTGGTAGTCAATAAATACCTGACCTCCGACGATCAAATGGCAATCATGCAAAAACAGATGGGAGCACAGTTCCTTTCCAAAGTCTGGAACACGAACGACTGTTTTCTGTTGGATTTGGTAAAAGCCAACGCCCTAAGTCGTAAAATGGTGGATTTCTATCCGCTGACCGACGAGCAAAAAGCGACCTTGTCCGATTTCCCGGCGATTATCCGTGAAGAACTGTTGCTTCAAAACGATAAGCTGCTGGCTGTGATTGAAGAAAACAAAAAGAAAACGGGCTATACCATCCTCGATATGCCTGCGGCGGCGGATGAAAACCTTTTCACCGAAATGATGAAGCCGTTTAAGGGAAAAGCGGTGCTGGTGGATATCTGGGCGACGTGGTGCGGCCCGTGCCGGATGGCGAACAAAGAGATGGCGCCGTTAAAGGCGCAACTGGCCGACAGCGGACTGGTGTACGTGTATCTGGCGGGCGATAATTCTCCCGAGGACACGTGGCGGAATATGATTCCCGACCTGAAGGGTTATCATTACCGCATGAGCGATGCCAACTGGGGGTATCTTGGCCGGACGTTGAAGGCTGAAGGTGTACCGACCTATATCGTGTTGGATAAGGAGGGGAATCAGACGTTCCATTCCGTCGGCTTCCCCGGTGTGGACGAGATGAAAAAGGAATTGAAAAAAGTGTTGGGAGAATAGTCCCCGCTTCCGTTAAACGGCTTCGCGCCGTTTAACGGATATGTGAAAAAAACAAATCGATATGTTCGTACATTATTTAAAAACAGCATGGAGGAATATCCTGAAAGATAAGGGTTATTCGACGGTAAATATTATCGGTTTATCGATTGCCATAGCCTGTTGTTTCCTGCTCCTCTTTTGGATACGCTTTGAACTCAGTTACGAAAAATGCTATCCCGGATCGGAGCGTATTTACAGGATAATGGAAGAGGAAAACCGCACCGACGGACTGCATTACAAAGCAACCGTCCGCCCTGCCATAGATACTCAATTGAAAAATACTTTTCCGCAAATCGAATATTCGACTTTTACAAGTTGGGAGGAATTGCCTCTTACAATAGAAGGCAGGGAAGGAGATGGAATCATGGCAAAAGTCCTTTCTACCAATGAAGAATTCTTACGGATGTTTGCCTATGAGTATGTGGAAGGCTCGCCTGAGAGCGTTGTCGAAAGCCACGGGAGCATTATCTCGGAAGAAGCGGCCCGGAAATTCTTCGGTAACGAACAGGCGATAGGTAAAACGCTTCAATTCGGGAAAAAAGGTGATTTCAACTACACCATCTCGGCTGTGGTAAAAATGCCGGAAAACAGTCATGTCACATTTGATGTCCTTACTCTCCGGGACGAAAAATTCTATGGGGGAGTGCATTATATCAAGTTGAAACGAGGGGCCAAAATAACTCCCGACTTTGAAAAACAGATAAAGAATTTTTTGTCGACGACGAGGGAAACAAAAAACACCCTCAAGTTGCAACCTATCCGCGATATGCATCTTCACTCGCCGAAGGAAGTAACCGACCACAGCTTCGGAAGCCCGGCGCAAATCTATTTCTTTTCGGTAGCCGTGTTGCTGATCCTGTTGATTGCGGTCATTAATTATATCAATACCTCGGTTGCCCGTTCGTTGAACCGGATGAAAGAAGTAGGCGTTCGTAAAGTCTTCGGGTCCGATCGCAAGCAATTGGTAGCGCGGTTTTTATTGGAATCGTTTATTTTATCGTTCATCGCGCTGCTTATTTCGCTGATATTGGTTGAACTGTTGTTCCCTTCTTTCAGCGAGATCATGGGCACCCGCATTGCATTGAAATTCGATTTCGGAACCATCCTTATTGCTATCCTTACTTGCCTGGCGGTGACGGTACTTTCGGGCGGGTATGCGGCTTTTTACCTGTCGTCTTTCTCGCCGATGCTGATTATGAAAGGCGGATCGAAGACCGGTTCTAAAAACGGATTAAGGAAAGCGCTTGTCGGCGTGCAGTTTTTCCTTTCCGTTTCAGTACTGATCTGTACCGTATTTATCTATAAACAAATCAATGCGGTTTTTAATGCCGAAACGGGTGTGGACAGGAAGAATATCATTGTGTTGGAAACCTCGTTGTGGTATGGGGCCGAAGATTTCATACAGGTCATAAAGAAGGAAAACCCCAATGTCGTAGATGCCTCTATCGCTTTGTCGGCGCCGTATAACAGTTCGTATAATCACAGTGGCATAAGTTGGACGGGCAGCAAGGAAGGCACGAAAGAGATGCCTTTCACACAGATTTTTTGTGACCATAACTATGCCAACACGTTCGGACTTCAGGTCATACAAGGACAATTTATCCCGCCCGGTTTGAAATGGTGGGGCGATTGGGATGAAAGTTCGTTCGGCCTCGTCATTAACGAGTCGTTTAAAAAACTGATGGGAGTCGATAATCCTATCGGGTTAACGGTTTATTACGGAGGGGGATATAAAGGGAAAATCATCGGCGTAGTGAAGGACTTTAACTTCAAGCCGTTGAGGGAACCTATCAGTCCCCTTATCCTTAGTTTTAATCCCGAAGCGAGTTTTAACGTATATGTCAAAACAACCGGAAGAGATAAAAAGGCGACGCTCGATTATATCTTAGCGAAATATAAGGAAATGAAACCCGATTATGTAGACCAGCCGGTTATCTACCATACGGTGGAAGACGAATACCGGGAGATGTATGAAGTGGAATTGCGTACCGCCGGCGTCTTATCGGCCTTTTCGGTCATTTCATTTCTATTGGTATTGATGGGAATCGTCAGCATCCTGTCGTTCATGATAGAAAAACGTACCAAAGAAATTGCCGTCCGGCGCATAAACGGCGCAAAGATAAGGCATATCGTGAGACTGTTTTCACGGGATATCCTGAAAGTGGCAGCAGTGGTATCGGCCATTTCCATCCCGCTGTGTTACCTGGTATTGAACAAGTGGTTGCAAGGGTATGTGTACCGTACTTCTTTGACGGGATGGATATTTATCGCCATCCCCTTGTTGATTATGCTCATCACGCTTCTTGTGATCTGCATACAGGTGTTTCTGACCGCGCAAAAGAACCCGGTCGCATCGTTACGGGCAGAATAAATAGAAAAGTTATGAAAAAGATATATGTATTGATAGGAATTGCATGCCTGTTATCGTTTTCCTGCAAAGAGAAGAAACAAACGTTGGGCGACCGGAAAGAAGATACGGTCAAACTGGAAGAACGGTATGCGACGGAAGAAACGTTGGATACCATTATCCCTCACGCGGGGATAAAATTTAAAGAGTCCCGGAGAGCCGATCCTCAGCATCCTCCGGTCGTGATCGGCCTCCAAACGGAGGCGGAAAAGAAAGAACTGGATTTAAGCCGATATTACACGAAAGCCGAATATATAAAATTGAAGCATCCGCTGGCGGAAAAGGGAATCGGGTTTTTAGGGAATGCCCGTTTTGAGTATAGTTATGAAGGAGGAGGAATGTCGAGTGGCCGGGGCTTCAATTCATCGGTCTTTTTGAGCGGAGATAAAATAGTCGCCGGGGATTCTTTTTTCGGTTATCATTGTTACGACCGGCAAGGGAATTATAGTTATACTATTGTCGCCAAAAGAGATTTGCCGAGATACGATAGGAATAACAATCGCGTGTTCATTACATGGAATGCCGCTACCGATCAGATTTATAGTTTTTCTATGTTGGAAGATAATTGCCTTACGGTAAAGTTGATGGATGGGCAGGCGCTGTTCCATTTCCACAATATTGCTTTGCGAAAAAATTATTTAACGCGGCCGGCCTCCTTTGGGCTTCCCATGCTGCTTTCGCCCGACACATACGTAGGATTTATGTATAATGCTTACATTCCACACCGCTATTCCATGATGCATTCGTTCGATATCAAAGGCGATACGTTATGCCGTTTTATGAATTATAACTCCTTGCCGACATCCGACAAAGGCATGGGCACGAACCCCGAAACGAGCGATTTCTACTATTACAACGACCGCCTTACCATGCGTCAGGCTTACAACGATACCATTTATCGGGTAAGTGTAAATAGGCTTACTCCGGCATTTATTTTTAATACGGGAAGCAAAAAGCCGGATGTGCAAACCGCCCTCAGGGGAAATAAAGAAGGGAAAATATTTATCAACACGATATTGGAAACGGATGATTTCCTTTTTACTATTCATACGGAAAACTATGATTCTCCCAACAACAGGAAGAATGGCTCCGTGAAATTTTTCTATTCCTATTACGACAAGAAGAGTCAAAAAAGATATTCCATTCCATCCGCCGTATTTCCTGAAGTGTTCACGTTAAAAAACAGCGTGCCCGGAGCCATCCCCGTATTGGCTGAAAATATGAGGGTTTACCAAGACAAGTTATATGTTTCTTACACTAAAATCCGATTAAAAGAGATGATCGATTCTCCCGGTTTCGCATCATACCCGGCGGCGCAACAGGAAAAGCTAAAGGAACTGTATGACGACTTGGCTGATAGTGAATTGTTGATTATGATTTTACAATAAGAAGATAAGGATAGACAATGAATCCGACAAAAAATAAGAGTTGTCCGAATGAGTATAAATAGCCGGTGAGAGGAGCAACCTCGTGCGGTTTCCTTCCCTTTCGAAGGGAACTGCCCCCGTCTCCGATACAAATATGATAATTTGAAAATGAGCAAATGAGCAAATGAGCAAATAAGCAAATGAGTAAATAAGCAAATAAGCAAATAAGCAAATGAGAAGATTTATTTTTTTAGCGCTTGTGATGGCGATGGTCGCGACGAACGTTTGGCCGCAGCAGCCGCCTCCCCTTGTTTTACAGGGACAGTTTGCCGATTGTCCCGAACGCGAGTTGTATATTTTCTTCCAAGATATTCCCGGTAAGGGTGTTGTCGATACCATCCGGTTGGACGCCGAGGGGAGGTTTTATCTGAAGACTCACCGGATCGCCCGTCCGCAGAAAACGAATATCCAAAGAAACCAAATTCAATTGAACGACCTTTATGTCGCTCCCGGATATGAACTGACTATTACGGGCAATGCGCGCGATTTTCGTACCTTGCTCAAAACGGTGAAGATTACAGGGAAAGGCAGTGAAAGCAACCGTTACGGACGACTTCTTACAGCCGAACGCATCGCCCGTAACGACTCATCCGAATGGTACACGTTGAAGGAAGATGATTTCTTTACCTATCTGCAACGCGAACAACAGCTTACCGATTCTATTTATCAGGTGGCTTTCGGCCGTGACCCCGGCGGCGATCCGTATTTTTCCTGTTTCGCTGAAATGACGCGGCTGGATAATCTCTTCTTAAACGCGTATATGAAATTCGTCTTTACACAAATCAACCGCCTCGATGCCGACAGCGCCCGCCGCTTTATCGCCTGCCATGTGGATGCGCGGCTGTTGAAAGATATCAACAACGAAGCTTGTTTTGTATCGGATCATTATAAGGAATGGTTTGTTCCTAATTATCTGGAATATCTTATGGAACAAGATTATCACAAGGATTCCACGCTGCGCCGCGATCCTTTTTACTCTCTGAAAAAGACGGATGCCGTCCTGAAAGGGAAAATACGGGATTATACTCTTTTTAGGAAGATGTTGTCGAGGATCCGTTATTCGAGCGACGATTTTTCGCAGTTGAATAAAAACAGGGAGGCTTTCCGGCCTTATCTGGCCTCCTTCGGTCAACCTTATTACAAAGAAACCGTTCAGGACGAGCTGGCGCAGAAGGAACAGTCGCTTTACCGGACGCAGAAAGGACAGCCGGCGCCGGCATTTACGCTGCTCAGCGATGCGGGCGAAAAATACACCCTCTCCGATTTCAAAGGCAGGGTTGTTTATTTGGATTTTTGGGCGAGTTGGTGTGGGCCGTGCCGGGCAGAAGTACCGGCCATGAAGCGGCTTTATGAAAAGTATCGCGATGACGAAAGGCTGGCGATAATCGGCATCGATGTGAAAGACGGAAAGGAGGCGTGGTTGAATGCGTTGGCGAAGGATACCCCTCTTTGGTTGCAATTATACGATGCCCGGGGAGAAGCCGATGCCGCCTACAATGTCGTTGCCATTCCCAAGTATATTTTGATTGATAAGAACGGCCATATCGCCGATTTTCATGCGCCCAATCCTTCCGATACGGAACGGTTGAATGCTGCGATCGATAAATTATTGAACGAATAATAACGCCCTTTAATATGAACCCGGCAATACGTATCATTTCCTGATAGTTGTTGAGAATCATCATTCCTCATTATGATCTTGCATTATTTAAAAATAGCCTGGAGGAACATCCTCAAATACAAAACCCAAAGCATCATCAGCGTTATGGGGTTGGCCATCGGCTTCACGGCGTTCTCGTTCACCCTGTCGTGGATCCGCTACGAAATGAGCTATGACAGCCATAACCCCGATGCGGACAGGATCTATCGAGTGGCAATAGTCAATGAAAAGGAGATTGGAGGATTGGGGAAACAGGTACCTGATCCGTTGGGTAATTATCTGAAAAGTCATTTCCCCGAAATTGAAGCGGCAACAATGGTTGGCACAAATGAATATTTCATGAGGGATTCTCTTGTTTCTTCTTTTTCTTTACAAACCGATACATCCTTTTTTAAGGTTTTCTATCCTGAAGTGAAGATGCAATTTCCTGACCCTTTGCCGGAAAATGGAATATCGCTGATTACGTCCTCATTCTATGACAAATTAAAAGATAGAGGAACGCCGGACAGTCTATTGATGGATTATAAAATCATTCCTGAAAAAAACAAGCATAGCAATGTTGCATACGAAATCATAAACATCAGGCCTTATAAAATGCCCTCGGAAAAGCATTCTCCATGGGCTTTCTACTCTAAATCGGCGTATATTCGCGTATATCCACAAACCGATATAAACCTGTTGCAGCAAAAGTTAGATAGTATTCAGGTGGAAGATTCCATGCAGGATATCATGTCTTATAAACTGATTCCCTTACGGAAAGTACATTATATCATGCCTAACGAAAAAGCCAATATCCAATTCGAACATTTGCGGATATTTGCAGCCATGTCGTTATTGGTGATTTTGTGCAGTTTGTTTAATTATCTGATGTTGTTTGTGAATCGCATCAAAATACGAAGCCGGGTACTGGCTCTTCGTCAAGTGAACGGTGCGAGTCACAAACAATTAATCCTGCTGCTTTTTTGTGAGTTTCTATTCATACTGCTTCTGTCGTTGTTCGTTGGCGGAATACTCAGCGAACTATTGTCCCATTCTTTCATAAAATTATCACAGATAGAGGCTTTCAAAACGTATTTTATCCGAGAGATATTTTTGTATGCCGGAGGATTGGTACTCCTTTCCGCTCTTGTCTCTTTAGTCCCGATGATTTATTTTATGAGAAAAGGCGTCCATGAAAACATTCAACCTGCACCGCACGACGGCATTATTAAAAACGGCTTTACGGCAACAACTATCGGCATACAACTGATAATAGGAACATTATTGATATTCGCTACATCGATATTCCTTTCTCAATATTTGTTTTTAAATCAATCTGATGCGGGCTTTGACAGGCATCGTGTTGTGCATATGGATATGAGATTGTTGCGTGAACCTGTTTCTCTGTCGGAAGTCAAGAGTATAGCAGGCGTAGAAGATGCCATCTATTTTCCGGTTACGTTTTTACCCCGGACAATCAGTTCGCGCATGAGTTTTCGGTTGAATAAGGGAACGCCCGACGAACGAGAACAGGAATTCGAAGTGTTTCCTGTGGAGACTCCCGGTTTCTTTGATTTTTTTCATATTAAAGTTTTGGAGGGCAGAGCTATAAAGGAAGAGGAAGTAAATGTGTGCGTGATGAATCAGACGGCAAGAAAATTGTTTGGCAAAGAAAGCCCGATCGGTAAAAAACTGGATGAAATACGGATAATTGTCGGAGTGATTCCTGATTTATATATCGACTCGCCTTTAGTTCCTGTGTTTCCGACGCTTTACTATTCTACAATAAATAACAGATATAGTTATGAAGATAAAAATACGATTGTCTATCGATATGCTGAAGGATCTGGTGCAAGAGTGCAAGAACTTTTGGAAGAGCTTGCACGGGGAAAAGACAATTTCGTCTATAATAAAATCGGCTTTTATGATATGGATGAAGTGTATAAAGAGTACACCCGATCCGAGCGCTACTTGTTGATTTTGCTAAGCATCATGACGGGCGTCGCCATCCTGATCGCCGTGTTCGGCATTTATTCGATGATCACGCTCTCATGCAATCAACGGCGCAAGGAGATTGCTATCCGGAAAGTGAACGGTGCGCGGGCGAAAGAAATCCTTGCGATGTTTTTTAAACAGTACGCTTTCATCACGGTACTGTCGTGTATCATTGCCTTTCCGGTAGGAGCGCTCATTATGCAGCGGTGGCTCGAACAATACACCCGCCGCATCGCGCTGGAATGGTGGTTGTTTGCGGGAGTCTTTTTATTGATCGCGCTCATTGTTTTCGGCAGCATCCTGTTCCGGGTATTAAAGGCGGCGGGCGAAAATCCGGCGGAAGTCGTTAAATCGGAATAAATTCATCATTCATAGCTCATAGCTCATCACTCATCACTCATCACTCATCATTGACAAGCATGATCGGACATTATTTAAAAATAGCCTGGAGGAACATTCTCAAATACAAAACCCAAAGCATCATCAGCGTCTTGGGGTTGGCCATCGGCTTCACGGCGTTCGTTTTGGGCGGATATTGGTATCAGTGGGAGCATTCGTTCGATACCTTCCACCCCGACTGGAAACGCACTTACGCGGTGACCACCGGCGGCATCAACAAGCCTGTCGACGGCAGTTATACCGAATTGAACCAACTGCATCAGTCTGCGAAGGACGATTTGAAGGCCTTTCCCGAAATCGAAGCGAGTTGTGTCATCGACTTGGTCTCCTATGGCGCCGAAGGAAAAGAGCGCTCATGGATGGGCTTGCAGGTCGATTCTTCTTTTTTCGATTTCTTTACCTGCGAGTTGATAAGCGGTACTTATAAAGGCAATGCCTATGACCGGCAATCGGTGATCCTTACCGAAAGTATGGCCCTGCATCTTTTCGGCCGTACCGATTGTGTGGGCGAGTTGTACAAGGCCTATCGTGAAACCGTGTTTACTATTGTGGGCGTAATGAAAGACTATCCCGCCAACACGGAGTTGAAATTCAATTATCTGCTTCTCGCGCCTCCCGGATATGATGGCTTCAACCGCCGTCTGGAGACCTACGTGCGGGTAAAGCCGCAGGTGAATATAGCCGCGTTGAAGAAAAAGATCGATGGCTATAAAATGAAGGTGGAAAACGATAAAGTATATACCTATTCCGACTGGCATATCCATTTGCGCGCGTTGCCTGAGGTACATATCATTTGTTCCCCCGAATTGAATACCCGCTTCCGGAACATCCGCATACTGGCGGTGGCCGGATTGCTGGCGTTTGCCAGCGCCCTGATGAACCTGCTGTCGTTGTTTATTGCGCGGCAACAGCGTAAAAGCCGTTACAACGGTACTTTCAGGACGATGGGCGCTTCCGCTCGCGATCTGGCATACCGGTATCTATGGGAGTTGTTATTGCCTTTATTCCTGGCTTTTGTGCTGTCGATGGTGTTGCTCGAATGGCTCTATCCTTTTTATCGCGATTATACGGCGCTGGAGCATTACGGTATTTTCGATCAATTTGTGCATCATTTACCGAAAGCCCGCTTGATGAAGGCCGCCCTGATCCTGTATCCGCTTTCGTGCATCCTCTTCCTGTCGGCGGCGATGCTTCCGGTACGGCTATTGGTGAAAACGAACCCTTCGGCCTCTTCCGGCATTTGGAAAGATATCCTTATTGCCGGACAAATCATGGTCGGATCGCTTTTTTTGGTCGCAGCCATTGTTTTTTATCAGCAATACCGGTTTACGCAGACGTCCGACAAGGGATTGGTCACGGATCGTATCTGGCAGATCAATACCGGTTTCCAAGCGGCTTATGAAAAAGATTTAAACCGCTATGTCGCCGCCTTGAAACAGTCGCCGTATATCGAAGAGGTGACCTCGATGACCATCCCTGTGCTCTCTTCTATAGGAGATTTTTATTGCAGTTATATCACCGATCTGGATATTCATCGTGAAAAAGAGGGGACGGTGGATGATAACGTGCTGGCCGTCGATTCGAACTTCCGGCACTTCTTCGGCATACGGATGAAATCAGGCCGCTGGCTCGATCCCGCATCGGCGGTGAAGGAATATGTCGTCAACGAAACGGGGGCGAAAATGGCCGGCATCGATGATGATCTTCTCGGGACAATCCATCTGGATGGAAAGAAAAGCCAAGAGGCTTTCCGCATCGCCGGCATCCTGTCGGATTATCATTATTGCCCGTTGCAGTACCCGCTCGATAAAGTGTTTTTTACCGTTCTTTCACAAAAAGAAAAGGCCGAAATGTATATGACGACGCCGTATATTTATATCAAAATACGACCGGAACAGGAAGAACGTGCATTGACTTATGCCCGCCAATTATATACCGATTACGAAAAAGGAGAAGTGGCGCCGGGAGAGCAAATCCGTTATTTACCGGATATCATGGAAGAGTTGAATGCTTCGGAGATAAAGATGTCGCGCATCTTCCTGACGCTGGCGGTTATCTGCATCCTGATTTCGTCTGTCGGGATTTATTCGTTAGTCGCTCTTTCTACCGAACAACGCAAAAAAGAGATTGCCATACGAAAAATCAACGGCTCTAAGTTTGGCGATATCTTGCAATTGTTTTTCAGAAAATATCTGTGGCTCAATGTGGCGGGCAATGCCGTAGCGCTTCCTGCCGGCTATTATTTCCTGCATAAGTGGTTGGAGACGTATGCGTATCACGTGGCGTTGAGCGGGTGGGTATTTCTATCGGTCTTCCTGATAACCCTTGTTATTGTTCTGATAGCGGTGGCGCAGCAGGTAAGAAAAGCCGCCCGTGATAATCCGGCGGAAGTCGTTAAATCGGAATAAATTCATCATTCATAATAAACAGATAATTCATCATTAAAAATTGGGAAAATGATTAAAACAGTAAATTTACAAAAGATCTTCCGTACGGAAGAAGTGGAAACGTGGGCGTTGGCCGACGTGAATATCGAGATTGCAGAAGGCGAGTTTGTCGCGGTAATGGGCCCGTCGGGATGCGGTAAGTCCACGTTGCTGAATATCCTCGGGTTGTTGGACAATCCTACTTCCGGGCAGTATTTCCTGAACGGGAAAGAGGTGTCGAAACTGAAAGAAAATGAGCGTACGTCGCTTCGCAAAGGCGTGATCGGATTTGTCTTCCAGAGTTTCAATCTGATCGACGAACTGAATGTGTATGAGAACATCGAGTTGCCGTTGTTGTATATGCGCATTCCCGCTTCCGAACGCCGCGAAAGGGTAAAGGAAGCCATGGATCGCATGGCCATTGCGCATCGCGAGAAGCATTTTCCGCAGCAACTTTCCGGCGGACAACAGCAACGCGTCGCGATAGCCCGTGCGGTAGTCGCTCACCCGAAGCTGATACTTGCCGACGAACCGACCGGGAATCTCGATAGCAAAAACGGCGCCGAAGTGATGAGCCTTCTTACCGAACTCAATCGTGACGGGACGACTATTGTCATGGTAACGCACAGTCAGCACGATGCCGGATACGCCCGCCGCACGATCAATCTCTTCGACGGAAAAGTCGTACCGGAGGTTGTTCTATGATGCCGGAAGGAGTCCTCAAAAATCCGTTTTAAGGGAATGATGGTCTTTTGACACCTTCCCTTTCTATCAAAGTCTATCGGTAAGAGTTGTGTGACTTATGTGTTCTTAAAATAAAAGCACTTATCGAAAAGTATCGATAAGTGCTTTGTTTTTTTAAGTGATCCGGAAGAGATTCGAACTCTTGACCCACAGCTTAGAAGGCTGTTGCTCTATCCAGCTGAGCTACCGGACCCCTGATTGACTGTTCAGGGTGCAAAAATAGTGTAAATATCAGAAACAAAAAAATTAATATGCACTCCATTCATTCGATCTTCAAAACGAAAGACCGCATGATGAATGGGTGTATGCTCTTTTTCGTCTTTCACACTCCAGGAAAATTACAAAATTCCCTGAGACATCATCGCTTTGGCAACTTTCATAAATCCCGCTATGTTTGCGCCTTTCACATAGTTGACATATCCATCGCTTTCCGTACCGTACTTCACGCAGTTTTCGTGGATATTGGACATGATCCATTTCAGTTTCTCATCGACTTGCTCGGCGGTCCAGCTATAGCGCTCCGAGTTTTGAGTCATTTCTAATCCCGACACCGATACTCCTCCCGCATTTGCGGCTTTACCGGGAGCATACAAAATCTTATGTTGCTGAAATATTTCGATAGCTTCGGGGGTGCTGGGCATATTCGCTCCTTCGGAAACGGCAATGATGCCGTTTTGCATCAGTCGGCGGGCATCGTCTCCGCTAATTTCATTTTGTGTGGCCGAGGGCAATGCGATATCGGCTTTCTCGCTCCAAGGCCTTTCGCCCGGAACATACTTACATCCGAACTCTTCGGCATATTCGCGAATGCGCCCGCGATAAAGGTTTTTCAACTCCATCACAAACTGCAACTTTTCGGCTGTAATTCCATCGGGGTCGTAAATATATCCGTCGGAGTCCGATAATGTGACCGGAATGGCTCCCAGTTCGATTAATTTTTCGCACGTGTATTGCGCCACATTTCCCGATCCGGAAACGAGACAACGCTTACCGGCGAGTGTGATATTTTTGGTTGCAAGCATTTGTTGCAGGAAATACACGTTTCCGTAACCGGTCGCTTCCGGACGAATGAGAGATCCTCCGAACTCACGGCCTTTGCCGGTAAAGGTACCGGTAAACTCGCCCGCTAACTTTTTGTACTTCCCAAACATATAGCCTACTTCCCGTCCGCCGACACCTATATCGCCCGCCGGAACATCGGTATCGGGGCCGATGACTTTCCACACACCTTCTACAAAAGCCTGGCAGAAGCGCATGATCTCCGCATCCGATTTTCCCCGGGGCGAGAAATCCGCTCCCCCCTTGGCGCCGCCCATCGGCAGGGTGGTGAGGGCATTCTTGAAGGTCTGTTCGAACGCCAAGAACTTTAGAATCGACAAATTTACCGATGCATGAAACCGGACTCCCCCTTTATAAGGGCCGATCGCATTATTGTGTTGCACACGATAACCCATATTCGTCTGCACATTTCCGTTATCATCCATCCATGTCACCCGAAAGGAGTGAATTTTGTCAGGGATGACAAGCCTTTCCAAAAGATTGGCTTTTTCAAACTCGGGATGCTCGTTATATACATCCTCAATAGATTCTACTACTTCCTGTACAGCCTGATGATATTCGGGTTCGTTGGGAAAACGTCTTTTAATTAAATCGATAATGTTTGATGATTTCATTGAAATAATAATTTATTCTTATGTGATCTTGTTTGTTTCAAAATGGAATGCAAAAATACAAAAATAATGACAAATAGAATTATTTCTATTGGTTTTTCTTTTGAAATGGTTCCGAAGGATGGGCTGATGACTCTTAGTGTAAATTGAAATCGGTGCGAAGAACATGAAAAAAAGGTACAGATTCACATCTATACCTTCGACAAAGACCCATAGAGAGTTAATGAAAAATTGATTTTTGCTATTTTTGAACCAAATGAATATTGTTTGATCATGCAAAGGTCTATAATTATTGTTACAAATCCATTACTTTTTAATGAAGTGTTTGTTACGATTTTCATCGGCGACTTCCGAAAGAAAAAAACTCCGGCATACTTGAATAAGTAGACCGGAGCAATACCTTTTTCCGCATCGTTCGGTTTTACCGAAATGCGCTCTGTTACTTTTGACTCAGGGCAATGGCCAATTTCTGATTGTCTTGGATGTCTACTTCCGTTTCGGATATTTCGTAGGAAATCAATTCCACCCGTATTTGATGTTTACCGGGCTGGATATTCGAAAGGTTGAAGTTCCCGTCTAAATCAGAATAATATTTCTGACCGTTTACATAAATCGTTGCTCCCGCTAATGCTTCGTTGCTTTCGTTGTCGATAACAGAGCCGGAGATTTGCACCGTCTTCACCGCTTCAATCGTTGCAACGGCGTCAGACTCTTTCTTGTTATCCTTATTATCCGCAGCTAAAATAGCCGGAAAGGAAAGGAATACCGCTACCGTAAGTACTAAAAATGCTTTCATAATTGATGTCTGCCTTTATTGAAAATAAATTACAAGACAAAGGTGCCGCTTTCTTTTGACAAAGCTGTTACATTTCGGTTAAGATTTTGTGAAGATTTTAAGAAACAGCATAAAAGACTAAGAAACTGTTTAAATTTCTTACGAAGACTGTAATTAAACTATTCTTCGCCTTCAAAAAGTTTCTTTTTTGTATTCTTCTTCCTCTTATTTGGCTCAAATAGCCCGCTATTATCGCCAAAACGAGAAAGAACACTGCTAAAAAATAATTCTTTTTGAATCGCGAAAGAAATTTAAACAGATTCTAAACAAAATCAGCTCATTCGGAAAATTCAAAACCGTTTCTAAGTCGATCTAAAATCTTCTTTCTTCGCTTAGTTCTCCGTTTTCATTCCACATTTTCCAGAGGCCGGTTTTTTTGCCTTCGAAATAATGCATCTCATAGCGCTGCGTACCCAATTCGTCCCAAATGCGCCAGGTTCCATGTTTCTTGTTGTCTTTATATTCGGCTTCCGACAGCAGTTGTCCGGAGATATCGTACATTCTCCATAGCCCATGCAGCTTGCCGTTTTGATAAGAACGGATTTCTTTGGGTTTACGGTTTTCAAAATAGATGACATAGGTTCCTTCGGGGACGCCCTCTTTAATTTGAATTTCCAGACGTAGCGTTCCGTTGTCGTAGTATTCCCGGTAATCACCGGTATAAAAATCATTTTGAGCCTTGTCTCTATAATAAAATCCTCCGCTGTAATATACCGTAGGAGTTTGCTTCACTTGATCCTGCGCATAGGTAAACAGTCCGGATGCGATGCAGATAATACTAAGGAATAGTTTATTTTTCATATCGTTAAAAAAGTAAAGAGATAAATGATTCTGTATTATTGTTTAAAAACAAAGATAAGAAAAAAACAGATATAACTATCTTAATGCTAAAAAAGTATCCCTTTGAACGAGGGATACTTTTTTAGAAACACAGTTGTAAAATTATTTAAACCAAGACCAAGTACCGATATCCAGTTTGCCTGTTTGATAAGGGCCTGTAAGGGTAGCCGTTTTTCCTTCTATGAGGATATTTGCCAACGGACCGTTGTTAGGCATATCTACTAACTTAGAGTATCCTTCGAGATACACGTTCGTAAATGTTCCTCCGGATTGTTTCTTGAATTGAAGAGCCGTTCCGGTTTTGGATGCGTTGGTATTGATAGCCGTTAAGTTTTCGATTTTCGGATTGTTATTGACCCCGTCCGCTTCAACGACTGTGGAGAATCCGTCGATCGTATGTACGACATACGCATTCTTAACGGTTCCGTTCCAACCTTCCGTCCAGTCGATCGAATCGTCTTCGTTATTTTCGAGATAAAGGTTTTCTACCGAAACCGTTCCTCCGAAGAATTCCACGCCATCGTCGGCTCCGTTAATGATGGCAACGTTCGAGACCTTTGTTTGCGATCCTACGGCATAGAGCGTCAATCCGTTATATTCTGATTCGGTATTGATTCTCGCCCCTGATCCTTTAATGACCAAATACGAGATGGAACCGGAATTATCTTTATCATTCGTACCGCCGTATTTAAAATCGCCCACTTCGGCTGTTGCGTTTACTCCGGCGGTAGTGGTGGCATTTCCACAGATGGTCAATCCTCCCCAATCTTGCGGTTTAGCATTCGGGGAAGTCATGATAACCGGGTTCTCGGCGGTTCCTTGAATGTTGATTTTAGCGCCTTGCATCACCGCAATATAGGTTTCGGTTTGCTTGCCTTCGGCCGCTACCGCCAAGATGCGTGTTCCCGCCGGAATGGTAAGGGTCGCCCCATTGTTCACAATATAGGCGCCGGTCAGCCGGTACGCTTTCGTTGCATCTAATGTCGTGTTAGCCGTTACTTCGCCTTTTAATTCTACCACTTCGATAGCGTTCGCGTCGGCCCATTTCCAGGAAGAAGGATCGACGGTTGCCGGGCCATCGTACGCTTTGTCGAGACTCGCTGTTTCACCATTGATTTTAACGTTGGCCAGCGGCCCACCGTCAACCATATCCACTATTTTGGTGTATCCGATGAGCGAAAGGCCGGTAATGGTGGCGCCGGATTGTTTTTTGAATTGCAATGCCGTACCGTTTTCGGTCGAAACCGCCGTCAGGTTTTCAATTTTCGGATTGTTATTCTTCCCGTCGGCTTCCACTACGGTCGAGAAACCTTTAATGGTATGTTTTACATACGCGTTTTTAACGGTTCCGTTCCAACCTTCTGTCCAGTCGATCGCGTCATCTTCGTTATTTTCGAGATAAAGGTTCTCTACGGAAACCGTTCCGCCGAAGAATTCCACGCCATCGTCGGCCCCATTGATGACCGCTACGTTAGAGACTTTCGTTCCCGATCCTACCGAATAGAGCGTCAATCCGTTATATTCCGATTCGGAATTGATTTTAGCGCCCGAGCCTTTAATGACCAGGTAAGAGATCGCGCCCGAGTTGTCGGCATCTTCCGTACCGCCGTATTTAAAATTACCGACTTCAGCCGTAGCATCGGCTCCGGCGGTGGTGGTTGCCTTTCCGCAAAGGGTCAGTCCGCCCCAATCGCCGGCTTTTCCCTGAGTCGACGTCATGATGACGGGAGCGTCAGCCGTACCTTGCACGTTAATTCTGGCGCCCCGCATTACCGCGATGTACGTTTCGGTTGCATTTCCGGCAGCGGCTGTGGCGGTAATGCGTGTGCCGGCAGGAATGGTGAGCGTTGCCCCTTCGTTCACGATAAACGATCCGGTCAATTGATAATTCGTAGAAGCGCTCAGCGTATAGTTCTCGTCGAGCGTGCCCTTTAGTTCTCCTCTTTCAATCAGTTCGATTACCGGCTTTTTTTCCGGTAGTGGTTCTTCTTTGTCGCATCCTGTTAAGAATGGAGTCAAAGTCATTAGGAAAATACCTAATAATAAAAGATTTTTCTTCATTGTTTTCATTTTAAATGTTGCTACTATTAAAATCGTTACTAAAATGTATAATTTACGGATAACTGTAATTTAATGCCTTTTTTATAGGAATCGACGATGTAGTTCGTTTCCTGTTCCGTATTGAGATCTTTTACATTCTGGGTCAATTCAATCTGGGGATTCAATAAGTTCCTACCCAAAAGTTTGATCGATAGGCGATCGGTGATGTCTTTGCTTATCACCGCGTCCAGCGTGGCAAAACCCTTTTCGATAATTTCGTCGTTATAGTAAATCGTCCTGTTCGTCGCGTCTTTAGGACTTCCGAGCGCATAAATTTTATCGGAAGAATAATTGCCCGAGATGCTAGCCTGCCAACGATGCTTCTTATTCTCGTATTGCAACGAGGCGTTCGTAATAAACTCCGAAGCGCCTTGTAATCCCGAGGTCGTTTTATCTTTGTATCGATATCCTTCCAAAAGATCCTGTTTGAGCCACATCCGCGTACCGTTAAGGATGAGCCGCAATTCGTTATTGTCGCTCTTGTAAAGGTTGAGGCGCGCCTCCGCTTCAATGCCGAAGACGTTGGCTTCTTCCCCCGTATTGGCATAGATCAGGTAGCCGGCTCCTCCGGTCAAAGACGTTATATTGATAGGGTCTTGAATGTTTTTGTAGAAGGCGGCTACGGAAATCAACTCATCGTTCGACTTATAATATTCCCATTTCGCATCCAGATTGTAATTTTCGGAAGCCTTCAATTCGGGAGTCCCTTGTATCAGGGTACTGTTGGGAGATGTATAAGCGAAAGGGGCGATTTCCTTGAACTCGGGTAGGGTGAGCGTCTTGCTCGCGGACAAACGGAGGTTATGCCGGTCGGTGAGTTCATATTTTAAATTGATACTGGGATAGAGTTCATTATACGTGCGGCTGATACTCGGCTCCCGCAACGGGTCGTCGTTATTGATATCCCAATCCACTTCGATTGTATTCCGCTCGTAACGTAACGCAGCGTTCCCGTCGAGTTTGCCGAAGTCGAATTCTAAGCTGACAAAACCCGCCAAAGCCGATAACGAGGCATTATATACGTCTTCGGGCAACGTTTTTATTTTATCCGCAGTAAAGGATTCGGAGGTGAAAATACCGCTTAGATTATCGACATCCGCCGCCTGGGTCGT
The DNA here is from genome assembly GCF_041902845.1 of Limibacterium fermenti. Classification (GTDB taxonomy): domain Bacteria; phylum Bacteroidota; class Bacteroidia; order Bacteroidales; family Dysgonomonadaceae; genus Limibacterium; species Limibacterium fermenti. The sequence continues at coordinate 681,337 of NZ_CP159486.1, forward strand.
CGTACCGCGTAAATCGGCTCCTACAAATTGCGAATGGAAATCGCGGGTTTTATGGCGGTAGTTTACGCCGATATTCGCATGCCAGTCATTGTCTTTTACTCTAAAGGCGATGCGGTCTTTTAGATAGCCGTTTATTTCATTGTCATCGATCTCCTGGCTCGATTTGCGATTCTCGAAGTCGGCAATCCGGTAGGAGAAATACAATCCGTTATTGTGAAAACCGGTATAGTTTCTTATACGGTTCGGTTCGTCGGCCGCCACGGTGTTGTATCCCAAACCCCATTGCAACGTTTGGTTGTCGGCTATACGATGGTTGCCGAGAAGTTGGTTCACCATGAGCTGAGTCGTTTTCAGATTCATGTCGCGGGCAAAAAAGGAGTTGGATATTTCGTCCATATCCAGTTTGTATCCTTCGCCATTCCGTCCCTGCTCGTAAACATTATCCCTGAGCTTACCGACAAGCAAAAAGTTATAGTTTATCTTATGATTTTGATGAAACCGGTAGGCGAGGTTCACAAGGCCCGTGAGCGTTTCGTTGGATGTCCATGATTCGGTATCGAGAAACTCCGAATAAAGGACGTTTGAGTTGAAACGCCGGTATACGCCTTGGGTATAATTGTAATCTTTTTTATAAGAAAGCGTATAGAAAAGAGATAACGGATTTTCGAATAACTTGAACTCATATCCTCCAATCGTCGAGATGCCATAGTCCAACGGTGCGTTTCCTTTTGCGGGATCCCAGCTCTGTCGGGTCATCGCATCCAATAGATTGTATTTCCGGCTGTAGAACGTAGCTGTCGAGTTCGCTAAATTGGGCGATGCCTTGAAGTTGCCAAACACATTGTTGGGGTTTACACTCGAATTGAATCCTCCCTGCAAGCCGATGGAGAACTGCTCGATAAACTCTTTCGAGACGATGTTTATATTTCCGGCTGTTTGGTCGATATAACTTTCGGGATCATACGTTTTGCTGATACCGATATTTTGAATGACACTCGTGTCGAAAAGTCCCAAGTCGATATTTTTCTTATCCACGTCATCCGATGGAATAGGCAAGCCGTTCATTGTGGTCGACAGGTACCGGTCGCCCAACCCTCTCACGTACACGTCGCCGGAAGTCTCGCTGCGCACTACGCCCGTGATTTTGCCGGTGGCCGTTGCCGCATCCGATACCCCTTGCATGGAGAGTTGTTTCGCTCCCACGCTTTCGCGGATGACGGTTGCGCCTTTCTGGTCCATCAGCAGAATGCGTTCGGATTCTTTTCTGGGGGTGGCGACCACCACCACTTCATCGAGGCCGATATCGTCGGTCTGCATTTCCAAATGGAGGATGGTTTCTTTGCCGTCTTCCACCAATACATTCTCTATGACAAACGAGGTGTATCCTATGTACGTGGCTTTGAGGATGTAATTTCCGGGAGAGATATTCGCTATAACGAACCCCCCATCGAGGTCGGCCGCTGCGCCGTTGGTCGTTCCTTCAATCAGTACCGAAGCGCCGATAAGAGCTTCTTTGGTTTTGGCATCCGTAATCTTTCCTTTTATCGTGCCGTGTTGTGCCAAAACGGCATTGGATAAACCCAGGAAAAACAAAAAAGTTATCAATAACTTTGATAAAGAGGTCTTATTTATCACAAACTCCAATATTTTTAATTTATATTCATTTCGGTTTTCGGCACAAAGGTCTTGTATTTTTGTTACAGACCCGTTACGATGCGGTTACATTTTTGTTAAGTTTTTATTGGAGGGTCAGAAACTGTTTAAATTTCTTACGAAGTCTATATTTGAAATTCTTCGCCTTCAAAAAGTTTCTTTTTTGTATTCTTCTTCCTTTTATTTGGCTCAAATAGCCCGCTATTATCGTCAAAACAAGAAAGAATACTCCTAAAAAATAATTCTTTTTGAAGCAGCGAAACAAATTTAAACAGTTTCTAAGTATTTCCTGGTGTATGCTGGTATATAAGCGTTAAAAGTCGTTCTTGAGCGGTCGGCAAGTTGTTCCGATGCCAAAAAAGTGTTTACCGACCCGTCGGCAACCCCTTTTGACCCCTGAAAGAGGCTTGCCGACCCGTCGGTCATTGATTTTATCCCCAAAAAAGTGTTTACCGACCGGTCGGTAATCGCTTTTTACCCCTAAATAACTTTACCGACCCGTCGGTAATCATTTTTTTCGTATGTACACGACTTGCCGACCTGTCGGCAATGCCTGTCGATATATAAAAAGGCCCGGGTATTGATGCGGAGTTGTTGTTCAAGAGTGAAAAAGGACAAAAAAATGCCGGATCATACCGATCCGGCCTATCTGTTTTAGTTTCCCTTTCAAGGGACGCATCACTTTAACCTGTTTGTAAGCGAAAGAAGGGCTATCTTCCTTCCTGCTTCATTAAGTATTCTGCAATCTGCACGGCATTGAGAGCTGCACCCTTCCGTATTTGGTCTGAAACCGTCCAGAAAGTCAACCCTTTTTCGTTCGTCAGGTCCTTGCGGATGCGCCCTACATATACCGCATCTTTTCCGGCGATATCCAACGGCATCGGGTATTCTTTCTTCGCCGGATTATCGACGACGATAACTCCTTCGGCGCGGCTAAATGCTTCGCGCGCCTCTTCTATCGACAAGGGCCTTTCGGTTTCGATCCATGTCGCCTCGGAATGGGCGCGCATCACGGGCACCCGGACGCACGTGGCGCTCACTTCGATGTCGGAATGCATGATCTTGCGCGTTTCGTTGTACATTTTCATCTCTTCCTTCGTGTATCCGTTGTCGGTAAACACATCGACCTGAGGGATCAGGTTGAATGCCAATTGATAGGCGAATTTATCGATGGTCGGCGGCTCGTTGTTAACGAGTTGGCGGTGCTGGTCTTCCAGTTCCCGCATGGCCGATGCGCCGGCGCCCGATGCGGATTGGTAGGTGGATACATGCACTTTTTTGATATGGGTGATATCTTCGATGGCTTTTAAGGCCACGACCATTTGAATGGTGGTGCAATTGGGGTTTGCGATAATGCCGCGCGGGCGCTTCAGTGCATCTTCGGGATTGACTTCCGGTACGACCAACGGAACATCCTTATCCATGCGGAAAGCGCTCGAGTTATCGATCATGATGGCCCCGTGCCGTGTAATGGTTTCGGCAAACGCTTGCGAAGTACCTCCCCCGGCCGAAACAAAGGCGATGTCGATGCCTTTGAAATCATCGCCGTGTACCAGTTCTTTTACCTTTATCGATTTGTTTTTGAATGGATAAGAAGTCCCCGCACTGCGCGAAGAACCGAACAATACCAGTTCATCTACCGGAAAGTTTCTTTCATCCAATAAGCGAAGTAATTCTTGTCCTACAGCTCCGCTTGCTCCAACAATGGCTATATTCATCTTGAAAAAAATTATCGTTAAACAGTTAATTGAGATTTTGTCACAGGCGCCGTTAGCAGCCGATTGGCGGCAAAGATATGAAAAAATTACCGTACGGCGACTTTTTTGACGAGTTTACCCGCCTTAATAATATAATAACCGCGCGGCAGGTCGACGGCATACTCGTTGGTTCCGGATTTGATGCGTTGACTGTATATTTTCACCCCCATAATGTTATAGACTTCCAATACATCGTCCGAGGGGAGATTTTCTATCACGATGCGGTTTTGTGCAAGGGTCAGTTTGGGCGATTGCCGCGCATCTTCCGTGGCAAAGCGCACCGAGTCTTGCGGCAAAGATTGCGCAAACCCCGGCAGCACAAACAGGCATATCCCTAAAACCGTTATGTAGAAACCTTTCATATAAAATAGGATAATAGTGCAAAAGTATAAAAAATATAGATTCCGCCGCCCCTTTTACCTTAAAATTATTGTGCCCGGGGATATTGCTTGAAGCGAAGGGCTATAGTTCTATGACTTTGCCCTCGTTGGCCAATTCGGTGTCGGGAAATACCACCATCGCCTCTTTCAGCAGTTGGTCCAATTCGTTGTACCGAGAAGAGAAATGGCCGATAACTAATTTCTTTACGTTTGCCGCACGGGCTATTTCGGCTGCCTCGCGCGCCGTGGAGTGGAATGTTTGCTTGGCGCGTGCCAGCTCTGTTTCGGCAAAAGTGGCCTCATGATACAATACGTCTGCGTTCTCGATATAAGGGATTATTTCGGGGAAATACGCCGTGTCGGAACAATAGGCATACTTTCGCGGCGGCGCGGCGGGATAGGTGAGCGAGCGATTCGCGATGACCGTTCCGTCGGCCGTTACAAAATCTTCTCCGGCTTTTATGGACGAAAGGTTGTGGAGAGGAATTTGGTAAAAATCGATCCTCTCCCGGATGATATGCCTCTGGCCTTCTTTCTCTTCAAACAGGAATCCGCAGGTCGCGATGCGATGATTCAGCGGAAAGGAATGCACCCGCATCGATTTGTTCTCCATGATCACCTGATGGTTGTACGGATCGAGTGGATGCAGGTTTATCCGGAAAGGGAAATGCTGTCCGAAGTAATTTATCAGGAGGTCGATGAACTTTTGCAGATCTTGATGCCCGTAAATCGTCAGATCGCCCGTCCTGCCGAGCAGACTGAGGGTGGACAGCAGTCCCGGAAGGCCGAAAATATGGTCGCCGTGCAGATGCGAAATAAAGATGCTATGCAGTTTGCCGATGCGCGATTTGAATTTGCGCATTTGCAACTGCGTCCCTTCGCCGCAATCGATCATGAACAGCTTTTCGTTCATATTGACTAACTGTGACGAGGGGTTGTGCAACGTGGTCGGAAGGGCCGACCCGCACCCTAATATGGTAATATCGAACCGATTCATTTTATGGAATACCGATTAGTTTATGGATTTGCAGGCTTAGGCTCCATATTGGATTCTCCTTTATGAGCGAAACGCAATAGGCTACATTTTCTTCTATCACGTGTTGCCCGTCGAAAATAGGGCTTAAAAAGTATCGTTTAGCCACCGGAAGAATCGATATATCCGGCAGCGGATCACCTTTTTGCATGGGAAAACGCAATTCGTCCGCTTGGGGAATAATGGTTTTCACCCGTTCGAAATGCAGCTTGGGGCTACACGTAATATAATCGATACCGGCGGGGATCCTTCGCGTACCATTGGTCTCGATGGCTTGCCGGTAGCCTTTCTCCTTGAAAAAAGCGACTTTTTCGTCGGTCAGTTGCAGGGTAGGTTCGCCGCCCGTCCACACGATCCACTTCGCCGCAAAAGGACGTATATGCGCTGCAATCTCGTCCAACGACATTTTCGTTCCCGTTTCGAAATCGGTATCGCAAAACGAGCACGCCAGATTGCATTTGGTGAGGCGGATAAAGATCGACGCTTCGCCCGCTCGTCCGCCTTCGCCTTGCAGCGAATAAAACAGTTCGTTAACGGTCAGGTTCATAGATAGCCGAAGTCTTAGGCGTTTCACTTACTTCCACCGCATACAGTTCGGGGAACATCGGTTTAAACACCTCGTACAACAAGCGGGCGAGGTTCTCCGCCGTCGAATTCAGCGGCGCCATGATGTCGTTCAGGTTCCGGTGATCCAGATGTTCGTCGATATAACTTTTAACGGGTTTCAGGTCGTTATAATCGCGAACGAACCCGTTTTCGCTTAATTTTTCAGAACGTAAGTGTATTCTGACCACGTAATTATGCCCGTGCAAACGCGAGCAGGGATGGTCGTCGGGCAACCCCTTCAACTGATGCGCAGCCGAAAACGAAAACTCTTTACTTATTTTATACATAGCCGGAATTGTTTTTATTTAATAAGGCTTCAGGGGGCCTGAATGTTCAATTGCAGATGACTCCGCAACGGATAATGGTCGGAATATGTCACTTTATCGACCTTCGTCCGATAGGCCTTTATATCTTTGCTGTGCAAAATATAATCGATGCGGAAAAGAAAGAAATCTTCGTGATAGGTAATGCCCGGGCCGAAGCCGGTCGACGCGTAGGCGTCTTCCAATCCCTTTTTCATTTGACTGTAAGCATAAGAGATGGGCGTATCGTTGAAGTCTCCGCAAACGATCGTACCTTTTGTTTTCTGTGTCGCGATGTAGTTCTTCACTTTCTGCACCTGTCCTACACGTTGGCGGTAGGCGGCGCCCAGCCTTGAGCGGATGTTGGTCGTTACTTCCTCGAGTTTCACCGAGTCGCTGTTTTGAAGAAAATCGCTGTAAAGCTTTTTGTCTTCGGCTCGGATGCTGTTCGATTCCAGATGCACATTGGCAACCGTATATTTTTGCCCTTCGATGTCGATGGTATACACGACCGCCCCGTTGAAAGACGATTCGAAATGCACTTCATGCGCATTCTCGATAGGAAATTTCGAGAAGCAAGCCAATCCGTACAAGTGGTATTTTCCGGACGATTCCAATCCGGTGACCGACCGGTAGGGATATTTATTGAGAATACGGTTGACGTCTTGTTGCGAAATAATCGATTGCCCCGTCTTACTCACCAGATACTCTTGCAGGCATACGATATCGGCGTCGGTAGCGGCGATATAATCCAGAATAGGATGTTCGTTCGTCTTCTTATCCCGTTCCCCGGGAAAACCTTCCACGTTATACGTCAATATTTTAATGGCGTCTTTGGGAGCGGAAGGTGGAAAGAGATGCATCGGGAAAAAAGTGGCGAATGGCTGGTAGCAAAGAACGAGCGATACGATACCGATCAGCACGAATTTCCATTTCGAAAATACGATCCAGAAAATCACATACGCGATATTGACCAATAATATGCCGCCAAACGCGATACCGATATAGGAGAAGAAATTGGTTTTGAGCGGCGAGACTCTCCACGAAAGTAAGGAGCAAAAAAGAAGCAGCATCGCTACGATATGGGTAGCGAAAATAATCCATTTCAAGCTCCCGAAGAAGCGGATTTTCTTATTTTTTGCTGGCATCGAACAATTTCTTTTTTTCGTTTTCCGATAAACTACCGTATCCGGAATGCTTCAGCTTGTCTAAAATAACGTCGATCTCCTCCTGTTCAGTCTGTTTCCGGCGATTATATTCCCGGTCGCTTTCATGACGCGTATAGTTGACTTTCAACTTCGTCTTTTTCTTCCGGGGCTTCAATAAATTCACAAAAGCATCTATCAGTTTGCCGGCCCATCCGGTAATATCGCTTCCTTTCTTATACTGTACGGCAAAGAGATAGCCCAGAAGAGCTCCCCCGATGTGGGCGATGTGGCCTCCGGGATTAGCCGCGTCGCCCAGCGAAAGAAAATCGAGAAGGAACGCGAAGATGGCTATATAGACTATCTTGATGCGTCCGAGGAATAACAGGTTCAGTTGCACGTCGGGGCGATAGAACGCCGCCGCCATCACGATAGCCATTACCGCCGCCGAAGCGCCGATCATCCATCCCGGGCCCATATTCACGTAATAAGGCAGGGTATTGAACGCCGCCACATATAATAAGGCGCCGGCCAATCCGCCCAACACATAAAGGCTCCCCAACGTGCGCCCCGAAAAGTATTGCAGGAAAATCTTTCCGAACCAATACAACCAAAGCATATTAAAAAGCAGATGCAGGAACCCTTCATGTACGAACATGTACGTAATAGGCGTCCAAAACAAAAACAGCAATTCGCCAATGTCCGACGGGACTCCCAAATACGTGATCAAGCCTTCCGAGTGCACATTGAACAAGGTGAAAACCACATGGATGACCTTGATAAAAAGGAATACCAGCACATTGATGAAAATGAGTTTCGTCATCACATCGCCGGTTTTGTACTTATATTTTAATTGTTCAATAAAATCCGCCATGTAATTTGTCTTTTTTTCTCCAATACAATATCATAAATATTCCGAAGAGCATTCCCCCCAAGTGGGCAAAGTGCGCGACATTGTCGCCCGAAAAGTTGCCGACGCCGAAAAACAGTTCGAATACCCCGT